>NZ_CP107841.1:8172326-8818140 GCF_036346855.1 Streptomyces europaeiscabiei
CACCCGGTCCCCGGCCGCCACCTTCGGCCCGTCCTCGGGAACCGCGTCCTCCCGCCCCGTGTCCACCACCATCTGCCACTGCGGCCCATGATTGACCGGTACCACGAACTCCAGCGGCCCCGCCGACGCGTTCACCATCAACAGGAACGAGTCGTCCGAGATCCGCTCCCCCCGAGCCCCGGGCTCGGAGATCGCGTTCCCGTTCAGGAACACGCTCAGCGCCCCCGCCTGGGCGGAGTCCCAGTCCCGCTGCACCATCTCCTCCCCCTCCGGCGTGAACCAGGCGATGTCCGACAGCTCGTCGTGCGTCCCTTCCACCGGCCGCCCGTGGAAGAACCGCCGGCGCCGAAAGACGGGATGATCCTTCCGCAGCCGGACCATCGCCCGCGTGAACTCCAGCAGATCCCCGAACGGCGCACCCCCGTCCCCGTCCTCCCCGGAGGGCCACGGCACCCACGACACCTCGTTGTCCTGGCAGTACGCGTTGTTGTTGCCGCCCTGCGACCGCGCGAACTCGTCCCCGTGGCTGAGCATCGGCACGCCCTGCGACAGCATCAGCGTGGCGATGAAGTTCCGCATCTGCCGGACCCGCAGCCCGATCACTCCGGGATCGTCGGTCTCGCCCTCGGCCCCGCAGTTCCAGGACCGGTTGTGGCTCTCCCCGTCCCGGTTGTCCTCGCCGTTCGCGTCGTTGCGCTTCTCGTTGTACGAGACCAGGTCCCGCATCGTGAAGCCGTCGTGGCAGGTCACGAAGTTGATCGAGGCCAGGGGCCGCCGCCCGTCGTCCTGGTACAGGTCGGACGAACCGGTCAGCCGCGACGCGAACTCCGCGAGCGTACGCGGCTCGCCCCGCCACAGGTCCCGCACCGTGTCGCGGTACTTGCCGTTCCACTCGGTCCACAGCGGCGGGAAGTTCCCCACCTGGTAGCCGCCCTCGCCGACGTCCCAGGGCTCGGCGATCAGCTTCACCTGGGAGACGACGGGGTCCTGCTGGACGAGGTCGAAGAACGACGACAGCCGGTCCACCTCGTGGAACTGCCGGGCCAGCGTCGCCGCGAGGTCGAAGCGGAAACCGTCGACATGCATCTCGGTGACCCAGTACCGCAGCGAGTCCATGATCAGCTGCAGGACGTGCGGCGACCGCATGAGCAGGGAGTTGCCCGTGCCCGTCGTGTCCATGTAGTAGCGCGGGTCGTCGGTGAGCCGGTAGTACGACGGGTTGTCGAGGCCCTTGAACGACAGCGTCGGCCCCAGGTGGTTGCCCTCGGCGGTGTGGTTGTAGACCACGTCGAGGATGACCTCGATCCCCGCCTCGTGCAGCGCCCGGACCGCCGACTTGAACTCCAGCACCTGCTGCCCCCGGTCACCCCAGGAGGCGTACGCGTTGTGCGGGGCGAAGAAACCGATCGTGTTGTAGCCCCAGTAGTTGCCGAGATCCATGTCGGCCAGGCGGTGGTCGTTCACGAACTGGTGTACGGGCATCAGTTCCAGTGCAGTGACGCCCAGCGCGGTCAGATGCTCGATGATCGCCGGGTGGGCGAGCGCCGCGTACGTGCCGCGCAGCTCCTCGGGCAGCCCCGGGTGCCGCATGGTGAGGCCCTTGACATGGGCCTCGTAGATCACCGTGTGGTGGTACTCGGTGCGGGGCCGCCGGTCGTCACCCCAGTCGAAGTACGGGTTGACCACGACGGAGGTCATCATGTGCGGCGCCGAGTCGAGGTCGTTGCGCTCCTCGGGCGCCCCGAAGTGATAGCCGTACACCTCCTCGCCCCACGTGACCGAGCCGCTGATGGCCCGCGCGTACGGGTCGAGAAGCAGCTTCGCGGAGTTGCAGCGCAGCCCGCGCTCCGGCGCGTAGGGGCCGTGCACACGGAAGCCGTACCGCTGCCCCGGCATCACGCCGGGCAGATACGCGTGCCGCACGAACGCGTCCGACTCGCGCAGTTCCACCGCCGTCTCGGAGCCGTCGTCGTCCAGCAGACACAGCTCTACTCGATGCGCGGCCTCCGAGAAGACCGCGAAGTTGGTACCGGCGCCGTCGTACGTGGCGCCGAGCGGATACGCCTGTCCAGGCCAGACCTGCATGGATACGACTCTTCCAGTTGTCGCGCGCCGCCGGGGGTGACTTTCGGGGGGAGTCTCCCCCAAACTGATGGAACCTCCTAGGACATACGTCTCTCCTGCCCGGCGATGGACACATCGTGACGCTTCGTGGGCCCCCGGTGTCGGGTCCTCACCGCCGCACGCTATGAATCAGCTCACTCCCGGCGCGGGGGCGGGCCGGAACAGCCGCGGCACGTGCGGTAGTTGAGAAACGACCTGTCCATCCGGCTGTATCGTCACCCGCTACCGGAGTACCCTTCCTTGATCGTTGAATAGGGGTGAACCCGGGGGAGCGGAAGGCGGTGCGCGGGTGGGCTCGGGAGGGCTGGAGCTGCCTCCTGGTGACGCGGGCGACACGGGTCACGAGGGGAACTCCACGGATGTCCCGCCCGGCGCGGTGTCCCTGGCACGGCCGATGGAGATGGGTTCCATCGGCCCGGAACTGGACTGGAACGCCGACGCCTGGCTCGAGGTGCGTACCCGCGCCCAGCGGGCCGGCCGCGCCTATATCTGGCTGAACCTCGTCGAGCAGCGGCTGCGCGCCGTGGTGGCCGCCGTGCTGCGGCCCATCTACGAGCCCGTCCACGGCGACGACTGGGTGGTCGCCGCCGCCGGACCCGCCGGACAGGAGTGGGTGCAGCGGGCCGTCGCGGTACGTGAGGTCAGCCGCCGCAAGGGCTATCTGCTGGACCCCGCCGACGACAACGTGCTCAGCTTCCTCACCCTTCCGCAGCTGCGCGAGCTGATGGTGCAGCACTGGCCCTGCTTCGAGCCGTACATCGACGAGCGGCGCGACGTGGAACTGGCCCTGGACGAGCTGGAGGTCACCCGCAACGTCGTCTCCCGCAACCGGGCCCTGTCCGAGGCCGTCCTCGCCCAGGCCGAGCGCGCCTCGGCGAAGCTGCTGGAGATCCTGGGCGCGGGCAGCGACGTGCCCTCCGCGCGCCGGCTGCCCGTCGACGCCGTCGAGAACCTCGTCGGCGACCGGTACGCGGACGTCGTCGGCGTGCACCCCGACCGGGTGCGGCTGCTGCGGCAGTTCCCCGCCGAGGACCTCTTCGGCGGCGCCCGCCGCCTCGACGCCATCGGGATAGGCCTGAACCTCCTCGTGCAGAACTTCTCCGGGCGGCGGCTGGTCCGGCTCGCCGAGGGGGGCTGCCGGGTCCGGCTGCTCTTTCTCAACCCCGCCTCCAGTTCGGTGAAGCGGCGCGAGCGCGAACTGGGCATAAAGCGCGGAGAGCTGAGCCGTGCCGTGGAGATGAACATCCTCCATATGCGCCGGGTCCGCTCCCGGCTGCGCGACCCCGGCGCCTTCGAGATCCAGGTCTTCGACGAGACGCCCCGCTTCACCGCCTACCTCGTGGACGGCGACGGCTCCGACGGTGTCGCGGTCGTCCAGACGTATCTGCGCCGCACCCGGGGCATGGAGGCGCCGGTCCTCGTCCTGCGCGGCGGCAGCCGGGTCCTCAAGGCCGACGAGAACGGTGAAGTCGGGCTTTTGGACACGTACCGCGAGGAGTTCGAAGTCGCGTGGGCGGACTCCCGACCGGTGTCGTGAACCGCGCCCGTCGCGAGCCGGTACCCGGTCGGGACCCGGGCCGTGACCGGGTGTCGCGGCGCCCGGCGGAACGCGGTCCTCGGATTGTCAGTGGCCCATGCGATGGTGGTGGTCACTGGGGGAAAGCACCACCGAGAAGGGGGCCAGCATGGGTTGGCACAGGCAGCTGCTGATCGGCTTCGACCTGGAGACCACGGGGACGGACCCGCGCGAGGCGCGTATCGTCACGGGCGCGGTGATCGAGGTGAAGGACGGGGAACCGGTCGGACACCGGGAATGGCTCGCCGACCCGGGCATGGAGATCCCGGCGGAGGCGGTGGCGGTGCACGGCATCACCAACGCCCGTGCGGTGGCCGAGGGCAGACCCGCCGACCAGGTCGCCGACGCCATCGCCGACGTCCTCGTCTCCTACTGGAGGACGGGCGTCCCGGTCGTGGCGTACAACGCGGCCTTCGACCTGACCCTGCTCTCCGCCGAGCTGCGCCGGCACGCCCTGCCGTCCCTGCGCGACCGGCTCGGCGGCCTCGATCCGGCGCCGGTCGTCGACCCGTACACGATCGACCGCTCCGTCGACCGCTACCGCCGGGGCAAGCGCAACCTCGAAGCAGTCTGCGGGGAGTACGGCGTGCCGCTCGACGCCGCGCACGACGCCTCCGCCGACGCCCTGGCCGCCGCCCGGCTCGCCCGTGCGATAGCCCAGCGCCATCCGAAGGTCGCCGCCCTCGGCCCGGCCGAGCTGCACCGCCGTCAGATCGACTGGTACGCCGAGTGGGCCGCGGACTTCCAGGCCTTCCTCCGCCGCAAGGGCAACCCGGAAGCGGTCGTCGACGCGACATGGCCGCTGCGCGAGCTGGAGGACGAAACGGTATGACGACCGCCGACATCTCCCTCCGCGACGTACGGGACAGCGACCTGCCGGTCTTCTGGCGGCACCAGTCGGACCCCGAGGCGCAGCGGGTCGCCGCCTTCACCCGGGAGTACCACCGCGACCGGGCGCTCTTCGACAGCCACTGGGAGAAAATCCGCGCAAACTCCGACAATCTGACGCGCACGGTGGTCGCCGACGGCGAGGTCGTCGGCAACGCCGCGGTCTTCGGGCCGCCGGACGAACGCCAGGTCACCTACTGGATCGACCGCGCCCACTGGGGCCGAGGCATCGCCACCGCCGCCCTCACCGCCCTGATCGATCTCGCCCCCACCAGGCCCCTGCACGCCTACGCGGCCGCCGACAACACCGGTTCGCTCCGCGTCCTGCAGAAGTGCGGCTTCGTCGTCACCGGCCACGACCGGGGCTTCGCCCTGGCCCGCGACGCCCAGATCGACGAAGCGGTGCTCATACTCCGGGCCGTCTGAGCCGGGCGCCGCTCAGAACGGATACCAGCGGACCGACTCGTCGCCCTCGCGCAGCGAGGCGACGCGGCGCTCGAACTCGGCGAGCGCCTTGGGGTTGCTCGGCGCGTGCTGGGCGACCCAGGCACAGCTGGCCGTCTCGCGGGCGCCGCGGAGGACCGAGCAGCCGTCCCACTCGCGTACGTCCCAGCCGTACGCGGCGGTGAAGGCCTCGTACTCCTCGGCCGGAAGCCCGTAGCGGTCGTGGGAGAGGGCCATGACGACGAGGTCGTGCTCGCGCAGGTCGCCGGAGAAGGTCTCCAGATCGACGAGTACCGGGCCGTCCGGGCCGACGTGCACGTTGCGGGGGAGGGCGTCGCCGTGGATCGGACCCGGGGGCAGGTGGGGCGCGAGGGCGGCCGCGGCTGCCGCGAAGCCGTCGCGGCGCTCGCGGAGGTAGGCCGCGTGAGCGGGGTCGACCGCGTCGCCGGCGAGGCGCAGCCAGCGCTCCACGCCGGCCAGCAGTTCACGGCGGGGCAGCGCGAAGGGAGGGGCGGGGAGGGCGTGGACCAGCCGTAGGAGTTCGGCCAAATCGCCGGGGACGGCGGGGCGTACGGGATCGGGCAGACGGTGCCACACCGTCACTGGGTGCCCCTCGACGAGCCGGGGCTCCGACTCGGCGGCCCGCACGGCCGGGAAGCCCGCCTCGGCGAGCCAGGCCGCGACGCCGAGTTCGCCGCGGGCCCGGTCCAGCAGTTCGGTGTCGCGACCCACCTTGACCACCAGGTCACCGGCGGCGAACACCGCGTTCTCGCCCAGCGCGAGCAGCCGGGCCTCCCCGGCCGCACCGGGCAGCACACCGGCCGCGCCCAGTACGTACCGCGCCCGTGCCTCGTCCATCCTTCGCCTCCGTGTCCGTACGGCCGACGCTCCCCTCGGGGCGTCAGGTTCACGCCGTTCACGGCCAGTCTCGCATTCGCACAGGTCGGAGCCTGTGTGCGGTGCCTTGACGCCCTTTCACGCCCTCAGCACCATGGCGGGCATGACCTTGGCGACCGCGAAGCCGAAACGCACGCGACCGGCCAAGCGGCGCGCCCCGGCGGACGGCCGGGAGCGGCGCCTGATCGACCACGGCGCCTGGTTCCTGGTGCTGCCCGCGCTGATCCCCATCCTGGTGCTGAGCGTCGGACCGCTGCTGTACGGGATCGCGCTGGCCTTCACCGACGCACAGTCCGGCCGGACGGAGCCCACCCGGTGGATCGGCACACTCAACTTCCAGGACCTGCTGCACGACTCCCTGTTCTGGGACTCGTTCCGCATCGGCCTGCTGTGGGCGGTCGGCGTGACCGTGCCGCAGTTCCTGCTGGCCCTCGGTCTCGCCCTGCTCCTCAACCAGCCCCTGCGGCTGCGCTGGCTGGCGCAGGCGCTCGCGATCATCCCCTGGCCATGCCCGAGGCGGTCGTCGGCATCATGTGGCGGCTCGTCTACAACCCCTGGGGATGGGACGGGTAGGGGTGGCGGGGCGGGGGCGGGAAAACTCATTGGACGATACGTATCGTCTCGCATAACCTGTCTCTCATGACCACCCCCACCTCCCACATCGCCATGTTCTCCATCGCCGCCCACGGCCACGTGAACCCGAGCCTCGAAGTGATCCGGGAGCTGGTGGCCCGAGGGCACCGGGTCACGTACGCCATTCCGCCGGCCTTCGCGGAGAAGGTGGCAAAGGCCGGTGCCGAGCCGAAGCTCTGGCGCTCGACACTGCCCGGCCCCGACGCCGATCCCGAGGCGTGGGGCACCACACTCCTCGACAACGTGGAGCCCTTCCTGAACGACGCGATCCAGGCCCTGCCGCAGCTCATTGAGGCGTACGAGGGCGACGAGCCCGACCTCGTGCTGCACGACATCACCTCCTACCCGGCGCCCGTCCTCGCCCGTCGCTGGGGCGTCAGGGCGATCTCGCTCTCCCCGAACCTGGTCGCCTGGACCGGCTACGAGGAGGAGGTCGCCGAACCCATGTGGGCCGAGCCGAAGAAGACGGAGCGCGGTCGGGCGTACTACGCCCGCTTCGAGTCCTGGCTGGAGGAGAACGGCATCACCGAGCACCCCGACTCGTTCGTCGGCCGGCCCGCCCGCTCCCTGGTCCTCATCCCGAAGGCGCTCCAGCCGAACGCCGGCCGCGTCGACGAGAGCCGGTACACCTTCGTCGGCGCCTGCCAGGGCGACCGCACGGCGCAGGGAGACTGGCGGCGTCCGGCCGATGCGGAGAAGGTGCTGCTCGTCTCGCTCGGCTCGTCCTTCACCAAGCAGCCCGACTTCTACCGCGAGTGCGTGAAGGCCTTCGGTGACCTGCCCGGCTGGCACATGGTGCTCCAGGTCGGCAGGCACGTCGACGCGGCGGAGCTGGGCGAGATCCCGGCCGGCGTGGAGGTGCGGGACTGGGTGCCGCAGCTCGCGATCCTCAGGCAGGCCGACGTGTTCATCACCCACGCGGGCGCCGGCGGCAGTCAGGAAGGGCTCGCCACCGCCACGCCCATGGTCGCCGTACCGCAGGCCGTCGACCAGTTCGGCAACGCCGACATGCTCCGGTCCCTGGGCGTCGCCCGCCATCTGCCCATGGAGGAGGCGACGGCCGAGACCCTGCGCGAGGCGGTCCTCTCTCTCGTCTACGACCCCGGCGTGGCCCGCCGACTCGAGGAGGTGCGGCGGGAGATGGCGGGGGAGGGCGGCACCCGACAGGCCGCCGACCTCATCGAGGCGGAACTGGCGGGCGGATCGGGGCGGAACCGACCGGCGGATCGAAGTGGCGCGGAAAAGTAGCGGATAGCGGGGCAAGCAGGATGGTTCCACTTTTTCCGTGAAGTCCCGGCACATTTTGGGTAACGGTCAGGTCATTTCATAACGCTGGGGTAACGCCTGGCCTGCGAGACAAACGCATTGACTCTGTTGCCGGGTTGGACCGTTACCCCCGCCGAAAGGTTGCACTCGGCGCTTCTTGTGCCTCGCGTGAACGGATCTCAAGCTGGGCGTGAACTCATTTCGAACGCCAGGAAGTTGACCCATGCGCCGAGACATACCCGACCTCGCTGAAGTGCGCCGCGTCACGCAGAAGAAGCGGGACGCATGGTGGACCGTGCTGCTCGTCGACCCGGTCGCCACACCGCTGGTGCGGCTCACCGCCAAGTACACGAGGATCACGCCCAACCAGCTGACCTGGGGCGCCTTCCTGCTGGGTCTGGTCTCGGCCGCCTGCTTCGCGCTGGGCGACTGGCGCTGGCTGATCGCCGGCGCCGTCGTCTACCACCTGAGCTTCATCCTCGACTGCATGGACGGCAAGGTCGCCCGGCTCACCGGCCAGGGCTCCGTGTTCGGCGCCTGGCTCGACTTCGTCTTCGACCGCGTCCGGGTCGCGGCGTGCTCGGTGGCCCTGATGGCGGGGCAGTACCACCGCACGGGCGAGACCTTCTACATCTGGCTGGCCGCCGCCGTCATCGGCTGCGACGCGCTGCGCTACATCAACTCCCTGGAGACCTTCAAGGTCCGCCACACCATGCGCAAGCAGATCAAGGCCCGGCTCCGCGAGGCCCGCCGCGCCGAGAACGAGCGGGAACTGGCCTTCATGGAGGACCTGCTGCGCGACAACCCCGAGGCCGACATCGAGCAGGACCTGCGCACGGCCACCGCCGAGGTCACCGAGGCCGCGCCGCAGACCCAGGTCGTCGACCTGCACCAGGAGTTCCGCCGCCGCTTCCCCGCCTATCTGCGCGTCCGGTCCTTCCTGCTGCGCCACCGCGTCCGCCCCCACCTGATCAGCGGCATCGAGTTCCAGATGGGCGTCTTCATGATCGGCCCGATCATCGACTCCGTGATGACGACGACCATCGTCTCCGGCGCCCTGCTGCTCGCCTTCGAACTCGCCATCGTCTACAAGCTGCTGCTGTCGACCCGCGACTTCACCCGCACCCTCGACTCCTTCGACCGGGGAGACGTGGCCAAGGCGGCCTGAGCCGCGCGGACGGACGCAGGCGAGACGGACGAGGGCGGACGCGGGCGTGGCCGGGGTGGTGTCTCCACCCCGGCCACGCCCGCGTCCGCGTCGAGCGAATCGTCAGACCCGTACGCGTTCGTCCTTCCGCGCACCCGCACCCGGACCCGGACCCGGACCCGGACCGGCACCCGGCTCCGGCGTCTCGTCGTGGGTGAGGTCCGGCAGGCGGTTCAGCCACTTCGGCAGGTACCAGTTGCGCTCGCCGAGCAGGGCCATCACCGCCGGGAGGAGCACACCCCGGATGATGGTCGCGTCGATGAGGACGGCGGCCGCCAGACCCACGCCCATCTGCTTCATCGACTGCATGGACAGCGTCCCGAAGATCGCGAAGACGGCGACCATGATGACGGCGGCGCTGGTCACGACCCCGGCCGTGGTGACGACGCCGTGCTGGATGGCGTCCTTCGTCGTGAGGCCCCGCAGCCGCGCCTCACGGATACGCGAGACCACGAACACGTGGTAGTCCATCGACAGCCCGAAGAGGATCACGAAGAGGAACAGCGGCAGCCAGGTGATGATGGCGCCGACGCCCTCCGCGCCCACCAGCGAGGCACCCCAGCCGTGCTGGAAGACGCCCACGAGGATGCCGTACGCGGCCCCCACCGACAGCAGGTTCAGCACGATCGACGTGACCGCGATCGTCAGCGAGCGGAACGACAGCAGCATCAGCAGGAAGGCGAAGACCACGACGAAGGCGAAGACCGGGACGACGGAGCCGATCAGCTGGTCGTTGAAGTCCTGGTTGCCCGCGACCTGCCCGGTGACCGGCGCCTCGACCCCTTCGACCTTGCCGAGCGTGGCGGGTCGTACCTCGTCGCGCAGCTTGTCCAGGCTCGCGCCCGCCTTGTCCTGGTCGGAGCCGCCGACCAGCGGCACGTACACGAACGCCACGTTCTTCGCGTCGTGCACCTTGATCTCCACCGGGCCGCGCGAGGCGCCCGAGGCGACGGCCTCCGCCTTGAAGTCGGCCAGCGCCGACCGCACCTCGGGGGCGTTGATGTCCTTCGCCTTCACGACCACCTCGGCCGGTTCGGAACCGCCCGGGAAGGCCTCGTTGACCCGGTTGTAGGTCTGCACGATCGGCAGCGAGTCGCCGAACTCCTGGTCCAGTGTGAGGTTCTGCGTCTTCATCCCGACCGCGGGCGCGGCCACGGCGAGCAGCGCACCGGTCGCGACGACCAGCGACAGCGCAGGCCTCGCGAGGACGACCCGCAGGACGGCGGTCCAGAAGCGGCTCTCCGAGGTGCCCTGGGAGCGGCCGTTCTTCCGCCGCTTGTCCGGGTGCAGGAACGGGATGCGGCCCTTCTCGACCCGCTCGCCCAGCAGCGACAGCAGCGCCGGCAGCACGGTGACCGACCCGACCATCGCGACGGCGACGACCATCAGGGAGGCCAGACCCATCGCCTCGAACTCGGCGAGCCCGGTGAACAGCATGCCCGCCATCGCCACGCACACCGTGACACCGGAGACGATGATGGCGCGGCCACTGGTCGCGGCGGCCACCCGCAGCGCGGTCTGCGCGTCCCGGCCCGCCGCACGCTCCTCGCGCTCACGGCGCAGATAGAACAGGCAGTAGTCGACACCGACGGCCAGACCCACCAGCAGCATCACGGAGTTGGCGGTGTCACTCATCGGGATCACATGGCTGACGATGGCCATCAGGCCCATCGTCGCCATGATCGCGGTCATCGCCAGCGCCACCGGCAGCAGCGCCGCGACGACCGCGCCGAACGCGATCAGCAGGATGCCGAGCGCCACCGGCAGGGCCGAGTACTCGGCCTTCTGGAAGTCGTCCCCGAACGCGTCGTCGAACGTCTTCATCATGGAGGCGCCGCCGATCTCCTCGATCCGCAGCGTCCCGTGGTCCTTCTGGACGTCCTCGACGGCCTTCAGCACCGGCTCGATCCGCTCGCCCGCGGTGTCCGACGCGCCCCGCACGTCGAACTGGACCAGCGCGCTGCGGCCGTCCTTGGAGATCGTCCGCGTGTCGTACGGCGAGGTCACGTCCGTGACCTTCCCGGTGTCCTCGACGGCCTTCATGACATCGTCCACGGCGGCCCGGAACGAGGCGTCCGTGGCCAAGGTGTCGTCGTCCTTCGCCTGGATCAGGACGGTCTCACCGGCGGGCTCCTCGATCCCCGCCTCCTCGATGATGTGGGCCGCCGTGCTGGTCTCCCCCTTGAGCTGGTCGCTGTCCTTGACCTCGACCGAGCCCATCGCCGAGCCGATCCCCATCGTCAGCACGACGAACAGCACCCAGACACCGACCGCCGCCCATCGGTGCCGGGCGCTCCAGCCGCCGGCGCGGGCGGCGATCCCCCGCACCCGTACGTCTCCGTTCCCCATGACGGGCCAGCCCCCTCGATGTCGATGGCGACCCCCTGCCGCCACCTTTCCTTTCGAAGGTATGAGCCGGATAAACACATCTCATCGTGCTCCCCGGTGAACCCCGACGGCCGGGACTCCTCCCCTCGGACCCCGCCCCCTCCCCACCAGGTAGGACAGTGACCCCCTACACCTATCCCGGCGTCTCGGGGCCGCTCCTCAGGGTGAACCCGTCCCGGCCTGCCTATCGTGAGCCCATGACGACATACGCGGCGCTCCTGCGCGGGATCAATGTGGGCGGCAACAAGAAGGTCCCGATGGCCGACCTCCGTACACTCTTGACGGGCCTCGGCCACACCGCTGTGGCCACCTATCTCCAGAGCGGCAACGCGGTCTTCACCAGCGAAAACGGCGACGAGAACTCCCTCGCCACCGAACTGGCGGCCGTCATCGAGAAACACTTCGGCTTCACCGTCGACGTCCTGGTGCGCGACCACGCCTACCTGGAGGCCGTCCGCGAGGCCTGCCCGTTCCCGGCGGCGGAGCTGGAGGGCAAGCAACTCCATGTCACGTATCTCTCGGAGCAGGTGGAGGAGGCCCGCTTCGAGTCGATCGACCGACAGGCCTTCCTCCCGGAGGAGTTCAGGATCGGAGACCGCGCGCTCTACCTCTACGCCCCGGAGGGGCTGGGCCGCTCCAAGCTGGCGGAGACCTTGTCGAAGCCGCGCCTCTTCAAGGGCCTGATCGCCACGACCCGCAACTGGAACACGGTGGCGAAACTGGCGGAGCTCACCGGGGGCGCCCCATAAGAGGCGCGGGGAACTGCGCGATCAACCACGACGCACCCGCGGTGTGAGGAGACGGGCGGACTGTTCGCGAGGGTGCGGGCGGAGGACGAGCGGGTCCTCGACGCCGCCGGGATCGCGTACGCGAGCGCCGAGGAACAGAGGCGGACCCGTGGCGACAAGGTCACCCTCTCCCCGTTGGACGGCGCTCCGCGCGGCGGGGGTTTTTCCTGGCAGTCCCTCACCCGGGGCACCGGCACCATCGAGGCCGGCCACCTCGACGGCGAGATCGCCCTGCTGGGCCGTCTCCACGGCGTACCGAGCCCGCTCAACGACCCGCTGCAACGGCTCGCGAACACGTTCGCCCGTGAGCGGAGGGAGGCCGGTTCACTGCCGGTGGCGGAGCCGACGCCGCCGGCGGACGACGCTGTCGCGTTTGTTCAAGAGCGGTGAGCGTGCCGTCCCTAGCGTGAGGTGCATGAAGAACCACGCCAGCAGCACACACCCGCACCACCCGTACATGGTCGAATGCGCCGCCGAGGCGGCCCGGGTCGCCCGAAGCGTCACGGCGGAACAGCTCGCCCTGCCCACCCACTGCGGCGACTGGGACGTCCGCGCCCTGGTCAACCACTGGGTCCTCTACACCTCGCACGGCCTGGAACACCGCGCTCTGCGCAAGCCCCTCCCCGAGGAGCTGACGAAGCGCGACTTCACCACCGATCCCGACTGGGCCGACGCCTACGCCGCCCAGCTGGACCGCGCGGTCGCGGCCTGGGCCGATCCGGCGCTGTGGGAGGGCGACATCGACCTCGGCATGGGCCCGCTGCCCGCCGTCGACCTCGCCGGCATGATCATCAAGGAGATGGCCGTCCACGGCTGGGACGTCGCGACCGCCACCGGCCGGTCCTTCCGGATCCCGGACGCCGCCGCCCACTTCGTCCTCACCGTCGTGGAAACCCACGGCGAGCTCTACCGCCGGTACGACGGCTTCGCGGACCCGGTCCCGGTACCCGAAGGCGCCCCGGTGTTCCACAGGGCGCTGGCGTCGAGTGGCAGGGACCCCAAGGCGGGTGCCTGACGACCGGAGCCGCATGGCGAGGGCTCAGGCCGCGGTGAGCTGCCTCGGTCGCAGGGCGGCGGTGTAGCGGCGCAACAACAGCGCGGCCAGCTCGGGGGAGGGGCCGAGCACCTCGGCCAGGACGTCCGCGCCCGCCTCGGCCGCGCCTGCGGCGATACGGTCCGGCAGCCTGCCGGGCGCGATGACGTACGGTGCCACGGCCACCCGGTCGCAGCCGAGTGCCCGCAGTTCCCGTACGGCGTCCTCGGTGCGGGGAAGGGATGCGGAGGCGAACGCGGGTCGCACGGCGCACCAACCGGTGTGCCACCACTCCCGCGCGATGTCGGCGATCACCGCGATCGCCTCCGGGTCGGAGGACCCCGCCGAGGCCAGGACGACCCCGGTCGAGGACTTGTCGGCGGGGCTCAACCCCGCCTCGTACAGCCGGCGTTCGAGGGCCGACCGCAGCAGCGGCGAGGGGCCCAGCACCTCCGCCTGGCGGATGCGCAGGCACGGTGGTGCCTCCCGCAGGACCGCCGGGATGTCCGCCTTGGCGTGGAAGGCGCGGGTCAGGAGCAGGGGCAGGGCCACCACGTCCTGTACGCCCTCCGCCGCCAGCGACGCCAGCACCCCCTGGACCGAGGGGAAGTCGAAGTCGAGGAAGCCGGTCTCCACGCGCAGCCCGGGTCGCATCGCCCGCACCCGGCGCACCAGGGCGTGGACGGTGGCGGCGTGCCGCGGATCGCGGCTGCCGTGGGCGATGACGAGGAGGACCGGCTTCCTGGACATGTGGATCAGCTCTTCACCAGCAGGCCGCGGCTGCGCAGGACCCACCGCTCCAGCGGACTGAAGATCAGCAGGTCGATGGCGATGCCCACGATCAGGATGAGGAAGATGGCGAGGAACACCTGCGGCATGCTGCTGTTGGTGCGGCCCGCCTCCAGCATCTGGCCGAGGCCGGAACCGATGTCGGGAGCCTTCGCGATGATCTCCGCGGCCATCAGCGAGCGCCAGGAGAACGCCCAGCCCTGCTTCAGACCGGCCACATAACCGGGCAGCGCCGCCGGCATCACGATGTGCCAGGTGCCCTTCAGCCCGGTCGCGCCCAGCGTGCGGCCGGCCCGCAGGAACAGCGGCGGCACCTGGTCGATGCCGGACACCAGACCGTTGGCGATCGACGGGACCGCGCCGAGCAGGATCACCGTGTACATCACCGACGGCTCCAGGCCCAGCCAGACCACCGCGGGCGGCACCCACGCCACCGACGGCAGCGACTGCAGACCGGAGAGGATCGGGCCGATCGCCGCGCGGACGATCCGGACCCGGGCCACCAGCAGACCCAGCGGGGTACCGATGGCCAGGGCCGCGAGGAAGCCGAGCAGACCACGGGAGACGCTGGTCCAGATGGAGTCCAGCAGCGTGCCCTGCAGCCAGGCCTGCCGGACCTCCCCCCACACCTCGGACGGCGAGGGCAACTTGTAGGCCGGTGCGATCTCCGCCAGGACGAGGAGCTGCCAGACCGCCAGCACCAGGGCGACGGCGGTGATCGGGGGCAGCACCTTCTGCACGAGTACCTGGCGCAGCGGCGGCCGCCCGGTCTGCACCGTGTCCAGCGCGTCGAGGCCCGCCTCCAGGCCGGCGAGGTCGTCGGAGTCCTTGACGTTCCCGCCGGGCCCGGCGTCGCTCTTGGTCTCAGTGCTGCCCATGGCGGCGGATCTCCCTACGCAGTTCTTCGGTGATCTCGACGGACAGCTCCGCCACGGCGGTGTCCTCGATGCGGCGCGGCTGCGGAATTCCCACGGTCCACTCGCGGGCCACCCGGCCGGGGCGCGAGGACAGCAGGACGACCCGCTCGGCGAGCCGTACCGCCTCGCGCACGTTGTGCGTCACGAACAGCACCGAGACCTGCGTCTCGCGCCAGATCCGGGTCAGCTCGTCGTGGAGCACGTCCCGGGTGATGGCGTCGAGCGCGGCGAACGGCTCGTCCATCAGCAGCAGCTTGCTCTCCTGCGCCAGGGCGCGGGCCAGGGCGACGCGCTGGCGCATACCGCCGGACAGCTCGTGCACCCGCTTGCCGTACGCGCCCTGGAGCCGGACCAGACCGAGCAGTTCCTCGGTCCGCTCGCGCCGGTCGTTCTTCGGAACCCCCCTGAGTTTCAGGGCGAGTTCGATGTTCTTGCCCGCGGTCAGCCACGGGAACAGGGCGTGCTCCTGGAACATCAGAGCCGGACGCCCGTCGGTCGTGATGCTGCCCGCGGTCGGGTCGTCGAGACCCGCGACCAGGTTGAGCAGCGTCGACTTTCCGCAGCCCGAGGCCCCCAGGAGGGTGACGAACTCGCCGGGAGCGACATCGAGCGTGATGTCGTCCAGGACGAGCTGCTGCCCGGCGGGCCCGGCGAAGGACTTCGATACGTGCTCGATACGGGCGGCGTGCTCGGCGGCCTGGACGCCGTCGGCGGCCTTGGCGAATGTGGTGGCCATGGTCGTCACCTCCTGGGAACTCATCGGACTACGCGGTTACTTGACGCCGAGACCGGCGTCGTCGACCTCGTCGTCGCCCTCGGCCTTGAGGACCTTGTTGAGCAGCGTCAGGTCGTAGATCCCGTCGAGCTTCGGGTCCTCCAGCAGCCCGGCCTTGACCGCGTGGTCCGCCTCGGTCTGCAGGGTGGACGCCAGCGGGTCGTTGATGAACTGGATGGACTTCCACGCCGGGTCGAGCACGTCCGCCGGCAGCTCCTTGCCGGAGTCGGCCTTGAGCTGGGCGTTCGCCGCGGCCTTCGCCTCGTCCGCGTTGGAGCCGATGAACGCGTTGGTCTTGACCGAGCCGCGCAGCACGGCCTCGACGACGTCCGGGTGCTCCTTCAGGAACTCCTGGCGCACGATGATGTTCGTGATCACGAACTTCTTGTCCGGCCACAGGTCGGCCTCGTCCAGCAGCACCTTCGCGCCCTCGGCGACCAGCTTGGACGCGGTCGGCTCCGGCACCCAGGCGCCGTCGATGGCACCGGACTTGTAGGCGTCCGGGGCGACGGAGTTCTCCGTGCGGACCACGGACACATCGCCCTTGCCGGTGTTCGCGTCGACCTTCCAGCCCTGCTCCGCGATCCAGTTGAGGAACGCCACGTCCTGCGTGTTGCCGAGCTGCGGGGTGGCGATCTTCTTGCCCTTGACGTCCTTCAGCGACTTGATCTTGTCCGGGTTGACGACGAGCTTCACACCGCCGGAGGCCGAACCGCCGATGATGCGCAGGTTGGCGCCGTCCGCCTTGGTGTAGCCGTTGATCGCCGGGGAGGGGCCGATCCAGCCGATGTCGATGGAGCCGCCGTTGAGGGCCTCGATCTCGGACGGGCCCGCGTTGAAGGTCGTGTACTTCGCCTTGGTGGCGCCGAGCTCCTTCTGGAAGAAGCCCTTCTGGATGCCGACGAGAGCGGTGGCGTGGGTGAGGTTGCCGAAGTAGCCGATGTTGACGGTGTCGAGACCGTCGATCTTCTCGGCGCCGGCGGCGACCTTGTCGGTCTTGGCCTCCGTGGACTGGGAGCCGTAGCCGCAGGCGGCCAGGGCCAGCAGCGGGAGTGCGGTGAGGGCCGCGAAGGTACGCCGGAAAGCAGCGGAGCGGTGTGCAGGCACGGGAGGTGTTCCTCTCGGAGGCCCGGCGGTCACGGTCTCTCAGGTCGTGGCCGGGAGGTCGGGTTTTCGTCTACGGCGGTGGGGGGTGAGGGCGCGCAAGCGGTGCGCGTACGTCATCGCACACATCGCGCGACTCCGCCCTGCCCGCTCCCGAGGGCGCCGCTGCCCACACGGCCGCCCTCCTTCGCGAACGTCGCGTAGAAGTCCTGGGGGTTCATGTCAGAAGTCCCACCCGTCGTCCTCGGCCTCGTCCTTGACGGGCTCCGGGGACGCGAACGACTCGCCGACCATGCCGGCGGTCAGCGTCGTGCCGTCGGAGGGGTCGATCAGGATGAAGGAGCCGGTACGGCGGGAGTCGGCGTACGAGTCGACCGGGAGCGCCTCCGCCGTGCGGATCTTCACCCGGCCGATGTCGTTCGCGACGAGCTGTCCCGGGTGCGGGTGCAGGGACAGGTCGTCGAGCGTCAGCCGGGACGGGATGTCCTTGACGATCGCCTTGACGGTGCGGGTGCCGTGCTTGAGCAGCACCCGGTGGCCCACGGTGAGCGGCTGGTCGGCGACATGGCAGACGGTCGCCTCGATGTCCTGCGTGGTCGCGGGCGCGTCCTTGCTGGGCACGAGCAGATCGCCGCGCGAGATGTCGATGTCGTCCTCCAGCAGGAGCGTCACCGACTGCGGGGTGTACGCCGCCTGGACCGGCTCGCCGAGAAGGTCGATGCCCGTGACCTTCGTCGTACGGCCGGACGGCAGCACGGTCACCGAGTCGCCGACGCGGAACGTACCGGCCGCGATCTGGCCCGCGTAGCCCCGGTAGTCCGGGTGCTCGGCGGTCTGCGGACGGATCACGTACTGCACGGGGAGACGGGCGTGGCAGTGCGCCAGGTCATGGGCGACCGGCACGGACTCCAGGTGCTCCAGGAACGTCGGCCCGCCGTACCAGTCCATGTTGGCCGACGGCTCCACCACGTTGTCACCGGCGAGCGCCGAGATCGGGATGGAGGTGATCTCCGGGACGCCCAGCTCGGACGCGTACGCCGTGAACTCCTCGGCGATCCGCGCGAAGACCTGCTCCTCGTACGCGACGAGGTCCATCTTGTTGACGGCCAGGACCACGTGCGGGACGCGCAGCAGCGCGGCGATCGCGGCGTGCCGGCGGGTCTGCTCGACGACGCCGTTGCGGGCGTCGACCAGGATCACCGTCAGCTCGGCCGTGGAGGCACCCGTCACCATGTTGCGGGTGTACTGCACATGGCCGGGGGTGTCGGCGAGGATGAACCGGCGGCGCGGGGTCGCGAAGTAGCGGTACGCCACGTCGATGGTGATGCCCTGTTCCCGCTCGGCCCGCAGACCGTCGGTGAGCAGCGCGAGGTCGGGGGCCTCCTGGCCGCGGCTCGCCGAGACGCGCTCCACGGCCTCCAGCTGGTCGGTGAGGACCGACTTGGAGTCGTGCAGCAGCCGCCCGACGAGGGTGGACTTGCCGTCGTCGACGGAACCGGCGGTCGCGAACCGCAGCAGGGTGGTGGCCGAGAGCTCCTCGGCGGTGATCGTGCTCATGCTTAGAAGTACCCCTCGCGCTTACGGTCTTCCATCGCGGCCTCGGACATCTTGTCGTCGGCACGGGTCGCGCCCCGCTCGGTGAGCCGGGAGGCGGCGATCTCGGTGATCACGGCGTCCAGCGTGGTCGCGTCGGAGTCGACGGCACCCGTGCAGGACATGTCACCGACCGTCCGGTACCGCACCTGCCGCTTCTCGACGGTCTCGCCGTCCTTGGGGCCGCCCCACTCGCCTGCGGTCAGCCACATGCCGGCCCGCTGGAACACCTCGCGCTCGTGCGCGAAGTAGATCTGGGGGAGTGCGATGCCCTCGCGGGCGATGTACTGCCAGACGTCCAGCTCGGTCCAGTTGGACAGTGGGAACACGCGGACGTGCTCGCCGGGCGCGTGGCGGCCGTTGTAGAGGTTCCACAGCTCGGGGCGCTGACGGCGGGGGTCCCACTGGGAGAACTCGTCCCGCAGTGAGAAGACCCGTTCCTTGGCGCGTGCCTTCTCCTCGTCGCGTCGTCCGCCGCCGAAGACGGCGTCGAACTTCTCCGCCTGGATCTTCTCCGTCAGCGGCACGGTCTGGAGGGGGTTGCGGGTGCCGTCGGGGCGTTCCTTGAGCACTCCGCGGTCGATGTAGTCCTGTACGGAGGCGACGTGCAGGCGCAGTCCGTGCTCGGCGACGGTGCGGTCGCGGTACTCCAGGACCTCGGGGAAGTTGTGTCCGGTGTCGACGTGCAGCAGCGTGAAGGGGACCGCCGCCGGGGCGAACGCCTTCAGCGCGAGGTGCAGCATGACGATGGAGTCCTTGCCGCCGGAGAACAGGATCACCGGCCGCTCGAACTCACCCGCCACCTCACGGAAGATGTGGACGGCCTCGGACTCCAGCGCGTCCAGGTGGGACAGCGTGTACGGGGTGCCGGTCTCCCCGGGGACGGCCGCGACGGTCGTCGTCATGCCAGACCCCTCTCGGTGAGCAGCTTGTGGACCAGCGCCGCGGACTCCTGGACCGTCTGGTCCTGCGACTCGATGCGCAGATCCGGGGTCTCGGGGGCCTCGTAGGGGTCGTCGACACCGGTCAGCCCGGAGATCTCCCCGGCCGCCTGCTTGGCGTACAGACCCTTCACATCGCGTTCGGAGCACACCTCGACCGGCGTCGCCACATGCACCTCGACGTACGCGGCACCGCTCGCCGCGTGACGCTTGCGGACCGCCTCGCGGCTGTCGGCGTAGGGCGCGATGACCGGCACGAGCGCATGGACGCCGTTACGGGCGAGCAGGTCGGCGAGGAAGCCGATGCGCTGCACGTTGGTGTGCCGGTCGGCGCGGCTGAAGCCCAGGTCCGCGGTGAGGAACTCGCGGATCTCGTCGCCGTCGAGGACCTCCACGAGGTGGCCGTCCTCGCGCAGCCGGCCCGCCAGCTCGTAGGCGATGGTGGTCTTGCCGGCACTCGGCAGACCCGTGAGCCAGACGGTGGCTCCGGTGGCTCCGGTCGTCACTTGGTTCTCCTGGTTCGTCGCGGGAGCACGGCCCCTCCCGGGGACGGTGTTCCCGACGGTGTCAGCTGTCTCGGCGGGCGCGGTGGCGTTCTCCGCGGGCCCTGCGGCGCTCACAGGTGCAGCCCGCACTCGGTCTTGGTGTTGCCCGCCCAGCGGCCGGCCCGCGCGTCCTCGCCCGGGGCGACCCGGCGGGTGCAGGGGGCGCAGCCCACGGAGGTGTAGCCGTCCATGAGCAGGGGGTTGGTGAGCACGCCGTGCTCGGTGACGTAGGCGTCCACGTCGTCCTGCGTCCAGCGCGCTATCGGGGAGACCTTGACCTTGCCGCGCTTGTCGTCCCAGCCGACGACCGGGGTGTTCGCCCGGCTCTCGGACTCGTCGCGGCGCAGGCCCGTCGCCCACGCGTCGAACCGGGTCAGGCCCTCTTCGAGCGGCTTGACCTTGCGCAGGAAGCAGCACAGGTCGGGGTCGCGGTCGTGCAGCTTCGGCCCGTATTCGGCGTCCTGCTCGGCGACCGTCTGACGGGGGGTGATCGTGATGACGTTGACGTCCATCACGGCCTCGACGGCGTCCCGGGTGCCGATGGTCTCCGGGAAGTGGTAGCCGGTGTCGAGGAACACGACGTCCACGCCGGGCCTGGCCCGGGAGGCGAGGTGCGCGACCACCGCGTCCTCCATGGAGGACGTCACGCAGAAGCGCTTGCCGAACGTGTCCACGGCCCACTGGAGGATCTCCAGGGCCGAGGCGTCCTCCAGCTCACGGCCGGCCTGCTCGGCGAGCGCCTTGAGCTCGGCGCGCTTCGCCGCTTCCGGGTCCGCCGCGTCCTGCTCGGTCGCGTCCGGCAAGGACGCGGACGTATCGGAATCCGCCTGAACGGTAGTCATATGTGATCCCCTCCGCTTTCGGCTCGCTGAAGCCCCCGGGACAGCAGCCCGAGGAACTTCAACTGGAAGGCTCGATTGCAGGCCCCGCATTCCCACGCGCCGTGTCCCTCTTCGTTCGGGCGCAGGTCTTCGTCACCGCAGTAGGGGCAGTAGAAAGGGGCGGCTCGCTCACTCACGACAGAGCCTCCTCAGAAGCACGGGTGACCCAGGCGGCGAAGCGCTCGCCGTCCTCGCGCTCGTCCTGGAACCGCTTGAGCACGCGCTCGACGTAGTCGGGGAGTTCGTCGGAGGTGACCTTCAGGCCGCGTACCTTGCGGCCGAACCCGGCCTCAAGGCCGAGTGCGCCGCCCAGGTGCACCTGGTAGCCCTCGACCTGTTCGCCCGCGTCGTTCAGGACGAGCTGTCCCTTGAGACCGATGTCCGCCACCTGGATACGCGCGCAGGCGTTCGGGCAGCCGTTGATGTTGATGGTGATCGGCTCGTCGAACTCCGGGATACGGCGCTCCAGTTCGTCGATCAGCAGGGAACCGCGCGCCTTGGTCTCGACGATGGCGAGCTTGCAGTACTCGATGCCGGTGCAGGCCATGGTGCCGCGCCGGAACGGCGACGGGTTGACCGTGAGGTCCAGCGCCTCCAGGCCCGCGACGAGCGAGTCGACCTGCTCCTGGGTGACGTCGAGCACGATCATCTTCTGCTCGACGGTGGTGGCGACCCGGCCGGAGCCGTGCGCCTCGGCGAGATCGGCGATCTTCGTCAGTGTCGTGCCGTCCACGCGGCCGACGCGCGGGGCGAACCCGACGTAGTACCGGCCGTCGTTCTGCGGGTGCACTCCCACGTGGTCGCGCCAGCGCGCCACCGGCTGGTCGGGCGCCGGTCCGTCGACGAGCTCGCGCTTGAGGTACTCGTCCTGAAGGACCTGGCGGAACTTCTCCGTGCCCCAGTCGGCGAGCAGGAACTTCAGCCGGGCACGGGTGCGCAGCCGCCGGTAGCCGTAGTCACGGAAGATCGAGATGACGCCCTCGTACACGTCCGCGACCTCGTCCAGCGGCACCCACGCGCCGAGCCGCTGCCCGATCTTCGGGTTGGTGGACAGACCGCCGCCGACCCACAGGTCGAAGCCGGGGCCGTGTTCGGGGTGGCGGACACCGACGAACGCGATGTCGTTGATCTCGTGCGCCACGTCGAGCAGTGGCGAGCCGGAGATCGCCGACTTGAACTTGCGGGGCAGGTTCGAGAAGTCCTTGTTGCCGATGATCCGCCGCTGGATCTCCTCCATCGCGGGTGTGCCGTCGATGATCTCGTCCGCGGCGATCCCGGCGACGGGCGAGCCGATGATCACACGAGGGGTGTCACCGCAGGCCTCGGTGGTGGACAGGCCGACGGCCTCCAGCCGCTCCCAGATCTCGGGCACGTCCTCGACCCGGATCCAGTGGTACTGGACGTTCTGCCGGTCGGTGATGTCGGCGGTGCCGCGCGCGAACTCCTGCGAGATCTCGCCGATCACCCGCAACTGCTGGGTGGTGAGGCGTCCGCCGTCGATCCGCACCCGCAGCATGAAGTACTTGTCGTCCAGCTCCTCCGGCTCCAGGATCGCGGTCTTGCCGCCGTCGATCCCGGGCTTGCGCTGGGTGTACAGCCCCCACCAGCGCATCCGGCCGCGCAGGTCGTTGGGGTCGATCGAGTCGAAGCCGCGCTTCGAGTAGATCGTCTCAATGCGTGTCCGCACATTGAGACCGTCGTCGTCCTTCTTGAACTGCTCGTTGCCGTTCAGCGGGGTGAAGTGTCCCGCGGCCCACTGGCCCTCACCACGGTGACGGCTCACCTTGCGGCGGGGCGTGGCGGGGTTCTGAGGGGTGGCGGCCATGGGTGTATGTCCTTCGGGAAAGGCGGGTAAGCGGCTCTGAGCTGCGCCGGCGCGCGCATGCGGGCACACGCGTGCAGCGTGTGCGGCGCCTGCGCGTCCTTGCGCGGGCTGAAACAGAGGAGGGTGCGGCGCTGTTGCCCGGGGTCGTCCAACCCCTCGCGGTCGGGCGTCAGCTCACCGGACAGATGGCGCTGGACATGCGGCCGAGGTCGACGTGGCGCCGACTCACCAAGGCAATTCCAGTTCCAGACATGACGGAAGCGTGTCACGGCTCTTTAGACCGAGTCCACCATCATCCATATTCCGGACAGGGATGTCTCGCATGTCGAGACGATGTGATGTGGGTCATGGTGTGGAAGCGGCCGCGCCGGGCCAGGGCCCCGGCGCCGGAGCGTCCGCCTCCTCGGTCACCTTGGTGTCGAACAGGGTGAACCCCCGCCGCAGGTAGTTCCCCATGGCGTGCTCGCCGTCCCGGGTGCAGGTGTGCAGCCAGACCCGCTTGGTCGGCGGCAGCCCCGGCCACCGCTCGGCGAGGTCCCAGGCACGGGCCGTCCCGTACGACAGCAGGTGCCCGCCGATGCGCCGCCCCCGGAACGCCGGGATCAGCCCGAAGTACGCGATCTCCACGACCCCGTCGTCCTGCGGCTCCATCTCCACATAGCCGGCGGGCGTACCCCGGTCGTAGGCGACCCAGCTCTCCACGCCCGGCCGGCCCAGGTGCTCCTGCCATTGCTCGTACGACCACGACAGCCGGTCGATCCAGCGGATGTCACCGCCGACGGAGGCGTACAGGAAGCGGCTGAACTCGGGGGAGGGGACCTCGGCGCGCACGATACGGACGTCGTCGCCCTCGGGTGCGGCGGCGGGAAGCAGATCGCTCGGCGAGGTCTGCTCCAGGGACCAGGTGGTGACGGGGCTGCTGCTCATGGCCCCAGGGAATCACGGGGCCCGGCCCGCCTCCAAGGCCGGGCCGGGTCGCCCTGTCGGGCCGGTCGCCCTAGTCCAGCGCGCCGTCGACGTCCGACAGCTTCACCGCGTAGAGCACGCGCTCCGGGATGGGGTCGGTGAGCGTCCACACCTCGCCGGTCTCCGGTGAGTAGGACAGGGAGGCGGTGTGCCGTCCCCAGCAGGCGTACGAGCGGAGGTCGGACTTCTGGTCGGCCTTGTCCGGCGCGCACCTGGCGGCCTCGGAGCCGTCCTCGTCCTGCCGCCAGAGCGTGCCGTGCCGGTCGGACTCCTCGGCGGCCTGGTCGACGTACCAGTTCCCCTTGTGGGCGAGGACCCCCCGGACACCGGTGGCCCCCGTCTCGTACGCCTCGGTGGCGACGGCGGCGCTCTCGCGGCCGGTGGTGGTGAGCAGGCCGGTGCGGTCGGCGGTGATGTCGAGGGCGTAGCGCCAGACGCGGGCGGGTTCATCGCGGCCGGGCCGGAACCGCTCGTTCGCGACGACCGTGGGTGGTGTCGACGTCCGGTCGAGGGAGAGCGAGCCGAAGCAGGGCACCGAGTCGTTGTCGCGCGCGTCGCAGCCGCGGCCCGCCGGTGGACTGTAGGCGGCGACAGCGGGCAGCGCGTACCGGTAGTGGTGGGCCGACCAGCCGTCGCCCACCCTGCCGATCGCGTCGCTGTCGGTCACGTCGGCGCGGAGGAAGCGGGCCAGGTCGAACACGTACAGGGAGTCGTCCCGCTGTCCGCGGCTCTGCGGGCCCCGCGCGGTGACGATCAGCTTGTCCTCGTACCAGGCCATGCCGCCGAGCCGGGAACGCAGGCCCTCGAAGCCCTGTCCGCCGGTGGTCGGCACGACCAGCAGGACCCATCGGTACCTGAGGTTCGCGGGGTCACTGGCGTCGACGAAGGCGACCCGGGCGAGCCCTTCGTCGTCGACGGCGCCGACGTCGGTGCCGTCCGCACCGGTATTACCTGCGCCCGTGTGGTCCGCACCCGTGGTGCCGGCCTTCGTCGAGTCGGCGCCGGGCGTGCCGCTCCCGACGTCGCTGTGCGTCCAGCCGGCCGCGATGACCCGGTTGTTCCGGGACGTGGTGACCGAGCCGGGGACCCACCTGTCGTTGACCGCGTCGCCCGGCTCCCAGCAGTACGCCCGCGACGTCACCGGCTCGACGGGCAGATTGTCCTTCTCGGTGCTGAAACAGTCGCCCTCGTTGCGCATCGCGTGGTTCGCGCTGCGCAGTACCTCGTCGACGCCGACCCCGCCACCCATCTCGCGGGCCAGGGTGTTCAGCCCGGTGCTGTCGGTGAGGGTCTCCCTCAGCTGCAGCCTGCCCAGCTCGGCGGCCGAGGTGATGGAAGAGAGCGCGCCCGGTGTCTCACCGCCTGCCGCCTGCGATGTACTGATCAGCGTCGCCGCCGCCGTGAGGGCCAGCGCGGTCCCCGCCAGGGACGCGCGCAGCACACGTCCCCTTCTGCGTCGACGGTGCCTGCCGCGGTGCTGCATAAAACCTCCCGGGGACGGCCAACTGCCTACCAAGACCAAGATCTTGACGGAGAGGCAGGTGGGGCGGCCTGGCAGCGATGCTACGGCAGTGGGACACGTGTCACACCGAGGTCCCGAGAAATGCAGGGAGATCCCTCACCCCGAGGCCATGATCCGTTCACCGGGACGGGGGTCGAACGTGTTCGGCATGGGCTCAGGGGCCCGGCTCGGCCCTCTCGTGTCCCGAAGATCCTTCGCCCGGGAACCGGTCACCCGCAGTGGTGCCCCGTGCCCGTACCACCCCCGGCGCCACCGAGTGCGGGAACAGGTCCAACGGGGTTTCGGGGAGGAGGACTTCGACGTCGGCCCGTTCGGTGAACCGGTACGGGCGGTGGTCGAGGAAGGTACCGAGATAGCGGCGTACGCGGGACATCTCGGCGCGGACGGTGACGGTGCGGGCGGGGTCGCCGAACATGTCGTCGGCGAGGGCGGAGGCGCTGCGCCCGCCGCGGTGGAGGGCGAGCAGGTACAGGAGTTCGGCGTGGCGGGGGGTGAGCTCATGGGTCCAGGAGCCCGCGCAGCCGACGACGGTGACGGTCCAGCGGCGTGGGTGGGAGACGTCGAGGGTGATGTGCGTGGCGGTCGGGGCGGGCGCGGCGTCCGCGGTGGGGCGTATCAGCCATCCGGCGGGCAGCGGGTCGACGGTGCACAGGCCGAGCGCGGGGAACCAGCAGCAGCCGGGGGACAGGGACTTGGGGAGGGCCACCCGGCTGGTGTACGGCATGCCGGTCACGGCGGCGGTCCAGCCGTCCGGGTCGACGGCGACCGCGCGGCCGCCGATACGGGCCAGGACCGGGGCCGCCACCGCGCGCAGCTGTTCGAGCGAGGTCAGGTGCAGGTCCCGTAGACGGGCCTCGGCGAGTTTGGCGACCGAGTCGACCAGGGCGAGGGTGGAGGGATGCAGGGTCTCCAGGGGGCCGCTGATGTCCACCGCGCCGAGCAGCCGGCCGTCGCGCGGGTCGGTGATGGGGGCGCCGGTGCAGGTCCAGGGGTGCAGGGCGCGGACGAAGTGCTCGGCGGAGAAGACCTGCACGGCGCGGCGGGAGACGAGGGGCGTACCGACGCCGTTCGTGCCGACCGTCTCCTCGCGCCAGTCCGCGCCGATCCCGAGGCCGTGCCCGTCGGCCTTGCGGAGCACGGCCGTACTGCCCTCGCGCCACAGCACCCGGGCGTCGGCGTCCGCGACCATCATGATGTGCTGCGTGGTGTCCGCGAGGGAGAGCAGCCCCTCGCGGAGCACCGGCAGGACGTGGCGGAGCCGTGAGGTCCGGCGGCGGCGCTCGACCTCGTCGCGGCCGAGGAGGTCGGACCGGAAGTCGTGGTCGGGGTCGATGCCGCTGTGCGCCATGCGGCCCCAGGACTCGCGGATCGCGGGGCGCGGGGCGGGTTTCGAGGGCCGGCCGTCGAGGACGGAGGCGCGTGCCTCGCCGAGAACCCGGGCCGCTCGGGCGGCGTCCGTGGCGGTGAGCCGCGCGACTTCCATCGGCGAGTGCGGCACTCGTTCCTCCCCGGCAGGCCGCTCGCTCCTCGGCCCCTGGTGGCCGTGGCAGCCGGGTCTGCGCGACGGCGTTGACTGCGGGTTCACAGTCTGCCGCTCTTCGGCCACGGAGGGACACACTCCGGGCACAGAGCGCAGACGAGTTGCAACCCCCTGCAACCCTGGCGAACCGCCGCACGCTCCTTGAAACTTGTTCAACGTCGCCCTGTGCGGCGTGTGCGCTCCGCTCAGAAGGGGCCCGAGAAGCGGGGGTGGTGCCGTGTCGGCGCAGCACCACCCCCGCGTCGGACCACCCGAAAGAGGGCACGTGGCCCGGGCGGAACTCAGCTGACCGGACGCGCCCGTTCCACCACCGACGCCAGGTCCAGCGTGTGGGGCAGTGTGCCGAAGGCCGTGCCCCGGTCGCCGCCCAGCCGGGAGGCGCAGAACGCGTCGGCGACCGCCGGGGGCGCATACCGCACGAGGAGCGCCCCTTGCAGGACGAGGGCGAGTCGCTCCACGAGCCGGCGCGCGCGGGCCTCGATGCCGTCCAGATCGGCGAGTTCGGTCAGCAGGTCCTTGATCGCGCCGTCGAGCCGGTGGTCTCCGCCCCGGGCCCGGCCCACCTCCCGCAAGTAGGCGTCCAAAGCCTGCGGTTCGCGCCGCAGTGCGCGCAGCACGTCGAGTGCCTGCACGTTTCCGGCCCCCTCCCAGAGGGAGTTGAGCGGGGACTCGCGCAACAGGCGGGGCATGCCGGACTCCTCGACATAACCGTTGCCGCCGAGGCACTCGGCGGCCTCCACCACGAGCGGGGCGCAGCGCTTGGTCACCCAGTACTTGGCGACCGGCACCGCCAGCCGCAAGAACGAGCGTTCGTTCTCGTTGCCCGCCTCCGCCGCGTCGTACGCCGAGGCCACACGCAGCGCGAGCGTCGTCGCCGCCTCCGACTCCAGCGCGAGATCCGCGAGGACGTTGCGCATCAGCGGCTTGTCGATCAGCCGCCCGCCGAACGCCTCCCGGTACGAGCAGTGGTGCACCGCCTGCGCCACCGCCTGCCGCATCAGCGAGGCCGCGCCCAGCGCGCAGTCCAGCCGGGTGGCCGCCACCATCCCGATGATCGTGCGCACCCCCCGCCCCTCGTCCCCGACCCGGCGCGCCCACGTTCCGTCGAACTCGACCTCGGCGGAGGCGTTCGACCGATTGCCCAGCTTCTCCTTCAGCCGCTGGATGCGGAACACGTTCCGCGACCCGTCGGCCAGCACCCGGGGCACCAGGAAACAGGTCAGTCCGCCCGGAGCCTGCGCCAGCACCAGGAACCCGTCCGACATCGGCGCCGAGCAGAACCACTTGTGGCCGGTCAGCTCGTACGTTCCGTCCTCGGCCAGCGGCCGCGCCGCGGTGGTGTTGGCGCGTACGTCGCTGCCCCCCTGCTTCTCGGTCATGCCCATCCCGAAGAGGGCGCCGGCCTTCTGGTCGGCGGGCCGCAGGTCCCAGTCGTAGAGCGTGGACGTCAGCCGAGGTTCCCACTCGGCGGCGAGCGCCGGGTCCGTGCGCAGGGCGGGTACCGCCGCGTGGGTCATGGACAGCGGGCAGCCGTTGCCGGCCTCGACCTGGGTCCAGACGACGAACGCGGCGGCTCGCCGCACATGCCCGCCGGGCCGTGTCCAGGCCGCCGTCAGCCCCGCCGAGACCCCCTTGCCGAGCAGTCGGTGCCACGACGGATGGAACTCCACCTCGTCCACCCGGTGCCCGTACCGGTCGTACGCCCGTAGCTTCGGCGGATTCTCGTTCGCCAGCCGCCCCCACTCCTGCACCTGCGCGGAGCCCGCCGCACGCCCGAACCCCGTCAGTTCGTCCCGGGCCTCGTCCAGCAGCTCCGGCGCCAGATGCCGGTCGACCGCCTCCGTCAGGACCTGGTCGGCGGCGAAGACGTCGTAGTCCACCAGGGGCGGAGCCTGATTGGTCACTTCATGGGTGCGGGCTGCCATGACAGGAACCTACCCGTCGGCATCGCATCGTCACGGCGACGCTCACCGGTGTCCGGCGGGGAGGAGCCCGACGGGCCGGTGTCTCGCGGGCAGGAGTCCGGCGCCGGACCGGAGCGGGCCGGCGCCCGACTCACGGAGGCCGGCTCAGACGGGCGCCGCCAGCTCGCCCGTCCCCAGTTCCCCCGTTCCGAACTCCTCCTCCGGGTCCAGTACGGCCTCCCCGTACT
Source organism: Streptomyces europaeiscabiei (assembly GCF_036346855.1). Lineage (NCBI taxonomy): Bacteria > Bacillati > Actinomycetota > Actinomycetes > Kitasatosporales > Streptomycetaceae > Streptomyces > Streptomyces europaeiscabiei. The sequence continues at coordinate 8,201,121 of NZ_CP107841.1, forward strand.
GTTCCAGCGGCCAGCCCGGCCGGTAGACGGTGTCGAGATAGCGCTCCCCGAGGTCCGGGGAGATCGCCACCGCCGTGGTGTCGGGCGAGCCGTTGCGGGCCAGCCACTCGCCGGCGCCGCTGACGACCGTGCCGGTGGAGCCCCCGAAGAGGAAGCCGCGCCGGGCCATGCGGTGGCAGGCCCGTACGGTGTCGATCTCCTCCACCCGGACGACGTCGTCCACATAGGACGCGTCGAGCAGCGCCGGGGTCACGCTCGTGCCGAGCCCCGGGATCATCCGGCGGCCCGGCGCCCCGCCGAACGCGACCGAACCGACGCTGTCCACGGCGACGATCCGCACCCGGCGCCGCCGCTCCCAGAACCACTGGGCGCAGCCCATCAGCGTCCCCGAGGTGCCGACCCCCACGAACAGCACGTCCAGACGCGGGAACTGCCGGGCGATGGCGGGCGCGGTGGTGCGGTAGTGCGCCTGCCAGTTCGCCTGATTGGTGTACTGGTCGAGCCACACGTACCGCTGGTCGGTGGCGCACAGCGCACGGACGTACGCGATCCGGGCGCCGAGGAAACCCCCGTGCGGGTCCGGCTCGGAGATGACGTGGACCCGGCTGCCCAGCGCCTCGATCATGCGCCGGGTCTGTGGATTGCACCGGGAATCGGTCACGCACAGAAACCGGTAACCCCGGCTCGCCGCGATCATGCTCAGCGCGACGCCCAGATTGCCGGACGACGACTCGACGAGCGTCGAGCCCGGCCCGATACGTCCTTCCCGTTCGGCGGCCCGCACCATCTCGGACGCGGCCTTGACCTTGATCGAGCCGGCGAAGTTGAATCCCTCGCACTTCAGGAAGAGCCCGTGTCCGACGACCTGGCGCAGATCGACGTACAGCTCCTCCTCGTTGAAGTCCGTGGGAACGGATATGACTGGCACTGCGGCCCCCCTGGTTGTGCAATGTCGTACTCGCTGTGCCCGGCCGCTCAGCCGTGGCGGCGCAGCTCGTGGAAGAAGTCGTCCACGACCCGTAGTCCGCCGGAGCGGACCACCTGCTCGTGAACATGACCGCCGACCGCGAGGTCGAGGACCCCGAGGCCGAAGGGCGAGAAGATCACCGGCCGGTCCGCCGGCACGGTCGCCCGGCCGGTGAGGACGGAGTGGAGCGTCCCGTCGAGGAAGTCCCGTGCGCCGGTGAGCTGTTCGGTCAGGTGCGGTGAGGTGTCGGCCTTGAGGCAGTGCTCGACGTCGTCGACGAAGTTCGCCGACGCGAGCAGCACCTCGGGCGCGAGATCGCGCAGCGACACGTGCAGCACCAGCGGGTTGTGGGCGAACCACTTCGGTTCACGGATGTGCGGCTCGCCCGCGATCGTGGCGAGGACCACCAGGTCGCTCGCCCGGATCACGTCCTCGGCGCTGTCGTACATGCTCACCCGCCCGTCCGCGCCGGACCGCTCCAGGTACCCCCGGAACCCCGTCGCGCTGTCCGCGGACAGGTCGTGCACCCCCACCTCCTCGAACGCGAAGCCGGTCGCCGCGAGGAACGTGTGGATGTACCGGGCGATCAGGCCCGTGCCGAGGAAGCCGACCCGCGTCGGGCGCGGCGCCCCCCGGCGCGCGTCGCTCAGCCGGTCGGCCGCCAGCGCCGCCGACGCGGCCGTCCGGGTGGCGCTGATGATGGAGGCCTCCAGGCATGCGAACGGATAGCCGGTGGCGTGGTCGTTGAGGATCAGTACGGCGGAGGCGCGCGGCAGCCCGCTCGCCGTGTTCTCCGGGAAGCTGGAGACCCATTTCAATCCGTCCACCTGGAACTTCCCGCCCAGTGAGGCGGGCAGCGCGATGATCCGCGAGGACGGGCGGTCGGGGAAGCGGAGGAAGTACGACGGCGGATTGACCGTGTCGCCCGTGTCCCCGTCCCCGTGCAACAGGTAGGCGGACTCGACCAGTTCGACGATCTCCCGTTCCCGGCCCCGCAGGGCCTGCTGCACCTGGGCGCCGGAGATCACGGCGAAACCCGGAACCTCGGTCATCGGAAGCTCACCTCGTCCTTCGAGCCGGAGTCGTGCGTGTCGGAGTGCTGTGTGCCCGGCCGCTGTGTGTCGCAGGGCCGTGTGCCGGAGTGCTGCGTGCCGCAGTCGGTCGGCCGTACCGGGTCCGCCAGGCCCACCAGCACCTCGCGCGGTCCCTCGAAGGGCTCACGGCTGTGGGCGCAGCGGATGTTGTCGACGAGAAGCAGGTCACCGGGCCGCCACGGTTCGCGGACGGTGTGCGCCTCGTAGACCTCGTTGAGCGTCTCGACGACATCGGCGCCGATCGGATCGCCGTCGCCGTAGCGGGTGTTGAAGGGCAGCCCGTCGGCCCCGTACATGTCCACCAGGTACTCGCGCACCTCGGCGTCCATGGTCCATTCGTTGAGGAACGCGATCTGGTTGAACCAGCAGCGGCGGCCGGTCACCGGATGCCGCAGGACGGCGGCGCGCCGCTGCCGGGTGTGCAGGGACCCGTCGGGCTGCCAGGCGAACTCGATGGAGTGGGCCCGGCAGTAGGCCTCGACGACGTGCCGGTCGTCGGTGCCGAACGCCTCGGCGATCGACGCGCCGATCTCGTCGTTGTACGAGCGGGTGAGCAGCCAGCCGTCCCGCTCGAACCGCTTGGTCAGCTCCGTCGGCAGCGCCGCCAGTACGGCCTCCGCGTCGGCGACGCCGGTCGCCCCGCCCCGCCCGGCGGCTTCCAGGCAGGCGAACAGCATCAGGCCGGGGAACTCCCGTGTGTAGCTCAACTCGTGGTGCATGCACATCGGTTGGGTCGACGGCCAGGCCGTCGAGGAGTACACCCCGTCCGGGTACGTCCGCCGGGGCGCGAAGGCCTCCTTCTCGATCATCAGTGTGTCGGTCAACCCGCGGAAGACCGCGCCGACCTCGGCCGCGTCCCGCAGCCCGAGACCGCGTACGAGGACCGAGCCGTGCTCGGCGACGGCGGCACGCAGGGCGTCCCGCCGCTCGGCCGCCCACAGGGGGGCGGGTTCGGCGGGGGAGACGGCGAGGAGCGGCGGCCTGCCGGGCGATGTCTCGATGCCCGGCGGGAGAAGGGGAGTCGAGTTCGACGGGGGCATCGCCCCGTCCTTTCGACGGCGCCCGGCGGATCGGCGGCGGTTCAGGAAGCCCACGACGGCCTCCCCACGGTGCCGGCGGTGTGCGCGACGGCCCTCGTGTCGATCAGCCCGGCCAGCTCGGACAGGACCGGGTGCCCGGTCACGTCCTTGGGGGACACCGCCCGCTCCAGGGCGATCGCGAGCTTCACCGCCGACAGCGAGGTGCCACCCCGGTCGAAGAAGTGGTCGCGCCGGCCGATGCCGGCCCGCGGCACACCGAGCACCTCGGCCCACGCGGCAGCCAGCCGCTCCTCGGTCGGCGTCGCCGGCGGTTCGCCCGACGTGCCCTCCATCGCGTCGAGTTCCTCGGCCAGCGCCGTCAGCGTCCGCCGGTCGATCTTGCCGTTGCCGGTCAGCGGCAGGCTCTCGCGCCAGTGGAACACCGACGGCACCATGTACGCCGGCAGTGAGTCCGCCAGCCGGCCCCGCAGATCCTCGGCCGCGAGCGGCCGGCCGGAGTGGAAGGCCACCAGCCGCGCGCCCCTGGCGACGACCACCGCGCCGTCCCGCACCCCCGCCACCTTGAGCAGTGCGTTCTCCACCTCGCCGATCTCGATACGGAAGCCGCGCACCTTGACCTGGGTGTCCCGGCGGCCGAGGAACTCCAGCTTGGCGTCGGGCCGCCAGCGCCCGTGGTCCCCGCTGCGGTAGAGCCGCTCGCCGGGCCGGTACGGGTCGGTGGTGAAGGCCCGTGCGGTGCGTTCGGGGTCGTTGACGTAGCCCCGCCCGACACACACCCCGGAGAAGACGATCTCCCCCGGAGCGCCCAGCGGCACGAGGGAGAGGTGTTCGTCGACGACGTACACACGGACGTTGCGGACCGGACGGCCCAGGGGCACCCGGCCCCCCTCCGGAGCCCGGTCCATCACCTCGTGGTTGGTGTCGTCCGAGGTCTCCGTCAGCCCGTAGGCGTTGACCAGGGGTATCCCCGGCTCGCTTGCGAACCAGCGCTCCGCCAGCTCCTGCTTCAACGCTTCCCCGGTGACCGACACCCGGCGCAGCGCGGGCAGTTCCCGGGGGTGCTGCTCCAGATGCGCGAGAACCGCTTCGAGGTACGACGGCACGACCTGGACCACGTTCGCCCGGCCGTCGGCGATCCGGTCGACGAACCGTCCGACGTCCAGGATCACCTCCTGCTCCACCAGGAGGGTCCGACCACCGGCCAGGGGGCCGGCCAGCAGCTGCCACAGGGAGATGTCGAAGCACTGGGGCGCGGTCTGCGCGACGACGTCCCCCTCGCCGATGCCGAGGTCGTCGAGCTTGGCGTGGAGATGGTTGAGCATCCCGGCGTGCTCGCACATCGCGCCCTTGGGCTCGCCCGTGGAACCGGACGTGAAGTAGATGTACGCGAGCCGGTCCGGCGTGATCTCCATACCGAGGTCGGAGTCCGGGTGGGCCTCGTCGTACGCGTCCTCGACGAGCAGCCGCTGCACCCCGGGCAGCGCGGACAGGGCCCGGTCCAGTGCGGCCGTGCTGCCCCGCTCGGTGAGCACCAGCTCGCAGCCGGCGCGGGCGAGCGTGGTGGCGACGCGTTCGGCGGGGAAGTGCGGCTCGACGGGCAGATAGGCGCCGCCCGCCTTGAACACCGCGAGGACGGCCGCCATCCAGTCGAGGTTCCGCTCGGTCACCACCGCGACGACGCCCTCGTGACCGAGTCCCCGGACCAGCAGTGCCCGACTGAGCTGGTTGGCACGGGAGTTGAGTTCGCGGTACGTCCAGCGCCGGTCGCCGTGGACGGCCGCGACCGCGTCCGGGTGCGCCACGACGCGCTGCTCGAACAGCTCGTGCACCCGGCGGTCGGGAAGTTCGCGGTGCGGTCCTGCCAACCCGTCGAGCTGGAACCGGAGTTCGTCGTCCGACACCAGACTTCGTCGTCCGTGCTCGGCGTCCGGCTCGGCGGCCAGCAGGGTGAGGGCGGTGACGTGGTACCCGGCGATCCGGGCCGCGCCGTCCTCGTCGAGCACGTCCGTGCGGTACCGCAGCCGCAGCGCCGGACCGTCGTCGCGGTGCACCAGTCCCACCCGCAGGACCACGTCCTCGTCAAGGTCGCCGTCGCCGCCGCTCGTGTCGAGCACCGTCTCGAACGGCGGCTCGCTGAGGCCGAGTTCGTGCCGCAGGGCGTCCACCGGGTAGCCGGCGTGCGTCAGCAGCTCCGTGGTGACCCGGTGGGTGTGCCCCAGCAGCGCGCGCCAGGTGTCGCCGGGCGCGGTGGTGAGCCGGCACGGCAGTGTGCGGCCGTCCTCCAGCCAGCCGGTGGTGACCTCGCCCTCGCCCGACAGCGCGGCGAGTACCTTCGCATGGGCGGCGAGCAGCGCGGCCGTTCCGTCCGAAGCGGTCAACAACCGCTCTGGTAGAGCCACTTCGTAGGCGGCGACCCCCTTCGCCGGATCGGCGCTCCACCGTGGGACCACGGTCCGCCCTCCGGCGGTGAGCACCTCGTGCCAGTACTTCCGGGCAGCGTCGCCCGACTCCGACAGATCCATCTCTTTCCCCCGATTCACCGTGATCCGGTGGTCTCCGTCGCCGGGTTCCCGCCCCAGCGCGCGTGCGGCGGCACCTCCTCGCCCTTCATCAGGAAGGAGTCGGCCGCGAGCGCGGCCCCCTCGCCCAGCACCACGCCGTAGTGGACGAACGCCTGGACCTCCAGCGTGCTGCCGGCGCCGATCGTGACGTGGTCGGACTTGAAGGTGCCGTCCTCCTGCGAATGTGCCTGGATCTTGCTGCCGGCCGCGAGCGTGCAGTCGTCCCCGACGGCCGTCAGCGTCCGCTCGGTGATGAACACCCCGTCGTCGAAGACCCGGCGCCCGATCCGCACCCCCAGCAGCCGCCAGACGAGGCTCTTGTACGGCGTGCCGTTGAGTACCTCCAGGTGTTTGTCCGGCAGTTTCCACAGCCGCTCCTGCCGCCAGAAGACGGGGTCGTAGATGGAGCACAACCGTGGCCGCAGCGGCCGGAAGCGGGTCAGGGACCGTTCCACGAGCGTGTAGTAGAGGACGGTGAACACCAGCGCAGCCAGGGGCAGCGCGGCGAGCGCGAGCAGTCCCGTGATGCCGTCCCCGCGCCCGTACAGGTCGAAGGCCGTGAAGCCGAGCAGGGTGAGCGCGAAGGTGTGCAGCCAGCGCAGGAACAGGAACAGTCCCATCGAGCGCAGGTTGAAGCGGTTCTTCGCGGCGAGCCGCCGGTGCAGTTCCTCGCCTTCGCGCAGATGGTCGAAGCGGCTGTCGCGCTCCACCGAGCGGGGGATCTCGAAGGGCGGCGAGCCGAGCAGCCCGACCCCTTCGCGGATCTCGCCGTCGAGCGGGACCAGGACCTTGGTGGCCAGCAGGCAGTTCTCGCCGGTGCGGCCGCCGACCGGGTAGGCGATTTGGTTGCCCAGGAAGTTGTGCCCGCCGATCGCCGTCCGGGACACCCGGAACGACGTGGCGGAGTAGTCCGCGTTCATGACCGACAGCCCGTCCGCGACCATCGTGCCGCTGCCGACCTTCACCAGGTACGGCGTCTCGTGCTGCACCGCGGTGCCGAAGTTGGACCCGGTCTGGTCGACGCGCGAGAGGTCGTACCCGAGGGCCTTGAGGCAGGGGACGATGTACGAACTGTCGCCGCACAGCCAGGTGAAGAACCCGAGGTTGGTCAGGCGGGCGATCGCGCGGTGCACCGAGTAGTGGAAGCCGTACAGCGGATAGGTGCGGTCCGGCTTCACCAGCGGGCGCAGCAGCCGCGGTACGACGAACACGACGACGGCCCCCACGACGATCGAGCCGCCGAACAGCGCGAGCGACAGGGCCATCGCCTCGACGTGGAAGCGCGCCGTGGAAAGGTGCTGCGACGCCGGGTCGAGCAGGGTGTCCAGCTCGGGCGCGGCGGTGAGCAGCAGATAGGCGCCGCCGACGGTCAGCGGTATGTACAGCAGCAGGGTCTGGAGCAGGGCGGCGAGCCCGTATCCGGCCCGCCGGAGTGTGCCGCACGGGAGCGGGGCGACCCGGATGTGGTCCACGTCCGTGCGTCGGGCCGGTGAGCCGTGCCAGCTCTCCGCGGCGGGGACCGACTCGTCGGCGCGCAGGGCGGAGGAGTGACCGAGCTGGGAACCGTCGCCGATGGCGGTGCCGATGTCGAGGACGGTGTGCTCGCCGACGAAGACGTCCCGGCCGAGGGTCACGGGGCCGGTGCGGATGCGTCCGCCGCGTGCCCGGTAGCAGAGGAAGGAGGAGTCCTTGCGGATGACCGTGCCCGCACCGATCGTCAGCAGGTCGGTGCAGACCGGGACGGTGCGGCTGAGGATTGTGACGCCCGGTCCGATGCGGGCGCCGAGGGCCCGCAGGTACAGCACGTACAGCGGGTTGCCGACGAACAGGATCATCGGGCTGGTGTGCAGCAGCGACTTGACGATCCAGAACCGCAGATACGCCGGGCCCCACACGGGGAACTCCACGGGCTGCCACCGCCCGATCAGCAGCCATTTGGCGGCGACCGGCAGGGTGCACAGGGCGAGGAGGGCGAGCGCGCCGAAGACGGCCGACCGCAGGTAGATCTCGGCGATCCCCGAGGCTTCCGCCACCCACTCGTACCCCTGTACGTATCCAGAGGTGGCGAGCAGGCAGTAGCCGACGAAGAGGAGCAACTGCAGCGCTCCGCACAGGGTGTAGCGGAACGTGTTGCCCGGGGGCACGGGCCCGGCGGGCACCGGCGGGGCGGCCGGCGACGCCGGCGCCTCGGTCAGCGCGGCGGCGAGGCTGCGGACCGTCGGGTGGCCGTAGACGTCCCGAATGGACACCGACGGCAGATCGGGGTGCTTCCTGACGCGGGCGCAGAAATGTGCCATCGTCAGCGAGTTGGCACCGAGGTCGTCGAAGAAATTGCTTTCTATGGGCACATGTTCGACTCGTGCGACGCCGGCCAGAACTTCGGCCAGAAGTCGCTCGATGGCGGTGTACGATTCCGCCGCGTCCGGTTCGGCCGCCTGGACCTCGCCCGGATTTTCCACCACGTGTCGTGGCGCTGGCAATGTCATTGAATTTCTCCGCGACAGGTATTGCGATGGAAGGCGCCCGGGGGTGAACGGGACGGCGCGCGGAATGACAGTAGGAGAGGGGATGGAAAGCGGTGACGCGTGTGGCGGAATGGATCAGGCCTGTTCGGAGCCTGGACGAATCCCTCGGGGTGTGCTGTGCCGGCACCTTGGACGGGTGGGTTCAGCGGAATGCAATCCGGATTCTTTCGGCACATTCGGGAACGGGTCAAGGGAGGTTGGGCGATTGACGCTTTCCCGCCCCTTTGTCGATCCCCTCCGGTCTGTCGGACCCGGGCCCGTACGCCGCCTCAGCGGGGAACTTTCCAAAGAGACGGTACAAACACACCCGAACGTTCCGCTTCCAGCCACTCAATGATTCGGCCAGCAAGTTCATGACAGAAAAGGCGATTCGGAATCACCTTTGGTTTCTGCTGGGTTTCCCTTTGTTTGCTGCCCCGTGACGCGACCGGAGGGAAGCGTGCGCCGCACGCGGACCATGTCGCGGCCGACGGCACCGGGAGGTGAGGGCGGCACGCGCAGGCGGATACCTTTAGGGCGTGCAGCCAGCAAGTCAGTCACCCCCACCGTCGGAGAGCCCCCATGGGCGTCTCCACCGCGCGCGTGCCCTCTACCGGGACGTGTCCAAGCGCAGGACCGCCTGGCTGCTGCTGAAGGACACCGTCAACTCCTGCATCGAGTACCGCATCCTGGGCCTCGCGGCCGAGGCGGCGTTCTTCTCGCTGCTCTCCGTGCCGCCGCTGCTGCTCAGCATGATCGGCCTGCTCGGCTACGTCGACGACTGGACCGGCGCGGACACCATCGCCAGCCTGGAGCTCAACCTCCTGGAGGCCTCGCGCACCGTCCTGTCCGAGAAGGGCGTCGCGCAGATCGCGCAGCCGATCCTGGACGACGTGATGAAGGGCGGTCGCCCCGACGTCATCTCCATAGGCTTCCTGTTCGCCCTGTGGTCCGGGTCCCGCGCGGTGAACGTCTTCATCGACACCATCACCGTCATGTACGGCCTCGACGGCGTCCGCGGCATCGTCAAGACCCGTCTCATGGCGTTCCTGCTCTTCATCGTGGCTCTGCTGATCGGCTCGATCGCCCTGCCGCTGATGGTTGCCGGGCCCGACGCCGTCGTCCGGATGGTCCCGTGGTCGACGACCGTCGTGCAGGTCCTCTACTGGCCCGTCGTGATCGTGCTGTCCATCGTCTTCCTGACGACGCTGTACCACGTGTCAGTCCCGGTCCGCTCCCCCTGGGTCGAGGACGTACCGGGTTCCCTCGTGGCCCTCGGCATGTGGGTCCTGGGCAGCTTCCTGCTCCGCATCTACCTCACCAGCACGGTCGAGGGAGCGACGATCTACGGCTCCCTCGCCGCCGCGGTCGCCGTCCTCCTCTGGATCGGCGTGGGCGCCTTCGCCGTCCTCGTCGGCGCCGCCGTCAACGCGGCCATCGACCGTGTCTGGCCCGCCGCGGCCACCGCCGCGGCCCGCGCCGCCAACGAGCGCCTTCGCGAGGAACAGGCCGCCGAGTACGTCGCCCGCGCCGCCGCCGCCCGCTCCCACGACCCCGAAGACCCCGACATGCCCTCCGAGTTCCCGGAACGCTGGTCCCGCTTCCTGCCGCCGGAGGACGTGACGTCGAGGCTGCGGTCGCCGGTGAAGAAGGGGGAGGACTGACACGCTCCTCGTCCTGCAGGACGAGGATTCTGGCCTTCCTCGGCTGGTTGCTGTGCCGCTGCGCGGCACGGTTTCCGGTGGGGAATCCGTGGCTTCCTGTTTCTTCGCGCTGTGCCGGGATTGCTCCTGGTCGTACCGGCGCTCCGCAGGCTGATGCCGCCAGTCCGGCGGCCGTTTTCACGTTGATCGCGGCGTTGGTGTCCCGGTCGTGGACGGTGCCGCAGGCGGTGCAGGTCGATTCCCGTACGTTCAGGGGTTTGGGGGCCCGTCCACAGTGCCGCAGGTGGAGCAGGTCTGGGAGGTCTGGGAGGTCTGGAAGGCGGGGTGAACCGGCCGATCTTCACCGGAGTGCGCCCGTATCGGGCGGCCTTGTACTTCAGCATGCCGATGAACGATGACCATCCGGCGTCGTGCACGCGTCGCGCAGGGACTGCTGGAGGACGACCGCGGAGACCTCACCCAGCCAGGACCGCTCCGGCGTCCGTTGTGCCTCGATGATCAGCTTCCGGGACAGCTGACCGGCCGTCGGGAACGGCTGCCCGGCTGCGCGGGCGTCCTCGCGGATACGCGCGGCGTCGTTGAACACGACGCGGGCGGACCCGAACGCCCTGGCCGGCGCGGCCTGCTGAGCGGCGTCGGGGTACAGCCTGAAGGCGTACCGGAGCTGCATGACGATCACACTAGGTACATCGAACCCACGTCGTCATCGGGAACGTGTGGGCGACCCGTCACCGTCAGGAAGGAAGCAGGGCCCGGCACCGCCGGAGCGCTACCGTGGCAGTCCGTGTCGCGGCACGAGAATCGCCTCATCCCCGACCTGAAGGCCGAAACACCGCGAATGATTCCGGGAGCCGTGTCCTGCCACGGCACGGAGGAGCGATGTCCCGTTCCTGCCGCTGGGCACCGGCGGGCTTCTGAGAGGCGCGGGCGAGTGGTGCACGGTGATTCGCTAGGCAACAAACAGCAGGGCGGCCCCGGAGGCGTAGCCTTTTTGGTGTGTATCTGGAAAGGGCGTCTCGGCTGGGTGGTGGGGCCGTCGTGTGGACGAACAGCCCCGGTGGCCCGGTCGGGTCCGGCTCAGGTTCCGGCTCCGGGCGGGTTCTGCCGGACGGGTGCATGGATCTGCTGTGGAGCGACGGGCGGCTGATGGTCGCAGGGCCGGACACGCGGGCGTACGTCACCGAAGGGGCTCCGAGCAGTTGGGCGGGCCTCCGGTTCTATCCGGGTACCGCGCCCGCCTTTCTCGGTGTGCCCGCGCACGAGTTGCGTGACCGGCGGGTGGAGCTGGCCGAGCTGTGGTCCCCGGCGGTCGTGCGGCGGCTCACCGCGCGGGTGAACGCGGCGGGTGATCCGGCGAGCGGGCTGGAAGAGGTGGTCCTGGAGCGGGCGGCCGAGGTGGCGCGGCCCGACCCGGTGCTGCGGCAGGTCGTCGCCGCCCTCGACGCGGGGCGGCCCGTCGCGGCGACCGCCGACGAACTCGGGCTCGGGGCACGGCAGTTGCACCGCAGGTCACTCGCCGCGTTCGGGTACGGGCCAAAGACCCTCGGGCGGGTGCTGCGGCTGCAACGGGCGCTCGCGCTAGCCCGGGACGGGGTGCCCTTCGCCGAGACGGCGGCCCGGACCGGGTACGCCGACCAGGCACATCTGGCGCGTGACGTACGGGAGTTGGCGGGGCTGCCGCTCGGCGCGCTGCTCGGCGGACGGTAGCGGGCCCTGGCGGGGTGCCGGGCTACTCGGTAGCGGGCCTGGCAGGGTGCCGGGCTACTCGGGAGCGGGCGTCGGCAGCGGTGCGAAGAGGTCGACGCCGTTGCCGTCGGGGTCGAGGACCACGGCGTACCGCTGGCCCCACACCGCGTCCCACGGCTTGAGTTCGCCGCGGTACCCGGCGTTCACCAACTCCTCGTACACCGCGTCGACTTCGGCCGGACCCTCGCACAGCAGGGCCAGTCCGGCACCACCGCCCGTTCCCGGGTGATAACCGGGGTGGAAGGAGCGGATGGTCTCCTCGGTGTCGAGCAGCAGCCGCATCCCGCCGGGCAGTGGGGCCTCTGCGTGCGGTTGGTTCTCGGCGCCCTCCGGGAAGGCGAAACCGAGTCGGCGGTAGAAGGCGACGGAGGCGGCCATGTCGGTGGTCACCATGCCGATCGCGTCGAGTCGTGGAGTCATACGGCCACCGTAGGCGGGCTGTCGTGGACCGGTCTTGAAGGAATCGGACACGGGCGCGGGCACGGGGGCGGGCGCGGATACGGGCACGGGCACCTGCGCCCGTCGTTGGTAGCCGCCGCCCGCCGCCCGCCGCCCGCCGCCCGCCGCCCGCCGCCCGCCGCCCGCCGCCCGCCGCCCGCCGCCCGTCGGTCCTCCTCCGTCATGCGATTCGCCCGGCCCTCTCCAGCTCCCATGGTGGGAAAGGGCCGTGTGGGCAAGCGCTCTCACAAGAACGGACTCTTTGGCTCACCTGTGGAACAACTGTGCGGCAGGATATGGGGCATGCACATGCCTCGTACCGCACGTGTTCTGCTGCCCCTGGCGTTGCTGCCGCTGCTGCTCACAGCCTGCGGGACCGAGAAGGTCGTGGTCGCGGGCCGCGAGCCTCTGGTGCCGGCCCCCGACCGGGCGGAGCTCCATGCTCGGGCCGAGGCGCTGGGCCTCGCGCCGGGGCTCGTCTATGTCACCGAGGCCCCCGGATTCACGCTGGCCCGGCAGTCGGTGGGTGTGTACGGCGCCGACGGTTTCTCCGCCGCGTACTGGTCCCGGAAGAACAGCGCCCAGCTCCTGCTTCTCGTCGACCGCGGCACGATGACCGCCGGGAGCTGCCCCGAGCGGCCGCTCGGCCAGGGCACCGGCGAGGCGGTCGGCTGCGAGCGCGACGGGGACGCCTGGTACCGCACCTCGGCGGGACAGCACGAGTACGCCGTGCCGGAGGACGGACACCTCGTCCGGATCAGCGCCGCCACGGCCGCGGTGGACCGAGACACCCTGCGGGCCGCCGCCCTCGCCGCGCGCCGCCCCACCGACGCCGAACTCGCCGTTCTCCTCCCGCCCCGCCACCATGACAAGCCCCCGCCCCCGCCCGACGGCATGCCGATCGAACGCGGTGACCTGCCCCCGGTGGGCGACGGAGCACCGAACAACGAGGTGGGCACGTCGGGCTGAGCCCCCGCGTCGCAGCACTTGGAGCGGTCCCACGGGCGCTCCCGCCCCCGGAGCACGAACTCACGGCATGAACTGCTGCGGGGCGGATCGCCTGAACGATCCGCCCCGAGGGCATACGCGACCGACGATCAGGACGTGCCGCCCGGCTGCTGCGGGCCGAACGCCGTCATGAAGCGGTCGCGGAACTTGTCCATCCGCCACACCGGAGTGTTGTCGGCGGGCTTGAGACCGTCCGTCCAACCCCAGTCGGAGATCTTCTCCAGCACCTCGGGGTCCTGGGCGACGATCGAGACCGGCACGTCATGGCTGGGGTTGTCGCCGGTGACCGTCTTGTTGGGCTGGTGGTCGCCGAGGAAGATCAGGACGGTGTCCTTGGAGCCGTACTTGGCGACGTAGTCGACGAGACTTGTCACCGAGTACTGGATCGACTTGCGGTACTCGTCCCGCACGGCCAAGGGATCCTTCCAGACCTCCGTGGGGTCCTTGCCCTCGGCCTTCTGCAGCGAGTGGTAGATCGACCCGTCGCCGACCTGGTCCTCGGGAATCGTGCTCGGGATCGGCGCCCACGGGTTGTGGCTGGAGGTCAGGATGATCTCCGCCATCATCGGCTCGCGGTCCTTCTTGCCGTGCTCCAGCTCCTCGAAGGCCTTCAGCGTGTACTGGTCGGGCATGGTGGACCAGCTGAACTTCGGTCCCTTGTAGCCGAGTTGGTCGGAGTCGTAGATGTGGTCCAGGCCGAAGTACTTGCCTTCCGGCCAGGCCATCTGGGTGCCCGGAACGATGCCGACCGTGCGCCAGGCGCCGGTGCGGCGGAACGCCTCGGTCAGGGTGAGACGGTCGCTCGCGACGAGGTGGGAGTAACGCGACTGGTTCTTGATCCACAGACCCGACAGGAACGTGGAGTGCCCCAGCCAGCTGCCGGCGCCCGTGATGGGGGAGCGCAGCCAGCCGCTCTGCGACGCGTACCCGGCGTCCTTCAATGCCTGCGTCTTCTCCGAGAGCGTCTCGCTGAGTGGCTCACCCATCCGCGGGTCGTCGATCGCGGAGCGGCCGTAGCTCTCGATGAACGTGATCAGTACGTCCTTGCCGCGCAGCCCCGTCAGCAGTTGGTCGGGCGGCACGTCCGCGAAGGCGTCCACCGCCGACTGCTTGCGGAACGCCTCCCCGTCCTTCAGTCCGTCGCCCACCGACTCGATCCGGTTCTCCACGAGCGTCGCCGCGCTGTGCGAGGCCACCGGTACGTCGGACACCTCCAGCGTCAGTGTCGAGCAGGTGATCCACGCGGTCCCCAGGACGAGCAGCGTACGGCTCGCCGTGTGCCGGTGGCGCGCCATCAGCCGGCTGATCCGCACGACCGCCAGCGTCATCAGCACCGGCAACGCCAGCGCCAGCACGATCACCCCGACCGTCGCGGCCTGCGCGGCCGCGCCGCCGAGCGAGTCCTTCATGAACGACTGCGCGTCGTCCAGCAGGATCCAGTCCAGCACCAGGTCGAACGGGCGGTCCAGGGTCCAGTACGACCCCATGTCCAGCACCTTGACGATCGTCAGCAGCCCGAGCAGCACCCCGACCACCACCACCGCCACGCGCCGCGCCTTCGCCGGCAGCACGAGCAGGAGTCCCGCCACGAGGATCCCTTCGGCCGGGATCCGCAGGAAACGTCCGAACCCGATGTCGGTGACATCGTTCGGCACGAGCAGCGCGAACATGACGAGTGCGACGGCCAGCCCACTCACGGTCCAGGCGACGGCCCGCGCGGCCCGGGGGTGCTCGACACGCCAGCCGGACGGTGCGGCCGGGGGTTCGGGGGAAGGCTCGCCAGGGGGTTGCTCGCCTGCGGTCGGCCCCGATGCAGGTGTCAATGCCGGTGCCGGTGCCGTCGTCGTCGCCGGTTGGGGTGCCGGCCCTGCGTCAGCCTCCGGCTCGGACTTGTCCTTCTGAACGGGCTTCGGCTTTGCCGCTTCGGTCTCGGCCTTGGCTTCGGTCGCTGCTTCCGGCTCTGGCTCTGGCTCTGCCGCTGCCTTCGCTCCCGCGTCCGGCGAAGTCTCTTCCGACGTCGGCTCCGGAGGGGCGGCTTCCTCAGGGGCTTCGTCGTCGTCCGGTGCCGGTGTCGGTCCCGGAAGCTGCGGAGAGCGTATGTGAGACAACCCGAAGGTCCTTCCCTGTGGAGCATGTGGAGCTCAGTGCTGGTGGAACGGAGTGGGCCGGGGACGGCGGGACCGCCGGAACACCCGGTGGGCCATTGCTATGCGTACGGTCCCACGACGCCAACCGTTCACCCGCACTCAGGGTCTTCGCAACCACTTGACCGAACCCAAACGCACCCGTCGCCCACCCGCGTCCACCTGCTCAAGCCGGGCGCAGCGCCCCCGTACTGGACCGTTCCACCAGCCGCGTCGACAACTCGGTGCGCATTCCCTCCGGTTGGTCGCCCTCCATCATCCGCACCAACAGCCGGAGCGCGGTCTGGGCCATCTCCGAGAGCGGCTGGCGGATGGTGGTCAGGCCGGGAGTCGCCCAGCGGGCCTCGGGAAGGTCGTCGAAGCCGACCACACTGATGTCGTCCGGCACCCGCAGCCCCCGCTCGGCCAGCGCCTCGTACACCCCGAGGGCCATCTTGTCCGAGCAGACGAACACAGCGGTCGGAGGTTCGGGGAGGTCGAGCAGTTGGAGCATACGGTGGCGGGCGGTGGTCTCCATGAAGTTGCCGTAACGGACGTACTCCGGCCGGTACGGGATACTCGCGGCCGTCAGCGCCGAGCGGTAGCCCGCCACCCGGTCGCTGCTGCACATCTTCCGCCGGTACCCGGCGATCACCGCGATCCGCTTGTGGCCCAGGGCCAACAGGTGGTCGGTGGCGGTCATCCCGCCCTGCCAGTTGGCCGCGCCCACCGACACCACGCCGGCCGGCGGTTCCAGGACCGGGTCGATCAGCACGAACGGGATGCGGTGCTGGGTGAGCCAGGAGTACTGGGCGGGGGACAGCTCGGCCAGGTTGAACAGCACGCCCGCCGAGCCCCGTGCGGTCAGCTTGTCGAACCAGCCGCGTTCGGGGCGGGCGCCCTGGCTACGGGTCAGGCCGGCCGAGACCACGACCTCCAGGCCGGCGTCGTGGGCGGCCTGCTCGACACCGTGCAGTACCGCGCCCGACCAGGAGCTCTCCAGAGAGTGCACCACCAGGTCGACCATGCGCGGCGGCTTCGAAGCCTCGAACCGGGGTCGGCGGACATAGCCGAGCCGGTCCAGCGCCTCGGTGACCCGGCGCCTGGTCTCCGGGGCCACGTCCTCCCGGCCGTTGACCACCTTCGAGGCCGTCGGTACGGACACCCCGGCCTCGCGCGCCACCACCGCCAGCGTCGGCCCGGCCGTCGCGCTTCCGCCCCGCACCATCGCGACTCCACCTCTCAGGGCCCCGTCCCGAGGGCCGGTGTGAAATTTTCGAACAGCGTCGCCTGCACGTCGGAAGTCCGAACCGCGTAGCAAGCGCTTCCTACGGTAAGCCCAACTCAACACGGCGGGAAGAAGCAGGGATTCACAGGACCGTACTGGTCAAAACTTTCGAAACTTCGAACAAGTGGGGCTCTGTCGGGGTTGGGCCGGGGAGTGAGGTGCGGGCGGGCCTACCGAAGGCCGAGGACAGTCACAGGTTTGAGGCACAGTTTCGAGGCACAGTTTTGAGGCGCACGGCTGTGATGGGCCGGAGGCCGGGGTCAGGCGGGGACGGCATCCGCCACGGGCCGCAGGGCGGGGTGAGTACGGAGGAGTGCGGTTCTTCGATCGGGTGCGGGCCCGGTGACCGGGCCCGCACCCGCGGTACAGCCGGCCCGGAATCCCGTGCCCGCCCGTCCTCGCCCCTCATTCCACCGAGCACACCAGCCTGAACCCGCTGAAGTCCGCTGTGAACTCCGCGGCGACGAGGTCCTGCGCGTGGATGCCGGCCAACGCGCCGGTGAAGCGCAGTCGGGAGCCGTAGTCGTCGGAGAGGTGGGTGAAGTCGAGGACCGGTCCGATGGGGGTGCGTATGCCGTCGCGGAGGTACCAGAAGCGGGCCTCCGCGCCGTCGACGTTCGCTCCCAGGGTGACCGGCTGCTCCGGCTCGACCTCGACGACGGCCACTTGCCGGGCCCCGTCCTCGTCGCGTTCGAGGAGACTGAGCACGGTACGACCCTCACCCCGCCACTGCTGGCCGCGCTGTGGCTCGCCCTCGGGTTCGGCCCAGGTCAGGTCGAGGGAGAGGTAGGAGGAGGTGTTGTACCGGAAGGTCAATCCGGCGGCCTCGCCGAAGGTGCGCGGCCGGGCCTGCACGGTGACCTCCACCTCGGCCCGGTGCTCGGTGAGCCGCTGCGCCAGCAGACTCTGCTCCCACAACGACTCGGGACCTTGCCGACCCCGCAGCCGGATCCAGCCGGGCCGCGCCGCGGTGTCGGCCCAGGACGCGTCCGGCTCGCCACGCAGGCTGCTCCACGGCCAGGCCAACGTGCGCTCGTGCGCGGTGGACCCGGCCACCGACGCCGACGCGGCCGACGAGCCGTCGGCGCTCGACACGACGGACAAGATGCCGGCCGTCCGCACGGCGAACGCGTCGGCCGCCGTCGGCGCGGCGGGTGCGGCGGCGGAGGTCGCCGGGTACGCGGACGCGTCCAGGGTCACCGGCACCGCGTGTCCTGCGGTGGCCGCCGTCTGCGCCATCGGCACCCCCACCTCCACCTCCACCGCCGGATGCCAACCCCCCTGCCGCAGCCGGGGCCAGCCCTCCGCGTCCCAGATCACCGCCTGGACGGCGGTCTCCCGGCCCAGAGGGCAGCGGATGCCGTGGTCGGTGTGCAGGGGGCGGGCGATGAGATGGCTGAGGAACCACTCGCCGGTCGGTGTCTCGACCAGTTCGGCGTGCCCGGCCTTCTGCAACGGCGCCTTCGGGTCGTCCCGTGTCGTCAGCAAGGGCCGGTCGTCGAGTTCGTACGGGCCGGTCAGCGCCCGGCTGCGTGCCACCCGCACCCCGTGTTCGACACCGGTGCCGCCCTCGGCGAGGACCAGGTAGTGCCAGCCGCCGCGAACCAGGAGTTTGGGGCCCTCGATCAGCTGGTCGTGCTGGAGCAGCAGATGGGTGTCGCCGAGGGGGCGCAGGGTGGAGCGGTCCAACTCCGTCAGGACGATTCCGGCGAAGCGCCCGCCGCCCGGACGGTGGTCGCTCTGCATGTTGAGCAGCCAGAGCCGGCCCTCGTGGTGGAACAGGGCGGGGTCGAAGCCGTGGCTCGCCACGCGGCGTGGAGCGGTCCAAGCGCCGTCCACCGCCGGGGCCGTGCTGATGTACGTGTCCAGGTCGAAGTAGCGCGTGCCGACCGACCGCACGATCGTGTAGACGACCCAGAAGCGTTCGCCGTCCCAGCTCAGGGACGGGGCCCAGATGCCGCCCGAGTCGGGCAGCCCGCCCAGCGAGTCGCCCGGGGCCGCGCCGCGCACATGACCGGCGTACTCCCAGTGCGCCAGATCCCTGGACCGGTGCAAGGGAATCGTCGGGAACCACTCGAACGAACTGGTCGCCACGTAGTACCACTCGCCGACCCTGATCAGGGAGGGGTCGGGGGCGAAGCCACGGATGACCGGGTTGCGGGCCACAGTCACGCCCACGCTCGCGTTTGTGCCCATGCCCATGCCCATGCCCATGCCCATGCCCATGGCCACGTTCGCGTCACCGGCTCCCGGCGTTCCGGAAAGGGCCGTCACTTCAGTGCCCCCAGCGTCACGCCCGACCGCCAGTAGCGGCGCATCGCGGTCATCATGATCGCCAGCGGGACGATGGAGAGCAGGGCACCGGTCAGGACCAGGCTGGTCAGGTCGATGCCGGATTCGAGGCGCTTGCCGGTCCAGTTGTAGAGGCCGAGGTTCAGGGTCCAGTTCTCCTCGCCGCGCAGGACGGTGAGGGGGAGGAAGAAGGCGTTCCAGGTGTTGACGAAGGCCAGCAGGAAGACCGTCGCACCGCCCGTGGTCATCATCCGCAGCACGATGCTGAAGAAGATCCGCAGCTCACCGGCGCCGTCGATACGGGCCGCCTCCAGCAGTTCGAAGGGGATCGTCGCCTCGGTGTAGACCTTCGCCAGATACACGCTGAAGGGGTTGATGAGGCAGGGGATCAGCATCGCCCAGGGGGTGTCGACCAGGCCGATCTCCGAGAACATCAGGTACAGCGGGAGCGTGAGCAGGGCGATCGGGATCAGGAACGAGCCCACCACGCACGCGAACACCACACCCCGGCCGGGGAATTCGAAGCGGGCCAGGCCGTAACCGGTTGCCAGCGCGATCAGCGTGCCGCCGAGGGAGCCGACACCGGCGTACAGGAACGAGTTGGCGGTCCAGCGCAGGAAGATGCCGTCCTCGTAGGTGAACAGCTGGTGCAGGTTGTCCCAGAGGTGCATGCCGGAGAACCACAGGCCGTTGCTCTGGTACAGCCCCACCCGGTCCTTGGTGGCGGCGACGATCAGCCACCACACGGGGAACAGGCTGTAGACGCTCGCCAGGATCAGGCCGAGCAGGATGAACCGCTGGCCGCCGCGCCCGCGCGAGGCGGCGTCGGGGCTCATGATCCGCCGCACGGGAGGCACACCGGAACTCCCATACTTACCGGACTTACCGGACTTACCGGGCATCTGGGAAGTCTCGGACGTCCCGTGATTCTTGGGGGAGCCGGTGGTGGTCGTGGCCATCAGTCGACCTCCTTCGAGGTCAGCCGGTAGAAGAGGAGGGAGGCGACGCCGAGGATCAGGGCGAGGAGCACCGACAGGGCGGCGGCGTAGTGGTAGTTGCCCGCGTTGAACGCCTGGTTGTAGATGATCATGATCGGGGTGAAGGCGTCGTCGACGGTCTCCGGGGTGATGTTCCGGAACAGTGCCGGCTCGTTGAAGATCTGCAGCATCTGGATGATGGAGAGCAGACCGGTCAGGACCAACGCCCCGCGCACGAACGGGATCTTGACGCTCAGCGCGATCCGCGCCTCGGAGGCACCGTCGAGGCGGGCGGCCTCGAACAGTTCGCGGGGTACGCCCTGGAGCGCCGAGTAGATGATCACCATGTTGTAGCCGATGCCGTGCCAGGTGAGGAGGTTGCCGATGGACGGCCACACCATGGAGGGCGCGAAGAAGTTCCAGTCGAACCCGAAGAGGTCGCCGATCGGGGTCAGCGGGCCCACCTCGGGGCTGTACAGGTTGATCCACACGATCGCCGCGACCACGCCCGGGATCATGTACGGGACCAGCAGCACGATCCGGAAGCGGTTCGCGGCCTTCGACGTGAGCGCGTCCAGGCACAGCGCCAGGACCAGACTGACCAGCAGCATGAACGGGATCTGGACGCAGGCGAACAGCACCACCCGCAGGATGGAGCCCATGAACGCCGAGTCCGTCAGCCCGAGTCGGTAGTTTTCGAACCCGGAGAACTCCCGGGTCGCGCCGCCGAGTCCGAGCCCGGACTGCTTCTCCTGGAACAGCGACTCGTGGATCGCGTACCCGATGGGCAGCAGATACAGGAAGACGAATCCGAGCTGGAAGGGCACCGTGAACGCGGCACCCTTCCAGCGCTGGGAGCGAATCATCGGGAGATGCCTCAGCCCTTGACGTTGATACCGCGCGACTTGAGGTCCTTGACCGTCCACTCCTGCATGTGCGCGAGCAGATCGGTGACCTTCTGCTTCTTGCTGACGACCTTGCCCCACTCGCTCTGCAGCTCGGTGAACATGGCCGTCCAGTCGGGGCCGTAGACCCAGTCGGTGGTCACCGTGCCCAGGCTGTCCGTGACGACCTTCTTGCCGGGCTCGTAGTGGTCGCCGAGCAGCTTCTCGGAGATCGCCTCGGTCACATAGGAGTCACTGTCGGCGAGCGCCGGCATGACACCGCTGCCCGTCTCCGGGCTCGCCATGGACTTGACCGCGCCGGTGTCGGTGGACAACCACAGGGCCGCCTCGGCGGCCTGCTTCTTGTACGCGCACTGCTCGGTGACCAGGTTCATGCCACCGCTCTGGTTGGTGCCGGCCGGCGTCTTGGCCGTCTCGCCCTTGTACGTCGGCCACGGTGTGAGCGCCCACTTGCCGAAGGAGTCGGTGAAGTTCTGCACCATGCCGGACATCTGCCAGGTGGAGATCTGGCGGGTGACCGTGCCGCCCTTGTCGTAGTTGCGCTGTACGGCCGCGTAGTCGGCGAAGGAGAGTTTGGAGTTGAGGTCGTTGTCGATGATCTGCTGGATCACGTCGGCGGCCTTGAGGCTGCCCTCGTCCTGGAAGTCCACCTTCCAGGAGTCGCCGTCGATCGCGTACCAGTGGGCCCCGGCCTGCATCGCGAGCACCTCCAGGGTGCTCGGGTCCTCACCGGCGTAGTTGGTGATGTGGATGTCGTGCTTCTTCAGGACCTTGCCGGCGGCGATGAAGTCGTCCCAGGTCGCGGGCGCGTCGAGGCCGTACTTCTCGAAGACGTCGGTGCGGTAGATCGTGAAGGCGGGCGCCGCGCTCGTGGGGACGCCGTAGACCTTGTCCTGCACCTGGACCCCGGCCCACGCGCCGGCGTTGAACTTGTCCTTGCTCGGCCCTACGTACTCGGTGATGTCGGCGAGCGCGCCCTGCGACACCCACGTCGTCACGTACTCGGCGGTGTTCTGCAGCAGACACGGGGCGTTGCCCGCCTTCACCGCGTTGCTGAGCTGCTTCTGCATGGTCAACTGGTCGGTGACCTTGGTGTACTTGAGCTGGACGTCCTGGTGGGAGGCGTTGAACGCCTTGACGAGGGCCTCCTGGCCGTTGGCCCAACCCCAGAAGGGGAGGGTGACCGGTCCGGAGGCCCCGGAGGAACCGTCGTCGCCCGAGTCCGAGCCGCCGCACGCGGCGAGCAGACCTGACAGCGCCACACTCGCGACGGCGACGCGGGCGAACCTTCTCCGGGGGCTGATGGAGTTCATCGTACGGTCATCCTTCGAGACGTAGACGATCGCGGAAGTGGGGGAGCGCGAGGGGTGGCTCGGTGGGGCGACGGCGAGCGAGGCGGACCGTCAGCTCGGGTCTCGGGGCCCCTGCGAAACGTTGTAGTAAACGGTTGCTGTGAAACGTAGGTCGCCCGATCGGCTCACGCAAGAGCGCAACGACAAATTGTTACGCCGGATTGTCGGTGGGGTTGCCGGAAGCCGTCGTTCGGTGGCCGTCGAGTGGCGAGGTGTGCCCAGGTCAGAGGTGTGCCGTTCGGGACGTCCGAGCCGTCGCGGGCGTGGCGCTCGCGGCAGCGTGGCGTGAAAACGTTTGTGGTCAGGCTCATGCGCGGTGAGGTGCGGTGTGCGGAGGAGTGCCACGGAGGGGCGTACGGCGTACGGAGGCGCGGGGTGGCGCGGCGACACACGGTGCGCGAAGGGCGTGCGCCGTGTGGGCGGGCGAGGCGGCAGGGTTCAGGCGACCCGGGCCAGGTCCGTGTGCCGGACCTCGTGGGCGGGCGGCAGGCCCGAGGCAAGACGCTCCAGCTCCTCGACGACGGTACGGCCGAGGCGCTCCAGCTCGTTGCCGAGGGAACCCGCGATGTGCGGGGTGAGGAAGACGTTGGGGAGGTTGTAGAGCGGGGAGCCGACGGGCAGAGGCTCGGGTTCGGTGACGTCCAGGACGGCGTTGAGCCGGCCGGAGAGCAGCTCGTCGGTGAGCGCGTCCGGGTCGACCAGGGCGCCCCGGGAGGTGTTGATGAGGACGCCGCCGTCCCGGATCAGCGCGAGTCCGCCGCGGTCGAGCATGCGGTAGGTCTCGGGGATGTCGGGGGCGTGGAGGCTGACGATGTCGCTGGTGCGCAGCAGGTCCCCCAGTGCCATCGGCTCGGCGCCCAGCGCGGCGGCCCCCGCCGTGTCGACGTACGGGTCGTAGAGCGAGACGGCGAAGTCGAACGGCTTCAGCAGTTCCAGAAGCCTGCGGCCGACCCGCGAGGCCCCGATGACCCCGACCCGGCGGCCCACGTTGCCGATGGCCGCGGTCTCGGCGGGTGAGGGGTAGGTGTGCGTCTGCCGGAAGCGTTCGCGCTGGTCGAAGGTGTCCTTGCCGGCCAGCAGAATCATCGCGAGGGTGTACTCGGCGACCGGAAGCGCGTTGCCGGCCGCAGCGCTGGAGACGGTGACCCCGGCGTGCCACAGGGCCTCGCCGACCAGTGCGCGGACGGAGCCCGCGGCGTGCAGGACGGTGCGCAGCCCGGGCGCCGCCGTCAGCACGTCCGCGTCGAGATGCGGGCAGCCCCAGCCGGTGATCAGCACCTCGGCCCCGGCCAGCGTGGAGGCGGCGCCCGGATCGGCGAAGTCCCGTACGACGAACTCGGGGTCGATCTCGGCCACTTGCCGCAGCCGTGCCATGAGCGGCGGCGGGAAGAGCAGGGGCAGATGCACCGGATCCATGGCGAACACGGCTCGCGTCGACTGGGCGCTGGGCATGACTCTCCTGGAGGGCTGGGGGTGGACACGCAGGCTGCTGCGGGAGCGGTTCAGTTCTAGAAAACGTCTTCTACCGTAGGTCCGGGGTCGATCGGCGGTCAATCGTCGTGATCGGGTGACGGGTATGGAAAGAGGTTGAGGATTGTCAGTAAATGGGGTGTTTTGGGCGTCCGTGAGGCTGAGTGGCGCGCGAGACCTGGGCGAGCCCGGCTCTGCGGGGAGGGGGCTGTCGCCGTGGGCGGGCGCGAGCCGACTCGGGGAACGGTGGGATCGCTCACCCCCCTGCCGGTGCGCCGACAGGCTGGAGTCATTCGTCGGCGCCGCTGACCTGCATCATTCACGCCCGTCGGGTGATCGCCCGTGGGCTCCGAGGGGGGGGTCCGGGCGGGTTCCGGGCCTTACGCAGAGTTTCGAAAACTGGTTCACACCCTTGACGCGGTGTGCGGGCAGGCACAAGCTCTGCCCGTCGACCGATAGAAACCGATTGTTGCCCGTCGGTGTCGCCCGGCCGTGCCACCTCACCGGTTGTCGCTCCCGAAGGTGAGGTGTCCACGCGTATCCGTGCGGGTGGCGCCCCGAGCCGACCGTTCCCACGTTCGCCGTCACCGGGATGCCCAGGTCGAGGATCGAGCGAGTCCCGCGCCGTCCCCGTCATCGCATGCGCCGCACCCACATCCCCTGCACATAAGGAAGTCGCTCATGTCCGACACCCAGGGCTCCGGTCCGTCCCGGCGTACCCTCCTCCAGGCCGCCGGCGCCACGGCAGCCGCGTACTCCCTGCTCGGAACGGCCACCGGCACCGCGAGCGCGGCCGACAGCCCGCAGGCCGACGGACCGCGGACCGACAGCCCGCAGACCGACGGACCGAAGGCCGACCGGCTGGTGGTGTACCCCGTCCCGGTCGGACTGCCGCTGAACGCGAGCTTCTCCGTCAGGGCCCGTACACCCGGCGGCGCATGGCAGTCGGTGCCCGTGCTGCGAGCCCGTACCAAGACCATCAACGAGAAGACCGGCGCCGGCGTCGTCCGCAGCTCCTCGGTCGCGGGCCTCGACTTCCAAGGCACCGTGGAGGTCCAGGTCACCTCCTCGAAGGGCGCCGTCCCCTCGGCGCGCATCCGCCCGGTGTCGTACGACATCGCACACGAGGCCGTCGGCGACACCATCACCTTCAGCCTCACCGAGCCGCGCAACCTGTCCATCGAGATCGGCGACGCCGACGGCGGCGCGTTCGACCTCTACGACAACCTCCATCTGCACGCCAACCCGATCGAGAAGTGGCGGCCCGAGGAGGACGACCCGGACGTCATCTACTTCGGACCCGGCATCCACACCGTCACCGACAACGTGGTGAAGGTGCCCAGCGGGAAGACGGTGTACCTGGCCGGCGGCGCGGTGCTCAAGGCGCGGGTGGAGTTCAGCCATGTGGAGAACGCCCGGCTGCTCGGCCGGGGCATCATCCATGACTCGGACGCAGCGACCCTGGTGGCGTTCTCCAGGAACATCGAGATCGACGGCATCCTCGCCCTCAACCCCAAGACCGGCTACTCCTGCACCATCGGCCAGTCGCAGCAGGTCACCGTCCGCAACCTGCACTCCTACAGCTTCGGCCAGTGGGGCGACGGCATCGACGTGTTCAGCAGCGAGGACGTCCTGATCGAGGGCGTCTTCATGCGCAACAGCGACGACTGCATCGCCATCTACGCCCACCGCTGGGACTACTACGGCGACTGCCGCAACGTCACCGTCCGGAACTCCACCCTGTGGGCCGACGTCGCCCACCCGGTGAACATGGGCACCCACGGCAACCCCGAGAAGCCCGAGACCATCGAGAACATCGTCTTCAGCAACATCGACATCCTCCAGCACCGCGAACCGCAGGTCCTCTACCAGGGCTGCTTCGCCCTCAACCCCGGCGACAGCAACCTCATCCGGAACGTCCGCATCCAGGACGTCCGCGTGGAGGACTTCACCTGGGGCCAGCTGCTCAACATGCGCGTGATGGCCAACCGGTACAACGCCTCCCCGGGCCGGGGCATCGAGGACGTGTACGTCCGCAACCTGACGTACGACGGCACGCACGCCTCCACGGCCATCCTGACCGGCTACGACGCGGACCGGCCCATCAAGAACCTGACCTTCCAGAACCTGACGGTCAACGGCACGGTCGTCCACGACAGGATGAAGAAGCCCGGCTGGTACCTGACGACCGACATGGTCCCGATGTTCGCCAACGAGCACGTCCAGAACCTCCGCTTCCTGGACGCCGACACGGCGGCCGCCACCACGGCCCCGGAGATCACCAGCGCGGGCGAGGTCACCGCCACCAAGAAGCAGGTCCTCAACCACCTCGTCACGGCGACCGGGCTCCCCACGTCGTTCGCCGCGGAGGGTCTGCCCAGGGGCCTGAGCATCGACACGAGGACGGGCCTGATCTCCGGTGTCCCGTCCCGCCGCCCCGGCTCCTGCACGGTCACCGTCTCGGCCACGAACAGCGCCGGTACGGCCACCAAGTCCGTCAAGTTCACCGTGCGGCACCCGTAGGAACAGGAGACATCTGTGCTTCCCCTCAGCAGACGGTCGTTCCTCGGCGCGGCAGGCTTCACGGCCGTGGCCGGACCCGGACTCCTGTCAGCCTCCGCCTCCGCCACGACAGCGTGGGCCGGTTCCGCCGGAGCGACCCGCGCCTTCAGCCACCCGGGCCTGCTGCACACCGCGGCCGATCTGGACCGGTTGAAAGCGGCAGTCGCCGCCGAGGAGCCGCCGATCCACGACGGCTATCTGACGTTCGCCGCCCACGCCCGTTCCAAGTCGACGTACACCGTCCAGAACACCGGCCAGGTCACGTCCTGGGGGCGCGGCCCGAGCAACTTCATGGGGCAGGCGGTCGCCGACTCGGCCGCCGCCTACCAGAACGCGCTGATGTGGTGCGTGACGGGTGTGCGGGCCCACGCGGACAAGGCGCGGGACATCCTCGACGCATGGTCGTCGTCCCTCACGACGATCACGGGCGCCGACGGACCGCTCGGCGCGGGCCTGCAGGCCTTCAAGTTCGTCAACGCCGCCGAACTGCTCCGGCACACCGGCTACGACGGATGGGCGGCCTCCGGCATCGCCCGCTGCGAGCGGTCGTTCCTCGACGTCTGGTATCCGGCGGTCTCCGGCTACATGCTGTACGCCAACGGCAACTGGGATCTGACGGCCATTCAGACCGTGCTGGCCATCGGCGTGTTCTGCGAGGAACCCGTCCTCTTCGAGGACGCGCTGCGCTTCGCGGTGGCGGGCGCGGGCAACGGCGGCGTCCCGGGCCGGATCGTCACCGCCGCCGGCCAGGGCCAGGAGTCCGGCCGCGACCAGGGGCACGAGCAGCTCGCCGTCGGCCTGATGGGCGACGCGGCGCAGGTGGCCTGGAACCAGGGCGTCGACCTGTGGGGCTTCGACGGCCACCGTCTGCTGGCGAACGCCGAGTACGCGGCCCGCTACAACCTCGGCGGCGAGGTCCCCTTCACGCCCGACCTGGACCGCACCGGCAAGTACGTCAAGAAGACCGTCTCGGCCGTCGGCCGCGGCAACCTGCCGCCGGTCTACGAGATGTACCACGCCCACTACGCCGGGGTGCGCGGCCTCGACGCCCCCGCCACCGAGGCGGCCCTCTTCCGGGGCACGGCAGGTGCCCGCGTGGTCGAGGGCGGCAACGACGACCTGCCCGGCTTCGGTACCTTCGCCTACGCCGGGGCGACAGCCCCCGCGTCGACTCCCGCGCCGAAGCCTCCGGCCGGGGTGACGGCGGTGGGTGACCGCAGGGCGGTGACCGTGGCGTGGCTGCCGTCGGCGTGGGCCACCGGGTACGCCGTGCGGCGGGCCACCCGCCCCGAGGGCCCGTACGAGAAGGTCGCCACCGGGCTCGACGAGCCGACGTACACCGACACGGACGTGCGCGCGGGCCGGACGTACCACTACACCGTCACCGCCGCCAACGCCGAGGGAACCAGTGGCGCCTCGCGCCCGGCCGCCGCCTGCGCCGGTCTTCCCGGGCCCTGGGTCGGCCAGGACCTGGGGACCGTGCGGATCCCCGGCTCCGCCACGTTCGACGGCGAGAGATTCGTGCTCACGGCGAGCGGTACGGCGGACACCTGCCGCGTGGCCCATCTGCCGCTGCGCGGCGACGGCACGGTCACCGCAAGGATCGTGTGGCCGCTCAGCTCCCAGTACTCCAAGATCGGCGTCACCCTCCGCGACTCGCTCGACGCGGGCGCCGCACACGCCTCGATGCTCATCCAGGGGCTGCCGCTGCACACCTGGAGCGGTGTGTGGAGCGTACGGAGGACGGTCGGCTCGGAGATCTCGGCGACCGGCAGTACGCCCGTGCCGCCCTCCCAGCAGCAGGCCATCACCACGTCCGCCGCCTTCCCGATCTCCGCTCTGGGCGCGCTGCCGGAGTCGGCGACCCCCCTGGAGGCCCCGTACGTCGAGGGCGCGGGCGACGGCTACCGGCTGCGCGCCCCGTACTGGGTGCGGGTGACCCGCAAGGGCCGTCGCTGCACCGGGGCGATCTCCCCGGACGGCACCCGCTGGACCGAAGTCGGCACCACCGAGGTCGAGTTGGGGCGCACCGCGTACGCGGGGCTGGTCCTCACGTCCTGTCTGGGCGTGGACGAGGAGTACGCCGAGACCGGCACCGGGGCGTTCGACAACGTCGCCGTCGTGTCGGCCGCAGGGGGAGAGGTCTGGTCGGTGGCCCGTCCTGACTGGCGGGTCACCGACCTCGGGGCGACCGCCGGTGCCGACGCGGTCGAGCTGGCCTGGACCGATCCAGACCTCTCCGGCCGCTACGAGGTGCTGCGCGCCACGCGAGCCGACGGTCCCTACCGGGCGATCGCATCGGATGTCGCCCCGGTGGGCTTCGGCGCCCGCCTGCGGTACGCGGACGCCACCGGCGCTCCCGGCAGGACGTACCACTACGTCGTCACCCGGACGAACACCGGCGGACGCGGCCCACGCTCGAAGCCCGCCGCCGCGGCGATGCCGACCCCCTCCGCGCCCCGACTCACTTCCGCTGCCACGGCGTTCGCCAACAAGGGCGATGTGTTCCAGCACCTGATCCGTGCCTCGCACGAACCCGTACGGTTCACCGCGAGCGGACTCCCCGACGGCCTCCGCGTCGACAGCCGCACCGGCCTGGTCTCCGGAACCCCCACCCGGACCGGCGAGTTCACCGTCACCACCACCGCGGGCAACGCGGCGGGCGACGGAACCGGCACGCTCAGCCTGACCGTCGGCACACCACCGCCCGCCCCCTGGACCTACGGCGACCTCGGCGACCCGGTCCTCGACGACCGGCGGTTCGGAACCCTCGGCGTGGTCGCCGTCCGCACCCCCGGCAGCACCGCGTACGAGGATGACGGGACCTTCGTCGTGCGCGGCGCCGGCGTCGACCTGACCGTCAACAACCAAGCGATGACAGGCCAGTTCGTCAGGCAGCCGATCACCGGGGACTGTGAGGTCACCGTCCGGCTGGACTCCCGTACCGGGACCGGTGCCGACCGGGTCGGGCTGCTGATGGCCAAGTCGCTCTCGCCGTTCGATCAGGCGGCCGGGGCGATCGTCAGCGGCGGGACGAGCGCCCAGCTCATGCTCCGCACGACCGTGGCCGGACGGTCGGCTTTCACCGGCGACGCCACGGTCACCACCCCCTGTCTGCTGCGGCTGAAGCGAAACGGGACCGTCTTCGCCGCAGCGGTCTCCACGGACGGCGGTGTCACCTTCACCCCCCTCGCCGAGGGAGAGATCCCCGGCTTCGGTGACGCCTCCTACCACGTGGGTCTGGTGGTCTGCTCCCGCAGCCCGCTGGCCCACGGCACCGCGCGATTCAGCGAGGTGAGCATCACCCCCACATGAGCGGCCCCCGGGAAAGGGCACACACCCTCTCCCGGAGCCGCCCGATCCTCCATGGACTGGAGAGGCACGATGAGCCGCACTTCCCCCCACCCGAGCCCCGAAGACAACCCCCACGAGGGCGAGTTGAGCCGCCGCGGTCTGCTGAGGACAGCCGGCGGTCTGAGCGCCGGCCTCGCGCTGGGCGCCGCCTTGACCGCCACGACGGCGGAGGCGGCCCCGGCCGCCTTCACCCATCCCGGCATGCTGCACGCCTACGGAGAACTCAACCGCGCCAAGGTGCGGGTGGCCGCCGGAGACGACCCGTGGCTGTCCGGCTGGAACCGTCTGACGGCCAACTCCCACTCCGCGAGCACCTGGACGCCCAACCCGCAGGCCACGATCATCCGCGGTGGAACGGGCCAGAACTACGGCATCCTCTACAACGACATCCACGCGGCGTACCAGAACGCGCTGCGCTGGAAGATCGCCGGCACCACCGCCAACGGTGACGCGGCGGTCCGTATCCTCAACGCCTGGTCGTCGACGCTCACCGGCGTCACCGGCAACGCCGACCGGTTCCTGGCCGCCGGGATCTACGGCTACCAGTTCGCCAACGCCGCCGAGCTGATGCGTGGCTACAGCGGGTTCGACCTGGACCGGTTCAGGACGATGATGCTGAACGTCTTCTACCCGCTCAACAACCAGTTCCTGAACAACCACAACGACGCCTGCATCACCAACTACTGGGCCAACTGGGACCTGTGCACCATGAACTCGATCCTCGCGATCGGGATCCTGTGCGACGACGGCGCCAAGTACGACCAGGCCGTCACCTACTTCAAGACCGGCGCAGGCAACGGCTCCGTCGCCCATGCCGTCCCGTACCTCCACACCGACTCCGCCGGCCACGCCCTCGGCCAGTGGCAGGAGGCCGGCCGCGACCAGGCGCACAGCGTCATGGGCATCGGTCTGATGGGCGCCTTCTGCGAGACGGCGTGGTCGCAGGGAGACGACCTGTACGGCTACGACGGCAACCGGTTCATGAAGGGCGCCCAGTACGTCGCCAAGTACAACCTCGGCCAGGACGTGCCCTTCACCGGCTACACCTGGGGCACCGGCCAGAACTGCGCCCAGCAGACCCACACCGCCGTCTCCTCCGCGAGCCGGGGCCAGCTCCGCCCGGTGTGGGACCTCGTCCACTACCACTACGCACGGCGCCGGGGCCTGTCCGTCCCGTACATCACCGCCATGGCCGAACAGATCCGCCCCGAGGGCGGTGGCGGCGACTACGGCTCGGCCAGCGGAGGCTACGACCAGCTGGGCTTCGGCACCCTGATGTACGCCAGATAGCCCCTGTATGTCAGATGGCCCGTGTACGTCAGACGGCCCGTGTACGTCAGACGGCCCGCCGTCCCCCGAACGGCCGTCAAAGGCCCGGCACGACCGGAATACCGCGAAGGGATGTGGTGCTCTGAGGTGAACGACGGTTCACGAGCGGGCGGGCGTGAGGAGCTGGTGCGCGATGACGGCAGGCCGGCAGGGCCCCGTGGTCAGGACGCCGTACGGGAACGTACGCGGCACGTACGAGCACGGGGACGGCTACGAGGACGGGATCGCGGTCTTCCGGGGCATCCCGTACGCGGCCCCGCCCTTCGGCCCCCGCCGGTTTTGCCCGCCCTCCCCGCCCGAGCCCTGGGCGGGGGTGCGTGACGCCGTCGCCTTCGGGCCGACGCCCCCGAAACCGCCGTACTCGGAGGCGTTCGCCCGCTATCTGTCGGACCCCGTCGTCCCGGGCGACGACTGCCTCAACCTGAACGTGTGGACGCCGGAGCCGGGCCGCGGCGCCCGCCTGCCGGTCATGGTCTGGATCCACGGCGGCGCCCTCACCCGGGGCTCGTCGGCGGTCCCGGTCTACGACGGCGCCGCCTTCGCCCGCGACGGTGTGGTGCTGGTGTCCCTCAACTACCGGCTGGGTGTGGAGGGTTACGGCCTCTTCCCGGACACACCGCCCAACCGCGGGCTGCTCGACCAGCTGGCCGCCCTGGAGTGGGTGCGGGAGTCGATCGCCGGGTTCGGCGGCGACCCGGACCGGGTGACCCTGTTCGGCCAGTCGGCGGGCGCCATCAGCGTCGGCGCGCTGCTGGCCGTCCCCCGCGCGCGGGGTCTGTTCCGGCGGGCCGTGCTGCAGAGCGGGCCGCCCGAGGCCTTGGACCGGGACAAGGTGCGTCGCATGGTCCGCCGGATGGCCACCCGGCTGAAGGTACCGGCGACCGCCGCGGCCTTCGCGGTCGTGGACCGGTCCACTCTCGTCGAGGTGCAGGCCGAGGTCGGCCGCCTCAGCAGCCCCGTGCTGGGTGGCCCCGCCTTCGGCGTCGTCGTCGACGGCGACCTGCTGCCCACCGACCCGCTGGAGGCACTGACCGAGCACGGCGCGGCCCCCGGAATCGACCTCCTCATGGGCTGGACCCGTGACGAGCACCGGCTCTGGCTCGTCCCCGGCGGCCTCCAGGAGCGCGTCGACCGACTCGGCACGGTCGCCCTGGCCGGCGCCCGCGCCCGCTGCCACTGCGGCCCCGAGCTGCCCCGCGGCTACCGCGACCTCCACCCCGACAGGGGTACCGCCGACCTGGTCGGCCAACTCGTCACCGACCATCTCCTGCGCGTCCCCCTGCTCCGCCTGGCGGACGCCCGCATCGGCCAGGACCGGTCCTACCTCTACGAGTTCGCCTGGCCCTCCGGCATCCCCGCCCTCGGCTCCTGCCACGCCCTCGAACTCGGCTTCGTCTTCGACACCGGTGCCACCCCCGCCTCCGCCAAGCTCGCCGGCGGGAACGCCCCGCGCGGCCTCGCCACCGCCATGCACACCGCCTGGGTCCGCTTCGCGACGGACGGCACCCCCGGCTGGCCCGCCTGGGACCCCACCCACCCGGTCCGCGTCTTCGGCACCCCGGACGACTCGCACGCCCCGGACGGCATCCGGACGGCCTTCGGCCCCTACGACCCCGAACTCGCCCTCTGGGACGCGGACGCCAGGCGCCCCCGGAGGGTCCAGGGCGCGGGCACCTTCGTCACCTCCGGCGGAGGCCCACGTCCGGCCCTGCGCCGCTTCCGCCGAAGTCCGTGAGGAGGGATGTCCATCCGCGATCCGAGCCGGGCTAGGAGCCGGGCTCGGCTGCGCCGTCCGCGGGCGTCGGGTGTTTGGTGTGGAGGACCTCGCGGGCCTGTTCCGCGGCGCGGCGGGTGTTCTCGCTGACGAAGTCGAGGAAGCGGGCGACGTTCTCCAGGCGGGCGGCGGCGGGAGTGCCGGTGCCGAGGACGCCGACGCCCTGACGGGCGACCTCGACGACCTGGGCGATGGCGCGGGCGCTCGCCATCATCGACTGGTACCAGACGTCGTCGTCGACGATGTAGCGCTCGCGGCGGCGTTCGCCCTGTTCCCGGCGGACCATGCCCTGGCTGTCGAGGAACGTGATCGCCTTGGAGATGGACGCCGGGCTGACCTGGAGGCGCTGGGCCAGTTCGGACGCGGTGAGGCTGCCGCTGTCGGTGAGGGTGAGGCAGGCCATCACCCGGGCCATCATCGTGGGCATGCCCGAGGCCATCATGACGGTCGTGAACGTCTCTTCGTACTCGCGTACGGCTTCGGCGTCGCGCCCGTGAGCCTGCTCGGGTGCCTGCGCCTCGCGGGGGGTGGTCCGGCGGCGGCGGTGGGCGCGGCGTTCGGTGGCGCGGTGGGCCATCTCGGCACGGTAGGCGGTGGGGCCGCCGTTGCGCATCACCTCGCGCGTGATCGTCGAGGTCGGACGATCGAGGCGTCTGGCGATCTCCGCGTAGGCGAGGCCGTCGGCCAGCCCCAGCGCGATCTGCTGGCGTTCCTGCTGAGTGAGCCTGCCTCCCGGCATCGCTGTCTCCTTCGTGCTCCGTGGTACGCCCACCATAGCGTTCACCCTCATTTCATTGCAACGCATGCGTGAGAGCTGTTGCGTTAGCTTCAAGCTCGTTGCAACAATTTATCGGCCATCACCTGCAATAACTGTGTCGATGCGCAACGTGCATGTTGCTAGAAGTGTGAATGCAACGTAGCTTTTCCATCGTTCGAAACAACGACTCGAAGGAGAGCACGATGCAGAAGTTCGACACCCCCACCCCGATCTCCGCCGTGCTGAACATCCCGGCCGGACGCGTGCGGTTCATCGCCGCCGACCGGACCGACACCACCGTCGAGGTCCGGCCCGCCGACGCCGCCAAGGGCCGCGACGTCAAGGCCGCCGAGCAGACCACGGTCGACTACCGCGACGGGGTGCTGCGGATCCAGGCCCCGGAGGCGAAGAACGAACTCTTCGGCCCCTCCGGAACCCTGGAGGTGACTGTCCAGCTGCCCGCCGGCTCCCGGGTCGAGGCGAAGGCGGCCGCCGCGGAGTTCCGCGGCGTCGGGCGGCTGGGCGACGTCGTCATCGACGGCGCGCACGGGCAGGTCAAGCTCGACGAGGTCGCGAGCGCCCGCCTCACCCTCCTGGCCGGCGACGCTCTGGTCGGCCGTCTGGACGGCCCCGCCGACATCACCAGCGGCAAGGGCGACCTCCGCGTCACCGAGGCCGTGCGCGGCACCGTCACCCTGCGCACCGGGCACGGCGAGATCTCCATCGGCGCCGCCGCCGGGGTCTCGGCCTCCCTGGACGCCGGCACCTCCTCCGGCCGGATCCGCAACGCGCTCAAGAACACCCAGGGCGCCGCGGCCCAGCTCGACATCCACGCGACCACCGGCTACGGCGACATCACCGCACACAGCAACTGACCAGCAGCGTCGACAAGGAGCACTCCCATGACGAACCCGGCCATCGCGGCGAACGGGCTGCGCAAGTCCTACGGAGACAACGTCGTCCTCGACGGCATCGACCTGACCGTGCCCGAAGGGACGATCTTCTCCCTGCTCGGCCCGAACGGCGCCGGCAAGACCACCGCCGTCAAGATCCTCTCCACTCTCATCTCTCCCGACCCCGGCTCCGGCGAGCTCCGCGTCGGCGGCCACGACCTTGCCGTCGACCCGCAGGCGGTGCGTGCCGCGATCGGTGTCACCGGGCAGTTCTCCGCCGTCGACGGCCTGATCACCGGCGAGGAGAACATGCTCCTCATGGCGGACCTGCACCACCTGTCCAAGCCCGAGGGGCGACGCGTCACGGCCGAACTCCTGGAGCGTTTCGACCTGGTGGAGGCCGCGGGGAAGCCCGCCTCCACCTACTCCGGCGGCATGAAGCGCCGCCTCGACATCGCCATGACCCTGGTCGGCGACCCGCGGATCATCTTCCTCGACGAACCCACCACCGGCCTCGACCCCCGCTCCCGCCACAACATGTGGCAGATCATCCGCGAACTCGTCACCGGCGGCGTCACCGTCCTCCTCACCACCCAGTACCTGGAGGAGGCCGACGAACTCGCCGACCGCATCGCGGTGTTGCACGACGGAAAGATCGCCGCCGAGGGCACCGCCGAGGAACTCAAGCGGCTCGTCCCCGGCGGGCACGTCCGGCTCCGCTTCACCGACCCGGCCGCCTACCGGTCCGCCGCCTCCACGCTGCGCGAGGCGACCCGGGACGACGAGGCCCTCGCCCTGCAGCTCCCCAGCGGCGGCACCCAGCGCGAACTGCGCTCCGTACTCGACCAGTTGGACTCCGCCGGCATCGAGGCCGACGAACTCACCGTGCACACCCCCGACCTCGACGACGTGTTCTTCGCCCTGACCAGCACCGACCAGCCCAAGGAGACCGTCCGATGAGCACCTTCTCCCTCGCCGTGCGCGACTCGTCCACGATGTTGCGCCGCAACCTCCTGCACGCGCGCCGCTACCCCTCCCTCACCCTGAACCTGCTCCTGACCCCGATCATGTTGCTGCTGCTCTTCGTCTACATCTTCGGAGACGTGATGAGCGCGGGCATCGGCGGCAGCGACCGCTCCGACTACATCGCCTACATCGTTCCGGGCATCCTGATGATGACCATCGGCGGCACCGTCGTCGGGACCGCCGTGTCCGTCTCCACCGATATGAACGAGGGCATCATCGCCCGCTTCCGTACCATGGCGATCCACCGCGGTTCCGTCCTGATCGGGCACGTCGTCGGCAGCGTGCTGAGTTGCGTCGCCAGCGTGGTCCTCGTGGGCGCGGTCGGTGTGGCCATCGGCTTCCGCTCCACCGATGCCACGGTCCTGGAGTGGCTGGCGGCCTTCGGGCTGCTCGCGCTCTTCTCCCTGGCGCTCACCTGGATCGCGGTCGGCATGGGCCTGTCCAGCCCGAACGCCGAGGCGGCCGCCAACAGCGCGCAGCCGCTGATCCTCCTCCCGCTCATCTCCAGCGCGTTCATCCCGGCCGACACGATGCCGGGCTGGTTCCAGCCGATCGCCGAGTACCAGCCCTTCACCCCGGCCATCGAGACCCTGCGCGGTCTGCTGCTCGGCACCGAGATCGGCCACAACGGCTGGCTCGCCCTCGCCTGGTGCCTGGGCCTCGCGGTGCTCGGCTACTTCTGGTCGGCCTCGAAGTTCAACAGCGACCCGAAGTAACCGCCATGACACCGCGGGCCACCTCCCGCAACCCGTCCCACCTCCCGCAACCCGTCCCACCACAGGGCGGCGTACCCGACACGGCGTCGGCGTGCGCCGCCCCGTTCGTCCGCAGGTCGTCCGCGGGGCAGATGCGGACACCGAGTTCCCAAGCCCGAGCGCGGCGGGACGCGCCCCCGCCCCGCCCCCGCCCCGCCATCGCTCCAACGCTCGGAAGCCCTCTCCCTGCGTCTTCAGCCCTGCGCGGTCAGGCCCTGCGTCTTCAGTCCTGCGTCTTCAGCTCAGCGCCTTCGCGATCGCCGAGATCGCCTCGGGCCCCACCCGGCAGCACCCGCCGATCAGCCGGGCCCCTGCCGCCCGCCACCCCTCCACCTGCGCGGCGGTGAACGTCGACCGCCCGGTCCAGGCCCGCGCGGACGCGTCCCAGGTCTCGCCGCTGTTCGGGTAGACGACGACCGGCTTGCCGGTGACCCGGACGGCCGTCTCGATCGCGCCGTCCACGTCGTCGGGCGAGCAGCAGTTCACGCCCACGGCGACGACCTCCTCGGCGTCGGCGGCGAGCGCGAAGGCCTCCTCCAGCGGCTGCCCGGCGCGGGTGCGGTCGCCGGCGACGGTGTACGACAGCCAGGCGGGCACGTCCAGGCCACGGATCGCCCGCAGCAGCGCCTCGGCCTCGTCGGTGTCCGGAATCGTCTCCAGGGCCAGGACGTCCGGGTGGGCGGCGGCCAGCGCCTCGATGCGGGGCCGGTGGAACCCTTCCAACCCGGCGACGCTCAGCCCGTACCGGCCCCGGTACTCGGAGCCGTCGGCGAGCATCGCTCCGTACGGGCCGACCGAGGCGGCCACCAGCAGAGGGCGCGAGCCGCCCCCCGCCTTGGCCGCCACCGCCGCGTCCACGGCCAACTCGACACTCAGGGACATGAGTTCGGTGGCCCGCTCCCGTCGGATGCCGCGCTTGGCGAAGCCCTCGAAGGTGGCCTGGTAGCTGGCGGTGATCGCCACGTTCGCGCCCGCCTCGAAGTAGGCGAGATGGGCCTCGGTGATCGCCTCCGGGTGCTCCACGAGCAGCCGCGCCGACCACAGCTCGTCACTGAGGTCGTGCCCGGCGGACGCCAGCTGGTTGGACATACCGCCGTCGAGGACGAGGGTCTCGGCGGCGAGGGCCGCGGCGAAGGGGCCGACGGGAGGACCGGGGACGTGGGGGAAGCTGCCGGGTGCGTTGCTGGTCATGCCGACGACGGTAGTCGAGCCGCGGAGGCGGGAACACTCGATTGTGTCCAGTCCATGAACAGATTGACCACCATGTGGAACGCGGCGGTACGATCACGCCCTCCCCGTCCCCGCCCCGCCCATCCCCCGGGAACCGCCATGACCACCACCAGTACCCCCGAGGCCACCGAGCCCGAACCGGCCCCGGCCACGGAATCCGGGACCACCCCGGCACCCGAGCCCGGCACGAGCGCGGCGGCCCCGGGCCGCAAGTTCGGCCTCGCGGCGGCCACCGCCCTCGTCATGGGCAACATCATCGGCGGCGGCATCTTCACCCTCCCCGCCGCCGTCGCCCCCTACGGCACGGTCAGCCTGCTCGCCTTCGCCGTCCTGTCCGTGGCCGCCGTCCTGCTGGCGCTGCTCTTCGGGAAGCTGGCCAGGCGCAGCCCGGTCACCGGCGGCCTCTACGTCTACCCGCGCGACGCCTTCGGCCCCTTCGCGGGCTTCCTGTCGGCCTGGTCGTACTGGACGATGTGCTGGGTCAGCATCGCCGCGCTGGCCGTCGGCGTCGTCGGTTACGTCGACGTCCTGATACCCCTGGGCGACAGCAAGGTCGTCCTCGCGCTGGTGGCCCTGGCCGCCCTGTGGCTGCCGGCCGCCGCGAACTTCGCGGGCACCCGCTACGTGGGCGCCGTGCAGATCGTGTCCACCGTGCTGAAGTTCGTGCCGCTGCTGCTGGTCGGCACCATCGGCCTGTTCTTCATCGACACCGACAACTACGGCCCCTTCAACGCCTCCGGCGAGAGCGCCCCCGGCGCGCTGGCCGCCGCTGCCGCCCTCCTCCTCTACAGCTTCCTGGGCGTCGAGTCGGCCGCCGTCAGCGCCGGCGAGGTCCGTGACCCGGAGCGCAACGTGGGCCGCGCCAGCGTCCTCGGCACGCTCGCCTCCGCGCTGGTCTACATCCTCGGCACGGTCGCCGTGTTCGGCCTGGTCCCGCACAAGGAACTCGTCGAGTCGGGGGCGCCCTTCGCCGACGCGGTCAACTCGATCGCCGGCGGCACCTGGGGCGGCACGGTGATCGCGCTGGTCGCCGTCGCCTCGATCGTCGGCTGCCTCAACGGCTGGGTCCTGCTCAGCGCCCAGATGCCGTACGCCGCCGCCCGCGACGGCCTCTTCCCGAAGCCCTTCGCCCGAGTCGGCAAGGGCGGCGTCCCCGGCTTCGGCGTCCTCGCCACCGCCGTCCTCGGCACGCTCCTCATCGTCGTGAACTACGCGGACGACCCGGAGACCGCCTTCCGTGTCCTGGTGCTCATCACCACGTTCACCGGCTGCGTCCCGTACCTGCTCTCCGCGGCCGCCCAGCTGTACTGGCTGGCCCGGGGCACCCGCGAGCGGGTCCGTCCCGCCGGACTGGTCCGCGACCTGATCGTCGCCGCCCTCTCCTTCGCCTTCTCCTTCTGGCTGATCGCCGGCGCCGGCTACGCGGCCGTCTACCAGGGCGCCCTGTTCCTCTTCGCGGGCATCCCGGTGTACGTGTGGCTGCGGGGGCGGCAGGAGGGGGCCGAGCGAGCGAGCGGCACCGAGGACACGGCGGACGCCACCGCCTAGACACACCGAACCGGCGGGCCCCGGAACGGGACCCGCCGGTCACCCGCTGGATCAGCAGGAAGCCTGCCAACGGTGGGAGCGGATCCTGGCGTTGAAGTCGTTGTCGAAGCCGCCGTTCTGCCCGAAGCAGTAGCGGGTGCCGCTGTAGTTGGCGCCCGTGTAGAGGACGACGTAGTTGTACGAGGACGACGTGCCGCGGTTCCAGACGGACCTGACGTTCTGGGTGTCGGACCACGAACACTGGATGCTGCCGCTCCACCAGTCCGGATCGGAGTTGGTCCAGGCACACCGGCTGCCCGTCCCGTTGATGCCGGTCCAGACGCACACGTCTCCGGTGTCGCACTCCCACGCCTGCGGTGCGGCACTTGCGGAACTCGGTGCGATCAGGCCCAGGGAGGCCGTGGCGACGGTGAGGGCCGCGGCGGCGAGGGCCCTGCGGATCCGACGGCGCCCGCGGCTCGGCTTCTGGTCGTGCTCCTGCTCGTACGAGGACATCCCATGGCCTTTCTTGTGGTCGATGCCGTGACCCGTGGCGGGCGTCGGCACGCGACCGCTCGAACAGCACGGCGGTCGGCGTGCGACACCGCACCCCCGAATGTGTCAACGGGCCTACGGCTGGCGGGAATTCATGTTCCCGGCCCGGCATGCCACTGTCATGCTCATGCGAGTCTGCTGACACTTCGCAGGCCGACCACGAGGGCCCACGGAGAACCGGATGCTCCGCTTTCATTTCATGTCCGAGGACCTGACCAAGGTCAGAGTGGCGACCGAGCCGCACGCGCTCTGGGAGATCGCGGTCAGTCTGCACCGGCTCCAGACCCGCGAAGGACGCTGGGCCTACGCGCCCTGGTTCCGTACCGCGTGTGCCTCGTTGCGCCGGGCCGGGCTCGAACGGACGGTGAAGACCTTCCTGGTGCCGCTCTTCCCGCGCGCCAGCTACTTCCCGGACTTCCTGACACCACCCGAGGGCACCCAAGGACTGGCTGCCGGGCTGGAGGCCGTTCTGGCGACGCCGCGCGAGCGGGTCGTGCGCGAGGTCGACGCGCTCACCCGGACCGTCGGCGCCCCGGCCTGGGTCCGCCGGCTCGCCGAGCGGGACATGCGTGAACAACTCGTGGACGCCCTGCGCGCCTACCACCGGGCAGTGATCGCCCCGCACGAGGAGCACATCCAGGAACGCCTGTACGCCGAGCGGGCCCGCCACGCGCGCACCCTGTTCCACGCCGGCACCGAGGGGCTGCTGGCCGGGTTGGGGCCCACGATCCGCTGGCGGCCACCGGTCCTGGAGATCCATCCGTACCCGGACCACCGCGACGTCCACCTCGCAGGGCGGGGGCTGCTCCTGATCCCCTCCCACTTCTGCTGGAACGCGCCCATCGCCCTGGCCGACCCCGGACTCCCGCCCGTGCTGCTCTACCCCCTCCACCACCGGCCGGCGACGTCCCCGGACGCGGGTTCCCCGCCGCTGCACGCGCTGCTCGGCCCCACCCGCGCCGCCATCCTCAGAGCCAGCGCGTCCGGCTCCACCACCACCGAGGCCGCCCGCCGGGCCGGTGTGACCCCCACGACGGCGAGCCATCACACCGGAGTACTGCGCGACGCCGGCCTGATTGCCAGCCACCGCCACGCCAACACCGTCCTGCACACCCTGACCCCACTCGGCGCCGCCCTGCTGGACCACAAGTCCCGGCAGGCGGCTGAGTAGATGTTCCTTGATCTCTGGCCGTGAGGTGCGTGCGCCTGAATGATCTGAGTTGTGGCCGGCGGGACGGCTCGGCGGTACTCATGGGCTGATCCGGTCAACTGGAGTTGGCCGGCGCCACGGGTTCAAGAACACCTTGAAGAGGGCTGACAGCGGCCCGGCGGACGGGGTCGGGCGGACGCCGACCCCCGTACAGCGACCGCCCGACCGTCACACGTCCCGCGTGGTGAGAGTTCCGTCTCAGCTCGCGGCGGCGTGCCTGCCGCCTCCCCGCCGGTTGTTCCTGCGGCGCCGGGTCATCGGCACCAGCAGCCCGGAGAGACCACCGAGGGCCAGCGCGTACGGCCACCAGCCCAGGCCGCTGTCGGCGGAGGCGCTCGCGTTCTGCGTACGGGTGACCCGGGCGCCGGAACCGGAGCCGGCGCCCGAGGCGGCCTTGACGGCCGGTGACGGGTTCGCCTTCGCCGCCGTCAGCACGACGTCGTTGCCGTCGCCGCCCCGGTAGCTGATCCGGTACGTGTTGTCGGCGAGCCTCACCTTGGCGCCCTCGCGCAGTCCGGTGAACGTCCCGGTGTTCCGGCCCTTGCCCCGGTGGTCGATCACGGTGATCCTCTCGCCGGGCCCGCCGACGGCGGCCAGCGCCGCGAAGTCCAGCCCACCGGCCAGCCGCACCGCCCCGTTCACTTTCAACGGTCGCTCGCGCAGCACCAGTTCGCCCTTCTCGGCCTGGGTGTAGCCGCCGGTCACCGTGAGTCCGGCCACGACCACGCCCGCGTTGGTCACCGACCCCTGCACCGTGCCCCGGCCGGACAGCGACCTGGTCACCTTCAGCCCGGCCGTGCCCACGTCGAGCTTCGCCCCGGCGGTGGTGAGCCGAACGGCCCGGCTGTGGGCGAGAGTCGCCCCCGAGCGGAGCGCCAGCGTGCCCTTGGTGACGGTCGTCGCCCCGGTGTACGTCACCGCGCCGCCCGTCAGTGTCGTGGTGGCCGTGCCCGACTGGACGAGCGAGCCGCTGCCGCCGACTCGCGGCAGGGTCACGGGCTTCGAGGTGTTCCGGATGATCAGCGAACCGTTGTTGACCACCTTGCAGAGGTCGCCCTTGGTGTACAGGCCGCCGTCGCCGCCTGACCTGCCGCTGCCCAGCCGCAGCACGGCGCCCTTCTCGACGGTCGTCGAGCCGTCGTAGTACTGGACGGCGGCGAAGGTGACGTCGTTGCCCTTCGTCCCCTTGACGACGATGTCCCCGGCGCCGGGCGCGGCCAGTGTGTCGTGGAAGCGGCCGCCGCCGATGGGGGCGCCCAGGGTGACCGGCCCGTTGTAGTCGAAGGTGAGCAGTGAACGGGAGCGCGCGGCGAGGAGGTTGATGTAGACGGTCTGGGCCGTGCCCGGCATGAAGATCTTGTTCGTGGTGCCGTCGCCCCACTGGACGTTCGCGCCCTTGATGTTGGTGCCGCGCTTGTTGACGTTCTTCCGTGCGGGCGTCCAGTTCAGGGCGGGGTCGCTCAGCGAGGGGTTCCTGTCTCCGCCCTGGTCCGACCAGCTGTACTGGCCGGTGAGGATCACCCGGCTGCCGGGCCTGGACTGGACGTTGATGTCGCTGCCGTACTCGCGCTGGTAGAAGTCCATGCCCTGGGTGACGGTCCGCCCCAGCGGGGTGTCCACGGTCCAGGTGCCCTGGTTGAGGACCTTGCGCGCGTTCGGCAGGGAGGTCGCGAACTCCGGACGGCCGGCGTTCACCTGCGTGCCGTTGTCGATCACACCGGTGAAGGGATGGGTGCCCGACAGGTCCCAGGTGGCCCACAGGAACCTCGGCTGGCTGACCAGGCCGGAGCCGCTGATGGTCCCCAGGTTGTACTGGACGTTCTTCAGGGCGAGCCGCAGGGTGCCGTCGACCCGGATGTTGTTCTGGTTGAGCCGGAACGCCGGGGTGCCGTACGGGTAGTGGCCGATCACCCCGGTCGAACCGCTGTCGCCGTACTGGAGGGTCGCGCCCTTCGCGACGGTCACGGCCGGCGGGTCCGGGTTCGTGGTGGTGACGTAGGGGTGGTTCCCGCCGAGTGTCCTCACGCTCTGCCGCTGCCGGGACTTCGGCAGGGTGAAGTCGCTGTCCCGGGTGAGGACCAGAGTCCCGGAGCCGCGCACGGTGAGCGTGCCCGTGCCGCTGAACACGCCGTCGTACGTGGTCGTCCCGGACGGCACGGTCACCACCGTGTCCCCGGCGAGCGTCACGTTCC
Organism: Streptomyces europaeiscabiei; assembly: GCF_036346855.1. NCBI lineage: Bacteria > Bacillati > Actinomycetota > Actinomycetes > Kitasatosporales > Streptomycetaceae > Streptomyces > Streptomyces europaeiscabiei. The sequence continues at coordinate 8,243,714 of NZ_CP107841.1, forward strand.
GCCCGGCCAGTACGTCGGAGGTCGCGTCGCGGGGGCCGGCGGCGGTCGCGGTCGGGGCACCGAGCATCAGGGCGGTGACCGCCAGGGCTCCGGCGGCCGCCGCTGTCTTGTGGGGTTGGCTGCGCACGACATCGGAGACGGTCGGGGGGCCACCCCGATAACAGAAACTTCGCGAAGTCCGGGTTCTACCCATGGGTTCGTTCCTGTGAGCTTGTGTTCGTCTCGCCCGACCCGTTGACCTCGGCGTAACACGCCCTTACCTTTTCGCCGTTCGGAATGACTGATCTTGTGCGAAATGTCGAACGAATCTGTTTTCTTTTGTGTCCCCCCGCGTCCCCCCACGTGCAACACCCTGCAGAGAGGCAGCCCACATGCCCCGCGAGCACGAACTTCCCGAACCTCCCCACCGGCGCCTGCTTCTGAAGGGGGCCCTGGCCGCCGGCGCCCTCACCGCCCTGCCCGCCGGCGTCGCCAGGGCGTCCACGTCCCCGGCACCCACGTCCCCGGCACCGACGTCCCGGCCGGCCACCTCCCGGCCGCCGTACGTCAATCCGCTGGTCCGCAACCGCGCCGACCCGCACATCAACCGGCACACCGACGGCTTCTACTACTTCACGGCGACCGCGCCCGAGTACGACCGGATCATCCTGCGCAGATCCCGCACCCTGCGCGGACTGTCGACGGCCGACGAGTCCGTCATCTGGCGCAAGCACGAGGCGGGCGCGATGGGCGCGCACATCTGGGCGCCGGAGATCCACCGCATCGACGGCAAGTGGTACATCTACTTCGCCTCCGCGCCCGCCGAGGACATCTGGGCGATCCGCATCTGGGTCCTGGAGAACTCCCACCCCAACCCCTTCAGGGGCACCTGGGTCGAGCGCGGGCAGCTGAAGACGGCCTGGGAGACCTTCTCCCTGGACGCCACCACCTTCACCCACCGGGGTTCGCGCTATCTCGCGTGGGCGCAGCACGAGCCCGGAATGAACAACAACACCGCGGTCTGGCTGTCGAAGATGGCCGACCCGCTGACCCTGACGGGACCTCAGGTGCGGCTCACCACACCCGAGTTGGACTGGGAGGTCATCGGCTTCAAGGTCAACGAGGGGCCGTCGGTCATCAAGCGCGACGGCCGGCTCTTCATGACGTACTCGGCGAGCGCGACCGACTTCAACTACTGCATGGGCCTGCTGACCATCGACGCGGACGCCGACCTCATGGACCCCGCCAACTGGTCGAAGTCTCCGACACCGGTCTTCACCAGCAACGACACCACCAAGCAGTACGGGCCGGGCCACAACAGCTTCACCGTCGCCGAGGACGGATGCACCGACGTCCTCGTCTACCACGCCCGCCAGTACAAGGACATCGTCGGCGACCCGCTCAACGACCCCAACCGCCACACCCGTATCCAGCGCCTCGGCTGGAAGCCCGACGGCACCCCCGACTTCGGAGTCCCCGTAGCCGACACATCCACCACGAGCACCGAGTAAGGAGAGCTGAGATGAGACGTGCGTACGCGATGCTCCTCGCGCTCTGTCTGGCGCTGGCAGGCGCCCTCGTCACCGCCGGCCCCGCCCAGGCGGCGGCGCAGACCGTTCCCAACGGCACCCAGTTCACCGACAGCGCCGGCAACGCCCTGCACGCCCACGGCGGCGGGGTCATCAAGGTCGGCTCGTACTACTACTGGTTCGGCGAGAACCGGAACTCCGACAACACCTTCCGGTACGTGTCGGCCTACCGCTCCACGGACCTGAAGAACTGGGAGTTCCGCAACCACGTCCTGACCGAGGCCACGGACCCCGAGCTGGCGACCGCCAACATCGAGCGGCCGAAGGTGATGTACAACGCCTCCACCGGCAAGTTCGTGATGTGGATGCACAAGGAGAACGGCACCGACTACAGCGAGGCCCGCGCGGCCGTCGCCGTCTCCGACACCGTCGACGGCAACTACACCTGGCAGGGCAGCTTCCGCCCGCTCGGCACCCACATGTCCCGTGACATCACCGTCTTCGTGGACACCGACGGCACCGGCTACATGATCTCGGCGGCCCGCGAGAACTACGACCTCCAGATCTACCGGCTCACCGCCGACTACACCGGCATCGCCGCCCTCGTCGCCGACCCCTGGCACGGCGGCCACCGCGAGGCACCGGCCCTGTTCAAGCGGGGCGGCGTCTACTTCATGCTGACCTCGGGCGCCACCGGCTGGAACCCCAACCAGCAGCAGTACGCCACCGCCACCAGCATCGCGGGTCCCTGGACGGCCATGGCCAACGTCGGCGACTCCACGACCTTCGGCTCGCAGACCGCGTACGTCCTCCCCGTGCAGGGCACCTCGACCACCTCCTACCTCTACATGGGCGACCGCTGGGGCAACTCCTTCGGCGGCACGGTCAACGACTCCCGCTACGTCTGGCTGCCGCTGACCTTCCCGACCTCCACCACGATGTCCATGTCCTGGTCGCCCGAGGTCACCGTCGACACGGCCACCGGCACGGTCAGCGGCACCAGCGCCACCTACAACACGCTGATCGCCCGCCACTCCGCCAAGTGTGCCGATGTCACGAGTCAGTCGCTGTGGCCGGGCGCCCAGATCAAGCAGTACACCTGCAACGGCGGCAACAACCAGAAGTACTGGTTCAAGTCCGTCGGCAGCGGCTACTACCAGCTGATGACCCGTCACAGCACCCTGTGCGTCCAGGAGAACGCCAACACGGTCACCCAGGAGAAGTGCAACTCCTCGTCCACCGGCCAGCAGTGGTCGCTGACCACCTCGGGCAGCTACGTCAAGGTCGTCTCCCGCGCGAGCGGTGAATGCCTGGACGTGAACGGCGCGTCCACCGCCGACGGCGCCGCGATCATCACGTACACGTGCAACAGCGGGACGAATCAGCAGTGGACGCGCGGAACATGACGGTGTCTCAGCTCAGGAGGTCGATCGCGTCGATCGACGTCCCCGCGCTGAGATAGGACGTCGCCCCCGAACCGCTCACCACGTTGATCTTCAGCACGTTGTACTGACTCGTGTCCGACAGCCAGGCGGACGCCGGGACGCTGTAGGTGAACGTGTGGTTGTTGCCCCGGTAGGACCCGTTCGTCAGCGACCGGGTGTTCGGCTGGGTGGGCGGGGAGGGGATCGCCGAGGTCCAGGTGTCGTTGACGACGACCTGCGGCCGGCCGTTGGCGTAGGCCGTCGTCACACCGATGCGCAGGGTGTGGGCGGCGGCGGCCTGCGCGGCGGTCAGCCGGAAGTACACGAGGAGACCACTGTTCACGTCCTTCCAGAGGTAGCAGGGGAAGCCCGAGGTCTCGGTGCCGCTGCCGATGACCACATTGCCGGTCCAGGCGGCGGCCCGGACGTCCGAGGGATGCGCGTACGTCATCAGGTCGGCGTTCTTGAAACCGCTCGGCGTGCCGTTCCAGTCGTTGATCCGCCAGATCGTGCCCGCGTTGGACGGGTCGTTCGAGGACGGGACCGCGATCGAGTTCAGCGTCGTCGTACCCCCCGCGGTGACCGTCACCGAGGTTGTGTACACCGCCAGCTCACCCTTGAAGACCGTGAGCGTGTACGTCCCCGGCAACACCCCGGAGACGGAGAAGTAGCCGTCCGACGCCCGAGCCGAACCCCAGTACTGCGCGGCCGAGTTGGCGAGCCCGACCGTGTACGCGTACGACGTGTTCCGGCCCGTGATGCCGACGCCCGCCACCCGGCCCCGCCCGCTCGCGGAGACGTACCCGCTCAGGCCGAGCGAGTCCGCCCACGACGTGGTCAGCGTGCCCGGGAACAGCGACGAGGAGGGCGCCCCGCCGTCCGTGAAGGCGATGACGTACGGGCCCTGGAGGCCGAACCGCTGCTCCTCGGTCTGGTTCTGGCCGTAGTACAGGATCTCGTAGAGGCCGCCGCCGTCAGCGCTCTGGTGGCGCAGCAGGGAGCGGTAGAAGGGACCGCCGGACGCCTTCTCGTGGTTGCTGCGGACCATCCACAGGCCCACGCTGCCGGTCGTCCAGCCGACGTAGTCGTAGTCCATCACCCGGAGCTTGGAGTAGTGCTTGGAGCGGGTCTGGCCGTCGGACTTCGCGAAGACGTCCGAGGCCTCGATGGTGGTGGGTGCGTAGGTGTAGGAGTCGGGCTGGTCGTTGAGGAAGAGGCCCGCCTTCACGCGCACGATGTAGCGGGTCGCCGAGACCGAGGTGTCGGCCTTGTTGGTCCACAGGTAGATGTTGTTCTCGCCGCTGCGGGCCGCGTAGTAGTGCCTCAGCGTGCCGTAGGTGACGGAGACGAGGATCGTCGAACCGGACTGTCTGATGGTGACCGTGGAGCTGCCGAGGCCGGACTCGATGTGCGAGTTCATGCCGCCGTAGCCCTGGTACTCCGTGCCCCGGTAGACGAGCGAGGACAGGTCGCCGTTGCTCTTGCGGACCTTGAAGACGAGGCTCGCGCCGGTGTCGATCACGTAGTTGGTGCCGTCGTCGGTGTAGCCGAAGGCCGCGGCGCGGGCGGTGCCGGCCAGCGGCCCGGCGAGCGCGGCTCCGGCGGCCGTGGCGGCGGTGCCGACGACGAAGCCGCGGCGGCCCAGGCCGGGAGCGGTGACGGTCGGTCTGTCGGTGGATTCGGACATGGGGGTCCTCCTCGGGTGGTGTGGGGGGAGTGCGGGTGATTCGGAAGGGTGACAGTTGAATCGTTTTCGCGAAAGGGCTTTCGCGGCACGGAAGTTGGTAATCATGTGAATACGTGCTGACATCTAGAAAGCGCTTGCCAAACGATGTACCGTCCAGCCGCCGGGCCTTGTCATTCCTCGGGAGGAGCCGCAATGAGACGTTTCACCATCGCCGCGCTGACAGTGGCGACGACCCTGGGCGCCGTGCTCACCGCCGTGCCGGCCGAGGCGGACTCGGGTCGGCCCGTGCTGGGCTTGGAGAACTGCGTCGCGAACGTCTGCCACTTCGACGTCCCCGCCGGCACCTACGACGTGAGGGTCCGCCTCGGAGGTGAGAGCGCGGCGAGCACGAGGATCACCGGCGAGACGCGCCGCACCTTCCTGGCGGAGACGGCGACGGACGCCGGCGAGCACGTCCGCCACACCTTCACCGTCGACGTCCGCACCCCCGAGGGTGAGCCGACCGGCGCCGACGGCACCGCCGGCCTGGACCTCGTCATCGGCGGCTCGGCGCCCGCCCTCGCCGACATCCGGGTGACCCCCTCCAAGGGGTCCCGCCAGATCTTCCTCGTCGGCGACTCCACGGTCTGCGACCAGCCCGGCGACCCGTACTCCGGCTGGGGCCAGCAGCTCCCGCAGTACCTGAGGAAGGGCGTCTCGGTCGCCAACCACGCCGACTCCGGCGAGAGCACGGTGTCCTACCTCGCCGACCCGCGGCTGTGGGCCACCGTCCAGCCGCGGATCCAACGCGGCGACCTGGTCCTGATCCAGCTGGCCCACAACGACAAGCAGACCGACGAGGCCACCTACCGGGCCAACCTCGAAACCCTGGTCGCGGGCGTCCGCGAGAAGCGCGGCAAGCCGGTCCTGGTGACCCCCATCGTCCGCCGCTGGTTCAACTCCGACGGCACCCTGAACAACAACACGGCCCTGCTGGTCAACGGCCTCGGCGTCGATCACCCGGCGGTCACCCGCTCGGTCGCCGCCGCCCACGACGTGCCCCTGATCGACCTCACCGCGAAGACGAAGGCGCTGGTGGAGTCCCTGGGCACCGAGGGCTCCAAGGCGCTCTACCTCTACAACGAGAAGCGCGACAACACCCACACCTCGGTGCACGGCGCGACCGTCTACGCCGACCTCGTCCGCGACGAACTCGTCGCCCAGGGTCTGGTGCCCGAGGGGAAGACCAGGGTGGGATAAGACCCCTGGGGCGTTCCGACCGGAACCGGGGCGCCCCAGGTCTGTACGCGGGAGGGCTCGGGGGTGCGGGTTGTACGGCGGGTGCGGGTGGGTGAGGGCTGGTCGCGCAGTTCCCCGCGCCCCTCGAAGGACCAACCCCCATCCACCCGCAGATGACGAACTCACCCGGCCACCCCCGAACTCCCAGCCAGAAAGCGCACCACATGCCCTCCCAGCCCCAGGACGACCGCACCCTCAGCCCGTACACCGGCTACACCCGAGCCCACTGGGAGGCGGCAGCCGACTCGCTGCTGGCAGCAGTCGAGCCGTACGCGACCGCCGACGGAGCGCTGTACTACTTCCCCGGCGACCGCACCAGCTGGACGGGCCGGCTCTCCGACGGACTGGAGGGATACGCCCGTACGCTGCTGCTCGCCGCCTTCCGCCGCGACGAGAAGGCGCTCGCGCGGTACGCGGACGGCCTCGCGGCCGGAGTGTCCGGCGTCTGGCCCCGTATCGAGGACCGCAGCCAGCCCCTCGTGGAAGCCGCGTCGATCGCCTTCGCGCTGCGCATCACGCGGGAGGTGCTCTGGGACCGGCTCGACGACGGCGTCCGGCAGCGGACGGCGGCCTGGCTCGCCGACGCGCTCACCGCCGAACCCTGGCCCTGCAACTGGGAGTTGTTCCCGGTCACGGTCGGCGGCTTCCTCGAAGAGATCGGCCATGAACCGGAGCTGTCCCGCCGGGTGATCGACCAGCGGCTCGACCGTATCGAGCAGTGGTACCTCGGCGACGGCTGGTACACCGACGGCGACGGCCGCAAGTTCGACTACTACAACGGCTGGGCCATGCACCTCTACCCGGTCCTGCACGCCTGGCTCGCGAACGACGAACGCCTCCTGGCCCGCTACGGCGACCGCCTGTCGGCCCATCTCGCCGACTACGCGCGCCTGTTCGGCGGCGACGGCGCCCCCCTGCACCAGGGCCGCTCCCTCACCTATCGCTTCGCGACGACCGTCCCGCTGTGGCTGGGCGCCCTCACCGGCCGTACGCCGTTGTCGCCGGGCGAGACGAGGCGGCTGGCGTCGGGCGCGCTCAAGTACTTCCTCGACCGGGGCGCGGTCGACGAGCGGGGCCTGCTGTCCCTGGGCTGGCACGGCCCCGACCCGGCAGTCCTGCAGGGCTACTCGGGCCCCGCCTCCCCGTACTGGGCCAGCAAGGGCTTCCTCGGCCTGCTCCTGCCGCCCGACCACGAGGTGTGGACGGCGACGGAGGAGCCGGGACCGGTGGAGCGGGAGGACGAGCTGCGCCCCGTGGGGCCGCCCAACTGGCTGCTGCAGTCGACGCGTTCGGACGGCCTGGTCCGCCTCCACAACCACGGCAGCGAGGACGTCCGCTACGACCCGTTCTACACCCGGCTCGCGTACTCGACGGTGACGGAGCCCGTGCCCCTCGCGGAGCCCGCCGAGGCGTACGACAACAGCGTGACCGTCGGCGGCGACGCCGGCCGCGTCGGCATCGAGCCGCTGGGCGTGGGGGAGGGCTGGGCGGCCTCCCGGCACTCGGTCGGTGAGACAGGCGCGCGGGTCACGAGCCTTGTGGCGGCCCGGGGTGCGGTCGAGGTCCGGGCCCATCTGGTGACGGACGCATCCCCCGGCACCCCGGTGCGGATCACGGGATGGGCGGGGGCGGAGGGTGTCCGCGCGGAGCTTCTCCCGGGGCACGGCCTGTCGTCGGACACGGACGGACCGGGGCTCGTCGGCCGGACCGGAGAGGGAGCGACCCTCTTCGTCGCCGTCGCCCGCCTCACCGCCGACCCCGTCCCCCTGCCCCTCCCGGAGCTGGTCTCCGTGGAGGTGCGGGGGGTGTACGAGGTGTCCGTCAACTGGGCCAACGGCGAGCGGGCCCAGTTCGTGTTCACGGCGTCAGACGGGCTACCTTCAGCGTCTTCGTGGTCGGTGACGCCCCGTTGAGGGCGGTCGTGTAGGACGGGGTGACGGGGGCGTAGGCCCAGGTCAGCGTCCCGTCCTTCAGGACGGCGATGTCACCGGAGATCCGGGCCTTGACGACCTTGTCGGCGCCCTGGAGCTTGCCGCTCCAGTCGACGAGGCGGAAGTGGGTGCCGCTGAAGGTGCCGGTGCAGGTGCCGCTCGCGCACTTGGCGTTCTTCAGGGTCTCGTAGGAGACGAGGAGCCGGTTCTCGCCGTACGGGGCGACACGCACGTTGACGTGCTCGGTGCCCTTGGCGGAGGTGAGGTACACCGGCTTGCCCGAGGGCGTGTTGCGGTTCTTGAGGAACGCGACGGCGACCTGGTGGGTGCTGGTCCTCGGCTTGACCGTCCAGCCCCGCCCGCTGGAGTCGTCCGGGTTCTTCTTGGCGGAGGCGGCGCCGCGCGAGGCGAAGGCGGTGGCGTAGCGGCCGGTGGAGGACTTCACGATCTCGCCCGTGCGGCCGGAGAAGGTGCCGCCGCAGTAGCCGGCCCAGCACTGCTCGCGCTGGACGACCGGCGCGTTGTCGGGGGCGGCGATACCGGTGGACACGAACAGGCCCGACCGCCAGTCGTCGAAGCAGAGGGAGGTGAAGTTCCCGCTCGTCTCGGCGCGCAGGGCTATGCCCTCGTTGTGGGAGCAGCCCCAGCCCCAGCCGCCGCCGAGCTTCTTGCCCTTCGGGCCCACGTACGACAGCTTGTCGCCGAAGTGGCCGTCGGCGAAGCCGCCCGCGCCGTGCACGACGAAGTAGGCGCCGTACTTCTTGCCGTTCCAGGCGAGCTGGCCGTCGAGCAGCGGGGCCGTGTCGTCGGAGGAGGCGCCGGTGAGCTTGGTGCGCCAGGTCTGCTTGCCGTTCTGGTAGCGGATGAGCGCGGCGGCCGTCTCCTTCCACTTGTTGGTGTCGGAGACCCGGGTCAGCAGCGCGAACCCGTCGTTGTGCGCGACGAGACCACCGACCTCCTTCGTGCCCTTGACGACCGAATCGGCACCGGAGCGCTTGCCGGCCGCCGTCAGCGGCGTGACGTGGACGCCGTCCGACGCGGGCCAGGCGACCCGCAGCGTGCCGTTCGGCGCCACGGCCGTCGCCGTCCGCGTCCACTCCCGGCTGTTGTTGTAGCCGGCCGAGAGGTAGGGGAACTTCGCCGGCAGGCTCACGGTCGTGTTCGTGACGGTGAGATCACCGGCCGCGGGGGTGGGCGCCGCCCCGGCGGTCGCGTACCAGGCGCCCGCCAGCACGGACGCGGCCACGAGCGAGCCGATCACGGGCTTGCGCGCGAGGTGGCGACGGCGGTGCCGGGACGGGGCGGAGGGGGTGGGTGTTGCAGGTGTCATGTGCTGTGGTCGCCCCCGTCCGGCAGAAGGTTGCCGCCGGTGCGGAAATTGTTTGAGACCTCAAGGGGCAGCCCCTTGCGGTCGGCCCTCCGCGACGGGGCTACGTCCCCTCGGGGACTTCCCGGGGCCAGTGCGTGAGCGCCAGGTGCAGCGCCTCGACGGACCTGTCCCACGACCTCCGTACGTCGCGGGGCGCACCGAAGCCGCCCCCGGCCTCCAGGGCGCAGAAGCCGTGGAAGGTGCTGCGCAACAGCCGTACGGCGTCCGTGAGATCGGGTTCTTCGAGGCCGTACGCGCGGAGCATGCCGTAGGTGATCTCGGCGGTGCGGCGCAGGGCGGGGGAGTCGGTGACGAGGGCCTGGTCGACGGGGAGCTGTGTGGCCGCGTACCGGCCGGGGTGCCGGAGGGAGTACTCCCGGTAGGCCCCGGCGAAGGCGGCGAGCGCGTCCTTGCCGGCCCGCCCGGCGACGGCCGCCGCGATCAGGTCGATCATCTCGCCGCCGGCGAGCAGTGCCATCCGGCCGCGCAGGTCCTGGAGGTTCCTGACGTGCGAGTACAGGCTCGCGTCCTTGACCCCGAAGTGGCGGGCCAGGGCGGAGAGCGAGACGTTCTCGAAGCCGACCTGGTCGGCGAGAGCGACGGCGGCCGCGGTGATGCGGTCGGGGGTGAGACCGGCTCGGGGCATGGGCCACCTCTGCGGGGGACAAGAACCTAGGGGCTCTAGGTTAAGGCCCGGCCGCCATCGGTGTGCACGTGTCCCGCCGACGGCTGGTGAGGGGGACCGGCCGGACAGGCGGCCCCGCCCCGTGGTGGTCGGGGCGGGGCCGAGTGGGCCGGGCCGGCCGTTGCGGGTGGTGCTCAGCCGATCGGCGCGTACAGCACGCCCAGCTTGTCGATCTCGGTGCCCGCGCGGCCGGTGAAGCCGACGATCTGCCAGCCGGCGGGGGCGGTGAAGGTCTTGGTGTCGGAGGTGGCGGTGCCGGAGGCGAGGGTGCGGCCCTTGTCCGTGCCGAAGGCGGCGGAGAAGATCCGGGTGCGGCCGTCCTTCTGGCCCTGGGTGAGCTTCACGGAGGTGAGGTGCTCGCCGGAGGCCAGGGTGAGGGAGGCCGCCGTGCCGCCCGTGCCGCCGTGGGTCAGCGTCGTACCGCCGTCGTGCGTGAGCGAGACCGCGTCGAGGCGGGAGGCGCCGCGCAGGGTCAGGGTGCGGGGCGCGACCGTCGAGGGGAGGTTGTCCGCGTCGTTGTACGCCGTGCCGTGCGGGCCGCCGAAGAAGTCACTGGCCCGGAGGCCCGGGTTGAGCTTCCAGGAGAAGTCGACCGTGTGCGGGAAGTGGTCGGAGAGGTTGCCGCCCGCCGAGTCGAGGAACTTGGCCCACTCGTTGTTGTAGCGGTTCGCGGTCAGGTCGACCACGTTGCTGTCCCGGTAGAAGACCTTGTCGACGACCTCGCAGTCGTTGGTCGGGGCGGTCGTCGGGCAGACCAGCGCGTCGGCGCCCAGAGCCGGGGCGACACCGCCCTTGATCAGCTGCACCCAGGGGTCCGTGAGGCCGTTCTCACCGGTCAGGGTGCGGACGTTGTCGCCGGTGCGTGTGTAACGGGTGTTGGTGTCGCCCATGACGATCACCGCGTTGCCCGCCGAGTTCGCCTTGATGAACTCCGAGAGCTGCGTGACGTTGGCGCGGCGGGCGGCGAGGGCCGCGTCGTCGGAGTCGGCGTTGGTGTGCACGTTGTAGAGGTCGACGAAGACGCCCTCGTCGAGCCGCACCCGGGCCAGCGAGAAGCCCTTCGGGGTGAGGCAGTTGGTGCCGGTGCAGTTGTTCCACTTCACCCGCTCGAAGTCGTCGAACGCGTAGTCGGAGAGGGTGTTGAGGCCGTCGCCGAAGGGCACCCCGCCGCTGGTCGCCGTGCGGTACGGGTGGTTGTCGCCCGCGTACAGCGCCGCGTGGTAGTTGAAGTCCTCCTGGACGTTCACGATGTCGTACGCCCCGAGGCGTGGCGAGATCAGCGGGGTGTTCGTCGCCGGTTTGCCGGAGCTCAGCCCCTCCGGGAGGCCGGCGACGTTGTACGTCAGCACGTTGAACGTGCCGCTGGTGGCGGCCGCGGCGGGCGTCGCACCGGTGGTGGCGAGACCGGTGACGGCCAGCGTGCCGGCGGCGAGGGTGCCGAGCAGTCTTCTCATGGGGCTCGTGGGGCTCATGGGGTTCTCCGGAGGGCGGGGGGAAGGTGAGCGGTGCTCAGGTTCGATGGCAATCAGTGTGACGTGCAAGGTCAGTTGGGGAAACAGTGAGGGACGAGGTGATCCGCCGCATCCACGGCACCCGGTGGCCATCCCTTGATCGTTCGACGTTCATGTGCCGCCTCGATCCTCCCCAGGCGGCGTGGTCGCGTCGCGAAGCAGCCGCGGAAGGCAGCGGCATCCGGGAGGCGCTTCATGGGGCACGGGCACGCGCACGGTCATCACCACCACGGGCACGCGCACGGACACGAGCACGGGGACGAGCACGGGGACGAGCACGGACACGACCACGGGGACGAGCACGGGGACGTGGCGGCCGCGCTTCCCGCCGCCTTCGACACCTCCGTGCCCGACGAGGCGCTGCCCCCCGAGCAGCGGTCGCGCCGCTCCCTCCCCTTCGAGGCACCGGAACCGACACCGTGCTGCACGGACCACTGAAGCCGCGCCCGCACCCCGCCAGGGGCGCGGGTAACCGCGCGACAAGCCCCCACCGGCCCGCGCCTCCGTTCCGCACGTCCCCGGACGAGTCCTGACCGCGAGGACGGGCTCCGACAGCGCCGCAGGGGCGGATCGCGCGTCCGCGGCTCTCTTCTCTTTCGGGGCGACGTACTCCCCTTGGGCGGCCGGCGCTCGTCGTGCGGGCGTGGCGAGGCAGGTCGCGTAGCGAGCGGATCGTTCACCCGGCAGGGTGGAAGTCTGTGACCAGTGAGCCGATCCGCTGGCCAGCCGTCCCCTGGTGCCACGGCAGGGTCCGGACGCTGACGGCATGTCCATCATTGCTTCCCTACGGGGACCCCTGCGCGCCGTGTCCGTCCTGGCCACGGCGCTGACGTTCGTCGTCGCCGTGCCCCACGGCGCCTTCGCCGCCCCCGGTGACCTGGACACCACGTTCGGCACCGGCGGAAAAGTCAGCATCGCGACCCCCTCCTTCGCCGACGGCCAGGACGTGGCGGTCCAGGCCGACGGCAAGGTCGTCTCGGTCGGTTTCGAACAGGACCCGGTCAACCTCGACGCCGAGTTCGCCGTGCTGCGGCACAACCCGGACGGCAGCGTCGACACCTCCTTCGGCGGTACGGGCGGCGGTGCCGACGGCGAGGTGCTGACCGACTTCGAGGGCGGCGACGACGTGGCCCAGGGCGTGGCCGTGCAGCCCGACGGGAAGATCGTCGTGGTCGGCCGCCACCAGGAGACCGACGACGAGTTCGCGGGCTGCTGCTGGTTCACGGTGGCCCGCTACAACACCGACGGCAGCGTCGACACCTCCTTCGGGGGCGGTGACGGCTGGGTCAGCCCCGGTCTGGCCGGCGGGGCCGAGGACGCGGCCGGAGTGGCGGTGCGGCCCGACGGGCGGATCGTCGCCGGTGCCAGGGCCGGCGGCCATTTCGGGCTCGTCCGGTACCTGCCCGACGGGAGCCCGGACACCTCCTTCGGCGGCGGTGACGGCGTGGTCACCACCGCCCTCTCCGACGCGCCCGACGTCGGCGCTACCGCGCGCGACCTGGCGCTCCAGCCCGACGGCAAGATCGTCATGATCGGCGACGTGGGCCAGACCTCCTTCGACTTCGCCCTGGCCCGCTACAACCCCGACGGAAGCCTCGACACCACCTTCGGCGGCGACGGCAAGGTCACCACGGACCTGGGCGGATACAACTGGGGCGAGGCGGTGGTCGTGCAGTCGAGCGGGAAGATCGTCGCCTCCGGATGGACCGGGGGCCGCTTCACGCTCGTGCGCTACAACCTCGACGGGAGCCTCGACAGCGGCTTCGGCACCGGCGGCGTCGCGACCACCGACTTCGGCACCGGCTCAGCCGTGAACGACCTCGTGGTCCAGCCCGACGACCGGATCGTGGCCGGCGGCACCGCGGGCGGTGACTTCGCGCTGGCCCGCTTCCACGTGAACGGCACCCTCGACACCGGCTTCGGCACGAACGGCCGCACCACCACCGACTTCGGCGGCGGCGACAGCGCGTACGGCCTCGCCCTCCAACCCGACGGCCGGACCGTCGCCTTCGGCAGCAACGGCGACGGCCTGCGCGGTCTGGCCCGCTACCTCGGTGGCGAGGGCGCCCCGGCGCCCACCGGTGTCGACCTCTCGGTCACCAAGTCCGGCACCGCCACGGTCGCCATCGGCGACCGCGCCACCTACACCGTGACGGTCACCAACACCACCGCCACGACCTCGGCCACCGGCGTCAGCCTCACCGACACCGTCACCGGCCCCGCCGCCACCGTCGTCTCGGCCACCCCGGGCCAGGGCACCTGCACCACCTCCGCCACCGGCGCGACCTGCGCCCTCGGCACCCTCGCCGGTGGCGCGAGCACCACGGTGACGGTCGTCGTCGAACCCAGGGCCACGGGGACCCTCACCGACCGGGCCACCGTGAGCGCCACCCAGACCGACCCGGACCCCGCCGACAACACCGTCACGGCCACCACCGCGGTCGCCAACTCCCGAGGCTGTACCCGCATCGGCACCAGCGGCGACGACACCATGACCGGCACCAGCGGAAACGACGTCATCTGCGGCCTCGGCGGCGCCGACACGATCAACGCCGGCCTGGGCACGGACACGGCGTACGGAAACTTCGGCAACGACCGCGTCGACGGCGCCGGAGGCAACGACACCCTCAACGGCGGCCCCGGCAACGACAACCTGATCGGCAACGCGGGCAACGACCGCCTCGACACCGTCGACAACATCCCCGCCAACGACACCGCCAACGGCGGCCTGGGCACCGACACCTGCACCACGGACCCCGGAGACACCCGCATCAGCTGCCCGTAGCCCGGCGGCCCGGCAACCCCCGTCCGTCGTGGTGAACACGGAAAAGCGGCCGGTCGGCTCGATCGCCGACCGGCCGCTTTTCCGTCGACGGCCCTACGGCTTCGTCGTCGAGAACACGAACGAGAACTCCGTCGGCCCGGCCTGCAGGTGGTACTGCGGCAGCGGCCCCGGTCCGCAGGACTGGGAGCCGATGCCCATCAGGTCGTGGTCGAGGTTCACCCACACCGTGTCACCGGCCCGAAGGTCCGTCAGATGCGCGGCGGCGTCCAGCTGTTCGGTGGTCCAGCGGCGGGCCGTGAACCAGAACTGCGGGTCGCCGTCGATACGCAGGCCGCCCAGCTCCGCCCAGCGGACATCGGGACGGGCGCCGTTCTCCTGCGGGCGGACGTACGGGGTCTGGAGCTCGTCGACCGTGGAGTGGTGACGGCTCACCATGGACGCCGACTTGGTGTCGGGGTAGCCCTCGCCGGGACCGCCGCCGTACCACTTCACATAGTTGGCGGACGACAGCCCGAAGCGGATGCCGAGCCTCGGCAGCGGCACGGTCCAGTCGCCCTCCGGCACCACCGACACGGTCAGCTTCAGCCGGGTGTCGTCGGCTGTCCAGCGGTAGGTCGTGCGCAGACCGAGCTCCCGGGCGGCCGGCGCCACCCGCGTCCGTACGGTCAGTGCGTCGGCGCCCAACTCAACCCCGTCCAGGCGGTGTTGCATGCAGTGCAGACCGAGTTCCCGCCACAGCTTGCTGTAACAGGTGCCGCCGTTCCACGCGCCCTCGTCGTTGTCGGTGGTCGCCCGCCACACGTCCAGGCGGAGCCCGGTCACATCGAGGCCGCCGATGGTCTTCAGCGCGCCCGTGCGGACGTCGAAGGAGGCCGGGCCGAGATAGATCAGCTTCTCGCTCGCCGAGGGACCGTCGGTCGGCGCCACCTTCGGCAAGGGCCGCTCCACGACCGGGAGTTGAGCCCACGCGACCTGGTGGTCCTTCCTGCCCCAGGCCGTGTCCTCGGCCAGCAGCGCCCGTACGGTCCACAGCGCCTCGCCGGCCGGTCCGCCGGTCGGCGGCTGCGGCAGCTTCACCTCTGCCGACTCACCGGGCTTCAGTGACGGCACCGACAGGGTGCCCGCCTCCACCGTCTTCCCGTCGATCTCGTACGCCCACTCGAAGGCCAGCGAGGACAGGTCGGCGAAGTCGAACGCGTTGCGCACCCGGACCGTCCCGGCCGGGCCGTCGCCCTCGATACGGACCGGCTCGATGACCTTCTTGAACTCGATCAGGCCGGGGGACGGCGTCCGGTCCGGGAAGATCAGGCCGTCGCAGACGAAGTTGCCGTCGTGCAGCTCCTCGCCGAAGTCGCCGCCGTAGGCGTAGCCCAGCTCCGGGTGCTTGACGCCGTGGTCGATCCACTCCCAGATGAAGCCGCCCTGGATGCGCTCGTGGGCCTCGAAGACGCGCTGGTAGTCGGCGATGCCGCCGGGGCCGTTGCCCATGGCGTGCCCGTACTCGCACTGGATGAAGGGCAGCCCGCGGCGCTTGTGGGTGCCGCCGTCCAGGCCCTGCCCGATGCGTTCGACCTCGGCGTGGTCGGCGTACATCCGGGAGTAGATGTCGGTGTCCCGGCAGTCCCAGTCGCCCTCGTAGTGCACGAGGCGCGAGGTGTCGCGGTCGTGGATCCACTCGGCCATGGCGGTGAGGCCGCGGCCGGTGCCGGCTTCGTTGCCGAGGGACCAGATGACCACCGAGGGGTGGTTCTTGTCGCGCTCGACCATCCGGGCCGCGCGGTCCAGGAGGGCCGGGGTCCAGCGGTCGTCGTCGACGGGGTTGTCCCGCCAGTTCTGCTCGGTGAAGCCGTGGGTCTCCAGGTCGCACTCGTCGATCACCCAGAGGCCGTACTCGTCGCACAGGTCGAGGAAGGCCGGGTGCGGCGGGTAGTGCGAGGTGCGCACGGCGTTGAGGTTGTGCCGCTTCATCAGCAGCACGTCCTCGCGCATGGTCTCCAGGTCGAGGGCGCGGCCCTTGCGGGGATGCCACTCGTGGCGGTTGACGCCCTTGAAGAGGATCGCCGTACCGTTGACCTTGAGCAGGCCGTCCTCCAGCACGACCGTGCGGAAACCGATCCGCAGCGGGACCCGCTCGCCCTCGGTGACCAGCTCACCGTCGTACAGCCGAGGAGTCTCGGCGGTCCACGGCTCCACCGGGACCGTCACCGCCTCGCCGGTCGCGACATCGATGTCGAGGGCGGGCACGAGGACCCGGCCGTCGACGTCGGAGTCGACACGCAGGGTCCCGATGCCGCCGACGTGGTCGTAGGAGGCGTGCACGAAGAAGTCGAGGGCGCTGCCCGCCGGGCGGTGCAGCAGGGTGACGTCCCGGAAGATCCCGGGCAGCCACCACTGGTCCTGGTCCTCCAGATAGGAGCCCGCCGACCACTGGTGGACCCGGACGGCGAGGACGTTCCCCGTCGGCTTCAGCAGGTGCCCGACCGCGAACTCGTGCGGCAGCCGGGACCCCTTGAACTCACCGATGTCCGTGCCGTTCAGCCACACCCGGGCACAGGACTCCACACCGTCGAAGCGCAGCACCGCCCCGCCCTCGTCGAGAGCGGGCCACTCCTGCGGCAGGTCGAAGAACCGCAGGTGGTCGCCGGTCGGGTTCTCCGTCGGCACCCGCGGCGGGTCCACCGGGAAGGGGTACAGGTGGTTGGTGTAGATCGGCGCCCCGAAGGCCCCGTCCCCCTGCAGCACCCAGTGGCCCGGCACCGCCACCTCCGCCCAGCCCCCGGCGTCGTACCCCTGCGCCGCGAACGAGTCGTCCTCGGCGTCGGCGGTGGGGGAGAGACGGAAGCGCCAGCTCCCGTTGAGCGACAGCGACCGTGCGTCGGAGGACGCGTACCAGGCGCGGGGCGGCAGGGCCCCGCTGCCCGGCGAGACGTCCTCGACGTAGTCGACGGATGCGCCGGTGGAGGAGGTGGTGGCGGTGGTGCGGAAAGACATCGGTCTCCTTGCTGATTTTTCCTAGCCCTTGATCCCAGTCTGCGCGATGCCCTGCACCAGCCAGCGCTGGAGGAAGAGGAAGACGAACACCAGGGGCAGGATGGATATGGCCGTGGCCATGAAGATCAGGTGGAAGTTCACGGTCTGGCCGGTCATGTAGTTCGAGAGCGCGACCTGGACGGTCCACGCGCTCGGGTCCTGGCCGATGACCAGGGGCCACAGGAAGGAGTTCCACCCGCTGATGAACGTGATCGTTGCCATCGCGGCGAAGAAGTTCAGCGAGTTGGGTACGACGACCCGCCAGTACGCGCCCATGTAACCGAGCCCGTCCACCCGCGCCGCCTCCTCCAGCTCCTTGGGGAACCCCAGGAAGTACTGCCGGAACAGGAAGCAGGTGAAACCACTGAACAGGCCCGGAATGATGAGACCCCGGTAGGTGTCGATCCAGCCGAGGGACGACACCAGCACGAAGCTGGGCACGAAGGTCACGGCGGTCGGGACCATCAGGGTGCCGAGGACGGCGTAGAAGACCTTGTTGGCGTGCTTGAACGGGATGCGGGCCAGGCCGTAGCCGGCCAGCGAGCAGACCAGGAGCGTGCCCACGGTGTGCAGGACGCCGACGACCGCGGAGTTCCACAGCGAGCGCGCGAAGTCGACCGACGGGTCGTCGAACGGCTCGCTGATGTTGCCCCACTGGATGTCGGTGGGGAACCACTGCCATTCCTCGCCCGTGATCTCCGGGTCCGTCATCAGCGCGTTGCGGACGATCAGATAGAACGGGATGAGGAAGAGGAGCGCGGCGAAGCCGGTGGCGATGTAGAGACCGGTCGAGCCGATCACACTGCCGGTCCGGACGCGACGCGGCTTGGCCGACGTGTCCACCCGGTTCGCCGGAGGTGTCGTGGTGGTGGTCACTTGGACTCCTCACCCCTTCCGAATCCCATGAAC
Organism: Streptomyces europaeiscabiei; assembly: GCF_036346855.1. Taxonomy (NCBI): domain Bacteria; kingdom Bacillati; phylum Actinomycetota; class Actinomycetes; order Kitasatosporales; family Streptomycetaceae; genus Streptomyces; species Streptomyces europaeiscabiei. Next base: position 8,261,831 of record NZ_CP107841.1, read on the forward strand.
CTGCCCTGGAGCAGGGTCACGAGGCAGATCAGTACGGTGAGGATCAGCGCGCCCGCGCTGCCCGCGCCGTAGTCCTGGCTCTCTCCGAGCGCCTTGTAGTACAGCTCGACCAGGGGCGGCCTGCCCCAGGTGGTTTTCGACAACAGGTTGAAGAACTCGTCGAAGGCCTGGTACGCCGCCACGAGCAGCAGCAGGATCACGGCGGTGGAGGTCGCCCGCAGTTGAGGCAGGGTGATGTGCCAGAAGGTCTGCCAGCCGGGCTTCGCGCCGTCGATCGAGGCGGCCTCGTACAGCTCCTGCGGGATGTTCTGCAGGGCCGCGATGAAGAGGATCATGTAGAAGCCGGCCTGGAGCCACAGCCGGACGCTCAGGATGACCAGCCAATACCACGGTGGGTCGGGGGTGGCCAGCCAGGAGGTGTTCTCGATGCCGAAGAGGCCCAGGAAGGTGTTCACCATGCCGAAGCGGACACCACTGAAGATGGACATCTTCCAGACCAGCGAGGCGGCGACATAGCTGACCGCCGTTGGCAGGAAGAACACCGAGCGGAAGAACGCCCGCATGAACCGCAGCCGGTTCACCATCAGCGCCAGCCCCAGAGAGGCGGCCCAGGTAGTCGGCACGATGAAGACAGCGAAGATCGTGAAGGTGACGAGGGACCCCATGAAGTCCTCGTCGGTCAGCATCGTCACATAGTTGTCCAAGCCGATGAACGTGCTCGGAGTGACGGTGAAGCGGGCCTCGAAGAACGACAGATACAGGCTCCACAGGATCGGCAGATAGACGAAGACCGCCAGGCCGATCAGGAACGGCCCGGTGAAGAGCCAGAAGTTGAAGGTGGGGGAGCCCCGCAGCCCCCGCCGCGGCTTGGCCGGGGAGGCCTTCGCCGGGGCGGGGCTGGAGACGCCGTCCTTGGTGATGGTCGACATGTCGTGAGTACCTGTCCGCCGGTCTATCCGAAGAGCTTCTTCAGCTCCTTGTTGACCTTCGCGTCGGCCTTGGTGAGTTCCTTGTCCGGGTCGCCACCCTTGCGGACGGAGTTGGCGAGGACGTCCTCCAGGGCGGTGATGCTCGCCTGGGTCCAGCCGATGTTGTCGAAGTGGCCATAGTCGGTGAAGAGCTTGACGCCCTCAGCGGGCAGACCCGACTTCAGCTTCTCGGCCGACTGCGCGATGGAGGTGCGCGGCGGGATGTGGAAGCCGTAGGAGAGCGCCCAGTCCTCCTGGTACTCCTTCTGGTCGATCCACAGCCACTTCACGTACTCCTTGGTGGCTTCGAGGTTCTTGCTCTTGGCGTTGACGAACATCGACCAACCGCCGTTGTAGACGGAGAGCTTGCCCGCGTCGCCGACCTTCGGGAACGGGAAGATGCCGAGGTCGTCGCCGAGTGCCTCCTGCATCTGCGGCATCGCCCACATGCCACACCACTGCATGGCGGTCAGGCCCTGGTTGAGCGCCGACGGGTCCCAGAAGTCGGTCGGGGCGTCGAGCAGCAGGTCACCGCTGGTGAACAGCTTGCGCAGCTGCTTGAAGCCGTCGACGACCGCGTCCGTGTGGTAGGCGATCTGGTTCTTCTCGTCGAGGTGCTGCGTGCCGGCCGACCAGATCAGCGGGTTGACCATCGAGTGCAGGGTGTTGCCGAGGTAGGCGCCCTTGACCTTGCTGGTGGTCAGCTTGGCGGCGGCTTCGGCCAGCTCTTCCAGCGTCTGCGGGACCTCGACACCGGCCTTCTCGAACAGCGACTTGCGGTAGAAGAAGAACTGCGGGTCGTCGATCATCCGGATGCCGTATATCTTCCCGTCGACCGTGTGCGAGGCGATGTCGGCCGGGTTGAAGTCGTCCTTGACGGGGTTGATCAGGTCGCTCAGGTCCGCGACCTGACCGCTCTCGATCATCTGCAGCTGCGGGTGGAACTCGAAGCAGTCGGGGGCCTTGTCCGTGAGCAGCGAGGCGAAGAGCTTGCTCTCGAAGTTGGAGCCGGTGATCCACTGCGTGGTGACGTTTCCGCCCTTGTAGGCCTTCGCGTACTTCTTGATGGCCTGCTCGGTGCCCGCCTCGCCGTACGCGTGGAAGTACTGCGTGAGACCGGCGCCGGACCCCCCGCCGTTGCTGCGCCCGGTGTTGCTGCCGCATGCGGCCAGACCGCCGGCGGCGGCCAGACCCATGGCGGCCCGCAGTACGGAGCGGCGGTCGAAGTTGCTGTTGCTCATTGCCGACATGCTGACGTCCTTGTCTCGAGTACGGCTGCGGCTCTGTGCCTGAAGTGGCTCTGCGGCTCAGCGCCAGTTGACTCAGTGGCTCAAAGAGGCTTGCGGTGCGGGACGTTAACCTTCGGCTAAGGCTTCGGCAAGGGGTTGGACGAAGTCTGTTCGAAGCGTTGTATTCGGTTCGGTGTTCCGAACGTCCGTGCGGTGCAAAGGGCTTGACGAGGGAGGTGAGGGCCGCCGGGTCAGGGTCCGGCGGCCCTCGGCTCAGGGGTGCTGGTGTAGCCGTTCGCGCCCTTCGGGGCGTCCTCGGTGTCGTACGACGGGCTTGTCCCTTGTGGGGGCGGTGCGTTTGCCCGGCTTCTGCCCGACCGACTGGAGCGCGCCTTCGAGCGCGAACGTCGCCGCGCCCAGGCACGCCGGGTCCGTGGGGATCAGGGAGAGCACGACCTCGGTGGCTGCCATCGGACGCGGCAGCGCGTGCCGGGCGACGGCCTCGCGCACCTCCGTGACCAGGGGCTCGCCCAGGGCGGCCGCGACCCAGCTGCTGAGCACGACCACCTCGGGATTGAACAGATTGACCAGGTCGGCGATGCCCGCACCCAGGTAGCGTGCGGTGTCACGCACCACCTTGACCGCCACCGGGTCCCGCCGGGCCACCCCTTGCGCGAGCGCCGCGATGGTGGCGGTCTGGTCCTCGGGATGGAGCAACGTGCTGCGCGGACTCAGCTCCCGGAGGTTCAGCATGATCCCGGGAGCGCCCACATACGTCTCCACGCACCCGTGGTTGCCGCAGTGGCACAGCCGGCCGTCCAGCACGATCGTGGTGTGGCCCCACTCCCCGGCGCTGTTGCTCACCCCCCGGTGCAGCCCGCCGCCCAGGACGAGCCCGGCTCCCACACCGGTCCCGAGGTTGACGATCACGGCGTCCCCGCGCCCCCGCGCGGCCCCGAACCACAGCTCGGCCACCGCGACCGCGCGCAGCGGGTTGTCCAGGTACAGGGGATAGGCGATGTGCTCGGTCAGCAGGTCGAGCAGCGGCACGTCGTGCCAGTCCCAGTTGGGCGCGTACTCCGAGATGCCGGTGGCGCGGTCCACCTGCCCCGGCACGCTCACCCCGACGCCCAGCACCCGGGCGCCCTCGATACCGGCCTGCGCGACCACCGAGCCGACGGCGGCGGCGACATGCCCCACCATCTGCTCGGGCAGACTCTCGCCGGCGCGGACATCCTCCTCTGCACGGGCCAGGACGTTCAGCGCCAGGTCGAACAGCTCGACATGGACGTACGTCTCCGCGATGTCGACGCCGATCAACGCGCCCCCCGACGCGTTGACGGCGACCAGTCCGCGGGGGCGGCCCCCGGCCGAGTCCTCGAACCCGACCTCGGTGATCATGCGGAGGTCGAGCAGCTCTCCGACGAGCGTGGCGACCGTGGCCAGGCTCAGCCCGGTGGCCGCCGCCAGCTCCTGCCGGGAGGTGGGAGACTTGGCGATGATCTGCCGCAGCACCTCGTAGCGGTTCGCGGTGCGGATGTCGCGTGAGGTGCGCTTCACCGACGACATGATCCCCTCGATCCCTCCAGGCCATGACGAGGCCTGTTGCCCCGGCGCCGCGCCAGGCTATGGCGCGGAGGGACTTTCGACAAGGGGTTAGGAAAGGGGGTTTACGAAGTCTCCCGGTGACCCCGCGCCCCGTGGCCGGAGACCGACCGTGGGGCGAGTCGACAGGTGGGGGCCGTGCGGGCCGACCGGCCTCATGCGCCGAGCGCGTCCCGTACGAAGGTGTTGCGGAACTTGCCCGCCGGGTCCAGCCCGTCGGCGACCCTGCGGAAATCACCCAGCCGGGGGTACAGTCGCCCCAGTTCGGCCGCCGGCACGGTGAACACCTTGCCCCAGTGCGGCCGTGCCTCGAACGGCGCGAGCACCTCCTCCACCCGCCGCACCACCGGCAGTACGGGCGCCGCGTCCGCGATCCACGTGAAGTGCAGCGCGACCGTGTCCCGGCCGTGGGCGGGGCCGATCCACTGCTCGTCGGCGGCCATCGTCCGGACCTCGCAGACCTGCAGCACCGGTGCCACGGTGTGCCGGATGCCGTCGAGCGCGTTCAGGGCGTCCACCGCGAACGAGCGCGGCAGCAGATACTCCGACTGCAGCTCGTCCCCGCTGCTCGGTGTGAACTCGGCCCGGAAGTGCGGCAGCCGCTCGTGCCAGGGACCGGCCACCCCGAACTGTTCGGTGCAGTTCACCGCCGGCATCCCCGGCACCGGATGCATCGCCTCGGTCGCGGGCTCGGCCCACGGAAAGTCCGCGTCGGACCGGTCCGGGCGCCGCTTGACCCACACCTGGTCGAAGCCGGAGTGCTGCCAGCGGGTGAAGAGACTCACGCTGTACGCCGACGCCGACACGGCCGCGAAGTCCAGCCCGGCCAGGGGGAGTTCACCGTAGACATGCTGGCTCACCTCGAAGGCCGGCTCCAGGTCGAGGGTGAGCGCGGTGACCACACCGAGGGCGCCGAGCGAGGTGACCGCCGCACCGAAGCGGTCGTCGCCGCGCGTCAGCGTCAGCGTCGTCCCGTCCGCCGTGACCAGCTCGACCTCGCGGACGGCCGCCGCGAGTGGACCGTTCCCGTCGCCCGAACCATGGGTGCCGGTGGCCACCGAGCCCGCCACGGAGATGTGCGGGAGGGAGGCCATGTTGTGCAGGGCGAGACCGTGGGCGTGCACCGTGCGGGCCAGCTCCGCGTACCGGACACCGCCCGCGACCCGTACCGTACGGGCCGCCGTGTCCACCTCGATCGCCGGCGGCAGCCCGGTCAGGGAGAGCAGGACGCCCTCGGGGCCGGGCTCCGCGATCTCGTTGAACGAGTGCCCGCTGCCCAGCACCCGCACTCTCTCGCTGCCCGCGACCAGGGTCCGCAGCGCGTCCACGGAGCGCGGCCGGTGCAGCTCCTTCGCGGTGTACGTGATGTTCCCGGCCCAGTTGGTCAGGGTCTCCGTCGTCATGCTCGGTGTCCTCCGCGATCCGCGAGCCGTAGCTGTCGCAGGCCATCCTCGCCGCCTCGTCCCGGTTCTCGTTCATTGACCCTGTCGCGAGCGCCTGCCTACCGTAGAGAACGGTTGCTGTCGCCTGCCTCCCCCAGCCGGAAGGTCCTTCCTTGCCCGCGCGTCCGCTCGCTCTGTTCGCCATGACGGCCGAGAACGTTCCGCAGGTCTTCCCGCCGGAGGTGCTGTCCCGGCTGCGCGAGACCGTGGAGATCGATCCCGCCCTGGTCGCCGGGAACTTCACCGACCCCCAGGTCCGGGAGGTGTTGGCCGAGGCCGAGGTGCTGGTCACCGGCTGGGGCTGCCCCCGCATCGACGAGGCGGTCCTGGACGCGGCGCCCAAGCTGCGGGCGGTGCTGCACTCGGCGGGCTCGGTGAAGGGGTTCGTGGCCCCCGCCGTCTGGGAGCGCGGGATCGCCGTCTCCACGGCGGCCGCCGCCAATGCCCTGCCCGTCGCCGAGTACACGCTCGCCATGGTCCTGCTCGCCGGCAAGGACATCCTCGGCCGCCGCGAACGCCTGCGGACCGAGCGGGTCTCGCCGGGCTGGGGGTTCGTCCCCGGCATCGGCAACCACGGCCGCCGCGTCGGCGTCATCGGCGCCTCCCGCATCGGCCGCCGGGTCATCGAACTGCTGCGCCCCTTCGACCTGCGGGTGAGCCTCACCGACCCCTACGTCGACGAGGCCGGGGCCGCCGCCCTCGGCGTACCCCTGCTGCCGCTCGACGACCTGCTGCGCACCTGCGACATCGTCACCGTGCACGCCCCGGACACCCCCGAGACCCACCGGCTCATCGACCGCCGCGCACTCGCCCTGATGCCCGACGGGGCGGTCCTCGTGAACACCGCGCGCGGCGCTCTCGTCGACCACGACGCGCTCATCGACGAGCTGCGCGCCGGGCGGCTCTCCGCGATCCTCGACGTCACCGACCCCGAGCCGCTGCCCGCCGACTCCCCGCTCCTCGACCTGCCGAACGCCTTCGTCACCCCCCACCTCGCCGGCTCCCAGGGCAACGAGGTCGCCCGCCTCGGCCTCGCGGTCACCCAGGAGGCCGAACGGCTCGTCGCCGGACGCGAGCTGGCGCACGCGCTCGACCGGGCGGCGCTGGAACGCATGGCGTGATCACCGAGCCGAGGGCGGACGCGGACGACCCGGATGCGCCTCGGCGTCCGCGGACATGCTGGGACAGGCGACGTTGTGGAGTGCCGGACACCGCCTCGCCTGTCTGCCGCCCAGCGGGGTGGGATGAGGGGGTGGGGGTCAGGTGTAGGCGGGGCATGCCCACAGTCGGCTGCGTCACGCGGCGCGTCGACGAAGCAGTGCCATGAAGCGCCATCGACGGAGCAGTGCCATGAAGCGCATCGACGAAGAACCGCCACGCGGCCTTCGTCGCCGGGCCGGCCGAGCCGGGCCGGCCGAGCCGAGCCGGGCCGGCCGAGCCGAGCCGGGCTGAGCCGGGCTGAGCCGAGCCGGGCCACTGACTCCCGGCGGGCCCTCGGTGGCGGCACCGCGACGCACATGAACAGCCTCGCTCCTCAACGCCCCGCCTGCTCGCTCCTCCACACCGTGGCCTGCCCGCTGCTCCGTCCCCACGACCCGCACGACGGGCGGTGAGGGCCGTCGAGCGCCCCGCCGAGGGCCCCGCTCCCACCTCCGCGCGGGCGGAGGCATACCGTGAGGAGGCGAACAACGACGACGGACGACCTCTTACGTGACGTCGGGAGCGAGGAGAACGGGATGGGCAGCCGCACCGCACTGGTGGAGGACCTGATGGAGAGGTTCCCGCACGTGCCACGGGAAGCCGTCTTCAAGGAGGACCTGCTCAGGGGTGGTGTGGCCTTCGACGCCTCCGCGCTGAGCGACAACGAGAAGGGCGACGTCAAGCCGAAGTCGTACTTCATCTTCTCCTTCGACCACGGCACCCTGCCCGAGCTGGGCGAGGCCGCCCTGCGCCGCCCGCCGGAGGAGATCATCCTCACCGGCGGCCCGTACGACCTGCGGCGCACGGTCGTCTCCGTACGGGTCAACCCGTCCTCGCCCTACCGGGTGGCGTCCGACGAGGAAGGCCTGCTCGGCCTCTACCTCGACGGCCGACGCATCGCGGACGTCGGCGTCCCGCCCATGCCGGAGTACTACCGGCACACCCTCTCCAACGGGAAGTCCGTGATGGAGGTGGCCCCGACCATCCAGTGGGGTTACCTGATCTACCTCACCGTCTTCCGCGTCTGCCAGTACTTCGGCGCGAAGGAGGAGTGCCAGTACTGCGACATCAACCACAACTGGCGCCAGCACAAGGCGGCGGGCCGGCCGTACACGGGTGTGAAGGACGTCGACGAGGTCCTCGAAGCGCTGGAGATCATCGACCGGTACGACACGGCGAAGACGTCCACCGCGTACACGCTCACCGGCGGCGCCATCACCAAGACGGTCTCGGGCCGTGACGAGGCCGACTTCTACGGCCACTACGCCAAGGCCATCGAGGAGCGCTTCCCGGACCGCTGGATCGGCAAGGTCGTCGCCCAGGCGCTGCCCCTTGACGACGTCAAGCGCTTCCACGACTACGGCGTGAAGATCTACCACCCCAACTACGAGGTGTGGGACGAGTACCTGTTCAAGATGTACTGCCCCGGTAAGGAGCGTTACGTCGGCCGCGACGAGTGGCACAAGCGCATCCTGGACTCGGCGGGTGTCTTCGGCGCGCGCAATGTGATCCCCAACTTCGTGGCGGGCGTGGAGATGGCCGAGCCGTTCGGGTTCACCACGGTCGACGAGGCCATCGCGTCGACCACCGAGGGCCTGCGTTTCTTCATGTCGCACGGCATCACGCCCCGTTTCACGACCTGGTGCCCGGAGCCCACGACCCCGCTCGGCAAGGCCAACCCGCAGGGCGCGCCGCTGGAATACCACATCCGGCTGCTGCAGGCCTACCGCGCCACGATGGACGAGTTCGGGCTGTCGTCGCCGCCCGGGTACGGTCCGCCCGGACCCGGCAACGCCGTCTTCTCCGTCAGCTCCTTCATGGACAGCCTCCCGGCCGTCGAGGAGACCGCCTCGGAGACCGGCACGGAGAGTGCCGAAGAGGTTTCCGCTCAGTAACTCCTGTGGCGGTTGAGTCGATCGGGGTCGGCGTACGTACAACTCCACAAGCGTGACCACTGGTAGCCGCGTTGCGAGACGCGGCTTGTCAGTTGTGTGGGAACCGTGAAAAGCTCTGGGGCGTTCGCAAGGTGGTCCCCCCAACTCCCCTGAAACAAAGGGCAGTTGACCACTTTTGCGAACTTCCCCCCTCGCTCTGTGGATGCAGGAGACCCATGCCTGACCTGCCGAAGCCCCAGGACGCCGCCGAGGCCGCGTTGTTTTCGGAGTGCTGGGACGCGGTCCTTTCGTACGCCGACCTGTGCACGTCCGGTTCGACCGCGGCGACCGAACTGGCCACCGAGGCGTTCACGAACGGCATGCACGAGGCGCACGCCCTGGAGACCGAGGCGGGGGGCGACCGCGGCGCCGGACGGCGTGCCATGCGGCTGCCTCGAATACCGTTCCTCCTGACCTGGGTCAGGACCAGCGCCGCGGCGTGGGAGACGGGCGGCCAGGGCCACCGGCTCGACCCCGACCTGCGCCTCTGGCTCAACTCGGACAAGGCCGCGCGCTACACCGGCCCGCCGCTGCACCGCCCCCTCGCCCTGCGTGCCCTGCGGGACATGCAGGAACCCGACGCGGCCCTGCTGTGGCTGGCCGAGGTCGAGTCGCTGCCGCTGGGCTCGGTGGCCCGCCGACTCGGCCTGGATCCGGCGGTCGCCAGGAGCGAACTCGACCAGGTGCGGGCGCTGTTCAGGGACCGGTGCCATCGCAGCCAGATCGACACGCCCATGCACGTCGACTGCCGCAGCTACGCCCGGCTGCTGGACGCGGTCACGCGTTCACCCGGCACCGACACCCCCGACGACCTGTCGCGGCACCTTGCCACCTGCGTGGAGTGCGCCGAGGCCGCGGCCTGCCTCGGCCTGCACGGCGGCGGCCTGCCCGCGGCGCTCGCCAGCGGCGTGATCGGCTGGAGCGGACTCGCCTATCTGGAGCGTCGCCGCCGCGCGGCCGACGCCGGGCTGCTCCCCGGGTGCGCCGACGCTTCCGGCGCCGACCGGGGGCTCTCGCCGGGCAGGGAAGCAAGGCCCCGGTTCGGCCGCAACGGGCTGCTCGCCGGAGCAGGCCTCGTCTCCGTGCTGGCGCTCGCCGTCTCCCTCATGCCCTTCGGCGAGGACGAGACGGTCGCCGACGGCACCTCCGCCGGCGAGTCGTCGGTGGTGCAGCGGGACCCGCGGTTCCCGGTGACCCTGCCCCCGTCCGGCGGCGGGTCCGAACTGCAGAGCACCACCCGGCCCCAGGCCACCGGCTCCGGCGACGAGGACGACAAGGGCGAGGGCGGCGGCAACGGCAACGAGGAGCCCCAGGGCGACTCCTCGACGCCGGCCCGTGTCTCCCACAAGCCGGTCGACCCCGGCAAGTCGCCCGACGCCACCTGCCACGTCCGCTACCAGATCGTCAACGAATGGCCCGGCGGCTTCCAGGCCACCCTCACCGTCACCTCGGCCAAGGCCGTCGACGGCTGGCAGGTCGGCTGGACCTACGCGGCCGACCAGCGCGTAACCCAGATGTGGGACGGCGCCTTCGACCAGAACGGCTCCCAGGTCGCCGTCACCGCCGCCGACTACAACAAGACCGTCGCGGCGGGCGGCACCTTCGGCGTCGGCTTCCTCGGCATCTGGCAGGGCTACGACAACCCCGAACCCGTGGACTTCACGCTCAACGGGAGCCCCTGCGAGCGGGGGGACTGAGCACCGGTGGGGCGTGGACGGGAAGCGATCGATTCGGTCGGCGCGGGCCCATGAGCCCTCGCCACGGTGAGATCACCGAGCGCGGCGGCCGTTGAGGCCGCCGTCACCGGACGACGAGTGGGACCGGAGGTGCCGGCCGATGGCTGTCACCGCGATGGGCTCTGCCCGCGTCCGGGCATCCGTCGAGTCCACCTCGACGGTCACCGGGCTGACCCCCATCCACGGGTAGTAGGCACTGGTTCGTTTTCTCGCCCCCTGGCCCCTGGCCCCCTGGCCCCTGGCCCCCTGGCCCCCTGGCCCCCTGGCCCCCTGGCCCCCTGGCCACGAGCCACTGGCCGCCGGGGAGTTCGAGGCTTCCGGGAGGTGGAGCGGTTCCTGCTCACGACGTACGACGGCGGCCACGCCCTCACCCGGGCCGAGTGGTCCAAGGGCTGGGGTCAGACGACCGGGACGACTCCGGTGCGGACGCGCTCGCCCCGGACGGCGCCGAGGGCCTGCTCGCCGACCGGCCCCGGAAGGTCGGCCTGCGTCGTCACGACAGCGGTGGACCGTGCTGTCGACGGCGATGCGTCGTGCTGACCCCTCGCGGCCCGGTGTCATGGCTTCGCACCCGGGCCAACCGCCCATGAACGCGCAGGCGAACGAGCGCTCTGCCCACCAGTGACCAGACCACCCCCACGGATCTCGGCCTCCGCGCGACGCGGCTACGACCAGGTGGGTCAGGCGGTCCGGGCGGGTCAGGCAGGTCCGGGCGGGTCAGGCGGTCCAGGCGGGTCAGGCGGGTCAGGCGGGTCAGGCGGTCCGGGCGGGTCCGGGTGGGTCAGGCGGGTCCAGGCAGGTCCAGGCGGGTCAGGAGGTCCGGGCGGGCCAGGCAGGCCAGGCGGGTCAGGCGGGTCAGGCGTCGGACTTTCGCGACGGCCATCAGCCGCATGATCGGCGGACAGGTTCTTCAAAGGTTCTTCATCGTCTCCGTCCTACGGTCGGCCTGCCCGTCGCATTCGCGCACGGTCCGACAGGAGAGCAGGAGAACCGATGGGGAAGAGTCGGGTATTACTGGCCGCGGTGGCCTCGGTCGTGGCCTTCACACTGACCGGCTGCGGCGGCGACGACGCCGGCTCGAGGGTCCCGACGGCCGGCGGTGGGGACTCGTCCACCTCGGCCACGGCGACGGGCGAACAGGGCGGCGGGGACGAGGTGGCCGCGTACGTGAAGGCGCAGCGGGACTGGGTGCGGTGTCTGCGGGACAACGGCGTCGACGTGCCGGACCCGGACGAGAAGGGTGAGGTCGACTTCGGCGGCGGCGACGGAACACGTGCCTTGAAGAAGGATCCGAGATTCCTCGACGCGTCGAAGAAGTGCGCCGACAAGAAGGCCACCGTTCCCGAGAGCATCGAGGATGCCAACCGGCCCGAACTCACTGCCGCGCAGATCAAGGCCGCACGAGACTACGCCGCCTGCATGCAGAAGAACGGTGCCCCCGACTACCCCGACCCCGGCCCCGACGGATACCAGAGGAACAACAACTCGGGCATCCCCGAGTGGGACCAGAGCTCGGCCGGTGCGCAGCGCGCGACACGTATCTGCGCACCGATCTCCGGCAACCCGACGAACCAGCCCCCGGCCAAGGGCTGACGATGACGGAGACAGTGACGCGGATCGACGACGCGGGCGGGACGGCTCCCGCGCCGCCTCCGCCTCGCGAGCCGCTCCTCGGCCGACGCGGGCGGCGTACGGCGCTGATCGCCTCGGCCGTCGTCGTGGCGGCGGTCGCCGTGGTCGGCGCGCTCGGGCTCGGCGGCAACGAGGACAAGGGGCCGAGTGTCCCGCCCCGGACCGGCTCCGTCGTATCGGTGACGCGGGAGACACTGACCGAACGCACCACGGTGGAAGGCCAGTTGGGCTACGGAACGGAACTGCCGCTGCCAATCAAGGCGACCGGGACCGTGACCTGGCTGCCCGAGCAGGGCGCGACGGTGGAGCGCGGCGACGAGTTGCTCCGGGTCGACGACCGGCCGGTGATCCTCATGTATGGACCGCTGCCGATGTACCGGAGCCTCGGGCTGACCACCCAGGACGACGAGCGGGACCCGGCGGTCGACCAGGACCCGGGCGGGCGGCAGCCGAGCACCGGGGACGGCAAAACCCCGGCCCCTTTCGGTTCCCCGGCCCCTTCCGGTTCCCCGGCGCCGGAGGGCACCGGAACCGGAGGAGACACCGGCGCCTCCCGGACGCCGGGCGAACTGTGGGGCATGGATGTCATGCAGTTCGAGACCAACCTGGCCGCCCTGGGCTACACCGGCTTCACGGTGGACGAGCGATTCACCACCGGCACCGCCGCGGCGGTCGAGCGTTGGCAGAAGTCGCTCGGACTGGCCGAGACCGGCGTGGTCGGGGTGGGCGACGTCATCCACTCCGCCGGGAAGGTACGGATCGGCTCCGCCGTCGCCCGGCTCGGCTCGGCGGCCGGCGAGAACACCCTCACGTACACCGGTACCGCCCGGAAGGTGATCGTCAACGCCTCCGCCGCGGACGCCTCCTGGGCCGTACGCGGGTCCGCCGTCACGGTCGAACTGCCCGACGGCACATCCGTGAAGGGCAAGGTGGCCTCGGTGGGCAAGCAGGCGACCACGCCCGACGGTGGCGGCGAGGGCGGCTCGGGACAGCCCGCCGCCACGATTCCCGTGACCATCACGATCGAGGACCAGAAGACCATAGGGCGGTTGGAGAGCGGCCCGGTGACGGTCGAGTACGTGGGCAACGAGGCCAAGGACGTGCTGGCCGTCCCGGTCGCCGCGCTGGTCGCCCTCGCCGAGGGCGGGCACGGCCTGGAGACCGAGGACGGCCGGTTCGTCGCCGTGCGGACCGGTCTCTTCGCCGACGGCGACGTGGAGGTCAGCGGTCCCACGGTCCGCGAGGGCATGAAGGTGAGGATCCCGGAGTGACGGCGGTCGTGGAGTTCGACGCGGTCTCCAAGACCTACCCCGGAGGCGTGGCGGCGGTACGGGATGTGAGTCTGCGCATCGGACGGGGTGAACTGGTCGCGATCGTCGGCCCGTCGGGCTCCGGGAAGTCGAGCATGCTCAACCTCATGGGCAGCCTCGACCACCCCTCCGCCGGCCGGGTCCTGGTCGACGGCCACGACGTGGCGAGCCTGTCGGACCGGGAGGTCTCCGCACTGCGGGCCACCCGGATCGGCTTCGTCTTCCAGCAGTTCCACCTCTCGGTCGGCGTTTCCGTTCTGGACTCGGTCGCGGACGGCCTCCTCTACGCCGGCGTGCCGATACGCCGCCGCCGTGCCAGGGCGGCGGCCGCGCTGGCACGGGTCGGGCTCAGCCACCGCGTGCACCACCTGCCGCACCAGCTGTCCGGAGGCGAGCGCCAGCGGGTCGCGGTCGCCCGGGCGGTGGTCGGCGGACCCTCGGTGCTGCTGGCCGACGAGCCGACCGGAAACCTCGACTCGGCATCGGGCACGACCGTCCTCACCCTGCTGCGGGAGTTGAACGCCGCCGGTACGACCGTCGTCGTCATCACCCACGACCGCGACATCGCGGCCGGGTTGCCGCGCCGCATCGAGATGCACGACGGCCGTCTGGTCGCCGACACGGCACGGAGCACGATGATCGGGGCACCTCGGTGACGGACCGCACGACGAACTCCTCCGGGCAGGACCCGGACTCCCGTCCCACGGCGGCCGGGGCCCCAGATTCGGAGACCCCGGAGTTCCGCGCCCCGGCGCCCCCGTCCTCCGACACCACCGCTCAGGTCCCGGAGCCGGCGCGGCTGCGCGCCGCGCGACTCGGTCCCGTGGACGTCGTACGGCTCGGCGGCACCGGCCTGCGGACCCGTCCGCTGAGGGTCTTCCTCTCCGCGCTCGGCATCGCCATCGGTGTCGCCGCGATGATCGCGGTGGTCGGTATCTCCGGCTCCGGGCGGGCGGAGGTCGACCGTCGGCTCGACGCCCTCGGCACGAATCTGCTGCGGGTGGCCCCTGGCCGGACACTCGCCGGTGACGAGGCCGAGCTTCCCGCGGAGTCCGTGGCGATGATCCGCCGTGTTCCGCCGGTGCGACAGGCCGCCGCCACCGGCGAGACCGGTGCCGACATCTACCGCAACGAACGCATCGCCATCGGCCGCACCGGCTCCCTGCACGTCCTGGCGGCAGGCGCCGAGCTGCTGCCGGCCGTCGGCGGACAGGTCCGCGAGGGTCGCTGGCTGGACTCCGCGACGGAGGAGTACCCGGCGGTGGTGCTCGGCTCGACCGCCGCCCGGCGGCTCGACGTGTACACCCCCGGCACCCGGGTCTGGCTCGGCGAGCGCTGGTTCTCGTTGGTCGGCGTCCTCGATCCGGTACCGCTCGCACCGGAGATCGACAGTGCCGCCCTGGTCGGCTGGTCGGCTGCGGAGAGGTACCTCCGTTTCGACGGCCGTCCCTCGACGGTGTACGTCCGTGCAGAGGACAGTCAGGTCACGTCCGTACGGGCGGTGCTGGCGGCCACGGCGTACCCCGAGAAGCCCGACGAGGTGCAGGTCTCCCGCCCCTCGGACGCTCTCGCGGCCCGCGAGGCCGCCGAGTCGGCTCTGACCGGCCTGCTGCTCGGCCTCGGCGGCGTGGCACTCCTGGTCGGAGGGGTCGGTGTCGGCAACACCATGGTCATCTCCGTCCTGGAACGCCGCTCCGAGATCGGCCTGCGCCGCGCCCTGGGAGCGACGCGGGGGCAGATCCGCACACAGTTCGTCACGGAGTCCCTGCTGCTGTCGCTGATCGGCGGGCTCGGCGGAACGGCGCTCGGGACGCTGATCACGGCCGGATACGCCCTCAGCCGCGACTGGCCGACGGTCGTCCCGCCGTGGGCGAGCGCGGCGGGCATCGGTTCGACGCTCGTCATCGGCATGATCGCCGGCCTGTATCCGGCGGTCCGAGCCAGCAGGCTGGCCCCGACGGAGGCGCTGTCCGGTACATGAGCCGACCGAAACCGGTGGCCTTCCGTACGGTGACCTTCCGTGCAGTGGCCTTCCGCGCGGTGGCCTTCCGTGCAGTGGCCTTCCGTACGGTGACCTCCCGTACGAACCCGGGGCGGTCTCGACCGGGACCGCCCCTGACCCGGCACCATCCAGAAGGAGTCCCGTGCGATGAGTTTCCGGCTCCGGGTCCTCGCCCTGCTCATGCTGGTCGCGATGGCCGCCACCGCCGCCACCGCCTGGCTGACCCTGCGCCAGGCGAACCGCCAGGTGCGGGAGACCGTCACGGCCGGTCGGCAGGAGGTCTCCCGGATCACCGGCGAACTCCGTGCGTACGGGTTCGCGCACGGCACGTGGGACGGACTCTCGCCGACGGTGGCCCGGCTCGCGAAGGACACCGGCCAGCGCGTCCGGGTGGCCACGGATTCCGGCGTACTGATCGCCGACTCCGACGCCCTCGCCGGCCGTGATCCCCGAGCGCCGAGCAGCCAGCCCCCGGTCCTGGTCGACCCACGTCCCGTCCTGCGGCTCCCCGAGGGCCAGGTACCGCGGCTCTCGCTGAAGCAGGCCGCCCTGGCGATCGCCGACTACCGCGCCGCAGTGGCGTACGCGGCCTGCCTCACGCGGGCGGGGGCCGAGCCGACGGCCAGGCCGGACGAGCGGGGTGTTCCCCGGATCAGCACGGACCGCCGACCCACGCGGTGCGAGGAGCCCGACGGGGCAACGGATCCGCGCATTCAGCAGGATCTCGACGCACTGTGGGTATGCGAGTCCGAGCCGCGGTTCACCGCCTGTGTGCAGCGGGTGTTCGACGAGCGGGTCGGTTCCGTCGCCCCCGCGCGTCTGTCGATCCGCCTCGGTGTCCGGAACGAGATGCCACCCACCCTGGCCGCCGCGCCCACCGTGGCCGTCGCGGTGGGGGTCGCCCTCGCGGTCATCCTCGGCGCCCTGCTCCTGAACAGGGCCGTACTGCGCCCCGTCCGTGCCATGACGCTCGCCGCGAAGGGGCTGGGCGAGGGCGAACTGGGGCGGCGGGTCCCCGTCTCCGGCCGCGACGAGATCGCGCAGCTCGGCGGCGCCTTCAACCGCATGGCCGACTCCATCCAGGCAGGCGAGGAACGCCAGCGGCGCCTCACCAGCGACATCGCACACGAACTGCGCACCCCGCTGGCCAATCTGCGCGGCTATCTGGAGGCTCTGCGGGACGGGATCGTCGAGCCGACCCCCGACCTGCTCGCCTCCCTCCACGAGGAGGCGCTGCTGCAGCAACGGATCGTGGACGACCTCCAGGACCTCGCCCTGGCGGAGGCCGGCGCACTCACCTACCACCGCTCCGAGGTCGACCTGCGCGAACTCCTGGAGACCGGCCGCAGGGCCCATCGGGCCCAGGCCGAGGCGCTGGGCATCGGACTTGAGCTGGAGGCGCCACGGCCCGTGTACGTGACCGCCGACCCGGACCGGCTGCGCCAGGTCGTCGGCAACCTGGTCGGCAACGCGCTGCGGGCCACGGCCCCGGGCGGCACCGTGACCCTGGCCCTGATCCCGAACGGCGAACCGGCCGTCGTGGAAGTACGCGACACCGGCAGGGGGATACCGGCAAAGGACCTGCCGTATCTCTTCGACCGTTTCTGGCGGGCGGACGCGGCACGGGGCCGCACGACCGGCGGCAGCGGCCTGGGGCTGTCCATCGCCCGCCAGATCGTCACCGACCACGGGGGGACGATCGATGTGCGCAGTGCGGTCGGGGCAGGCACGACGTTCACCGTCGCACTGCCCACGGCTCCCGGAGGAGACCTCTCAGGAGAGCGCTGAGCCCGAACCGTCCGCGAGGCGGTAGCCCCGCCCGTACACCGTCTCCAGGTGGCCGGCCCGGCCCGGAGCCACCTCCAGCTTCCGCCGCAGATTCATCACGTGCGCATCGACGGTCCGTTCCTGCACGTCCCGGTCGAACCCGAAGACCCGCTCGATGATCTGCGCCCGGGTGAAGACCCTGCCCGGTTCACGGGCCAGTGCCTCCAGGATGGAGAACTCCTTGGCGGTCAGCGCCACCGGCCGCCCCTCCACCCGGACTTCGAAGCGTGCGGTGTCCAGCCGCACCTCGCCGACCCGCAGCACCGCGGGTTCCCCCGTGCCGCCGGTCTTCTTTGACCTGCGCAGCAACGCCCGTACGCGCGCGGTCAGTTCGCGGGGACTGTACGGCTTGGTGAGGTAGTCGTCGGCGCCGAGATCGAGGCCGAGGAGCATGTCCTCCTCGGTCGTGCGGGCGGTGAGCAGCAGAATCGGGACGTCCGACTCGGCGCGCAGAATGCGGCACACATCGAGCCCGTCGACCAACGGCAGCATCACATCGAGAACGATGAGATCCGGCTGCGCCGAACGTGCCCGTTCCAGCGCCGCGCGGCCGTCGGCCACGACCTGCACCGCGTTTCCTTCTCGCTCCAGATAGATCCGGATCAGTCGAGACTGCTTCTCGTCGTCCTCGGCGACCAGAATCCGAGCGCTCAACGATTCTCCCCCAGCAAGGTTTTGCGCATCCCGGAACCGTAGTGAACCGTAGTACAGAAACAGTCGGCACTTCCCGTCCGGGGCCGGCCGCCCGCCTGTACGCGTCGGAGCGGTGACAACCCTTCCCGGGCAGGTGCCGACGGATGAGGGAGACGGAGAGGTGGCCGGTCGTCGTGAGTGAAGAGCGCCGACGACGTCCTGAGACGGTTTGCCGCATATCTTGATCGACTTGTGGGTGCAGGCCCTTAACATGGGGATATGGGCACTCCCACCTCGCTGTTGCGGGCCTTTCGGCCCCAAGTCCAAGAGCGTCTCTACGACTTCTACGAAGAGTTGAGGAGCGCCGACGATGTCTTCTGGGACCGCGCCCTGGGTGCCTGGGTCGCCACCGGGCACGCGGTGGTCAGCAGAGCCGCAGGTGACCCGGGGCTGTCCTCGGTGCGCTATCCCGACATCGAGGCCGTCCCCGAGGAACTCCGGCCGCTGGCCCGGGTCCTTAGGGCGTGCAGATCATTAACTCGCGGCTTTCTGCTCGGTGGTTCGTTGGTCTGGCATGAGCGGGTTGAATGGGCAACGGGCCGTGCTGGCAGCCAAGTTCGAGGCGATTTTGCCGCACCTCGACGAGCGGCAGCGTCGCTTGTTGATAGGGGCGGAGGCCCAGTCCCTCGGCCACGGCGGGATCAGAGCGGTCGCCCGTGCCGCCGGTGTTCGCGAGGCCACTGTGTCTGTCGGAGTGCGGGAACTCGACTCCGGCCAGGCTCCGTTGGGACGTATCCGCCGGCCCGGCGCCGGCCGCAAACGCGTCGTCGACCGCAACCCTGCCGTTCGGGAGGCACTCCTTGCGCTGGTCGAGCCCGACGTCCGCGGAGATCCCATGTCGCCGCTGCGCTGGACCACCAAATCCACCCGCAAGCTCGCCGAGCAACTGACTCGGCAAGGCCACAGGATCTGTGCGGATACGGTGGGCGACCTCCTGCGCGAGGAGGGCTTCAGCCTGCAGAGCAACGCCAAGACCATGGAAGGCAAACAGCACCCCGACCGGGACGCACAGTTCCACTACCTCAACGAACAGGCCCGCGACCACCAGGACGGCGGAGCTCCAGTCATCAGCGTGGACACCAAGAAGAAGGAACTGGTCGGCCCGTTCAAGAACAACGGCCGTGAATGGGAGCCGAGAGGCGAGCCGGTGCGGGTCGACACCCACGACTTTCCCGACCGCGAGCTGGGCAGAGCGGTGCCCTACGGCATCTACGACGTCGCCGCGAACACCGGCTGGGTCAACGTGGGCACCGACCACGACACCGCCGCGTTCGCCGTCGAGTCGATCCGCCGCTGGTGGAACGGCGCCGGGAAAGCCGCCTATCCGACGGCCGGCCGACTGCTGATCACCGCCGATGCGGGCGGCTCCAACGGCTATCGCACCCGCACCTGGAAGACCGAACTCGCCCGGTTCGCCGTCGAGGCCGGCCTGACGATCACTGTCTGCCACCTGCCTCCGGGCACGTCGAAGTGGAACCGGATCGAGCACCGGCTGTTCTCCCACATCACCATGAACTGGCGCGGCAGGCCCCTGACCAGCCACGAAGTCATCGTCGAAAGCATCGCGGCGACCACCACTAAAACCGGCCTGACCGTGCATGCCGAACTCGACACCAACGCCTACCCCACCGGCATCCAGGTCAGCGACGACGACATCGCCGCCCTGCCGATCACCCGGCACCGCTTCCACGGCGACTGGAACTACACCCTGCACCCCCGGCACCCGCTGGACGCGACGCCGGACAACAGCACCTCAGACCAGGCCCCGGCGACCAGACCGCCCGGCCTCACGCAGCACGCGCTGCAGGACCCAGAACTGACCGGCATGACCCGCCAACAGCTCAGCGAACTCATCAACGCGCTCACTCCTGCGCTGGAGGTTCAACGCGAGCAAGTGCTCCGCACACGTCGCGGTCACGAGCGCCTGGTCGCCCCTGGCACTGGTGCCAAAGCCAAGCTCACCCCAGCCGACCGGATCCTGGCCACCGTGCTCCACCTGCGCAAACTCGCGACTATGGACCTCCTCGGGCAGCTCTTCGACGTCACCGCTCCGACCATCAGCCGCGCGAAACAGGAAGTCCGCCCACTCCTGGAAGCACACGGCCACCACATCAACGCCTCAACCGCACGCCTCCGCACACCAGCCGACGTCGCGACCTTCCTCGTTTCCGACCCCACTCGAAGCAAGGTCAAAAAGACGAGTTAATGATCTGCACGCCCTTAGGAGTCCTTGCAGAAAGATCGTGTTGTGGCACGGTGGAGATGTACGTGATCCCGTCTTCTGTGGGGTGTGAGCATGGCGCGGCGGAAGCCGTGGGAGATCAGCGACGAGTTGTGGGCGGTGATCGAGCCGCTGTTGCCGAAGCATGAGCGGCGGTTCCGGTACCCGGGGCGCAAGCGGATCGATGACCGCAAGACGCTCCAGGGAGTCCTGTTCGTCCTGTACACCGGTGTCCAGTGGGAGTTCCTGCCGCAGGAGTTGGGGTTCGGTTCAGGTCCCACCTGCTGGCGGCGGCTGGCCGAGTGGCAGGAGGCCGGAGTGTGGGAGGAACTGCAGCGGGTGCTGCTGGACCGGTTGCGGGCTGCGGACCGCCTGGACTTCTCCCGCGCCACGATCGACGCCTCGCACGTGCAGGCCAAGCGGGGGCGTGGCAGCCCAAAAGTCGGTCCGAGTCCGGTTGACCGCGGGCGGCCGGGCTCGAAGCATCACGTGCTGACCGACGCGCATGGCACCCCGCTGCGGGTGTCACTGACCGGCGGTCACCGCCACGATGTCACCCAGCTTCTGCCGCTGGTCGACGGGATGCCGCCGGTGCGGGGCAAGCGGGGCCGGCCCCGGCGCAAGCCCCGGACCCTGTATGCCGACCGCGGCTACGACTACGACGTCTACCGCCACCGGCTGCGTGAACGCGGCATCACACCGAAGATCGCCCGGCGCGGACAGCCGCACGGTTCTGGCCTGGGCAGGGTCAGGTGGGTTGCCGAGTCCGCCATCGCCTGGCTCCACGGCCCCCGCCGCTTACGGACCCGCTGGGAAGCCCGAGACGACATGCACGACGCCTTCCTCCAACTCGCCCACTGCATGATCCTCGCCCGCAAGAACCCAGCATTCTGAAAGGACTCCTTAGCCGGCAGATGCTCTACAGCGACGCCCCCGACCACTCCCGGCTCCGGGCCCTGATCAGCAGGGCCTTCACTCCCCGGGCGGTGGAGACACTCCGCGCCCAGATCTTCGAAGCCGTCGACCGGATCATCACCCAAGCGGCGCCGACCGGGCGGATGGACATCGTCGCGGACCTCGCCCGACCGCTGCCGCTCACCATCATCTGCGACCTCCTCGACGTACCGCAGCAGGACCGCCCCGCCCTCCACGCCTGGTCCGAGCCGGTCGCCGAAGCCATAGGCAACTCCCGGCTCGACGCCGACCGCAACCGCGAGGCCTCGCAGAGCATGACGGACATGCTCGCCTACTTCCGCGAACTCCTCACCCGCCCCGACACCCGGCCGGCCCCCCACACCCTGCGCGCCCTGGTGACCGCGCAGGCCGAGAACACCGACCAGGACTTCGACGAACTCCTCGCCAACTGCGCCCTGCTCCTGATCGCGGGCCACGAGACCACCACCCACTTCATCGGCAACGCCACACTCGCCCTGCTCCGCCACCCGCACGCGGCCGACCAACTGCGCCGTCGGCCCGATCTGATGCCCGCCGCGGTCGAGGAACTCCTGCGCTACGACGCCCCGGTACAGCTGATGCTGCGCCGGGCGCGACACGATCTGGACCTGGCGGGCCGCACCGTCTCCGAAGGGCAGACGGTGCTCCTGGTGTGCGGCGCGGCCAACCGGGATCCGGAAGTTTTCCCCGATCCGCATGTCCTGGACTTCGAGCGGCCCGGCGGGCGGCACCTGGCGTTCGGACACGGCCCGCATTTCTGCCTCGGTGCCGCGCTGGCCCGGCTGGAAGGCGCGATCGTCCTGGAAGCACTCCTCACCCGGCTCCCCGGCCTACGGCTCGACGGCACCGCGCCGCAGTGGCAGCGCAGCCTCAACTTCCGCGGTCTCACCCGCCTGGACGTCGCCTTCACGCCGCCTTCGGACGATCACGACAGCGGTACGCGGGCCATGCCGACCGAGGATTCCCGAGGCGGCCCCGGCAACGCGACACCGGTCGGGACCTGCCCCGTCAGCACGGGGGCCGGCGGTGTCGCGGGCGCTTGACGGGGCTCCGGCGCGCCGCCCCGGACGTGGCGCGGGCCGACGACGACCGTGGGCTCGCTGCCACTGAGCCGACCGGCCTGGCGGACGCGTTCCGCCCGGCCGCGTTCCGCCCGGCCGCGTGCTCGGTCCCCGGCGGCTGCCGACGCTCGCGCACCGCGTCGGTGCCCCTGCCCTCCGGCCCGCCGCGAGAGTGACGTCGCCACCCTGTTCGACGGCCAGTTCCATTAGCCACGCTGTAGTGCCACTTCAGAAAATCTTGCTTGTAGTGAAGCCGCACTGCACGGATGATCGAGTCATGAACGAATGCGACGAGCTGTGGCGTGTGCGGTTCGACGCCGACGTGACCTCCCTGGGCGGTGGTGGCCCGCGCACCCAGGGTCTCCTGTTGGACGTGACCGCCCCGAAGTCCGACGCCCCTGACCCGGCCCACCTGTTCGTCCGCCACCACGGGCTGCCGATGGTGGACAGTCAGTGGGCCGTGGACCGGGAACTGCCGCTTTCGCACGAGGTCACCGGGACGGGCACCTCTCCGGCGCGGGCCCTCGGGCCGGTCGACCACGAGGCAGGCGAAGGCAACGATCGGGGTCAGGGCCGGTGACCTGGGCCGAGGGGCTCGTCGCCGCCATCGGCTGGGGCGGAGCAGGGCTGTTGCTCACCGCGTACGCGATGGCGTCGACCGAACGGATCTCCGCCGGGGGCCGCGCCTTCCAGCTGCTGAACCTGTTCGGAGCCGCCGCCCTGACCGTCAATTCCGGATACCACCAGGCCTGGCCCTCCGCCCTGCTCAACACCGCCTGGATCGGCATCGGCCTGGTCGCTCTCACCCGCCGCCCGCCCTTGGTCCCGTAGCCGCGCACGCACTTCAGTCGCGCCCGCACGTCGGCGAATCCCGCACCGCCCCTCCCACGGGGATGCGTGTTCGTCCACGGGGGACAAGGCATGCGGTGGCCGGTCGCACCGCGCGTCCTACCCGGACGCCGTTCCGGGCTGCCTGTGCGTTCTCGGGCCGGGAATGCCGCCGACGGATGCGACGTAATTCGATGGCGTCGAGGCTCGTGTACCTCTAGGGTCGGTGGTGTTCGAGCGGCAACCCGAGGTTGTCGCGGTGGTTCGGCTTGGTTCGGGAGGTGTGACCGATGGCTGTCGTTGAGATGGGCGCTGCCCGCATCCGGAAGTACATCAAGTCCACCCCCGTGGCCTCCGGCTGACCTCTCCACCTCTCCCGCGCCCATGAGCGCGGTGCCGGGGCCACCCTTTGAAGGGTCACCCCTTGTCTTTCTCTTCTCTCCCGGGTTCGTCCTCGTCTTCTTCGCATCCGCTCGTGCCGTACGGCTGGGATGCGGGCTGGGAGGCGGAGTTCGCTCCGTATGCCGGGCAGGGTCTGCTGCCCGGTCGTGTCGTCCGGGTCGACCGCGGTCTGTGTGACGTCGTCACCCCGGCCGGTACCGTCCGCGCCGACACCGAGTTCGTCGTGCCCCGTGACCCGATGAAGGTCGTGTGCACGGGGGACTGGGTCGCCGTCGATCCTGCGGGCAGCGACCCGTGCTACGTGCAGACACTCCTCCCGCGCCGGACCGCCTTCGTACGCTCGACCTCGTCCAAGCGCTCCGAGGGCCAGGTCCTGGCCACCAACATCGATTACGTCGTCATCTGTGTGTCGCTCGCGGTCGAACTCGACCTCGGGCGGATCGAACGGTTCCTGGCGCTGGCCATGTCCGGTGCGGGCGGTGAGACACCGCTGCATACGCAGGCACTCTCCTGGGAGTCCCAGGCGCGGCCGGTGGTCGTGCTCACCAAGGCCGACCTGGTGCCGGACGCCGCCACGCTGGGGCATCTGGTCCAGGACGTGGAGACCGTCGCGCCCGGCATCGCCGTGCTGCCGGTCAGTTCCGCGCTCGGTGAGGGCCTCGACGTCCTCGCCGCGGTGCTCTCCGGCGGCACCTCCGTACTGCTCGGGCAGTCCGGCGCAGGCAAGTCGACCCTCGCCAACGCGCTGCTCGGCGAGGACGTCATGGACGTCCAGGCCATCCGCGACGTGGACGGCAAGGGACGGCACACCACGACCACCCGCAACCTCCTCGTCCTGCCCGGCGGCGGAGTCCTCATCGACACACCCGGTCTGCGCGGCGTCGGCCTCTGGGACGCCGAGAGCGGGGTCGGGCAGGTCTTCGCCGAGATCGAGGAGTTCGCCGCGGACTGCCGGTTCCACGACTGCGCGCACCTCGCCGAGCCCGGCTGCGCGGTCCTCGCCGCGGTCGAGTCCGGTGAACTGTCCGAGCGACGGCTCGACAGCTACCGCAAGCTGCTCCGCGAGAACCAGCGGATCGTCGCGAAGAGCGACGCGCGGGTGCGGGCCGACATCCGGAGGGAGTGGAAGCGCAAGCACGCGGAGGGGCGCCTGGCGATGGAGGCCAAGCGGGGCGGCCGGCGCTGACCTCCGGCGGCGGGCCGGTGGCCGGCACTGAGCTCCGGCCGCGGGCCGGTGGGGCCGGTCGCGCGGTTCCCCGCGCCCCTGGAGAAGCGAGGCCGTGCCTCTGCTTCTCCAGGGGCGCGGCCCCGTGGCGAGCGCCATGTCCGATTCCCGCCAGCCCGGACGATCGGCGTGCTCGACACTTGATGTCATGAAGGACGAGGACACCGGGTACGAGGCCGTGCGCAGCAGGGAGGACACCAGGTACGAGGCCGTGCGCAGCAGGGACGGGCGGTTCGACGGGGAGTTCTTCTTCGCCGTCGGGACGACCGGGATCTACTGTCGGCCGAGCTGCCCGGCGGTGACGCCCAAACGGGAGAACGTCCGCTTCTACGGGACAGCGGCCGCCGCCCAGGGCGCCGGATTCCGGGCCTGCCGACGGTGCAGGCCGGACGCCGTGCCCGGGTCGGCCGAGTGGAACGTGCGCGCGGACGCCGTGGGCCGGGCCATGCGGCTCATCGGGGACGGCGTCGTCGACCGGGAGGGCGTCGCCGGCCTGGCCGTGCGGCTGGGGTACAGCGCACGCCAGGTCCAGCGGCAGCTCACCGCCGAGGTCGGCGCCGGGCCCGTCGCCCTGGCCCGCGCCCAGCGGGCCCACACCGCCCGCGTCCTCCTGCAGACCACCGCCCTCCCGGTCACCGAGATCGCCTTCGCGTCCGGCTTCGCCAGCGTGCGCCAGTTCAACGACACGGTCAGGGCGGTGTACGCCATGACGCCGAGCGGCCTGCGCGCCGGGGCACCCCGGCGCCCGGCCGGCTCGCCGACCGCCGGAATCCCGCTCCGGCTCGCTCACCGGGGCCCGTACCGGTCCACCGCGCTCTTCGACGTCCTCGCGGCCGAGGCCGTCACCGGCGTCGAGGAGATGACCGGCGGGCGCGGCCACCGCACCTACCGGCGCACCCTCCGCCTCCCGTACGGCACCGGAATCGCCGAGGTCGACGAACGGCCGTCGGGCGGGCGGCAGCGTGTGGTGTCGCCCCCGCGCCGACCCGCGGCCCCGCATCCCGGCGGCTGGCTCGACGCCAGGCTCCATCTCACCGACCCCCGGGATCTCACCACCGCCGTGCAGCGGCTGCGGCGGCTGTTCGATCTGGACGCCGATCCTTACGCCGTGGACGAGCGCCTCGGGGAGGACACGCGGCTCGCCCCGCTCGTCGCCGCCAGGCCGGGGCTGCGCTCGCCGGGCGCGGCCGATCCGGAGGAGTTCGCGGTACGGGCGCTCGCGGGCCGCGAGGAGGCGGAACGGCTCGTTCGGGTGTACGGGAAGACTTTGGACGTCCCGCACGGAACGCTGACGCACCTGTTCCCCGAACCGGCCGCGCTGGCCGGTGTGGACGGTCCGCTCGGCGCCCTCGCCACCGCCCTCGCCGACGGCACCGTCCGTCTCGACGTGGGCGCGGACCGGGACGAGACCGAGGCGGCACTGCTCGCACTGCCGGGCCTGGCCCCCCGTACCGTCGCCGCGATCCGCACCCGCGCCCTCGGCGACCCGGACGTGGCACCGCCGGACGAGGCTGTGCCGGACGCCTGGCGGCCATGGCGGTCGTACGCCCGGCAACACCTCAGGACAGCGGGCGAGCCGGCCACGGCCGCACGGCGACCGACACGGACACAGGCACAGACACTCGCGCAAGCACCGGCGCAGTCGCAGAAATCGGCACAGGGACAGGGAGTTCAGCCGTGAGCACCGAGCAAGGCACGTACTACACCGTCGTGGACAGCCCCGCCGGGCAACTCCTCCTCACCGCGGACGAGTTCGGCGCCCTCACCTCCCTCTCCGTGCCGGAGCAGAAGGGCGGTCGGGTGCCGCTGCCGGGCTGGCTGCGCGACCCGGCGCCGTTCCGCGCGGCAGAGGAACAGCTCGCCGCCTACTTCGCCGGTGAACTCAAGGAGTTCCAGCTGGAGTTGCGCGGCGAGGGCACCGACTTCCGGCGACGGGTCTGGGCCGCGCTCGACGAGGTCCCGTACGGCGCGACCACCACCTACGGAGCCATCGCCGCCCGCATCGGGGCGCCCAGGGCCGCCGTCCGGGCCGTCGGCGGCGCGATCGGCGCGAACCCCCTCCTCATCCTCCGTCCCTGCCACCGGGTGATCGGCGCGAACGGCACCCTCACGGGCTACGCGGGCGGTCTCGACCGCAAGCGCCTCCTCCTCGGTCTGGAGGGCGTGCTGTAGCGCGGCCCCTGGTGGGAGGGCAAGGGGGTCCTGGGTCGCCGGCGGCGGCGCCGCGCTCGGTGACTCGATCACGGACGGCAACGGCTCGACGGTCGATGCCGACCGGCGCCGGCCCGACCGGCTCGCCGACCGGCTCTGCGCGCTGCCCACCGACCGCCGGCCCGGTGCCTCGACGCGCGGCATCTCCGGCAACCGGCTGCCGCGTGCCGAAGTGGGACCGAGAGTTTCCGACAGGTGCGACGCCGACGTTCTGATCCGCACCGGCGTAGGCGGGCTGATCGTCGCTGTGGGCACCGACGACAGCAAAGGGCACTGGCACTCCGAACAGCACCGATCCGGCTGTCCGAGGCCCCTGGGGACGGTCTCAGTCGGTTTTCGGCCGGTCTCAGCCCCCGAACACGACGCCCACCCACGCCCCCGCCACCAGCAGGCACGCGAAGAGCTCCGCCAGGACGCTCGACCCGCCCGAGCGCATCGCCCTGCGTGTGGCGTCCTTCGCCGCGTCGTGGCGGCCCAGGCGGAGCCGCTCGGAGAGGTAGATGCCGGCGACGAAGCCGGGGATCGTGCCGAGCACGGGGAGGAGGACGAAACCGAGGAAGGCGCCGGAACCGGCGTACACGCCCATTCGGGGGGTTGCGCCGCTCTCCGTCAGGCGCCGGGGCGGCAGGCTCCAGCGGACCGCCCAGGACACGAGCAGCACGACGGTGGCGCCCACCAGCACCCACCAGGCGACGGGCCGTGGGTCCTCCAGAGCCCACCACATGACCCCGGCCCACACCAGCCAGGACCCCGGTACGCCGGGCACCAGCACTCCGCACAGGCCGAGCAGCAGCACCACCGCGACCAGCAGGAGTTCCCACGCTCCCATCTGCCCAGGGTGCCGGATCGCGGGAGAAAGCGCAGGTCAGTGGTATCAGTCCTGGATCACCCAGGGCCGCATCTCCAGGTAGGTGTCGTGCGCCCCGAGTGTGAGCCGGCGCGCGAGGTCCGGTGCGCCGGTGGCGCGCCCGCGGACACTGGTGCCCGGCGCGCCGAATCGAGCGTTCCGGCGCGCCGCCGCCTCGGCGCATCGTCACCGCACCGCGCGTTCACATCCCACCGACGAGGCGGGGTCCCACAGCGGAATGCCAGGTACATGCCTCACACTCGGGCCGACCGGCCCACGCGCCCGCACCGCGCCCTGGTCGCCCCGGCGCCGCCGGGCGGTTTCTCCTGTGGGGGGTGGCACCGCCCGGCGGTCTCTTCCTGGACCCTCGGAAGGGCCGGCGCATGTGCCGGACCCCACCGATCCCTCGACTCCCTTGCCTCGCACCGGAGTTCGACGTGTAGTCCGACACGCCGTGAGGTCGTCGGCTCTGCGGACCGATTTTCCGGATGCCCCGTTTTCATACGGCTCCTGAGGTGGACAATTAGGGGCATGAGCCAGCAGGGGGAGAAGCCCACCGGTCACGAGGACGACTGGTGGCGGCAGTTGTACGACGACACCAACGGGGACACGGGCCCCTCGGTCGCGGCCGATTCCCTCGACGACCGCTTCGCCTCGGCGGCGGACACGGTCGGGAAGCCGTCGGAGACTCCGACGGCACCGGCCGATCCGGCGAGCGGGCCGGACGCGCCGGGTGCGCCGGGTGCGACCCATCCGGCGAGTGCGCCGGGTGCGTCGACTCCGGCAACCCCGGCAACCCCGGCAACCCCGGCAACCCCGGCGAGCGCGCCGAGGACGTCGAGGACGTCGAGGGCGTCGGGCACCCCGGGGACCTGGGGGGCCGTACCCGGTACGTCGGGCGCCTGGGCAGCCGTGCCGGGTACCTCGCCCGCGAGGGGAGCATCGCGTGGCGGGTCCGACAGGAGGCCGGGCGGATCGGGCGAGGGGCCGAACACCACGAGCGGACCACGCGCAGACCCGCAGACCTCGGACCCTGCCCCGAGCACCCCGGGCTCCCTCTCGGACAGGGTGCCTCCACAGGGTCCGCCCGGCGGACCCAGGGGCTGGGGAGGCCGGAGCGACGATGGATCCGGCGAACCCGGCAGACGAGGCGGGCAAGGCGGGCAGAGCGGCCTCGGCGATCCCGGCGATCCCGGCGATCCCGGCGGATCCGCCGGATCCGCCGGGCGGGCCGGGCGAGACGAACGAGGCGAACGAGGCGACCGGCCGGGCCACCCCCCGGTTCCCTCCTCAGCCCCCAGCCCCACCCCGTTCACCGACCCCGTCTCTCCTCCCGCCCCGACCTCTCCTCCCGCCCCCACCTCTCCTCCGGGCCGCACCCCTCCCCCCTCGGACCGCACTCTTCCCCTCACTCCCGCCACAGACCCCCTCCGCCGCAGCGGTCTCGTCCCGCAGCCCGCGCCCTGGGAACCGCCGCCCGTCCAGCCGTCGGGGCCGGTGACCTTTCCGCCCGCACCCACCCCGCCGGGCTTCCTCGCGGCCGCGCCCTGGCGGCGGGCGCCCGCGCAGCGACCCACGGGCGGCGTACCCGCCATGGGCCCCCCGGCCGGCGCGGTGCCCTCTTACGGCGGCAGCCGTCCCGACGACGCGTCTCCCGGCGATACGCCCCCACAGGACGCCGTCCGAGGCGGCACGCCCCCACGGGACACGTCCCGCAGTGCCACACCCTCCCCGGACACGTCCCGCAGTGCCACACCCTCCCCGGACACGTCCCGCAGTGCCACTCCCTCCCCGGACACGTCCCGCAGTGCCACACCCTCCCCGGACACGTCCCGCAGTGCCACTCCCTCCCCGGACACGTCCCGCAGTGGCACGCCCTCCCCGCCCTCGCCGATGCCGTCCTCGTCTCCCGGCTCGGCCGCCGAACCGTCCGACGCCCGGCCCCCCACCCGTCTCGACCTGCCCACCCTCCAGGCACAGGAGGTCACCCTGGTCACCGGGACTCAGCGGGTGCGGGTCGAGTACGTGGGGTCCGGGCCGCCCACGTACGACGCGGAGCCGACCGCGCTGCCGCCGGCGGATCCGGAGGATCTGGGGGATCTGGTCGCGGACACGGTGCTGGACGGCGCGCGCTACGGGGCGTGCACGCTGCGCGCCGCGTCGTTGCGCGGCGACTCGGCGCGCTACCGGGGCGAGCCGCGGCGGGACGCACTCCTGACCGCCCGTTTCGGCCTGGGGGAGCAGGCGCTCGTACTGGTGGCCATGGCGACCGGTGCCCGGGCCACGCCGGGTGCGCACCGCGCGGCGGCGGAGGCGTGCCGGTGGATCGGGCGGGCCGTCGGGCTCAGCCACGCACGGCTGGTGGAGGACATCCGCGCGGCCCGGCGCGGCGACCTCAAGTCCGGGCTGCACCGGCTCACCGACCGCAGCCTCGGCAGACTGCGCGCCAGCGCGGCCGAGCAGGGGCTCGACCCGGAGGAGTACACGGCGAGCCTGCGCTGTCTGTTGATCCCGGCCGACCCCCGGTGCCGTACGCGGGTGTTCTTCGGGGTCGGCGCCGGCGGGCTGTTCCGGCTGCGGGACGGGGACTGGCAGGACATAGAGCCCCGGGTCGCCGACACGGCGGGCGCGCCGGTGCTCGGCTTCGGCTCGCTGCCGCACGAGACCCCCGACGGCGACCGCCTCACCATGGACCTCGGCATCACGACACCCCCGAGCCCGTACGAACCTGCCTCCGCCCCACCCCGTGAACCCTTCCGCTTCCGTGCCTCCGTGGCCCGGGAGGAGGACGTTCTGCTCCTGTGCACCGGCGGGTTGGCCGAACCGCTGCGCGGGGAGGCGCCGCTCGCCGAGTATCTGGCGGCGCGCTGGGGAGCCGCCGAGCCACCCGGCCTCGCCGCGTTCCTCGCCGACGCCCAGGTCAGGGTCAAGGGGTACACGGACGACCGTACGGCCGCCGCCGTGTGGGAGGCCTGACGGCGGCCCCCGGAGGACGGGGACGGGCGTCAATCAGCCGCGCCCGGCCGCACGTTGGCCTGTACCAGCGCAGGATTCCGGCCAATCAACATCATCGGGGCGGGCGACCCGTCCCGGGCGCGGAACGCGGCGCGCGTACGGAAGTCGTGTCCCGCTGACATACGGCCGGATCTGTAGCCCCGCCTGGGCAGTTGGGTCCGGCTTCCGCAGTCGGGGCGAGGGTGCCCGGAGTGGGGCGGGGTGGCGGGTCGGTGGGGCCGTGGGGCGGATTCATGGGGCGGGAAGCGCTGTCACACGGTACCGGCAGCTGGCTTGACTCTGTGCGTTTGAAAGCGTACGTAGGGTCGTTGACGATTCGACATGAGTGCCGCGATCCGGACGGGGCATGGATCCCCGTGTACGTGTTCGGGCAGGAGGGGAATCGTCATCGGCACGTGGGCGGGGGTCATGAAGAGGCAGGCACGAGGAGGCGGTCCCGTGGTGACAGGGGCCTCCTCGGCAGAGGTGGTGGAGGAAGCAGCCGACGACTCGACGGACAGGGCCGGCGCCGGACAGCTGAAACGCAGACTGGGCCGGGCGGACCTGAAGGCGGTGCCCGAGGCGCGCAGGGCCCTGCGGGAGCTGCTGCGGCAATGGGGGAGGCCGGAAAGATCGGAGATTGCGGAACTGCTGACGAGCGAGCTGGTCACCAACGCGCTCGTCCACACCGACCACGACGCGGTGCTGACCGCCACCGTCTCACCGCGCGGACTCCACGTGGAGGTCCGGGACTTCGTGGGGCGCAGGCCCCGACCCAGGGTGCCGAACGCCGACGACAGCACGCATGGACGCGGTCTCTTCCTCGTCCAGGCTCTCGCCGACACCTGGGGGGTACGGGCGCACGGGGTGGGCAAGGCGGTGTGGTTCGACCTCGACGGCGGACTGACGCAGTGACGTCCGGGCGTCCGTCGAAGAGGGCGCCGACCATGAGGCCGACCATGCGGGCGGACGCAAGGACGGACCCACGTCCGGACGTGACACGAACCGTGCATCGGACGTGAACGGACGGGCATCGGACCGCGAAACGGACAGGGGCGCGGCTTGTGCCGCGCCCCTGTCCGATGTGTGGCTCGTGATCAGCCGAACTGCTGCTCCAGGTCCTTGAGCTTGCGCTCCAGGGAGTCGAGCCGCGGCAGGGCCATCGTGTCGTCCTCCGCGGTGAGGTCGACGGTCAGCGACTTGTCAGCACCGTTGCGCACGGGCTGGAGGGAGGGACGCGACCGCACGGGCAGCTGCTCCGGCGTCGATATGGCAGGCTCCGAGGCGACCTGGGCCGCCGGCACGCGCTCCACGGTGGTGTCCACCTGGCGCCCGCCGCCACCGCCGCCGCCCCGGCCGGGCAGACCCCGGTGGCCCCGGCTGATCGCCTTGAGGTGGGCGCGCTCCAGACGCTCCTGCTCCCGCTTGCGCGTCCGGGTCTCTTCCTTGATCCGCTTGTCCTCGCGCACCTCGTCCACGGCCTCGTCCAGGCTGCGCACGCCCTCCAGGAGCATCAGCGACCAGGCCTTGTACGTCTCGCGCGGGGCCCGCAGCCAGCGGACGATACGGATCTGCGGCAGCGGACGCGGCACCAGGCCCTGCTCGCGCAGCGCGGCCCGGCGGGTCTGCTTGAGCGCGCGGTCGAAGAGCACCGCCGCGGACATGGACATGCCTGCGAAGAACTGCGGGGCGCCGTCGTGGCCGAGGCCCCTGGGAGCGTGCACCCAGTTGAACCAGGCCGCCGCACCGGCGAACGTCCAGACGAGTATCCGTGAGCCGAGGGCCGCGTCACCGTGGCTGGCCTCGCGCACGGCGAGTACCGAGCAGAACATGGCGGCGCCGTCCAGGCCGAACGGAACCAGGTACTGCCACCCGTTGGAGAGGCCCAGGTTCTGCTCGCCGAAGCCGACCAGGCCGCGGAAGGAGAGCGCGGCTGCGACCGCGGCACAGCAGAAGAGGAGGATGTAGGAGGCCGTGGCGTAGAGGGCCTCCTTGCGCCTGCGGCGCTCCTCGCTGCGTTCCCACGAATCCTCGGTCTTCGCGTGCTCCCCGGAGCGCTTGCCGCGCGCGAGCACCGCAACCGCCGCCAGCATGCCCAGGAGCAGTACGGCGCCCGGAAGCAGCCAGTTCAGCGATATGTCGGTCAATCTCATCAGGGGTCCCTTGCATTGGGATAGGGCGTAACGCCCGCCATAGTGGCCCAATCCTCGCGGCCCTCAGGGGGTTTCGGGGCAAGAGACCGCCAAAGAAGTGCAATGAGTGACGCCAGGCGGCATTCTGCTCGAACTACCGCGCGAGGGACGGGAGTTGAGTGCGAGTGAGATTACCCGTTCGAGTGGTTCCACGGAAAGTTCCTGCGACAAGTGAGGAATTTGTGAACCACCTGTAACCAAACGAGGGTCCCACCCGGATTTGATCTTACGGCACATGCCGCGGGCGATCGCCGGGGGGTCGCCCGGCGAGAAGCATCCCCGTCCGGCGAGGGTCCGTCAACTGTTGGAGGCGGTCGTCAGTTTGGTGATCCGGTCCGCATCGCAGGTGCGTGGACAGGTCACACAGGTGTCGTCCGGGGCCAGTGTGTAGAACATGCAGCAGCTCGCCCGGTCCCGGGTGGGCAGCGACTCGCCGCCGGGGCCGGTCAGTTCGCGGAACCCGGCACCTCCCACGTACGGCCGGGTCGTGCCCGGCAGCAGCAGCTCCAGCTCGCGCCGGCAGCGCTCCTGCTCGTCGGCGCCCAGGAGTTCGGCTATGTACCAGATCCCCTCGACGATCTCGTCGGTCGCCATGCCCCACAGTGCGCGCCCGCGCCGTCGCATCCGTGGTCCGAAGCCGCCGAGAACCGGTTCTATGTGCTCGGCGAACGCCGCCCGCACCTCGGCCCGCAGCGCCTCCTCGTCCGGAACCACCCGGGCGCCGGGCTCGCCGGCCGCCGGATCGCCCGGCAGGCAGCTGAACGTTTCGCCACGCACCACCAGCCGGCTCTGCTCGCGCTGGAACGCCACATGCCCGGCGGGGAACCGTGGCACCCGGCGCTGCAGGAACCAGGGGACCGTGAAGAGCAGGCAGGCGTACCAGGAGTACCGGTGCAGCCCGAAGGCCGCCACCACGTCCGGGCGGCCCTCGCGGCCGTAGTCCCGCAGTATCTGGGTCTCGTCCCACGCGAGGAACGCGTCCAGCTCGGCTCCGGCCGCCGCGAGCCCGGCGGCACGGACCCACCCCTCACCCTCGGGCAAGGGGTCCGTGGGAGAGAGTTCTGTCACGCTCACCATCGGCAGGACCTCGGTCAGGCGGGTGTACGCGGCCGTCACGGGCGACGTGCGTGACGTGGGGGACGGTGCCTGAGCTGAGTGGGGCATACGGGGACCGCCGTTTCGCCGTCGCTGCCAAGTAAGGGTGACCTTACCCGAGGCGGTCGAGGTTTGAACTGAGGGCATGTGCGCCTATGGTGCTTTACGACCGGTAACAACCCCAGTAATGACCTAAGCGCCCCCATGTACCCAGTCGGCCGCACCACCGGGCCCACTCGACACACGACTCGGCTCGGAGGAGGACCCGTGGAACAGGCCGGACCGCGCTCGCGCCAGGCCGCCGCGAGTGCGCCGGACGCCACCGCCGCCCGTCCGGCATCGGCCTACCGCGTGCCCATGCAGCCCGGAGTCGCGGACGTCGACCGGGAGCGGGGCATCGCGGCGGACGGCGCCACGGCCCGCGGCGAGCACACGCACAGCGAGACGCCCATTCCACTGCCGCGCTCACCGGAGCGCCCCGTCGTTCAGCGGGCCTCCGTGCGGGGCCAGATCCTCGACGCGCTGCGGGCCGCGCTCGCCGGTGGGGAGCTGACGCCGGGGGAGGTGTACTCGGCGCCCGCGCTCGGTGACCAGTTCGGGGTCTCTGCGACTCCCGTACGCGAGGCGATGCAGCAACTGGCCATCGAGGGCGCGGTCGAGGTCGTGCCCAACCGGGGGTTCCGAGTCGTACGGCGGGGCGCCCGGGAGCTGGCCGAGCTCGCGGAGGTGCGGGCGCTGCTCCAGGTGCCGGTGATCATGCGGCTCGCGCGCACGTTGCAGGCGGACCGCTGGGGTGAGCTGCGTCCGCTCGCCGACGAGACGGCTCGTGCGGCGTCCTCCGGGTGCCGGGCGACGTACGGGGAGGCGGACCGGGCCTTCCACCGCGGCGTGCTGGGGCTGGCCGGGAACGAGCAGCTGCTGCAGATCGCGGACGACCTCCACCGGCGTACCCAACTGCCGTTGGGGATCGGCCGCCTGGGTGACGTGGGAAGCGGTGGCAGGGTCGAACTCATGGCTGATGCGGCGGAGCACATCGCGTTGTTGGACGCGCTGATGGCGGAGGACCTGGAAGCGGCCTGCTGTCTGGTGGAGAAGCATTTCGGCGTGGTGGGGTAAGGGGCGACCCGACGCCGTTGGGGCTGCGGAGCGTTGCCGACCCCGCCGGTCGGCCGTGACTGGTCGCGCAGCTCCCGGCGCCCTGGTGTCCCGCGCCCTGGTGTCCCGCTTCGGAGGTTGCCGGACAGTTCCGGCTGCGCCGTGGACGGTCGACGCGGCTGGTCGGCGGTGGGAATTCGACCGGCGACGACGTGACGGGTCTGTCTGCCGACGGATTCAGGCGCAGGACAACCAGGAGACTCCGGGCGCGGCCCATGCCGTCGAGGGGCGCGGGGAACCGGGCGACCGGTCCCCACGCACCCGCGGACGAACAGCCTCCTGACCGGTCAGGCCGTAGCAGCCGGTGGTGGTGCCAACTGCCTTGCCAGCCACGTCGGTACACCTCCCAGAAGACGGAACAGCCGCCCGGCCTCCTCGCGGAGTCGGGACGCCTCCGGTTCGGATTCGGTGTCGGCCAGGGAGACGAGGGCCGGGGCGGTACCGACGAGGTAGCCCAACTCCTCGCGCAGACGCAGGGATTCGGCGAAGCCGTGGCGGGCCTCGGCCAACTCGCCGTCGTGGAGCGCGAGCCCGGCGAGGTGCCGCCAGGTGAAGGACTGCAGCAGCAGGTCGCCGTGAGCGGTCGCGCCCGCGTGGGCCCGGCGGTAAGCGGCACGGGCGGCCTGCGGGGAGCGGGTGAGGTTCTCGGCGAGAACACCCCGGCGGAAGTCCAGCAGGGCCCGGCCCGGCGCGCCGGGAGCGATCAGGGCCGCGGCCCGGCCGAGTGCGGCCCGCGCCTCGTCGGCGCGGTCACGGACATGGAACAGTGTGGCCGCGTACGCCAGTTGGCCGCGCTCACAGGCCGCCGCGCCCCGCTCGTCGTCGGTCCGGGCCTGTGCCTCGGCCGTGCGCAGCGCGTCCTCGGCCTCCTCCCAGCCCTGCTCGGTGTAGAGGCAGCGCTCGACGAGCAGCGAGGTCCGCTGCAGAGAGGCCTGTGGGGTGTCGGGCTCGATCAGGGCTGCCGCGTCGACCCAGCAGGCGCGTGAGCGCAACCGCCATACCGCGGTCTGGAGTGGATCGTCGCCGGCGGTCGTTCCGTTACCAGACATGGCGGTATGCGCCACGTTGCCCTCCCCGAGCACGCCCTTGAGCTTTGAGTGGTGGCCGCATCTCAGCACGGATTCCGGGGCCCGGCCAAGGGGGTGGGTGAAGGAATTCACAAAGTCATGGGGTGCGGACGGCGCACTTCGATCTTCGCCCACCACCCCATGACCTCAGCTCATGCGCAGGGCCAGGAAGAAGTCCAGCTTGTCCTCCAGCCGGGAGAGGTCCCGGCTCGTCAACTGCTCGATGCGGCCCACCCGGTACCGCAGCGTGTTGACGTGCAGGTGGAGCCGCGCGGCGCAGCGCGTCCAGGAGCCGTCGCACTCCAGGAACGCCTCCAGGGTGGGGATCAGCTCGGCGCGGTGCCGGCGGTCGTAGTCGCGCAGGGGGTCGAGGAGACGGGCCGTGAAGGCCCGGCGCACGTCGTCGGGGACGAAGGGGAGAAGCAGCACGTGCGAGGCCAGCTCCTGGTGGCCGGCCGCGCACACCCGGCCGGAGCGGGCCGCGGCCACCCGGCGGGCGTGCCGCGCCTCCTCCAGCGCCCCGCGCAGGCCCTCCGCCGAGTGCACGGCCGCGCTGACACCGAGGGTGAGCCGCCCGTCGTCGTCGAGGCCGGCGGTCAGCGGGTCCCGTACGGCGGCGAGGAGGGTGTCGGCGTGGATGCCGGACCCGGCGCCGTCGGGCTCCGAGAGGACCGCCGGGAGGGGGACGAGGGCGATGGCCTCCTCTCCCGTGTGGGCGACGGCGATCCGGTCCGAGGGCTCGGGGCCCGTCGCCAGGGGATCGACGAGGATCTCCTCCAGGAGCGCCTGGGTGACCGGACCGCTGTCGACCTGGCCGCCGTCCCACTCGACCCGGGCCACGACGACCTGCCAGTGCGGCGCCGACCCGAGGCCGGGCAGCAGCACCGGCGCGGCGACCCGCAGCCGGGCCGCGATCTCGGCCGGGGCCGCCCCCGCCTGCACCAGCTCCAGGACCTCCTGGGCGAGCCGGCGCCGAACCGTACGGGCCGCGTCGCGCCGGTCGCGTTCGACCGCGATCAGCTGGGTGACGCCGTACAGCAGGTCGAGCCGCTCGGCGGGCCAGTCCCCGGCGTCGGCCTCGACGGCGAGGAGCCAGTCGGACAGCACGGTCGTGCGCACGTCACGGGCGGCGGCCCCGCCGGGGCCCGTGCCGCGGCCGGCACTGCTGATCGGGAAGAGTGAGTACGTCGTGGTGCCGACGGCCACGCGGTGCGGGCCGTGGCGTCCCGTGCGCGTCGCCGCCAGATGCTCGGCGGACAGGCGCGCGCACAGCTCGGCGGGCAGGGCGGGCCCGGCGTCCTTGGCGCCCGCGACGAGCCGGCCGGCGGGGGAGAGCACCCAGGCGCGAAGGTCCAGGTCGGAGCCGAGCAGGTCCAGGACCACGTCCGGGCCGCCGCCCGCCGGGCCGGAGGTCATCATCCGGCGGTGCCGGTCCACCACGGCCGCCAGGTCCCCGGCGCGCTCGCCGGAGACCTGCCGTACGACGTGCTCGGTGATCGTCGCGAAGGCCACCGACTCGTTGACCGCGAAGAGCGGGAGCCGGTGCCGGGCGCAGGCCACGACGAGGTCCTCCGGGATGTCGCCCAGCTCGGCCTCCCCGGCCGCCAGCGCGGTGACCCCGGCTCCGGCCAGGAGCCGTACGAAGGGCTCGGAGTCGGCGGCGTCACGGCGCCAGGCCAGGCCCGTGAGCACCAGCTCGCCGCCGGAGAGGTAGCGGCTGGGGTCCCTGAGGTCGGTGGTCATCACACCGCGCACGGTGCGGTCCAGCTCGTCCCCGCCGCCGAGCAGCCGCAGACCCAGCGCGTCGGTGTCCAGCAGTGCGCGCAGGCGCATTCTCGTCGCCGCCGTTCTTGTGTCGTGTTGTCCGGGTGTCTCGAAATCAACGTTCGGTTCGCCCGGGGAGCGTGCCCCCGGCTTCCGGTGGAGGGTGGTATCGGAGACCGGGGCAGGTCCGGGGCAATGGCCTGGGACTTTCGGAATCGTGCTCTCCGGGCCCCGGGTGTGTTCTGGATGTT
Organism: Streptomyces europaeiscabiei; assembly: GCF_036346855.1. Lineage (NCBI taxonomy): Bacteria > Bacillati > Actinomycetota > Actinomycetes > Kitasatosporales > Streptomycetaceae > Streptomyces > Streptomyces europaeiscabiei. The sequence goes on from NZ_CP107841.1 coordinate 8,299,676, forward strand.
TCCAAGGGAAAACCAAGAGGTTGCTGATGGCCTCCGTTCATACGAATCTACAAGATGCGCCCCCTGGCCAGCCAACTCCTTCATGTATTCCGTGACTGACCGGGGCGGAGCGAGGCGCTGTGTACTGAAGACCGAGACACGTGAACAGCCCATGGACGAGCCGGGCCCGCCGCACACGATCTGGCTCAAAGAGAACGACACAAGACGAAGAAGAGAGCCGGTCACATGGACTTCCTTCGCCCCGCCAGCTGGGAGGAGGCGCTCGCCGCGAAGGCCGAGCACCCCACCGCTGTGCCGATCGCCGGCGGCACCGATGTGATGGTCGAGATCAACTTCGACCACCGTCGGCCCGAGCATCTGCTCGACCTGAACCGCATCGGCGAACTCTCCGAGTGGGAGGTCGGCGAGGAAACGGTTCGTTTGGGCGCGTCCGTCCCCTACACCCGGATCATGGAGAACCTCCGGACCGAGCTGCCCGGCCTCGCCCTGGCCTCGCACACGGTCGCCTCCCCGCAGATCCGCAACCGAGGCGGCGTCGGGGGCAACCTCGGCACCGCCTCCCCGGCCGGTGACGCCCACCCGGCCCTCCTCGCGGCGGGCGCCCAGGTGGAGGCCGAGTCCGTACGGGGGACCCGGCTCATCCCCATCGACGCCTTCTACACCGGTGTGAAGCGCAACGCCCTCGCGCCGGACGAGCTGATCCGCGCCGTGCACATCGCGAAGGCGGACGGCCCGCAGCAGTACTCCAAGGTCGGCACCCGGAACGCCATGGTCATCGCGGTGTGTGCCTTCGGGCTCGCCCTGCACCCGTCGTCGCGCACCGTCAGGACCGGCATCGGCTCGGCCGCGCCGACCCCGGTCCGGGCCAATGCCGCCGAGGAGTTCCTGAACGCGGCACTCGACGAGGGCGGCTTCTGGGACAACGGCAGGATCATCACCCCTTCGGTCGCCAAGCAGTTCGCCGACCTGTGCGCCGGCGCATGCAATCCGATCGACGACGTCCGCGGCACCGCGAGCTACCGCCGCCACGCGGTCGGCGTCATGGCCCGCCGCACGCTGATGTGGACCTGGGAGTCGTACCGCGGCACCGCCGCCACGGAGGGAGCTGCGTAATGCGCGTCAATTTCACGGTCAACGGCCGTCCCCAGGAAGCCGACGATGTATGGGAGGGCGAGTCCCTGCTGTACGTGCTGAGGGAGCGGATGGGACTTCCGGGCTCCAAGAACGCCTGTGAGCAGGGCGAGTGCGGGTCGTGCACCGTCCGGCTGGACGGCGTGCCCGTGTGCTCGTGTCTGGTCGCGGCAGGACAGGTGGAGGGCCGCGAGGTCGTCACCGTCGAGGGGCTGGCGGATTTCGCCAAGCAGCGGGCGGAGCACGGTGGTTGCGCGTCGGGCGCGTGCGGTACGCCCGCTGCGGGCGGGACTTCGCTCGACTCGGCCAGGCAGTGGGCCGCCCGAGGGGCCGACTCGCAGACCGGTGAAGAGGCCGACGTATCCCCGCGTGCGACGCTCTCTCCGATCCAGCAGGCGTTCATCGACGCCGGCGCCGTCCAGTGCGGCTTCTGCACGCCGGGGCTGCTCGTCGCCGCCGACGAGATGCTGGAACGCACCCCCGACCCGAGCGACGCGGACATCCGAGAGGCGCTGTCGGGCAACCTGTGCCGCTGCACCGGCTACGAGAAGATCATGGACGCGGTCCGCCTCGCGGCCGCCCGGCAGTCCGAAGGGGTCTGAACATGGGAACCACCGGCCTGCCCACCAACATCACCCAGGGCTCCCGCACCAGAGGCGGCATCGGCGAGTCCACGCTGCGCCCGGACGGCACCCTCAAGGTCACCGGCGAGTTCGCGTACTCGTCCGACATGTGGCACGAGGACATGCTCTGGGGCCAGGTCCTGCGCTCCACGCTCGCCCACGCCGAGATCGTCTCCATCGACACGGCCGAGGCCCTCGCCACACCCGGTGTCCACGCCGTCATGACGTACGACGACCTGCCGACCGAGGTGCGCAACTACGGCCTGGAGATCCGCGACACCCCGGTCCTCGCCCACGGCAAGGTCCGCCACCACGGCGAGCCCGTCGCGATCGTCGCCGCCGACCACCCGGAGACCGCCCGCCGCGCCGCCGCCAAGATCAAGGTGGAGTACCGGGAACTCCCGGTCATCACCGACGAGGCCTCGGCGACCGCGCCGGACGCGCTCTTTGTCCACGAGGGCCGCGACGACCACCACAGCGGCCATGTCGCTCACCCGAACATCGTCCACCGCCAGCCGATCGTCCGCGGCGACGTGGCGGCGGCCCGCGAGCGCGCCGATGTGATCGTCGAGGGCGAGTACGTCTTCGGCATGCAGGACCAGGCCTTCCTCGGACCGGAGTCCGGGCTCGCCGTGCCCGCGGAGGACGGCGGCGTCGACCTCTATGTCGCCACCCAGTGGCTGCACGCCGACCTGAGCCAGATCGCGCCCGTCCTCGGTCTGCCCGAGGACAAGGTACGGATGACACTGGCCGGCGTCGGCGGCGCCTTCGGCGGTCGCGAGGACCTGTCGATGCAGATCCACGCCTGCCTGCTCGCGCTGCGCACCGGCAAGCCGGTCAAGATCGTCTACAACCGCTTCGAGTCCTTCTTCGGTCACGTCCACCGCCACCCCGCCAAGCTCCACTACGAACACGGGGCCACGAAGGACGGCAGGCTCACCCACCTCAAGGCCCGCATCGTCCTGGACGGCGGCGCGTACGCGTCCTCCTCCCCGGCCGTCGTCGGCAACGCCGCCTCGCTCGGCGCGGGCCCGTACGTCGTCGAGGACGTCGAGATCGAGGCGATCGCGCTCTACACCAACAACCCGCCCTGCGGCGCCATGCGCGGCTTCGGCGCGGTCCAGGCGTGCTTCGCGTACGAGGCGCAGATGGACAAGCTGGCGGCGAAGCTCGGCATGGACCCGGTGGAGCTCCGGCAGATCAACGCCATGGAGCAGGGCACCCTCCTGCCGACCGGCCAGGCCGTCGACTCCCCGGCCCCGGTCGCCGAACTCCTGCGCCGGGTCAAGGCGATGCCCCTGCCGCCCGAGCAGCAGTGGCTCGCGGCGGGCGAGGCCGCGGACGTACGACAGCTGCCGGGCGGCCTGTCCAACACGACGCACGGCGAGGGTGTCGTCCGGGGCGTCGGCTATGCGGTCGGCATCAAGAACGTGGGCTTCTCCGAGGGGTTCGATGACTACTCGACCGCCCGCGTCCGTATGGAGGTGGTGGGCGGTGAGCCCGTCGCCACCGTCCACACGGCCATGGCGGAGGTCGGCCAGGGCGGCATCACCGTCCACGCGCAGATCGCCCGCACCGAGCTGGGCGTCGCCCAGGTGACCATCAACCCGGCGGACACGCAGGTGGGTTCGGCCGGCTCGACCTCCGCGTCCCGGCAGACGTACGTCACGGGCGGCGCGGTCAAGAACAGCTGCGAGCTGGTCCGCGAGAAGGTGCTGGAGCTGGGCCGGCGCAAGTTCGGTACGTACCACCCGGCGTGGGCGACGGCCGAACTCCTCCTGGAAGGCGGCAAGGTCGTCACCGACGCCGGAGAGGTCCTGGCCGACCTGGTGGACGTCCTCGGTGACGAGGCCGTCGAGGTCGAGGCGGAGTGGCGGCACCGGCCGACCGAGCCCTTCGACCTGCGCACCGGGCAGGGCTTCGGCCACGTCCAGTACTCCTTCGCCGCGCATCGCGCGGTCGTCGAGGTCGACACCGAGCTGGGCATGGTCAAGGTCGTCGAACTGGCCTGCGCCCAGGACGTCGGCAAGGCCCTCAACCCGCTCTCCGTGGTGGGCCAGATCCAGGGGGGCACGACGCAGGGCCTCGGCATCGCGGTGATGGAGGAGATCGTCGTCGACCCGAAGACCGCGAAGGTGCGCAACCCCTCCTTCACGGACTACCTCATCCCCACGATCCTCGACACGCCGACCATCCCCGTCGACGTGCTCGAACTCGCCGACGACCACGCGCCGTACGGGCTGCGCGGCGTGGGCGAGGCCCCGACCCTGTCGTCGACTCCGGCCGTCCTCGCGGCCATTCGGAACGCGACGGGCTTGGAGTTGAACAGGACGCCGGTACGCCCGGAACACCTGACGGGTACGGCGTAGTAGTCGCCGCCCGGGTCGCCCATCAGCTCGGGCGGTTCGGTTCGGTTCGGCGGCGGGTCGGGTGCGGGTGAGTGGGGGCTTCGCGCGCAGTTCCCGGCGCCCCTGAGGGCCTACGGCCCTTGCGGGCCGAAAAGCACGGGGCGCAGCCCCTGCTTTTCAGGGGCGAGGGGAACTGCGCGACCAGCCCCCCACTCACCCGCACCCGACAACGCCCACCGAAAGCACCACGTTCGTCTCGGGCCGTCCCCCGGGTCGGGCACCTTCCCAAATCCCGCCGAAGCCCGGTGCAACGGCAGGGTGTCCCTGTGAACCTTGGGAGAAGGCCCACATGACCCAGCAGTCACTGAAGCCGAGCAGTACAGCCGACGAAACGGACACCATCCCCCGCGTCCCCGCCGGCAGGCCCTCGCTCGACCGGTACTTCCACATCACCCGGCGAGGATCCTCCGTCGCACGCGAAGTCCGCGGCGGCGTCACCACCTTCATGGCGATGGCGTACATCCTCCTGCTCAACCCGCTCATCCTGTCCGGCCCGGACGCGGCGGGCGCCACCCTCGGCCAGAAGGCCCTGATCACGGCGACCGCGCTCGCGGCGGCCGTCACGACCCTCCTCATGGGCTTCGTCGGCAGGGTTCCGCTCGCCCTCGCCGCCGGCCTCTCCGTCTCCGGCGTCATCGCCTCGCAGGTCGCCCCCCAGATGACCTGGCCGCAGGCGATGGGCATGTGCGTGATGTACGGCGTGGTCATCATGCTCCTGGTCGTCACCGGCCTCCGCGAGATGATCATGAACGCCATCCCGCTGGCCCTGAAGCACGCGATCACGATGGGCATCGGCCTGTTCGTCGCCCTGATCGGCTTCTACAAGGCCGGCTTCGTGCACCAGGGCGAGGCGACCCCGGTCAGCCTCGGTCCCTCCGGTGAACTCGCAGGCTGGCCGGTCCTCCTCTTCGCGGTCACCCTCCTCGCGATCTTCATGCTCCAGGCCCGGGGTGTCCCCGGCGCGATCCTGCTCGGCATCGTCGGCGGCACGGTCCTCGCCGTGATCCTCAACGCCCTCGACGTCATCGACCCGAAGCAATGGGCCAGTGGCGCACCGGAGTTGCACGGCAGCGCGGTCTCGATGCCCGACTTCTCGCTCTTCGGTCACGTCGAGTTCGGCGGCTGGGGCGAGGTAGGCGCGATGACGGTCGGCATGATCGTCTTCACCCTCGTGCTCGCCGGGTTCTTCGACGCGATGGCCACCATCATCGGCGTGGGGACCGAGGCCGGGCTCGCCGACGACAAGGGCCGGATGCCGGGCCTGTCGAAGGCACTGTTCGTCGACGGCGCGGGCGGCGCGATCGGCGGCGTGGCCGGCGGCTCGGGCCAGACCGTGTTCGTCGAGTCGGCGACCGGCGTCGGCGAGGGCGCCCGTACGGGTCTCTCCTCCGTCGTCACCGGCCTGCTCTTCGCGGCCTGCCTGTTCTTCACCCCGCTCACGGCGATCGTGCCCGGCGAGGTCGCGGCCGCCGCGCTCGTCGTCATCGGCGCCATGATGATGATGAACGCCCGGCACGTCGACTGGTCCGACCGCGCCACCGCGATCCCCGTCTTCCTGACCGTCGTGATCATGCCCTTCACGTACTCCATCACCGCGGGCGTCGCCGCCGGAGTCGTCTCCTACGTCGCCATCAAGCTCGCCCAGGGCCGGGCGCGGGAGATCGGCGCGTTCATGTGGGGTCTGACGGCGGTCTTCCTCGTATTCTTCGCCCTCAATCCGATCGAGAGCTGGTTGGGGGTGCACTAGGGGTTCGACAGTTCGTCCGTTCGCTGCAGGTCGCAGGTCGCAGGTCGCAGGTCGTGGGTTCGTAACTCCGTAAGTTCGTAACTCCGTAGGTTCGCAAGTCCGCAAGTTCGTTAAGGAGACCGAGAGATGCTGGACATCGCCGAAGAGCTGCACCGGTGGGTCGAGCAGGGACGCGACTTCGCCGTGGCCACCGTGGTGGCCGTCGGCGGCAGTGCGCCCCGCAGTCCGGGCGCCGCCCTGGCGGTGGACGCCGACGGCACGGCGATCGGCTCGGTCTCCGGCGGTTGTGTGGAGGGCGCCGTCTACGACCTGTGCCAACAGGCGTTGAGCGACGGTGAACCGGTCCTCGAACGCTTCGGCTACAGCGACGAGGACGCCTTCGCGGTCGGTCTGACCTGCGGCGGCGTCATCGACATCCTCGTCACACCGGTGCGGGCCGGCGATCCCGTCCGCCCGGTGGTCGCCGCCGCGCTCTCCGCCGCCGCGAGCGGGGAGGCGGCGGCCATGGCCCGGATCGTCTCCGGCCCGGCGGACCTGCGGGGCCGCGCCCTGCTGGTCCGCCCGGACGGCTCGTACGACGGCGGCTACGGCGCCCACCCCGAACTGGACCGCACGGTCGCCGCCGAGGCCCGCGCCCTCCTCGACGCCGGCCGCACGGACACCCTGGAGATCGGAGAGCAGGGGTCACGATGCGGAGCACCGCTCACAGTCCTCGTCGAGTCGTCCGTCCCGCCACCCCGGATGATCGTCTTCGGCGCGATCGACTTCGCGTCGGCGCTGGTCCGCGTCGGTAAGTTCCTCGGCTACCACGTCACGGTCTGCGACGCCCGCCCCGTCTTCGCGACCCGCGCCCGTTTCCCGGAGGCGGACGAGATCGTCGTCGAGTGGCCCCACAGGTATCTGGAGCGCACGGACGTGGACGGCAGGGCCGTCCTCTGCGTCCTCACCCACGACGCCAAGTTCGACGTCCCACTCCTCCAGCTCGCCCTACGGCTCCCCGTCGCCTACGTCGGCGCGATGGGCTCCCGCCGCACCCACCTAGACCGCAACGAACGCCTGCGCCAAGTCGGCCTGACCGAGCTGGAGTTGGCCCGACTCAGGTCTCCGATCGGGCTCGACCTCGGGGCGCGCACACCGGAGGAGACGGCCCTGTCCATCGCCGCAGAGATCGTCGCCGACCGGCGGGGCGGCAGCGGCGTCTCACTGACCGGCGCACACACCCCGATCCACCACGACGGTTCGCCCGGCATCATGGAACTGCCCAGCCTGCGGGTCTCGTGAACCCGAACCCGAACCTGACCCGACCCGAACCCGACCCGAACCCGACCCGAACCCACGCCCGTGACTTGACCCCCAGGGGCGGCAGGGCCGACCGTTGCGATACGACAAGAGCACTACGGGGGCGGACAGTTGGGTACGGCGAGCAGGGGAGAGCGCGCGGACGGGGGCGTGGGCGGAGGCCCGGACGGCGCGCCGGGCTCGGGCGTGGGGAACGGCGGTTCGGGCGCGACCGACGGCGCGGAGCACGGCCGTAGCGACGCGGCGGGCGGCGCGGAGAGCAGCGGTACAGGCTCGGGCGGAAGCGGAAGCGGAAGCGGAAGCGGAAGAGGAGACGGGAGCGGAAGCGGCAACGGCACCGCCTCGGGCGGCACCGCCTCGGGCGGGAGCGCCGACGGCGGCGACACGGCTTCTGGCTCGGGTGACGGCTTGGGCGACGGCTCGGCCGGTCCCGGCGCCGACGGCGCCCGTGACGAGCGGCGGCTGTCGACCGTGTCGACGGCCCTGCTGGGCCTCTTCCTCCTCGCCGACGTCGTCTTCGTCTGCGGAGCCCTCGTGACGCTCTGGCCGGCGGTGCTGGCGACGGTGGAGCCCGGGGCGGACCCCACGGCCACAGCGCGCTGGTCGCCCTTCGGCCTCGGGGACTGGGCGCTGACCGCCGACACCGCGATGCTGCTTGCCGTGGTCGTGTGCAGCGCGCTCGGCAGCTTCGTCCACGCGGCCACGTCCTTCGCGACGTACGTCGGCAACCGGCGGCTCTACGCGAGCTGGCTGTGGTGGTACCTGCTGCGCGCCGGCATCGGTGTCGCCCTCGCGCTCCTCGTCTATCTCCTGCTGCGCGGCGGCCTGTTCGCCGGCAGCTCCGGCGCCGGTGCGACCAACCCGTACGGCTTCTCCGGCATAGCCGGGCTCTGCGGACTGTTCTCCAAGCAGGCCACCGACAAGCTCCGCGAGATCTGCGACACCCTCCTCAGCACCACGGGCGACGGCGACCGCGACCGCCGCGACGGCCTGGCCGCCGCCCGCAACGGGGACCCGGGCACGTCCTGACCGGGCCCGCCCCGTCCTCAGGGCTCCCGGCGGTTCATTCCGGCTTGCGCGCCAGCACGTACGCCTGGGGAGTGCTCGCCGTGGTGCCGGGGCCGTCGGCCTCCCGTACCAGCCGCGCCGACTCGACGAACCCGGCGTCCCCCAGCAGTTCCGCGATCAGGTCCGGCGGGAAGCGGTAGACGTCGAGATCGAGGGGGTGGCCGTAGGCATGCGCCAGGTGCACGGACTCGTCGCCGACCTTGTACGCCATCGCGAGGAGGCCGCCGGGGGCGAGAACCCGGTAGAACTCGCCGAAGAGCGGCGGGAGTTCGGCGGGCGGGGTGTGGACCGTCGAGTACCAGGCGAGGGCGCCGGCCAGGGAGCCGTCCGCGAAGTCGAGCGCGGTCATCGTGCCCACGTCGAACCCCAGTCGAGGGTGGGCCCAGCGGGCCACGGCGATCATCTCCGGCGAGAGGTCGATCCCGCAGATGTCGAGCCCCAGCGAGGCCAGGTGCCCGGTGACCCGCCCCGGGCCGCACCCCAGGTCCGCCACGCGTCCACCCCCGGCGCCCAGCACCCGCTCGGCGAACACATCCAGCATGGCCCGCTCGAACGGGCTGCTCGCCAACTCGTCTCTCAGCAACTTCTCGTAGTCGGCGGCGACGGTGTCGTAGGACGCCCGGGTGGCGTGCAGGTGGTGTGTGGTCATGGCGCCGGACGGTAGCCGGAGGGACTGACAACGGCCTCGAACGCCGGGGCCGGGGGTAGGCCCGTCGGGGCTCAGCTCGAACGTCGGCCGTCGGTCGCGAGCAGCCCGTCCATCGCCCGCCCGAACATCCGCCGCGCCAACCCGCCCAGCGGCCGGTCGAAGAGGCCCGGCAGTCCTCGCACCCGCAGGTCCTCGCGCCACACCACACGGGACACGCCGTCACCGTACGGATGGACCTCGATCTCGGCCCACCCGGTGACGAACGAACCGTGCTTGACGAGACGGCACTTCCCGCCGGCCCGCCCCTCGGGCGGCTGCCAGACCGTGACCTCCATCGGGTCGTCGAAGGCGACCGGCCCGATGCCGCTGCGGGCCACGAACACCGTGCCCTCGCCGGTCGGATGACGCGTGCGGACGGTGATGTGGGTCAGCGGGACGACTTCGGCGTGCCGGGGCCAGTCCGTGAGACGCTGCCAGGCGCGGTCGGCGGGGAGCCGGGGGAGGCGTTCGAGGAGGAAGAGAACCACGGGGTGATCGTAGGTGGACGGGACCGGTCCAACCCCTCCCGACCCGCAGGACCGTCCCGCCGCAGAGCCTCTACCGCCCTGCCCCGCCGTACGGCACCATGAGCGCGACCGCACGCCCGCCCCTGGCCGGAAGGTGCTCCCGTGGACCCTGAACTGCACCGCAGACTCGACGAGTTGCAGCGGGATCCGTATCCGCACTACGCGCGGGCCAGAGCGGCGGAGGGGCTGACGTACGTCTCCGAGCTTGACTCCTGGCTGGTGGCCCGGGACGCCGACGTACGGGAGGTGCTGCGGCGTCCTGAGGACTTCTCGTCGGCCAACGCGCTGCGCCCGGACGTCATGCCCGCACCCGCCGCGCTGGCCGTGCTGGGCGGCGGCTTCGGCGGCCGCCCCGTCGTCGTCACCGCCGACGGCACTCTGCACCAGGAGCTGCGGGCACCCATCGTGCGGGGGCTGTCGCCCGCGAGGGTCGCCGCCGCCCTGCCGTATGCCGCCGAACGGGCCGCAGCCCTGGTCGACGGCCTCATCAGGAACGGCGAGGAGGGCGGTGGCGGCGACGGCAGGAGCGAGGCGGACGGCGAGGACGGCAAGGGGAAGGGCGACGAGGGCGGCCGGGTCGAGCTGATGTCCGCCTACGCGGGACGGCTCCCCGGGGAGGTCATCGGGCACCTCGTCGGGTTCGACCCGGACGACGTACCGGCGTTGGTCCGCGGCGGTCACCGGGCCGAGCAGTTGTTGTTCCGTCCCATGACGGAGGCCGAACAGATCGCCGCGGCCGAGGACGTGGTCGCCACGGCCCACCGCCTCGACGCGTTCGTGCGCGCTCGGCACGCCGACCCGCGCGAGGACCTGGGCACCGAACTCATCATGTCCGTCGCCGGAGCCGGAGCCGGAGCCGGAGCCGGAGCCGTCGCAGGAGCAGGAGCAGGAGCAGGAGCAGGAGCAGGAGCCGTCGCAGGCGCAGGCGCAGGCGCAGGCGCCGACGAGCTGACGCTCGATCAACGTCACCAGATCGTCGCCCACCTGCAGAACCTGCTCATCGCCGGACACCTGACCACGACCGCCCTCATCGGGACGACCCTCCTCCACCTCCTGCGCGACCGCCCGCAGTGGGAGCTGCTCTGCGCCGAACCGGAGCGCATCCCGGCCGCTGTCGAGGAAGCCGCGCGCTACGACACGGCCTTGCAGGGCTTCCGCCGCGTCACGACCCGCCCAGTCACCCTTGCCGGCACCGAACTCCCTGCCGGAGCGCCGGTGTTCCTCGCCTTCGGCAGCGCCAACCGTGACGGCTCCCGCCACCCGAACCCTGACGACTTCGACATCACCCGCCCCACCGGCAGCCGCCACCTCTCCTTCGGCTTCGGCACCCACACCTGCCCCGGATCCCAGCTCGCCCGCGAACAACTCCGCATCACTCTGGAGCAGTTGACCAGCCGTCTGCCGGGCCTGCGCCTCGCGGAAGGCCAACGGATCACCATGCGCCCGACATTGATCCACCGCTCCCCGGAGCGCCTCGAACTCGTCTGGTGACCTCCTGAGACACCCACCCGGCTGCGCACCCACCCGGCTGCGCACCCCCGGCGCGGGTTCGGCGGACGGCTCACACGTCCAGCAACTCCCGTGCCGCCACCGGCACCCCCGTCTCCAGCGACCGGTTCGCCGCCAGCCCCGTCACCAGCGACCGTGCGCCGTCCACCGCGTCGGCCGCCCGGCCCAACCCGTCCGGTACGCGCTCCCCGAACAGGTCGGCCAGCATCCGAACGTCCCCGCCGCCGTGCCCGCCCTCCCCGGTGGCCGGCTTCACCTCGCGCGGCCGCTCCCAGAGGCGGCGTACCAGCAGTTCGGTCCGGCCGGCCTCGTCGCCCGCCTCGACGCCGTGCACGACCGGGCTCGCGCCGGTCGTGCGGACGTGGGGGCGGGTCCAGGTGGACTCCTCCACCAGCAGCTCGATGCGGCCCTCGCTGCCGTTGAAGGCGACACGGTAGCCCTCCCAGGGGGAGTAGGCCGTCAGGTGGTAGGTCAGGGTGGCGCCGGAGTCGTAGCGGACGAGGACCGCCATGTCGTCCTCGATGGAGATGCCGGGGGCGAAGACGTTCTGGTCGCGGTGGTAGCCGTCCTCCCGTTCGGCGTCCAGATAGAGCGAGGTGAGGACGGCGGAGTCCTTGAGGTGGAGGGCGAAGGGGTCGGTCTCGGCCGCCGGGGAGCCGTGGGCGCGGGTGTAGTCCCGGGCGAGGCCTCGGCGGCGGCCCGCCTCGTCGCCGTAGAAGAAGAGGCCGCCCTGGGCGAAGACGGTGTCGGGGCGGGTGCCGAGCCACCAGTTGACCAGGTCGAAGTGGTGGGTCGACTTATGGACGAGCAGGCCGCCGGAGTTCGCCTTGTCGCGATGCCAGCGGCGGAAGTAGTCGGCGCCGTGCCGCAGGTCGAGCAGCCACTCGAAGTGCACCGAGCCGACCTCGCCGATCTCACCGCCCGCGATCAGCTCCCGTACGGCCGAGTGCACCGGGTTGTAGCGGTAGTTGAAGGAGACGCGCACCTCGCGGCCCGTCCGGCGCCGGGCCTCCAGGATGCGGTGGGCGCGCTCGGCGTCGGTGGTCATCGGCTTCTCGGTGACGACATCGCAGCCCGCCTCCAGCGCACGCACGATGTAGTGGTCGTGGGACCGGTCCAACGAGCACACCACGACCAGATCGACCCGCTCGCGGCGGAGCATCTCCTCGAAGTCGTCGGCTCCGTACGCCGGCACGGGGCTGCGGCCCGGATGGTCGGCCGCGATCCAGGAGTTGTGGACGGCCATGCGGTGCGCGTTCGTGTCGCAGAAGCCCACCAGGTCGATCCGTTCCGCGAAGGGTCCGGTCAGTGCCTGGGTGAACATCCGTGCCCGGGCACCGAGCCCCACCACGGCAGCACGGCGGTGTCGCGCGGAGATGATGCGGGGGTCTTGTTCTGACATCCGGACCTTCCCTAGGGTCAATAACGGGGGGAAGCGCTTTCTAGCGAAAGAGGTGACCCACTCATGCCCCGAATCAGGACGAGGAAGTCCTGGAAACCCCGTGCGGCGGCCACCGCGCTGGCGCTCTGCGCGCTGCTCACCGGCTGCTCCGGACCGGACGGGTCGGGCAGTGTCGGCGGCGATGTCGTCCTGCGTTACACCTGGTGGGGCAACCCGGACCGGGCCGCCAGAACCCAGGCGGCCGTCGACCTCTTCGAGGAGCGGAACCCGGGGATCGACGTGCAGACCTCCTTCGCCGGCTACGAGGCCTACAAGCAGAAGCTGGCCACCCAGGCCGCCGGAGGCGACGCGCCCGACGTGATGCAGCTCGACTACCGGATGATCGACCAGTACGCCTCCGGGGGTGTGCTCCTCGACCTCGCCGAGCAGCGACCGGTCCTGCGCACCGCCGAGTTCGAGCCGGGACTCCTCGCCACCGGCAAGGTGGACGGCAGGCAGTACGCCGTACCGCAGGGTCGCGGTACCGAGACCATGGTCTACGACACCGAGAAGTGGCAGGCCGCCGGTCTGGAACCGCCCCGCGTGGGCTGGACCTGGAGCGAATGGGCCGACGCCATGCGGACGGTGGCGGCGGAGACGGGGGTGCCGGGCGGCACCGATCCAGGTCAGAGCGAGGACGCCTTCGAGATCTGGCTGCGCGGCCAGGGCAAGTCCCTCTACACCGACGACAGGCGTCTCGGCTTCACCGCGGCCGACCTGACCCGCTGGTGGACATTCACCGACCAGCTGCGCCGCGAGGGCGCCGTCTCGCCCGCCGAGCAGACCACCCAGCTCGACGGCACGGTCGAGAACACCCCGCTCGGCCGGGGCAAGGCCGCCTCGGACGTCAACTGGGACGCCCCCGCGAGCGGTTACCTCGCCCTCGTGCCGACCGGCATCTCCCTCGCCCCCATGCCGGCGGGCGAGAACGGCACCCCCGGCCAGTACTTCAAGCCCTCGATGTTCATGGGCGTGGCCGCGGACTCCGGCCACCCCGAAGAGTCCGCCCGGCTCGTCGACTTCATGCTCAACGACGACGAGGCCGCGAAGATCCTCGGCGCCACCCGGGGCATCCCCGTCAACCAGTCGATCCGCGAGGACATCGCGGCCGGTCTCAAGGACTTCGACAAGACCATCTACGACTACCAGGCCACGGTCGAAGGAAAGCTCGACCCGCCTCCCCAGGCGCCTCCTTCCGGCGACAGCGCCCTGCAGACCACCTTCCAGCGCGACTACGACCAGGTCTCCTACGAGCGGATGTCCCCCCGTGAGGCCGCCGAGAACTACCTCACCGAGGCGAAGGCGGAGCTGAGGTCATGACCACTACGCAGCTGCCAACGACCGTACGAACAAAAGGAGTTGTCCGACCGGACCGGTCCAACAGGCGACGCCGACGCGAGGGCGCGGCCTGGGTGTTCCTGTCGCCCTGGGTGCTGGGAGCCTGCGTACTGACCCTGCTCCCGATGGCCGTCTCGCTCTATCTCTCCTTCACCGACTACGACCTTTTCAACGCCCCCAACTGGGTGGGCCTGCGCAACTACACCCAGATGTTCACCGAGGACCCGCGCTACTGGCGCTCGGTGACGACGACCCTGATGTACGTCGTCATCGCCGTACCGCTCCAACTGGCCCTTGCTCTCCTGGTGGCCCTGGCCCTGAAGAACATGAAACGGGGCCGCGGTTTCTACCGCTCCGCCTTCTACGCCCCCTCCCTCCTCGGCGCCTCCATGTCCATCGCCCTGGTCTGGCGGGCCATCTTCAACGACGGCGGTACGGTCGACAACCTCCTCGGGACAGGCGGCTGGGTCAACCGGCCCGGCTGGGCGCTGCTCGCGGTGGCCCTGCTCACGGTGTGGCAGTTCGGCGCCCCGATGGTCATCTTCCTCGCCGGACTCCAGCAGATCCCCGGGGAGTTGTACGAGGCGGCCGAGGTGGACGGCGCGAGCGCCTGGCGCCGTTTCGTGTCGATCACGGTGCCGATGCTGTCACCCGTGATCTTCTTCAACCTGGTCCTCCAGACGATCCAGGCCTTCCAGGTCTTCACCCCGGCGTTCGCGATCAGTGCCGGCAAGGGAGGCCCCGCCGACTCCACCCTCTTCTACACCCTCTACCTCTACGACCGGGGCTTCGTCGCCTCCCACATGGGCTACGCCTCCGCCATGGCCTGGGTCCTGCTGCTCGCCATCGGCGCGGTCACCGCGATCCTCTTCCGCACCTCCCGCTCCTGGGTCTTCTACGCCTCCGAGGGGGACCGATGACCACCACCACGCCCTCAACTCCCGTAGTCCGCAGGCCGATCGCCTGGCGACGCGTGGCCCTGCACACCGGCTGCCTGGCCGCGCTCCTCGTCATGCTGTATCCGCTGGCCTGGCTTCTCGCGACCTCCGTGAAGCCTGCCAACGAGGTCATCGCCAGCCTCGACCTGCTGCCGAGCCGTCTGGAATGGTCCAACTACGAGACGGCGCTCGACGGTGTGAACGACGTGTCGGTGGGCCGGCTGCTCGGCAACTCCCTGCTGATCGCCGGAGGCGCGGTCGTCGGCAACGTCCTGTCCTGCTCCTTGGCGGCGTACGCGTTCGCCCGCCTGCGGTTCCGCTTCCGTGGACCGCTCTTCGCCTTCATGATCGCGACGATCATGCTGCCGCATCACGCCGTGCTGATCCCGCAGTACATCATCTTCAACCAGCTCGGAATGGTGAACACCTACTGGCCGCTGATCCTGCCGAAATTCCTCGCCACGGAAGCCTTTTTCGTCTTTCTCATCGTGCAGTTCATGCGTGGACTGCCGAGGGAACTGGAGGAGGCCGCGCGCATCGACGGATGTGGACCGTTCCGGAGTTTCTTCTCGGTGATCCTTCCGCTGACCAGGCCCGCCCTGATCACCACCGCGATCTTCACCTTCATCTGGACCTGGAACGACTTCTTCACCCAGCTGATCTATCTCTTCTCGCCCGAGAAGTTCACCCTGACCCTGGCGTTGAGGTCTTTCGTCGACGCGTCGAGCACCTCGGCCTTCGGCCCGATGTTCGCCATGTCCGTCATCGCCCTCCTGCCGATCGTGCTGTTCTTCCTCGCCTTCCAACGGTTCCTGGTGGAGGGCATGGCCAACTCCGGGATCAAGGGATAGAGAGTGAGCACCATGCGCACGAGCAGGGAACGGGAAGCGGGCGAGATCTTCGGTCCCCGGATGACGCTGTTCGCGGACGTGCTGAGCGTGGGGATCGCCGTGGCGGTGGTGAGCCTGCCCCTGGTGACGCTGCCCGCCGCGCTCTCCACGGCCTGCGCGATCCTGCGGGGCGTACGGGAGGACCGCCCGGCCACGGCAGGCCGGTTCCTCGTGGCGCTGCGGCGGCGACTGCGGCCCGGTGACCTGGCCACCGGGCTCGTGGCACTCACCGGCCTGGCCCTCGTCCTCGCCGATCTGGCCCTCGCGGGCGCCGGACTCCCCGGCGGCCGGGCCTTCGCCCTCCTCGCCTCCGTCATGGGCGTCGGCGCCGCCGTGGTCGGCCTGCGCGCCTGCGCACGTCCCGAGTCGGTCGGCGACTGGCCCGCGGCGGTGCGGGGAGCGGCCCGCGACGCGGTGCGCGATCCCGGCGGCAGCGGACTGGTCGTCCTGGCCGTGGCTACGGCAGCGCTCAGCGCGTGGATGCTGCTGCCGCTCGCCTTCCTCGTACCGGGACTGCTGGCGCTGGCGCTCACGGCCGTCGACGTACGCGCCGTGGACGTACGCGCCGTCGACGTACGTGCTGTCGACACAGGTGCTGTCGACGTACCCGGAAAAGAGGTCGCCCCGCACCAGGTTGTGTGATGGGCTGCGGCTTCGGAATGTCCTCGGGAGGGTGAGCGGCGCGGTGAACAGGCGACAGCGGAAGAAGCGGTCCAAGCGGCTGGTGCTGGCCGCGATGATCGGTGACACCGCCGGTGTCGACGCGCTGCTGCGCGCCGGAGCACCCGCGGAGACGACCGACGCCGAGGGGACGACGCCCCTGTACGCGGCATCCGTCCACGGAGCGGCCGACACGGTTCGCCGACTGCTGGCGGCCGGGGCCTCGCCCGACACCGAGAGCGGACACGGCACGGAGGGCACACCGTTGTGCGGCGCCGCGTGCTGGGGGCACACCGAAACCGTGCGCGAACTCCTCGCCCACGGCGCCGACCCGAACCTCCGCGAGGACCACGGCACGGGCCGTGCCCCGCTCGACTGGGCGGAGGGCGGCCCCCACCCCGAGACGACGGCCCTGCTGCTCGCCGCCGGGGCGCGTCCTTCCTAGAGCGCGTGCGGACCGGTCAGAGAGCGCGTGCGGACCGGTCAGAACGAGTACGGCCCGAAGCGGCCCCAGGCCACCACGGCCGCCAGGATCAGGAACACCGTACTCGGAAGGATCGCCTGGTTCTCCTTGCGGCGGACGTGCACGACGACCGCGCCGATCATGGTGACGACGAGACCGGTCGCCGCGAGCGGAACGAACACCGGAGCCGTGTCGAGGGCGGCCGGGAGGATCAGGCCGACGGCTGCCAGTGCCTCCAGCACGCCGATGGCCTTGACCATGCCCGGGGAGAAGTCCTCGACCCAGGTCATGCCCGAGGCCGCCAGCTTCTCCCTGGACCGGGTGGTCTTCATCAGGCCGGCGGCCAGGAAGGCGGCCGCGAGCAGGCTCGTGATGATCCAGAGGGTGACGTTCATGACGGACTCTCTCAGGCTATGAGTTGATTGTTCAAGGGAAATGGGGGTTCAACGTAGAGCCGATTGACTTGAAGCGTCAAGTAAATCGACGATCGATCACTTGAAGCGGCACGTAGAGTGGGCGCCATGGAGACACCGGAACAGTCGCGTTGGCTGACCGACGAGGAGATGGAGACCTGGCACGCGCTGGCGGGCGTGATGGTGAGACTGCCGAGTGCACTGGACGCGCAGCTGCAGCGGGACTCGGGGGTCAGTCACGTGGAGTACCTGGTGATGGCGATGCTGTCCCAGACGGAGGAACGCACCCTGCGGATGAGCGACTTGGCCGGATACGTCGGTTCGTCGCTGTCCCGGCTGTCCCATCTCGTGAAACGGCTGGAGAAGAGCGAGTGGGTGCGCCGGGAGCCGGACCCCACCGACGGTCGCTACACACTGGCCGTCCTCACGGACGCCGGGCACGCCAAGGTCGTCGAGAGCGCGCCGGGCCACGCCGACGCCGTACGACGCTATGTGTTCGACGCGCTCACCAAGCCCCAGCAGCGGCAGCTGCGGGACATCGGCCGACGCATCTGGCAGACCGTCGCGCCGGACGACCACTGCCTGCTGCCGCCGAGCTGACGCCTCAGTGGCGGCCGGCCGGCGGGCCCGTCGTACCGCGGACCTCCAGGGTCGGGGTGGTCAGGACGACCTTGGCGGCGCGGGTCGGGTCGGCGATGCGGTCGAGGAGACACTGGGCGGCGGTGCGGCCGACGTCGCGGCTGGCGTTGTCCACGGTGGTGAGCCAGAGATGGCGCAGGCGTGAGACGTAGGTGTTGTCGTAGCCCACGAGGGACAGGTCGCGCGGCACCCTGAGGCCCAGTTCCTCGGCGGCGGAGAGGGCACCCACGCAGGCCATGTCGTTGAACGCCACGATGGCGGTGGGGCGTTCGGGAACGCCGAGCAGCCGCACCGTGGCGCGGTAGCCGCCCTCCTCCGTCAGATCGCCCCGCTCAACGGACGCCAGGTCGCCCAGACCGTGCTCGCGCATCACCGTCTCGAAGCTGCGGCGGCGCAGCGCGCCGACCACGCCGTCGCCCGCGATGTGCGCGATACGCCGGTGCCCGAGGCCGATGAGGTGCTCGGTGGCGAGGCGGGCGCCGTGCTGGTCGTCGCCCGCGACGACGTCCACATGGGGGAGTGTGGGCTCGCGGGCGCCCGCGACCACGGTCGGGATGAGCCCGGCCGCCATGCGCAGGGCCTCGGACGGCGGCAGGGTACCGACCGCGATCAGCCCGTCGACCCGCAGCTCGGTGAAGGTGCGGGTGAGGTCCTCGCCGAGCCGCCGGTTGAGGTGGCCGTCGGCCAGCAGCATGCGCAGACCGTTGTCGTGCAGGCGGGAGTTGAGACCGTCCAGCAGTTCGACGAACCAGGGGTTGCGCATGTCGTTGAGGAGGACGCCGACCGTGCGGGTGCGGCGCTCGCTCAGGCTGCGCGCGGCGGCGTTCGGCCGGTAGCCCAGCTGGTCCACGGCCGCCAGTACGGCCTCCCGCTTCTCGGGGCGCACCTGGTCGGAGCCGCGCAGCACCAGGGAGACCAGTGACTTCGACACGCCGGCCCGCTCGGCGACATCGCGGATCGTCGGGGGTCTCATGGCGTGGACCGTTCCACAGCCGGAGCGCGGTTGTCAAAGGGGTTGACAGCGGTGAAGACGGCCCAGCATGGTGAGCGGCGTACGTTCTGGAACGGTCCAAAACGCGGGTGCGAAGGTGGCGCTGACCACGGTCGCGCCGGTGTGTTCCAGTGAAGGTCCGAGGAAGGTCCGGGAAAGGGCAGTCATGGTGAGTGCGCTCGGTGTCGCCGTCGTGGGGTTCGGCTGGATGGGGCGGGTGCACACCCAGGCGTACGCCCGGGTGCCCCATCACTTCCCGCAGTTGCCCCTGCGGCCCGAGCTGGTCACCGTCGTCGAGGAGGTGCCCGGACGTGCCGAGGAGGCGGCCCGGCAGTTCGGGTTCGCCTCGACCGCCCGGGACTGGCACGAGGTGGTCGCCGACCCGCGGATCCAGGCGGTCAGCATCACCGCGCCGAACTTCCTGCACCGGGAGATCGGCGTCGCCATGGCCGAGGCCGGCAAGCACATCTGGATCGAGAAGCCGGTCGGGCTCACCGCCGCCGACGCCCGCGCCGTCGCCGACGCGGTCACCAAGGCCGGTGTCCAGGGCGCCGTCGGCTTCAACTACCGCAACGCGCCCGCCGTCTCCGCCGCCCGCGAGCTGATCGCCGCCGGCGAGATCGGCACGGTCACACACGTCCGCATCCGCCTCCTCAGCGACTACGCGGCCCACCCCGAGGGCGCCCTGACCTGGCGGTACGAGCGGGAGCGCGGCGGCAGCGGCGTCCTCGGCGACCTCGCCTCGCACGGCGTCGATCTGGCCCGCTTCCTGCTCGGCGACATCGTCTCCCTCACCGCGGACACCGCGATCTTCGTCCCCGAGCGGTCCCGGCCCACCGGCGCCACCGCTGGCCACACCCGCGCCTCGGGCGGCGAACTGGGCCCCGTCGAGAACGAGGACTACGTCAACTGCCTGCTCCGCTTCGCCTCCGGCGCCCGGGGTGTCCTGGAGGCCTGCCGGGTCTCCGTCGGCGAGCAGAACAACTACGGTTTCGAGATCCACGGCACCGAGGGTGCGCTCTTCTGGGACTTCCGCCGTATGGGTGAACTGGGCGTCAGCAAGGGGAACGCCTACCAGGACCAGTCCGTCCACACCCTCTACGTCGGCCCCGGCCACGGCGCGTACGCCGCCTTCCAGCCGGGCTCGGCCAACGCCATGGGCTACGACGACCTCAAGGTGGTGGAGGCGTACAACTTCCTGCGCTCCGTCGCCGAGGGCACCCCGCACGGCACCACCCTGGCCGACGCCGTGCACAGCGCCACCGCGCTGGACGCGATGAGCCGCTCCGCCGAGTCCGGCGCGTGGGTGGACCTCTGAGCCCTTGGACCGGTCCGGTCCGGGCCGTGCCCCTGAAGTGCCCGGGAGCCGCCCCTGGCCCGGCACCGCTCGCAGGCACCGGTCGCAGGCGTCAGTTGCGGACGAGGAGCTGGAAGTCGAAGGAGTAGCGCGAGGCCCGGTAGACATGGGTGCCGTACTCCACCGCGCGCCCGGTGTCGTCGTACGCCGTGCGCTGCATGGTGAGGAGTGCGGCGCCCTCAGGCTCGCCGAGGCGCTCGGCCTCGTCGGAGGTGGCGATGCGGGCGCCGACGCTCTGGTGGGCGCTGTGCAGGGTGATGCCGGCGTTGCGCATCATGCGGTACAGACCCGTCGACTCCAGCCGCTCGGTGTCGAGGACCAGCAGCCCGGCCGGGACGAAGTTGGACAGGAACGCCACCGGCTGGCCGTGTGTGAGGCGCAGCCGCTCGAAGAGGTGCACCTCGGCGCCCTCGGCGATGCCCAGGGCGGCCGCGACCTCGGCGGAGGCATGCCGGATCTCGCTCAGCAGCACCTTGGTCGTGGGCTGCTGGCCGGCCGCCTCCAGGTCGTCGTACAGGCTGCTCAGCTCCAGCGGCCGTTTGACCTGGCTGTGCACCACCTGAGTGCCGACGCCCCGGCGGCGTACGAGCAGGCCCTTGTCGACGAGCGACTGGATGGCCTGGCGGACGGTCGGCCGGGACAGACCGAGCCGGCCCGCGAGCTCGATCTCGTTGCCCAACAGGCTTCCCGGGCCGAGCGCACCGTGTTCGATGGCCGACTCCAGCTGCCGGGCCAGCTGGTAGTACAGCGGCACCGGGCTGCTCCGGTCGACGCTGAGGCCGAGACTCCCTGTACTCCCCGTAGTCGCGCTGGTCACGCCCATGAGGGTATCCGTCCGTCCGGATGACAGGAACCCCTGTCATCGCATTGTCCTTACATGACCGGGAGATTGGCCGGGTTGAGGCCACCGCCAGGCCCGGGAAAGGTGCCTGTCGGACCCCGGAAAGGTGCCTGTCGGACCCCGAAAAGGCGCCTGTCGGGGCCCGGGAGAAGCCACCGAGGGGCCCGGAGAGGCCCCTCGGAAACCGCCGACGACCTGTCAGAGGTGGCGGCGCCGGTCGGCCACCTCGCGGTCGTACGTCGCGCGCGCCTCGACGGCCGCCGGGCGGGAGGCGGTCTGTGCGACCGGGACGTCCCACCAGGCCTGTGCCGGGGGAGCGGTGGGCGCCGGGTCGGTCTCGACGTACACACAGGTCGGCCGGTCCGAGGCGCGGGCCGTCGCGAGGGCGTCGCGCAGTTCCTTCACCGTCTTGGCGCGGATGACGTCCATGCCGAGGCTGGCCGCGTTGGCCGCCAGGTCCACCGGGAGCGGGGCGCCGGAGAAGGTGCCGTCGGCGGCGCGGTAGCGGTAGGCGGTGCCGAAGCGCTCGCCGCCCACCGACTCGGAGAGACCGCCGATGGAGGCGTACCCGTGGTTCTGGATGAGGACCAGGTTGACCGGCAGGCCCTCCTGGACCGCCGTCACGATCTCCGTCGGCATCATCAGATACGTGCCGTCCCCGACCAGCGACCAGACGGCCGTGCCGGGCGCCGCCTGCTGGACACCGATCCCGGCGGGGATCTCGTAGCCCATGCACGAGTAGCCGTATTCGAGGTGGTACTGGCGGGGGCCGCGGGCCCGCCACAGCTTGTGCAGGTCGCCCGGGAGCGAGCCGGCCGCGTTGATGACGACGTCCTCGTCGCCGACGACCGAGTCCAGGGCGCCGAGCACCTGGGTCTGGGTGGGCACGGCGTGCTCGTCGGCGGCGGTGTAGGCGGCCTGGACGACCTGCTCCCAGCGCTCCTTGCCCGCCCGGTACTCGGCCTCGTACGCCTCGTCCACCCGGTGGCCGTCCAGCGCCTCGGTGAGCGCCGTGAGACCGGCCCGCGCGTCGCAGACCACCGTCCGGGCGGCCAGCTTGTGGGCGTCGAAGGCGGCGATGTTCAGGTTGACGAAACGGACGTCCGGGGTCTGGAAGAGCGTGTTCGAGGCGGTGGTGAAGTCGGTGTAGCGGGTGCCGACGCCGACGATCAGGTCGGCGGTGCGGGCGAGGTCGTCGCAGACCGCTGTGCCGGTGTGGCCGATGCCGCCGAGGTCGCCCGGATGGTCGAACCGCAGGGACCCCTTGCCGGCCTGGGTGGACGCCACCGGGATGCCCGTGGCGTCGACCAGTGCCTTCAGCGCCTCCTCGGCCTCGCTGTGGTGGATGCCGCCGCCCGCGACGAGGAGCGGACGCCGAGCGGCGCGGATCGCCCGGACCGCCTCCGCCAGCTCCACCGGGTCCGGCACGGGACGCCGTACGCGCCACACGCGCTCGGCGAAGAACTCCTCCGGCCAGTCGTACGCCTCCGCCTGGACGTCCTGGGGCAGGGCGAGGGTGACGGCGCCGGTGTCGGCCGGGTCGGCGAGGACCCGCATCGCGTTCAGGGCGGCAGGGATCAGGGCCTCGGGGCGGGTGATCCGGTCGAAGTAGCGGGAGACCGGGCGCAGGGTGTCGTTGACCGAGACGTCGGCCTCGGTGGGGTGCTCCAGCTGCTGGAGCAGCGGGTCGGCGGTGCGGGTGGCGAAGTAGTCGCCGGGGAGGAGGAGTACCGGCAGACGGTTGATCGTGGCCAGGGCGGCGCCGGTGACCAGGTTGGTGGCGCCGGGTCCGATGGAGGTGGTGACCGCCTGTGCGGAGAGGCGGTTGAGCTGGCGGGCGTAGCCGACGGCGGCGTGCACCATGGACTGCTCGTTACGGCCCTGGTGGAACGGCATCGTCTCCTCACCGGCCTCCAGGAGGGCCTGGCCGAGCCCCGCGACATTGCCGTGGCCGAAGATGCCCCAGGTCCCGGCGATCAGCCGGTGGCGCACTCCGTCGCGCTCGGTGTACTGCGCGGACAGGAACCGCACCAGCGCCTGGGCGACGGTCAGACGGCGGGTGGGGGACTGGGGCATCGGGACCTCACTGGGACGGAGACGTTCGCGGGTTACGGGGTGGTGATGTTCGCGGGTTACGGAGTTCGGTGATGTTCGCGGGTTACGGAGTTCGGCGACGTCCGGGCTTCAGAGCAGCCCGACCGCGGTGTCGACCGCGGTCTCCACGCTGCCCTCGGCGGGGTAGAGCAGTGAGCGGCCGACGACCAGGCCCTGGACGGTGGGCAGACGCAGTGCCTTGCGCCACCGCTCGTAGGCGCTCTCCTGATCCCTGCCCACTTCGCCGCCGAGCAGCACGGTCGGGAGGGTGGCGGTCTCCAGGACCCCGGCCATGGCGTCGGGGTCGTCGGTGACGGGCAGCTTGAGCCAGGTGTAGGCGGAGGTGCCGCCGAGCCCGGCCGCGATGGCGATGGAACGCGTGACGGCCTCGGCACTCAGGTCGTTGCGGACCTTCCCGTCCACGCGCCGGGAGACGAACGGCTCGACGAACAGCGGCAGCCGGCGCGCCGCCATGTCGTCGACCGCCCTGGCCGTGGAGTACAGCGTCCGCAGGGAGCCGGGGTCGTCGTGGTCGATGCGCAGCAGCAGTTTGCCCGCGTCGAAGCGGAGCCGCTCGATGTCCTCCGGGCGGTGGCCGGTGAAGCGGTCGTCCATCTCGAACGAGGCGCCGGCGAGCCCGCCGCGGTTCAGGGAGCCCATGACGACCTTGTCCTCCAGGACGCCCAGGAGCAGCAGGTCCTCCAGGATGTCGGCGGTGGCGAGCACGCCGTCGACGCCGGGGCGGCCCAGCGCCACACAGAGCCGTTCGAGGAGATCGGCCCGGTTCGCCATGGCGAGCGGACGGTCGCCGACGCCGAGTGCTCCGCGGGCGGGGTGGTCGGCGGCCACGATCATCAGGCGGCCGGTGTCGCCGATCAGGGGGCGTCGGACCCGCCGGGCCGCGGCTTCGGCGACGGCCTCGGGGTGGCGGGCGCGGACGCTCACGAGGTCGGGGATGCGGATGGTCAAGTGGGGCTCCGTTCCAGGGGCTGGGCCCCTTTGACCCCTGGGGCGGCTGAGAGCTCGGGGGTGCGGGTGGTGTGGCGGGTGTGGTGGGTGCGGGTCCGGTGGGGGCTGGTCGCGCAGTTCCCCGCGCCCTGAGAAGCAGGGGCTGCGCCCCGTGCCTTTCGGCCCGCAGGCCCGCCGCCCTCCAGGCCCGCGGGGCCTGGGGTTTCAGGGGCGCAGGGCCTGGGGTGACAGGCCGCGGGGCTGGGGTTTCAGGGGCGTGCGGCCTTGGCTGTCAGGGCTGCGGGGCCTGAGCTTCGAGGGGCGCGGGGAACTGCGCGACCAGCCCCCATCCACCCGCGGACGGAGGCGAACCGCATGGTCACCCACCCGTCAACAGCTCCTCGACCTCCTCCTGCGTCGGCATCGCCGAGGAGCAGGCGAGCCGGGACGCGACGATCGCCCCGGCGGCATTGGCGTGGCGCATGATCCGCTCCAGGTCCCAGCCGCGCAGCAGCCCGTGGCAGAGGGAGCCGCCGAACGCGTCGCCCGCGCCGAGCCCGTTGACGACCTCCACCGGCACCGGCGGCACCTCGGCGACCGTGCCGTCGCGGTGGATGGCGAGGACACCCTTGGGGCCCTGCTTGACGACCGCCAGCTCCACACCCGCTTCCAGCAGCGCCTCGGCACAGGCCCGCGGTTCGCGGACACCCGTGGCGACCTCGCACTCGTCGAGATTGCCGACGGCCACGGTGGCGTGCCGCAGGGCCTCGGCGTAGTAGGGGCGGGCCGCCTCGGGGTCCGTCCAGAACATCGGGCGCCAGTCGAGGTCGAAGACCGTGATGCCGGACCTGCCCCGGGCCTTGAGTGCGGCGAGCGTGGCCGAGCGGCTGGGTTCCTCGCTCAGACCGGTACCGGTGATCCAGAAGATACGGGCCGCGCGCAGGGCGAAGCAGTCCAGCTCGTCGGTGCGGATCTCCAGGTCGGGGGCCTTGGGACGGCGGTAGAAGTACAGCGGGAAGTCGTCCGGCGGGAAGATCTCGCAGAACGTGACCGGCGTCGGGTACTCCGCCACGGGAGCGACGAACCGGTCGTCGACACCGAACTCCTTGAGCGCCTCGTGCAGAAACGTGCCGAAGGGGTCGTCGCCGGTCCGGGTGATCACGGCGGTGGTGTTGCCCAGCCGCGCGGCGGCCACCGCGACGTTGGCGGCCGATCCGCCGAGGAACTTTCCGAAGGACTCGACGCGCGCGAGTGGGACGCCGGTCTGCAACGGATAGAGATCGATTCCGATACGGCCCATCGTGATCAGATCGAAGTATTCGGCGGACTCGGGCATGCGCGTCGCTCCTCGGGCGGGGGGATGCGGGCCACCGGAGGCCCGCGGCGCGCGGGGATGCGAGCACTCGGGTCCGGATGTATCCCAGGTGTAGGACCCGAAGCGACCCTCTGTCAAGACTTTGTACTGACATCCTGACCTGCTTGTGAAATGATGTCTTAACAAAGTCTTGACAGGGGGCCCTGCCAGGGGTTTGTATCCCGTCCCAACGAAACAGCGCAGTCGGCCTACCGGCACAATGATCCGGACTTCGAATGTCCGGGTCCGCGCGGGCGATCCGCCCGACGCTGTCCCGTTCCCTTTCCCCCTGTCGCACAGTGAGGTGCAGGAAAGATGGACCGCACGTTTCACTCCCGCTCACGCAGAGTGGCCCCCTTCTTCGCCATGGCCGCGGCGTCCGCGTTGCTCATAGCCGGCTGCTCCAGCGGTTCCGGCGGCAAGGAGTCCGAGGAGAGCGCGGCGGACGCCTCCGCGGGCAAGGCCGACACCCCCCGTATGAAGGTCGCGCTGGTCACCCACCAGGCCCCCGGCGACACCTTCTGGGACATCGTCCGCAAGGGCGCCCAGGCGGCGGCCGACAAGGACAACATCGAGCTCATCTACTCGGCGGACCCGAACGCCGGCACCCAGGCCAACCTGGTGCAGAACGCGATCGACCAGAAGGTCGACGGCATCGCCATCACCCTCGCCAAGCCCGACGCGATGAAGGACGTCGTGGCCAAGGCGACGAAGGAGGGCATCCCCGTCGTCGGCCTCAACTCCGGTCTGAGCGACTGGCAGAACCTCGGTCTGATGTCCTTCTTCGGGCAGGACGAGAGCGTGGCGGGCGAGGCGTTCGGCAAGCGGCTCAACGACGTCGGCGCCAAGAAGGCCGTCTGTGTCGTGCAGGAGCAGGGCAACGTCGGCCTGGAGCAGCGCTGCGCCGGTGTGGAGAAGACCTTCGAGGGCGACACCGAGATCCTCAACGTCACGGGCACCGACATGCCGTCCGTGAAGTCGACCATCACCGCCAAGCTCAAGCAGGACACCGCCATCGACTACGTGGTCGCCCTCGGTGCCCCCTACGCCCTGACCGCGGTCCAGTCGGTCGCGGACGCCGGCAGCAAGGCGAAGGTCGCCACCTTCGACCTGAACAAGGAGCTGACGGACTCGATCAAGAGCGGTGACATCGAGTTCGCCGTCGACCAGCAGCCGTATCTGCAGGGCTACCTGGCGGTGGACTCGCTGTGGCTCTACAAGAACAACGGCAACTACAGCGGCGGTGGCGAGGAGGCGGTGCTGACCGGCCCCGCATTCGTCGACAAGAAGAACGTCGACGCGATCGCCAAGTTCGCCGCGAAGGGCACTCGGTGATCTGAATGTCCCAAGCAACGGCACCGGCGGCGAGTTCCTCGCCGCCGGCTCCGCCGGCCGGCACGCAGAAGGACGGGCGCACCGTACAGCGCTCGCTCGGGCGTCGGCTGATGGCCCGCCCCGAGGTCGGCGCGCTGATCGCCGCGATCGGTGTGTACGTCTTCTTCTTCTCGGTGGCCCCGTCCTTCCGTGAGGCCAGTTCGCTGGCGACGGTGCTCTACCAGGCCTCCGTCATGGGCATCATGGCGATCCCGGTGGCCCTGCTGATGATCGGCGGGGAGTTCGACCTGTCCGCCGGTGTCGCGGTCACCACCTCCGCGCTGACCGCCGCGATCATCAGCTTCCAGCTGACGGTGAACGTGTGGACCGGTGTCTTCGTCGCGCTGATCATGTCCCTCGCCGTCGGCGCGTTCAACGGCTGGCTGCTGATCAGGACCGGGCTGCCCAGCTTCCTCGTCACGCTCGGGTCGTTCCTGATCCTTCAGGGCTCGAACCTGGCGGTCACGAAGATCTTCACGGGCAATGTCGCGTCCGACTCCATCAGCGACATGGACGGCTTCGACCAGGCCAAGAGCGTCTTCGCCTCCGAGATCGGCATCGGCGGTGTCGACGTCAAGATCACGGTCTTCTACTGGCTGGCGTTCGCGGCGATCGCCACGTGGCTGCTGTTGCGCACCAAGTTCGGCAACTGGATCTTCGCCGTCGGCGGCAACAAGGACTCCGCCCGTGCGGTCGGTGTGCCCGTGAACTTCACGAAGGTCGCCCTGTTCATGGGCGTCGGCGTGGGTGCCTGGTTCGTCGGTATGCACCTGCTGTTCTCGTTCAACACGGTGCAGTCCGGCGAGGGCGTGGGCAACGAGTTCCTGTACATCATCGCCGCCGTGATCGGCGGCTGTCTGCTGACGGGCGGTTACGGCTCGGCCGTGGGCCCGGTGATCGGTGCCTTCATCTTCGGCATGGTCTCCCAGGGCATCGTCTACGCCAACTGGAACCCCGACTGGTTCAAGGCCTTCCTCGGCGTGATGCTCCTGATCGCCGCCCTCGTCAACTTGTGGGTCCGCAGCCAAGCGACCCGGAGGTGAACCACCCCATGACCAACACCAACGGATCAGCAGCAGACGGTGCGCCCGCGAAGGACGCCGGCGACGCCGAGAAGGACGTCGTCCAGGACGCGGCGGCGCCCGGCCAGGACACGCCGATTGTCGAGCTGCGCGACGCGGGCAAGGCCTACGGCAACATCCGCGCCCTGCACGGTGTGAACCTCACCGTCCACCCCGGCAAGGTCACCTGCGTGCTCGGCGACAACGGCGCCGGCAAGTCCACCCTCATCAAGATCGTCTCCGGCCTGCACCAGCACACCGAGGGCGAGTTCGTCATCGACGGCAGGCCCGTGCGCTTCTCCACCCCGCGCGAGGCCCTCGACGCCGGTATCGCCACCGTCTACCAGGACCTGGCCACCGTGCCCCTGATGCCGGTATGGCGCAACTTCTTCCTCGGCTCGGAGATGACCAAGGGCCCCTGGCCGATCCGCCGCCTCGACATCGAGAGGATGAAGAAGACCGCGGACGAGGAACTGCGCAACATGGGCATCGTCCTGGACGACCTGGACCAGCCCATCGGCACCCTCTCCGGCGGCCAGCGCCAGTGCGTGGCCATCGCCCGCGCCGTCTACTTCGGCGCCCGCGTCCTGATCCTGGACGAGCCCACCGCCGCCCTCGGCGTCAAACAGTCCGGCGTGGTGCTGAAGTACATCGCCGCCGCCCGCGACCGCGGCCTCGGCGTCATCTTCATCACCCACAACCCCCACCACGCCTACATGGTCGGCGACCACTTCAGCGTCCTGCGCCTCGGCACCCTCGAACTCAGTGCCGCCCGCGACCAGGTCAGCCTCGAAGAACTCACCAACCACATGGCCGGCGGCACCGAACTCGCCGCCCTCAAACACGAACTCGCCCAAGTACGCGGCGTCGACGTCGACGAACTCCCCGAAGCGGAAGACCTCACCGCATCCGTGGTCACCTCGAAGGACGGGGCCGCGTAACACCGGCGGCCGCTCCCCGCGAGCGGCTCACACCGCCGACGACGGCCGGGTCGTCAGGACGACTCTCCTGGCACGACGGCCCCTTCGACCGAAGGGGCGTCCAGGAGGGGCATCCTGACGACCCCGGCCGTTGGCGCCGAGCGTGCTCCGGGCGGCGGATCCGTCGCCGATCACTGCGGCTCAACAGCTCAACACCTCAACACCTGCGTATCAGCGCATGCCGCCACGGTCTTTGACGGTGGCTCTTTGACGCACGGACTTGGCTGGTGATGGCCTTGCCGTTCGGTTACCGGGCCGTCACCATGAGGTGTGCCGCCCGGAGCCGTACGCTCGAGGAGACGCCTATGGACAGGTACGAGCAGCCCTTCGCCACGAGCGTCGTCAGGGACTTGCACGACACCTCACTGGACGAGGTGCCGGAGTCCGCTCAGGAGTCGGCCATGGCAAGGACGCTCGCAGGTGGCGGAGAGCCGGTGGCCGCCTTCCAGTCCTCGCTCTGACCGGCCTGGCCGGAACGACGAGGGATCGTACCGGTGACGGTGACGGTGACGGTGGCGGCGCGGCCCTTCCGCCAGTTCGTGATCAAGGTGCACAGCCGCTGCGATCTGGCCTGTGACCACTGCTACGTCTACCAGCACGCCGACCAGAGCTGGCGCGGGCGTCCCGGGACGATGTCCGAGCGGACGTTCCGTCGTACGGCCGACCGGATCGCCGAGCACGCCGCCGCCCACCGGCTCACCCGTGTCCATGTCGTGCTGCACGGCGGCGAACCCCTGCTCGCCGGGAGGGAACGGCTGCGCGGCTTCGCCCGCGCACTGCGCTCGGCGCTGCACGGCGTGGCCGAACTCGATCTGCGCATGCAGACCAACGGGCTCCGACTGGACGACGAGTTCTGCGCCATGCTCGTCGACGAGTCCATCGTCACCAGCATCTCGCTCGACGGGGACGAGACGTCCAACGACCGCCACCGGATCAGGCGGGACGGCTCCGGCTCCTACCAGGACGTGGTGCGCGCGGTACGCCTTCTGGGTGCACCGGCCCACCGCGGCGCCTTCGGCGGGCTGCTCTGCACGATCGACGTCGAGAACGACCCCGTGGAGGTCTACCGGGCGCTGGCCGAACTCCGCCCGCCCGCCATCGACTTCCTGCTGCCGCACGCCACCTGGGAGTACCCGCCGCCCCGCCCCGGCTCAGAGACCGGCTCCGAATACGCCGACTGGTTGATCGCGGTGCACAAGCAGTGGACCGCGGACGGCATGCCGATGCGGATCCGGATGTTCGAGTCGATCAGTCGGCTGAGCCGAGGCCGCGGCAGCCTCACCGAGGCACTGGGGCTGGGCAGTTCGGACCTGCTCGTGGTCGAGACCGACGGCGCCGTCGAGCAGGCGGACTGGTTGAAAACGGCCTATCCGGGAGCTCCCGAGACCGGCATGCACATCACCACCCACCGTCTGGAGGAGGCCGCCGCACACCGGGGCATCCAGGCCCGCCGCGCCGGACTGGACGGGCTGAGCGCGCAGTGCCGCGCCTGCCCTGTCGTATCGGTGTGTGGCGGCGGCCTCTACGGACACCGCCACCGTGGGTCCAACGGTTTCGACAACCCCTCCGTCTACTGCGCGGACCTGTTGAAGACCATCGAGTACGTCCAGGCCACGGAACGCGACGACGCCGACGTCCGCCACGGTTGGCACGGCCTGTCCTGGACACACTTCGACGAACTGGCCGCCGGACACGGCAGTACGGCGGCCGTCCGGTCGCTGGCCGCGGCACAGAACAGCCAGCGGCGGGCGCTGCTGGCGGCTGCCCGCCGCGCGGACATCCAGGGCCCGGGCCCCGACCCCGGGCTGGGGGCAGGTACGGCCACGGGGCCGCGCCCGGATCCGGGGATCGGCCCGGGGCTCGGCGGCTCGGCGGATTCGGCACCCGGCTGGGAGGCGGTCCTCGCCCTGCCCGCCGCCGCACTGGACGTGCTGCTGGCCGACCCCTATCTACGCGTGTGGGCCCTCGCCTGCGGCCAGTCGGTGCGCCGACGGGCCGAGGGCCATCCGGCCGAGGCCGCGCTGGCGGCCGTCGCGCGCACCGGCGGCCGGCTGACCCTGGCCGTCCCGTTGCGCCACGGGCCCGAGGGCGCGGCGGTCCATCTGCCCGGCATCGGGCGGCTGTTGCTGCGCGGCGACAGTGGCGACCGGCGGTCCGGAACGCTCACCCTGACGGCCGCGGACGGCGCGCTCACCGTCGAAGGGCGCACCCTGGGCCGGGAGCAGCCACCCGACGGCATGACCTGGCAGCCGCTGCGACACCTGTCCACGGACGGGCCGGAAGTTGCCCTGGACGACCTCGACCCCGCCCGTGACTGCTACGGATACAAGCCCCTGCCCCGGCTGCCCGAGGCCGAATTCCGACGCTGGGAGGCGATGTTCGCGGAAGCCTGGCAGCTGATCCGAACCGAGTACCCCGACTACGCCCAGGGGATCGCCGCCGGCCTGACCACGGTGACCCCGCTCGCCCCCGCACCCTCCGGGGACGACGTCAGCGCCACCTCCCGGCACGCCTTCGGGGCCGTCGGCATCGCGCTGCCCCGCTCGGCCGAGGACCTGGCCATGCTGCTCATCCACGAGTACCAGCACGTCAAACTGGGCGCGATGCTTGACATGTTCGACCTGCTCGACGGCCTCGACGACCGCCGCCACCGAGTGCTGTGGCGGCCCGACCCCAGGCCGCTCGACGCCATCGTCCAGGGTGCGTACGCCCACCTCGCGGTCGCCGATGTGTGGCGGATCAGGGTCCGCCGCGGTGCGGCCGATGTCGGCACCGCCCTGTACGAACGCTCCCGCGTGGAGGCGGACAAATGGCGTACGGCGGTGCTGGACGCCCTCGACACCGTGGCCGGAACCGGCTCCTTGACCGCCCTGGGGCACCGCTTCGTGCGCGGGCTTCGGGGCGAGGCCGAAACACTGGGCGGAGTGGCTGAAAGCGGCCCGATCGCGGTCTAATGGTGGGCCAACTCCCGTTGTCCGTACCGGTGTCCGATGCAACTTGCTCTGGCCCGACCCCTGGCACCCACAGTGGTTTTCGCGTTCCAATGGATCCTGGAGAAGATCCAGCTGTGATGTTCGGGGCCTGGGAGGGGGCCCGCGGTGGGCTACGGGGGAGGGGAAAGGCGAGTCCATGGTTCAGGCGGCTTCTCAGGCGACCCGGTCGACGGTCTCCTCCAATCCTTATGTGTTCTTCATGAGCTATGCCCGGACGCCGCTGAAGGGGGCGCGGGGCATGAAGGACGAGTCGGATGTGGCGCTGGAGTCGTTCCACGCCCAGTTATGCAGCGCCATCATGCAGTTGACGGACCATGACGGCTTGGAATCGCCCGGTTTCCTCGACAAGGGAATGGACCCCGGCGACGACTGGGAGAGCAGGCTCAAACATGCTCTGGCCACCTGCCGGGTCTTCGTGCCGATCTATAACAGGCGGTACTTCGGAAGAGAATGGTGCGGAAAGGAATGGGACGCCTTCGCACGGCGTCAGCAGCTCCGTACCAGGCCGTACACGGGCAACGCGATCATCCCCGTCCTCTGGGTGGGGGAGCAGCATCTGACGCTGCCGTCCATGGCGGCCAAGGTGCAGTACGCCCACCCCGATCTGGGTAAGGATTACCTGCAGTCCGGCCTCTACGGACTGAAGCAGGCGGGCCGCCACGCCAAGTACCGCAGCTCCGTGTGGGTGCTCGCCCAGATGATCGTCAAAGTGGCTCAGCAGACCAGCCTTGAACCGTGTGACGTGGAGCTGTTCAGTGACCTCCGGAATGTCTTCGAGGGGGAATAGCGGGATGCCGATGTTCTTCATGAGCTATGCACGGGTTCCTGCTCCCCGGCACCGGGACATCTCGCAGGACCCCAATCGCCTGGTTTTCCAGTTCTTCGACGAACTGTGCGGGAAAGTCGCGCGCCACGCGAGAGTGTCGCGGGAGGAGGCCGGTTTCGTCGAGCGGCCCGGGGCACCGGGAGAGAAGTCGATCAAGGCGCTCCTCGACTGCCAGGTCTTCGTCCCGCTGTACTCGCAGCGGTACTTCAGCAATCCGCAGTGCGGGCGTCAGTGGACCGCCGTCACCCAGGCAACGGCTCAGGGGGCCCGGCCCGGCATCGTCCCGGTGCTGTGGACGCCGTATTCGCCCACGTCGCTCCCCGAGAGGGTCAAGGAGCAGTACCCCGAGATGCCGGAAGGCTTCGGAGAAGCCGCCGAGAACTACGCCTCCATGGGACTGCACCGGCTGCTCGACCAGGTGCTCGACCTGACCGAACGGCCGGACCCGGAGGACGAGCACACGGCGGCGCAGTTCTCCGCCCAGGTCGCCCAGATGACCGACTGGCTCGCCAGGCGCATAGTCGACGAGGCGGCCACCGTGCCCAGGCAGTCCCGTCCGTCCTCCGGCGGAGGACGGACGGCCGAACCCACGACACTGGCCGGGCTGGACGACGCCTTCGCCGACCCGCCCTTCGCCTCCCCGCTGCACATCACCGTGCTCGCCCCGACCGAGGAACAGTTACCGGTCGGTCGTGACAACACGCGCTACGGACCCCGTGTCGACGACTGGCGACCCTACGGCCAGGCGGTGGGACCGCTGGTCGAGCAGATGGAGGCCCTGGCCCGCAACCTCGGCTTCGAGCCCACCGTGCATCCCTTCCACAAGCACCAGGCAGAACTGAGGAGCACGGAGATCCCGACGGCTCCCTGGATTCTGGTGGTGGACCCCTGGGCCCTGGAGAATACCCAAATGGCCGGCCAGGCAAGGGAGTTCGACAGGGCCCGGCGACCGTGGACGGCGGTGCTGAGTACCCTGGCGGGGGACGATCTGCAGACCAAGGAGCAGTCCGATCGACTGCGTGGACTGCTGCTGACGCACTTTCCCCGCTTCCTCAGCGAGGGGCGGGCGGGAGAGCAGGACGCGGTGCGTGGTCTGGCCGGGGCGGATGTCTTCACCCGCTGGTTCAGCGAGCTGGCCGAGGCAACCAAGATCCGGTATCTACGGTACATTCATTCGCAATTGTCCCGGAGCGGCGCTGACGCCCGGGATGTTCCGGAATCCGGTGCGGACCTGCCCCGACGGCCCGACGCCGGCAGGGACAACGGGGCACCTAGCGACGGACGTCGCGTGGAGGGCAGGCCATGACCGGCGACGACGCGGGCAGGATCATCACGTTCTACTCGTACAAGGGTGGTACGGGACGGACGATGGCGCTCGCCAACACGGCCTGGATCCTGGCCTCCGCGGGCAAGGCCGTCCTGGTCGTCGACTGGGACCTCGACGCTCCGGGCCTGGACCGCTTCCTGCATCCCTTCCTCAGCGAGAGCCAGCTGCGCTCCACGCCCGGGGTGCTCGAACTGGTCAGCCGTTCCACCCAGTCCATGCGCCAGTCCACCACCATCGCGGAGCAGAAGCGCCAGGGCGAACCGGACTCCGAACCGTCGCTCTCGGTCGACATGTGGGCGGCGGACGGCATCCCCCTCAACAGCTGCCTGATCCAGGTCGACTGGGACTTTCCCGAAGGGGGTCAGCTCTACTACCTCCCGGCAGGAACGAAGAACAAGGGCTACCTGTCGGCGTTCTCGCAGTTCGACTGGAAGCCCTTCATGGACGGGCCGCTGGCCACCAGGTTCCTGGAGGCGCTCAAGCGTGAGTTCGTCGGGAACTTCGACTACGTCCTCATCGACAGCCGCACCGGGCTCAACGACATCTCCGACATCTGCACCGTCAACCTGCCGCACACGCTGGTGACTTGCTTCACCCCGAGCAGCCAGAGCATCGAGGGCGCGGCCGGCGTGGCCGAGCGCATCGACGGGATGTACGGCAACCGGGACATCCGGATCCTGCCCGTCCCCATGCGGGTCGAGAACGCCGAGGCCGATCGGCTGGACGCGGCCCGAGGGCAGATCCAGTACCGCTTCGACCGGATCGTGCGCAAGCACATCGCTCATCAGGACCCGGAGGACTACTGGGGGCGCGTGGAGATCCCCTACCGGCCCATCTACTCCTACGAGGAGACACTGGCCCCCTTCCGCGAACAGCCAGGGGACCCCAAGAGCCTGCTCGCCGCCTACGAGAGACTCACCGAAGTCATCACGGAGGGCCAGGTCGACTCGATGCCGCGCATCGACGAGCCGCTGCGGCGCAAGACCCTGGAGCGGTACACCCGGCACCGGCCCCCGCGCATCTCCGATGTGTACGTCAGCTTCGTTCCACAGGACCGGAGTTGGGCCCACTGGGCGGGCGCGGTCCTGGAGCAGGCCGGTTTCAAGGTGCACCTGGCGCAGGAGGGAACGGTCGAGAGCACGCTGCGCAGGGACGAGATCGAACGCGGCGTCGAGTCGGCCTCGCACACCCTGGTCATCTTCTCCGAGGCCTATCTGAGATCGTCCCGATTCCGCACGACCTGGGAGGCGGTATACGCGGAGGGAGACCGCCGTGCCCACCAGCTGGTCTCGATGCAGGTCGACCGCAAGCTGTCGTTGGACGCGCCCTTCACGGAGCAACTCGCCGACATGACGCGTTGCGACACCGGAGAAGCAGGTCGCGAGGCGTTGCTGAGCAGCTTCGGCCGGTCGGTGGAGTCGCTGACCCGTAACCACTTCACGGGTGCCGAACAGAAACTGCCCCGCTTTCCGGGGGCGGAACCGCCGATCTTCTCGGTCCCGCTGCGCACCTCGTCCTTCACCGGCCGCACGGAACTGCTGGAGGGCATCCGCGGCAAGCTGTGGAGAGAGGACACCAGGGCCCTCGTCCTCAAGGGCATGGGCGGGGTGGGGAAGACCCTGCTGGCCCAGGAGTTCGCGTACCGCTACAGAAGCGACTACGACGTCATCTGGCACATCCAGGCCGAGCAGCGGATTCTGGCGGTCGAGCGGTACGCGGGCATGGCCGAGTCGCTGGGTCTGCCGGAGCGGACGAATCCCACGGACACGGCCAAGACGGTCTACGAGGCACTCAACCACGGTGAGCCCTACGGAAGTTGGCTGCTCATCCTGGACAACGTGACGGAGGCCGACCACCTCCCCGAGTTCATGATGGACGGCCGGGGCGGCCACATTCTGATCACCAGTCAGCGCTCCGAGGGCTGGGGACGGTTCGTGGACACCGTCGACGTCCCCGTGTTCGAGCGGGACGAGAGCATCGCCCATCTGCACAGCCGCCTGCCGGACTGCGGCTGGCCGGAGGCCGACCAGATCGCGGAGGCGCTGGGCGACCTGCCGATCGCCATCGAACGGGCCGCGGCCTACATCGAGCAGACCAGGGTCGACGTCCGTGGTTACATCAAGCAGCTCCAGCCCCAGGCCACCGGGGCCCCCGCCGACAACACGGTCGGGGAGGTAGTCAAGTCCAGCACCAACACCTGGGAGTTCGCCCTCGGACAGCTCAAGGAGAACTTCCCGCCGGCGGTGAAGCTCCTGCAGATCTGCTCGTACTACAGTCCCGAGCCGATCTCCATGGACCTGCTGGAGGGCGTCGAGGTCTCCCGGGCCCTGGGCGGGGCCCGCACGGTCTCCCGCGCCTACAAGGAGCTGAGCCGCTTCTCGCTGGTCACGGTGGACCGGAAGGCCCGCAGCCTGACGGTGCACCGGATGATGCAGATCGCCATGCGGGAGGAGATGACCGAAGCGGAGCGCGAGGACGCCCGTGAGGTGGTCTATCGCTCGCTGATCGCCGCCAGGCCCAACGGGGACGACCCCGAGAACCCCAACACCTGGGAGAAGTACCGCATCATCTGGCCGCACCTCGGTACACCCTGGGCCGAGACGTCGTCGGACGAGGGCATCAGGGAACTCTTCGTGGACCGGGTCCGCCAGCTGCGCCGCAGGGGCGAGCTGACCCAGGCCATGGACTACAGCGTGCGACGGGTGGATGCGTGGACCGCGCAGGGTTCGCCGGACGAACGCTGGACGCTGCACATGCGCTTCCAGATCGCCAACATCCTGCGGGCGCAAGGAAGATACGAGGAGTCGCTCTCGCTGGACCAGGAGATCCTGGAGCGACAGCTCGCCGTGCTCGACGACGAGGACGACCAGCACATCCTCATGACCACCAGTAGCATCGCGGCCGACCTGCGCGGTCTGGGCCGGCTGACGGAAGCTCTGCGGTACGACGAGGAGACGTACCAGAGATACGAGCTGATCTACGGAGAGGACCACGCCCGCACCCTCAGCGCGGCCAACAACCTCGCCGTCGCCCTCAGACTCTCCGGCGACTACTACAAGGCTCGTGAGCTGGACCGCAGGACACTGGAACTGCGTGAGGCGATCCAGCTCCACGACCATCCCCTGACCATCGAGTCGGCGGTCAATCTGGGCCGAGACCTGCGTGACTGCGGGGACTACGAGGAATCCGTCACCCTGCTGAAGCGCGCCTACGAACGCTGTCTGCGCAACCCGCGCCTCACCCAGGGCTCACCGACGGTACTCAACACGGCCAAGGGCCTGGCCGGTTCACTGCGCCGGGCGGGCCAGCCGGTGGAGGCCGAGGAACTTGTGCGCCATGTGCTCAGGAGCATGCCCGAAGGAGAGAAGGGATCGTCCTCGGAACGATCGCTGCTGGAGATGAGCCTGGCGGGCGACATGGCCGCCCAGGGCCGCGTCGATGATTCGCTGAGCCTGATCCGCAGGGTTCTGGACGACCTCAGGGACAACCTGGGAGACGGGCACTCCCAGACGGTGTCCTGTTCGGTCAACTACGCGGTCCTGTTGCTCGACGACATGGCCTCCATCCGTCCGGAAACGGCGTCCAGGGCATGGGAGTTGCTGCTCCGGGCCCGGACGGCGTTCTGTGAACTCAACGGCGACCACCATCCCTATGTGCTCATCTGCCGCGCGAACCTCGCCGTCGCGGAGGCGGCGCTCGGCAAGTGGGAGGAGGCCAGGCAGACCAGCCACGACGCCTACGAACTGCTCAAGGAGGTTCTCGGACCCACGCATCCCTCGACGCTGACCTGCGCCGGGAACCTGGCCGTCGTCCTGAGCCACCTGGGCCGGGCCGACGAGGCCCGCACCAAGCACCATGACACTCTGGCAGCGCTGAGCAAGCGCATCGGCCGGGAGCACCCCCGCGTGGTGGCCCTCCAGGAGTGGAAACTCAGCTGTCTCGACCTGGAGCCCCACCCGATCTAGGAGTCACGAGCCCCGTATGTGCGGCCGGTGCCGGTATCGGCAGCGGCCGCAGGCACTGCGGGGAGTATCAGCGCCCGGCCGTGTCCCGAGCCCAGGCGAGCACCTGGGGCAGGGCCGGCAGCGCCGCGAAGTGGGCCGCGGACGGCTGCAGTACGGCCTTGGCCGCGGGGATCTTCTTGGCCAGGTAGTGGAAATGGGCCACGGGGGCGAAGACGTCGTGCTCGCCGTGCCAGAGCATCACGGGCACGGAACCGTCGATGGCCTCGAGGTCGAACCCCCAGTCCGAGCGGAACGCGACCAGGTCGTCGACCCAGCCCATCGGGGCACGTGGATCGACCGTGGCTCCCTCGCCCTCCTCGGCCTGGCCCACCGCCGACAGATAGTTCCTGAGGAGATGCTGGCGGATTCCGGCGTCCTCCACGATCACCCGGTCCACGCTCGGCATCTCCTGGCGCAGGGACGCGAGGAACACGGTGGGATCGCGCCGGATGGTCTCGGCGTTACGGGCCAGCAGCGCACCCAGCTCGGTCACATCGGGGGCATGGCGGTCGAGCAGGTCATAGGTCGACACATTGGACTCGGACATCTCCTTGTGCCAGTCCAGTCCGTCGCGCTCGGCCTCCCGCGGGGCGAGCGAGACCAGCGCGGCGACGCTCGCCACCTGGCTGCCGATGTTCCGGGCCGCGCAGGCCAGGGCGTGTGGTGCGCCACCCGACCTGCCGACCACGGAGTACTTCTTGAGATCCAGGTCCTCGGCGATGGCACCGACGTCCTCGGCGGCGTCGACCACCGTGCGATTCTCATGGCGGTCGGAGTCGCCGTACCCCGGTCGGTCGTACGCGATGAGCCGTACGCCGAGCTTGTGGAGGTCGAAGGTGCGCAGTCGGGGCCCGAGTCGGCTTCCGGGAGTTCCGTGCAGCAGAAACACCGGGTGTGCGTCCGGATCGCCCCAGGTCTCGTAGGCGATCGTCCGTCCGCCGGACGGCGTCTTCACTGTCTTGACCACCCGATGCCCTCCCGTGCCAGCGGCTGTGGAGTGAAGCGCGGGACCTCCCAGCATTACGCATGGGAAGCCCCGCTCCTAGTAGCTGCTCAGCCGTTCTGGCTTCATGTGGCAAGAATTGGGTAAATGTGGGCCGCTCGGCTGTTCACGCCCCAAGGTAGTGCACCGGGGCACGGGTCGCCGGATGAGGATGGAATTCGTGGTGACCGAGTGAGTCATGGGGTATGCCACCTCATCGCGCTTCCGACAACCGTTCCGCACCTTCGTGATGCCCGGCACCTGGGCGAAAACACATCCACCCGTTCGGAGCAGGACGGACGCTGACGTTCCGGAAAGTGGCGCGCGTCACGCCTCTCCCGCCGGTTCGACACCGTGCGCACCACGCGGCCGACGGCCCGGGAGGCCGGAGCGGCCCGGCGGATCGGCCGGCAGCCGGCCGATGGCCGATTGACGGCCATCCGCATCTCCGTCTCCCGCAACCCTGGTTCGGTGCCCGGCCCCGCCGTACCCGGTCCGAATTCGAACACCGTGCAGTACGGGGGTGCCCGGGAGAACGTCTGCGATGTATGCGGGCCGACTGGGCCGGGTGGGTGGGCAAGGGCGGCCGCGCGGTGCGTCGTGGCGTCCGAGTCCTGGTCGGCGCCTCATCCTTTTGTCTCTTTAGAGGCTTATCGTTATCGCTCCGGGATGGGTTCACGCGTATGAGTTCGAATGCCGCTCCCGTCGTCACGCGGGTCCCCGTTTCCGAGCCCGTCACGCCGGTCCTCGGCCCCCTCGCCGTGGTGGCCGGGGCCTTCGTGCTGGCCCAACTTCTTCTCGTACCACCGGGGATGGGGCTCGGCTGGGACGAGACGGTGTACGTCAGTCAGGTCAGCCCTCATGCGCCGGCGGCGTTCTTCAGTGCGCCACGGGCGCGGGGGGTGCCGTTGCTGGTGGCGCCGGTCGCCGTGTGGTCGTCGTCCACCGAGCTGCTGCGGGTGTATCTGGCGGTGCTGTCAGGGGTGGGGCTGTATCTCGCCCTGCGCGCCTGGCGGGGGCTGTTCCCGGTGCGGGTGACGGCGGTGGCGGGAGCGCTGTTCGCGTCCTTGTGGGTGACCCTCTTCTACGGGCCGCAGGCCATGCCCAATTACTGGGTCGCGGTCGGAGCGCTCGGCTGAGTGGGGTGCTTTCTGCGGGTCCGGAACGATCCCGGGGACCGGGCGGCGGTGTGGGGCGCGGGCGCCGGTACCGCGCTGATGGCGTGGATGCGGCCCACCGACACCGTGTGGGTGACTCTCCCGCTGTTCGTGCTGCTGGTGGGCGTAAGGGAGTGGCGGCGGCCACGGCTCCTGGGGGCGATGGCGGTCGGGCTCGGCACCGGGGCGGGGGCGTGGGTCGTCGAGGCGTACGCCCAGTACGGCGGGCTCGTGCGGCGCCTGGCCGACGCGTCGCGGGTGCAGGGCGGGCTGGGCTGGAACATCGCTGTCGACGACCAGTTGCGGAGTCTGGTGGGGCGTACGTTGTGCCGTCCGTGCACAGGTGACATGCCTCATCCGGCGATCACCGCGTGGTGGTTCGTGCTGCCGGTGCTGGCCGCGATCGGGCCGGCGGTCGCGGTCAGGGCCGGGCGGGCGACGCCCACGGTGGTGGCGCTGGTCTGCGCCGCCACGGCCGCCGTTCCGTATCTGTTCCTGATCGGGTACGCCGCTCCGCGCTTCCTGCTGCCCGCGTACGCCCTGCTCGCGATCCCCGTCGCCGACGTGCTGCTGAGTCTCGTCAGGGGGCCGGGCGGGGCCTGGCGGCCTGTTGTGGGAGCCGCCGTGGTGCTCGGAGCCGTCGGGCATCTGGTGGTGCAGCACGCGGTGCTGGCGCGCACCGTCGAGCGCACCACCGCCTCCCACCGCGACTGGGACCGCACCGCCGCCGAGCTGCGGCGCCTCGGCGTACGGCCGCCCTGTCTGCTGACGGGCGACTACGCCATCCCCATCGCGTACTACGCGGGCTGTGCCTCCGCCCACACCCGCGGCAACAACGCCAACACCACGCGTGAAGGCATCCTGGAGACCGCCGAGCGCATCCCGGTGGCGGCCCTCGTCGCACCGGGCGGCGGCCCGCCCGAGTACGCCCGGACGTGGCCCGCGCACGAAGTCGCCGGGTTCCGGCTGCACGTGGCACCGGCTGGGCGCTAGGTGAGGAGCCGGCCGGAGGTGCGGGCCGCCTTCCCGTACGGTCTCGCGGGCTCCACGCTAGGACGCTAGGAGCGGGGGGACACCATGAAGCCGTCCCTGACCTTGTCGAAGGTGGGGCGGTAGGTGTCCCAGTCGACGTCCGGGGCCGAGAGGTAGATGTCGTACTCGCGTTCGCCTTCCCGGCCGTAGCCGAGGTCGATGGCGCGGAAGGCGCGGGCCCGTCCCTGGAAGGTGAACTCCCACACCGCGGCAGGCTGCCCACGGAAGGTGGTCTTCTGCATGCGGAGCTTCCGGTAGGAGGTGGGGTAGTTGACCTTCGTGTTCGCTTCGATGTCCTTGAAGTGGGCCATGGGGTGCGAGCCGGCGGGGTCCACGATGCCGATCGTGAGTTCGACCAGTCCTGTCTCGTCGGTGTAGGTGACCGACTCGGCCGTCCGCTTGCCGGCCTTCCAGCCGTCCGGGACGGGGAAGGAGATGCCGAGGGCCTCGTCCGTGACCAGGTGGAAGCCGTCGGGGAGGGGGGAGGGGGAGTAGGAAGGGGTGGCGGAGGTTCCGCTGCCCGGTGAGGCGGTCTCCCCGTCGGGGTTGGACGTCACGTAGAGCGCGACCCCGACGACCAGGGCGGCCACGGTCACGGCGGCCGCGACCGGCACGAGGATCCGGCTCTTCTTTCGGCCCTGGCGGGACGGTTGCCCGCCTTCGGCGCCCGCGCCTCCCGGGGAACCGGGGAAGCCACCTCGGCCGCTGTCGGGGCCCGTCCTCGGGAGCGTCACCCGGCCCGTGTGCCGGCCAGTTGGTCCCCACCCGTCGGACGAGCCCGCGGTGGGCGAGACCTCGACCGACAAGCCCGCATCGATCGCATTCCGGTTGACCGTGTCCCCGTCGAACGGCCTCGCGGCCCCCGGCATCGGCAACTCGGTCGTCGCCTCTCCCGACACCACGGCCCGCAGTGCCCGTTCCGCCTGTTCGGTGGTGGGGCGGTCGGCGGGGTCCTTGGCGAGGAGGGCCTCGATGAGGGGTGCCAGGGCGCCACCCTGCTTGAGTGGCTCCAGGGGGTCCACGGCAATGGCGTACGCGGCCTCCATCGCGGTGAGGCGGCGGAACGGCGGGCGCCCCTCGACCGCCTGGTAGAGGGTCGCGCCCAGGGCCCACAGGTCCGACGCGGGGCCGGGCTTCTGGCCGCGGATCCGCTCCGGTGCCATGTAGTGGATGGAGCCGACCATCTCACCGGTCTTGGTCAGGGTCGAGGCGTCCGCGGTCATCGCGATGCCGAAGTCGGTCAGGACGACCCGGCCCTCGGCGCCGAGCAGGACGTTGCCGGGCTTGACGTCGCGGTGCAGTACGCCGGCGGTGTGCGCGGCGCGCAGCGCGGCGACCATGCCCAGACCGATCCGGGCCGC
This sequence comes from Streptomyces europaeiscabiei, assembly GCF_036346855.1. Lineage (NCBI taxonomy): Bacteria > Bacillati > Actinomycetota > Actinomycetes > Kitasatosporales > Streptomycetaceae > Streptomyces > Streptomyces europaeiscabiei. The sequence goes on from NZ_CP107841.1 coordinate 8,342,140, forward strand.
CTCCTCGGGCGGGAGGGTCCGGCCGTCCGTGAGGCGATCGGCGAGCGTGGGCGCCGGGACGTACTCCATGACGATGCAGGGCCGGCCGTCACCGGTGCCGCTCTCGTGGCCGCCCCGAACACCGTCCACGTGGCCGTCCGCACGGTCGTCACGGTCGTCGACGACGTCATGGACGACGATCACGTTCGGGTGCGCGATCCGGGCCGCGCTGCGCGCCTCGCGGCGCGTGCGCTCGTACAGGGTCACGAGGTCGTCGGGGGACAGATGGGGCTGGACATGCAGCCGCTTCACCGCGACCTGGCGGTCGAGGACCTCGTCCCCGGCCCGCCACACCGTGCCCATGCCGCCGCGGCCTATCTGCTCCGTGAGCCGGTAGCGCCCGGCGACGAGCCGCCCTACGTCCGACACCACGTGCCCTCCGCCAGCCCTGCGTACGTTCGATTCGCCCCGTCACAATAACCGGCCCCGGGTAAGGGACAGGGAGGAGGCCGGTCCGGGGACGCGCGGTGAGCGGCAGAGCGCCGTTCCGAGCACCAGCCCGGTCGGGAAGTGAGCAGTCGGCGGATTCACGGTGCGTGCAGTGGTGACCCGGGCGGGCCGAACCGTCGGGTGACCTGCTGATGGACACGCCGGTGCGGCCACCGGAGATCCGGTGCAGCGGCCGGACCCGCGGGGTGCAGCGGCCGGACCCGCCGGTGCGGCCACCGGAGATCCGGTGCGGCGGCCGGACCCGCGGGGTGCAGCGGCCGGACCCGCCGGTGCGGCCACCGGAGATCCGGTGCGGCCGCCGGACCCGACGGCGCAACCGCGTCGCCGAGCCACATCGCCTCAGGAGAGAGTCAGGGGCCGTGCACCGCAGGACGGTCCGCCGGTGCGTGCACCGCAGGACGGTCCGGCGGTGACGGAAGAGGCCGATGATGTTCGTATGACCACCACACCGTTCAACCCGCATGCCCTGTTGGCCAAGAGCCGGCTCGGTGTCCTCGCCACCCTCAAGTCGGACGGCCGCCCCCAGCTGTCACCCGTCATGCCCGCCTACGACGAGGAGGCCGGAGTCATCCGTATCTCCACCACCGAGGCGACCGCCAAGACCGCCAACCTGCGCCGGGACCCGCGCGCCGCACTGGAGGTGACCAGCTCCGACGGCAGGTCCTGGGCCACCGCCGAGGGCACGGTCCACCTCACCGGACCGGGCACCGACCCCGAGGGCCCGGAGGTCCAGGCCCTGGTGGACTACTACCGCGCCGCCGCCGGGGAGCACCCGGACTGGGACGAGTACCGCTCGGTGATGGTCGCCGACCGCCGGGTCCTCATCACCCTCACGGTCGACCACGTGTACGGCGCCGCGATCGGCTGACGACGACCGGCCAGCGGTGGGGCGTAAGCGGTTGTTCGGCGTACCGTCGTGACTGTGGACTCCACGGCTGACGGTCTCGTGTCCCGAGTCGCGCGTGAGCTCGCCCCCAGGGCGGACGAGCTGATCGCCGAGGTGGAACAGTGCCTGCGCCGCGAAATGCCCGAACTGTGGGAGCGCCCCGACGCCAGGGTCTCGGACAGCGTTGCCGAGCACGTCGTCGCGGTGCTGTCCGCCCTCCGGCACGGCGTCGACCCGGGCGGCATCCAGGTACCGGCCACCGAGGTGGAACGCGTCCGCCGCGTCGCCCGGCACGGCATCCCCGTCAGCGCGGTGCTGCGGGCCTTCCGGCTCGCCCAGGGCATCCTCCTCGACCGCCTGCTCGAAGAGATGGCCCGGCGCACCGACGACGCGGCCCTGATCAGCGAGGCCACGCGCAGCCTGATCGCCACGGCGACCGGGTATGTGGACCGCACCTCCGAGCAGGGCGTCGTGGCGTACGAGGAGGAACGGGACCGGCGGCTGCGGTGGCGGCTGTCGATGGTGAACGAGGCGAGCATGCGCATCGGCACCACCCTCGACATCGCCCGCACCACCCAGGAACTGGCCGACTTCGCCACCGAGCACTTCGCCGACCTCGTCACCGTCGACCTGCTCGATTCCGCGCTGAACGCCCATGACACCCCGACGGGCGACCCGACCTCGTCACCCGTACTCCGCCGGGTCGCCCAGCGATCGGCCGCCCACCCCGACAGGGCGCCCGCCCGTCGGCAACGCCACAGCTTCCCGCCCGGTTCACCACCGGACCGCGCCCTGACGACGGGCCAGCCGACCAGGCACCGCCTCGACGGAGGCCGCCGGGGGCGCCACGAGGCGTCGGAGCATGCGACCGGTGGGTGCGCCGAGAAGGGTGGCCGGGACGCGAGCGGCGCCGGCGCCGTGGGCGGTGGCCTGCGCGGTGGCCGGGCGGCCCCGGACGGTGGCCGGGCGCCCGTGGACGGCAGTCCCGACGCCCGTGCCCGCCCGGTCCACTCCACGCTGGTGGTGCCGTTGCGTGCCCGGGGCGCCACGCTCGGTGTCGCGCAGTTCTGCCGGGACCGCGACCCCGACGCGTTCGACGACGAGGACCTGCTGCTGGCCCAGGAGATCGCGGCGCGGGCGGCGGTCGCCGTGGACAACGCCCGCCGCTACACGCACGCCCGCGCCACCGCCCTCACCCTGCAGCGCAGCCTGCTCCCGCGCCGTACCCCGAGGCAGTCCGCCGTCGACGTCGCCTTCCGCTACCTTCCCGCCGACGCCCAGGGCGGTGTGGGCGGCGACTGGTACGACGTCATCCCGCTCTCCGGGGCGAGGGTCGCCCTCGTCGTGGGCGACGTCGTGGGCCACGGCATCCACGCCGCCGCCACGATGGGGCGCCTCAGGACCGCCGTACGCACCCTGGCCGACATCGACCTGCCGCCCGACGAACTCCTCACGCACCTGGACGACGTGGTGATCCGCCTGGCCGCCGAGGCGGAGGAGAACGACGCGTACGACGAGGCCGGGGCCGGCAGGGGCACGGGCACGGACGCGGGACCTTCCGGCGCCCCGGACACCGATTCCGCCACCTTCGCCGACACCGGGCCCGCCGATGCCACCGCAGCCGCCGCCACCGGAGCGGCCGGTGCCGACGGAGGCGGCGGGGACATCGGTGCCACCTGCCTCTACGCCGTGTACGACCCTGTCTCGCGTCGCTGCACTCTCGCCCGCGCGGGGCATGTGCTGCCCGCCGTGGTGACCGTGGACGGTGCCGTCGACCTCCTGGACCTGCCCCCGGGCCCGCCGCTCGGCCTGGGCGGGCTGCCGTTCGAGACGGCGGAGGTCGAACTGCCCGAGGGCAGCCTGCTCGTGCTCTACACCGACGGTCTGATCGAGGCACGGGACCACGACGTCGGCGCGGGCCTGGACCGGCTCCGCGACGCCCTCGCCCGGCCCGCCCCTTCTCTGGAGGCCACCTGCGACGCCGTACTCGAAGCCCTGCTGCCCGACAGGCCGCCCGACGACGTCGCCCTGCTCCTGGCCCGGACCCGAGCCCTCGGCGCGGGCCAGGTCGCCACCTGGGACCTGGAGGCCGAGCCCGCCGCCGTTGCGCGGGCCAGGGCGGACGTCACCCGGCAGCTGAGCGACTGGGGCCTGGCGGAGCTGGAGTTCACCGCCGAGCTGGTGGTCAGCGAGCTCGTCACCAACGCCATTCGCTACGGCCGGCCCCCCATCCGGCTGCGCCTCATCCATGACCGCACCCTCATGTGCGAGATCTCCGACTCCGGCGGCACCACCCCGCACCTGCGCCGGGCCCGCGTCTTCGACGAGGGTGGCCGCGGTCTCCTCCTGGTCGCCCAGCTCGCCGAACACTGGGGCACCCGCCGCGCCCGCCAGGGCAAGACGGTGTGGGCCGAGCTGAACGACTCCGCCGCCGCGTTCCCGGCCCTGGCCGGCCTCTAGCCCACGCGCACGGCCACCTTCCGCCGACGGTCACCCTCCACCCACGGCCACCGCCACCGCCGGCCCGTGTCGCCGTGTCGCCACTGAGCCCTGCGCCTGCCGGAGAAGGTGCTCGCCGGCAGAAACCGAAGCGGCCCGCCGGGGTGTCCGGCGGGCCGCTTCGGGGGTGTCAGGGCAGGGGGAGGAGGCCGCCCCGACGGGCTTGGGGAGCCGGCACCTCACATGTGGACCACGGGGGCGGCGTCCGGGTCGTGGACGGGGGCGCCGCGCCGGTAGAGCAGAAAGCTGACGACCAGGCCGGCGACGAAGAAGACGGCGGACCACCAGTAGGCCGTGGAGTAGGCCTCCAGCCCGGCCTGCGCGACTACGGCGGGGTCCTTCGGGTTCCTGCCGACCAGGTAGTCCGCGGCGGCGCTGGTGGAGAGCGTGTTGAGGAGGGCGGTGCCGAGGGAACCGCCGATCTGCTGCATCGTGTTGACGGCGGCGGAGGCGACACCGGCGTCCTCCGCGGCGACACCCTCGGTGGCCAGGCTCATGGCGGGGGCCATGATCAGACCCATGCCGAGTCCGGCGAGAACCAGCGGCGGCAGGATGCCGGTGGTGTAGGAGCTGTTCATGTCGAGGGCGGTCAGCCAGACCATCGCGGCGGCGGCCATGCCCATGCCCAGCGGGACCACCGGCTTGGGACCGATGCGCGGGACGAGTGTCGTGGAGGCCAGCGTCGAGGTCAGCATGAGTCCGGTGATCATGGGCAGGAAGGCCAGCCCGGTCTCGATGGGCGTGTAGCCGAGGCTCTGCTGCAGGTAGTAGGTGAGGAAGAGGAAGACGCCGAACATGCCCGCGCCGATGATCAGGACGGAGACGAACGACGCGCCGCGGTTCCGGTCGAGCAGGACGCGCAGGGGCAGCAGCGGATGCGGGGAGCGGGTCTGCCACACCGTGAACGCGGCGAGCAGGACGGCCCCGGCGAGCAGGAAGCCCCAGGTGGCAGGCGAACTCCAATCGTGGCTCTCGGCGTTGGAGAACCCGTAGACCAGGCAGAACAGTCCGGCGGAGACCAGGAGGGCACCGGGCACGTCGATCTTGGCGGTCTTGTCGCGGCTGCTGCGGCCGAGCAGGATCATCCCGCCGACGAAGGCGACGGCGGCGAAGAAGAGGTTGACGTACAGGGTCCAGCGCCAGTCGAGGTGCTCGGTCAGTACGCCGCCCAGCAGCAGGCCGACGGCGCCGCCGGCCCCCGCGATCGCGCCGTAGACGCCGAAGGCCTTCCCGCGTTCCTTGGGGTCGGTGAACGTCGTGGTCAGCAGCGACAGCGCGGCCGGCGCGAGGAGCGCCCCGAACAGGCCCTGCCCGGCCCGGGCGGCGACGAGCATCTCGAAACTGCCGGCCGCGCCGCCGATGGCGGAGGCACCGGCGAAGCCCACCAGGCCGACCAGGAACGTCAGCTTCCGCCCGAACAGGTCCGCTATTCGCCCGCCGAGCAGCAGCAGACTGCCGAAGGCGAGCGCGTAGGCGGTGACGATCCACTGCCGGTCGCCGTCCGAGAAGTCCAGGTCCTGCTGGGCCGAGGGCAGCGCGATGTTCACGATCGTCGCGTCCAGCACCACCATCAGCTGCGCCAGGCCGATGACGGCGAGGATCCACCAGCGATGGCGGTGCGGTGGGTCGGTGGTCGGCAGCGGTGCTGTGGGAGCCGTGCCGGTCGGTGTGTCGGAGACGGTGGAAGACATGACGAAACTCCGGAGAAGGTGCGGAAGTGGCTGGGTGCTTCGGTGGTGCGGGGTGGACGGCTGCGTCGATGGAGCTCGTCACGAGTGGGGGGAGGCAAGAGCGCGCGAGCGGCGCGGGTGGGTCAGGCCGCCGGAACCCCGGACCGATCGGCGGCTTCCCGGTTCCGGCGACCGACGGGGAGAACGGCCGCGATCAGTTCGGGGCCGGGTCCCTGGAGCGCTCGGCGTCGGGCCTCTCCCGCCGAGGCCGGGGAGAACGTCTGCCAGTACCGGGACTGGCGGTTGAGCTTGCCGATCAGCGGCATCAGGTGGGTCGCGGCGGGGACGGGGATGCCCAGCCGGTCCGCGGTCCCGTCGCCGAAGGTCTGCCGGAGCACGCTGTGGATGAGGTAGCGCAGTTGCTCCTCGGAGAGGACGGCACCCGGCGCCCCGGCCATCGCACGGGCCTGCGCGTCGACCATGGCGGTGGTCAGCACGCGTGAGTTCTCGTCGGGCGCTGCCGTCCTCGCGTCCAGCAGGCCCCGGAGGCGCTCGGCGTCGGTGTGGTCGAGCACGTTTCCGTAGAGGCTCTCGTCAAGGCCGAGCAGATGGGCGACGTACGACCAGTAGCGGTAGAGGTAGCGCTCCTCCTCGGGACCGATCTCGATGCCGACGGCGGCCAGGGCGCGGAAGGACACGAGGGTGAGACCGAGCCACGTACGGGCCAGGTCGTCGTCCTGCGCGAGCGGGGATCGCCGCCGGGCGAAGGAGGGCCGGCCGGACGCGCCGCCCTCGGCGGATTCGGTGGGTTCGCGGTCGCGCTCGAACGCCGTGATCCGTATCCGGGCCTGGAGCAGCCGCAGTTGGACGGTGGCCAGGTGACCCGGGGCGCCGCGCAGCAGTCCTCCCGGTCGCATGGTCTGACGTGCCCAGACGCCGGTCCCGGCGAGTCGGCGTGGGGCCATGGCCGCCGGAGTGCCCGCGCGGGCGAGGCGGCCCGCGACGGCCGGGGACGCGTAGGTGTGGGCGAGCGTGCCGGTGATGGAGCAGAGCCCGAACCACAGCGGAGGCACGGACAGGCTCACGACATCACCGCGGTGCAGCATCAGAGGGTCCACGCCCGAGGGGGCGGATTCCAGCTGCCGCAGCAGCGCGGCCACCGCCCGGGGCGGCGGCTCGTGCAGGCTCGCCAGGCCGTTGCGCAGGCCGGCGTCGAGGGCCTGGCGAGCCGGTGTGCCGAGAAGGTCCAGTTCGGCGACGACGGCGTCGGCGAGCGCGTCGCCGGCCGTGGGGCCGATCGCCCGCTCGGTGGTCGTGGGGGATGTGTGGGGTGCGGTCATGGGGGTTCTCCATGCGAGAGAAACGCTCTGACACCTGTCAGATTAGCGGTAATCTGACAGGTGTCAAATAAGATTCCGTGGGTCCTTAGACTGGGCCCGGGACCGCCCGCAGGGCCGGTGGGCGCGCATCGGAAGTGATGGAGGCAAGCGTGGGAGCAAGAGCCGAATCCACTCGAAGGCCGGGGCGCCCCGGCGCGGACACTCCCGCGGTGCCCGAGGAGGAGAGCGTTCTGCAGCGCGGCCTGGAGGCCTTCGCGGAGCTGGGCTACGACCGGGCGTCCGCCCGCGAACTGGCCCGCCGCCTGGGCGTCAGCCACAACTTCATCAACGACCGCTACGGCTCCAAGGCGGCGTTCTGGCGTGCGGTGGTGGACTCCGCCCTGGGGCCGCAGCTGGCCCGCCTGTCCGAGCCCGACCCCTCGGCCGACGACGCGGAGAACCTGCGGCGGCTCATCACCGCCTTCTACCGGTCCTCCGCGGACACCCCGCTGGTCGGCCGGCTCTTCGTCGACGAACTCAACCAGGACACCGAGCGGTTGGACTATCTGTACGACAACTACATCGGCGTCGTCGTGGGGAGGATGGCGTCCAGTGTCGACCGGCTCGTCGCCGCCGGACGCATGGCCCCCGTCCCGATGGACGTGCTCTTCTTCGCCATCGTCCCGACCGTCTCCGGCATGCTGGACGTCCCCCTCGCCCGCCGCCTCGGCCGCACCGAACACTCCTCGCCGGAGCGAACCGCGGCCAGGGCGGAGTCGCTGGCGGCACTCGTGCTCGACGGGTTGCTCGGGACGGGCCGGGAGGCCGGGGCCTGAACCGGAGGATGTGACGCGGCTCGTCGAGCGCGTGGACCGTGGGCTCGTCGAGCGCGTGGACGCCGAGCGGCGGACGGCGCGGACTCCCTCGCGGCCGTCTTCGCGACCCGCTGTGATCCCGCCTCTTCCGCCTCTTCCGCCTCTTCCGTTCCGCCTCTACCGTCGCTTTCGGCGTCACGGAGCGGCTGCTCGGCAGGGACACCGGGTCCGTGGAGCGGCTCCGTCGGCCGGTGCCGCCGCCCCGGCCGGGATTCGGGATCAGCGCAGCGGCACCGTGTCGAGGTGCTCGCCGGCCATCCGCCGGGCGGGCGTCGCGGTCTGTTCGGCGACGTGGCGGAAGGTGTCCTCGGCGGGGCGGGCCGGCCAGGCGGCGGGAAGGTGGCGGGCGGGGAGGCGAGGGTCGGCGCGGATGGTCCAGAGCCACTCGCTGACGAGCCGCAGACGGGTCCCGATCGGGTCGTCACCGCAACCGGCTCCCAGGTGGGCGGTCCAGCGCTTGTCGAAGGTGACGTAGCGGGCCGCGACGCTCTCCAGGTCCCAGGTGTCGCGGATCATCAGCTCGATGTCGGTGGCCACGTCGGCCCGGGCGTGGAAGACCTTGACGTGGTCGGTGAGCCCGAGCTCCGCGACGACACCGGTGATGTCGACGTTCCCCGGGGCGATCCACAGCCCGCTGTACAGGGCCCCGAACCCGGACCACGTCAGCCGCGAGCGCAGGTCGTGGCGCTGGCGTTTCCAGGAGTCGGGGAGGGAGAAACCGAGCAGGGTCCAGGTGCCGTCCCAGTCGTCGTTGACCGCGCCCTGCTTCCAGATGCGGGTGCGGCCGTCCCCCAGGACGCGTGTCGCCTGCGGGGTGAGACCGAAGTACATCCTGCGGCCCTCGCGCTGGCGCCGCAGCAGACCGCGGTTGACCATGCGGGTCAGCGTGGAACGTACGGCCTGTTCACCGACGCCGACCCGGCCCAGTACGTCGATGATGCTGCCCGAGTACACGCACAGATCACGGTCGCCGTCCTCCAGCACGTGGTTGCCGAAGAAGGCGAGCATGAGCGACTGCGGGCGCGGCTGCGGGCCGTCCGTGGCGTCGCTGTCCGGGGTGTCCAGGATGTCGTAGTCCTCCACAGGGGCAAGCGTACGGCCGCCCGTCGGCACCCCGGCGGGCGGCCGACCAGGTCAACGGCCGTCGGCGGGGTGGGCGAGGCCGTACGGCCGCGGGCAGGGGTCGGTCGATACGGCACGGAGCGGGCGGGGGGTCGTGGAATCGGCAGCCGCCGCACGGGCGTTGAGGGGATCCGCGTCCGTGTCGCCCCACAGCGCTCCTCCAGGGTGTCCTTGTGTGACCACCGTTGACAGGTGCCCACCACGGACCGTCGCGGAGAGACGCGGCCGAGGTGGCCGAGGCGGCCCGGAACCTTGCCGTCGCCGACGCGCGTTACGTCACGATGAGGACCGTCAAGCACGTTGCGCGGGGCCGGACTCGCACGAGGCCGCCCCCTCCGCCAGGAAAGCTGGGAAGCCATGACCACCATCGCCGTCATCGGAGCCGGGCCAGGTCTCGGCGCGGCCGTCGCCCGCCGCTTCGGCCGTGAGGGGTTCGCCGTGGCGCTCGTCGCCCGCGACCCCGAGCGCACGAAGGCACTCGCCGCCGATCTGACCGACCAGGGTGTCACGGCCCAGGGGTTCGCCGCCGATGTGCGCGACCCGGAGGCCCTGACCGCCGCACTCGACGCGGCGCACACGGCGCTGGGGCCGGTCGAGGTCCTGCAGTACAGCCCGCTGCCGCACCGGGACTTCATGCTGCCGGTGCTGGAGACCGGCCACACCGACCTCGTCGGCCCGATCGAGTTCTCCGTCTACGGCGCGGTCGCCGCCGTACGGCAGGTGCTGCCCGGCATGCGCGACCTCGGGCGCGGCACCGTCCTCTTCGTCAACGGCGGGACGGCCGTGGTCCCGCACCCCGACCGGGCCGGCACGTCCATCGCGTTCGCCGCGGAGAGCGCGTACGGCCACCTGCTCCACGACACCCTCGCGGCCGAGGGCATCCATGTCGCCCAACTGGTCGTCCCGGGCGCGATCGTCCCCGGACACCCCAGGAAGGACCCGGCCGTCCTCGCCGACACCCTGTGGGACATCCACCGGGACCGCCACGGCTTCCGGCACTTCGCCGACGACCTCGACGCCTCGTAGGGGGACCCGCGACGCGGCCGACCTGTGATGGTGCCCGGGTCCGCGACGCGGCCGTCGGGTGGTGCCCGGGTCCGCGACGCGGCCGTCGGGTGGTGCCCGGGTCCGCGACGCGACCGTCGGGTGGTGGTTGCCCGGGTCCGCGACGCTCCGGCCCGCGGCGGCCCGACCTCCGGCGTGGCGCGCTCGGGCACCGCGCCGACGCGCGGTCGTCCGGGGCGGGTGTCACGCTGAGATCACCGGATCCGCGAACGCGAAGGGGAATCCAGTGATCACCACCGACCTCACTCCCGGCTCCCCCTGTTGGCTCGACCTCGGCGTCCCCGACGTGCCGGCCGCGGCGGCCTTCTACCGCGCGGTGCTCGGCTGGGAGTACGAGCCCATGGGCGACGGTGACGGCGGGGAGGATGCGCAGGGCGAAGGCGGAGCCTTCCGGAAGGACGGCAAGATCGTCGGCGGGCTCGGCGAACTCACCGAGAAGGGTGCGCGTCCGGCCTGGATGATCTACTACACCGTCATGGACGCGGACGCCACGACCCAGGCCGTGGAGCGCGCCGGCGGCACGGTGCGGGTGGCGCCGAGGGATCTTGGCGACTGGGGCCGGATGGCACAGTACAGCGACCCGCTGGGCGGCCAGTTCGCCGTCTGGCAGCCGGGCCGGAACGAGGGGTTCGAGCTGGCTGACGAGCCGGGCTCACTGTCCTGGACCGAGCTGTTCACCACCGACACCGCGGCCGCCAAGGAGTTCTACGGCACCGTCTTCGGCTGGCAGTTCGGAGACATGTCCCTGCCGGGCGACGCGGGTACGTACAGCCTCGTCACCCCCGCAGGGCTCCCCGAGGAGCGGATGCAGGGCGGCCTGATGGAACTCCGCGCGGACGACCTCACCCTGACGGACGGACGGCCCTACTGGCACCCCGTCTTCGCCGTCACCGACTGCGATGCGGGGGTGGCCGCCGTCACGGGGCACGGCGGCAGCGTCCAGATGGGACCCGAGAACGTGGAGGGTGTCGGCAGGCTGGCCGTCTGTCTCGACCCGTCGAACGCGGATTTCGTGCTCCTCGCGCCGGCCGAGAGCTGACCCGCGCCCCGCGAGGCTCCGTCCCTTCACCACCCTTCACCACGCCTCACCGACCCCTGCCGGACGCCACCGGAAGCCGTCCCGTTCGGCGGTGGCGCGCTCACCCATTGCGCAAAACAGGATTCGAGTCCATCATCCAACCAACAGGAATCCTGTTAATTCAACGTTGTAGCGATGGGCGGGGCCGATCATGCCGTTCAGTGCCAATATCCAAGCCAGAGGGGTCAAGCTGCTGCTCAGCGGCGTCATGACCCGTGTCCACAAGGACCTGCGCTTCACCGACATTCCGAAGCGGACGGAAACCCTTCGGGTCGAGACCGGCGCCGGGCCTGTCGACTGCACCGTCTACCGCCCGCCGGTCGGCACCGCCACCCCCGCTCCCGTGTACATCAACTTCCATGGCGGCGGCTTCATCGTGGCCCGCCCCGAGCAGGACGACCACATCTGCCGCTACATAGCCGCCAAGGCCGGCTGTGTCGTGATCAACGTGGACTACGCCGTCGCCCCGCAGCGGACCTTCCCCACCGCCGTCACCCAGGCGTACGACGTCACCGCGTGGGTCGTCGAGCACGGCGAGGCCCACGACTGGGACGGCTCACGCGTCGCCGTGGGCGGACACAGCGCGGGAGCCAACCTGACCGCCGGGGTCTGCCGTACGGCCCGCGACCGGGGCACCTTCACACCACGACTGCAGATCATCGACTCAGCGCCGCTCGATCAGGTCGCCGACCCGGGCACCAAGCAGTCCCGCATCGCCAAGCCGCTGCTCAGCCCCCAGCTCATGCGGATCTTCACCGCCGCCTACGTCCCGGACCCGGCCGACCTCGCCGATCCCCTGGCCTCGCCGGGACTTGCCGACGACCTCGCCGGACTGCCGCCCGCCCTCGTCATCACCGCCGAGAACGACCGCCTGCGCGACGAGGGCGACGCCTACGCCAAGGCCTTGGAGGCCGCGGGCGTGCCGGTCACCCACCGCGTCTTCGAGGGCGTCGACCACTACTTCACCCACACCGGCCCGGTGCCGGCAGGCAAGGAAGCGATAGGGCTGATGGCCGACGCCCTGCGCACCGCCCTCGACACGGCCGTCAGCACGCCGCCTGACAGCGACGTGGCGGGGCGCTGACGCCACCCGAAGGCGACGCGCAGGCGCCGACACAGGGCGCGGCGACGGCGACCTCCTGGGCGGAGCGGAGGAGCGGGAGCGGACGGTGGGAGTGGTCGGCGAGGTCGACGGTGGCAGCGGACGGTGGGAGTGGTCGGCGAGGTCGACGGTGGCAGCGGACGGTGGCAGTGCGCAGCGAGGTCGACGGTGGCTGGGAAGGGCGTCGAGTGCGCAGCGAGGCCGAGGTGGCTGGGAAGGGCTTCGAGAGCGCTCGCCGCCGCCGATAGTCTTGGGCGAAGCACGAGACCGACACCCTGATCACCACACCGGCGAAAGGCGCGACGTGCAGCTCAGCACCCGCGAATGGGGCGCAGGTGACCGGACGGCTCTGCTCGTCCACGGCATCATGTCCGACTCCCGCACCTGGCGACGGGTGGCCCCGGCGCTCCTGGAGCGCGGCTACCGCGTGATCGCCGTGGACCTGCGCGGCCACGGAATCTCGCCGCGCGGTGAGTACAGTCCGCAGCTCTTCGCCGACGACCTCGTCGACACGCTGCCCCGGCAGGCCGACCTGGTCATCGGCCACTCCCTGGGCGGGCTCGCCCTCTCCCTCGCCGTGGAGCGGCTGCGGCCCGCGCGCGCGGTCTACTCGGACCCGGCATGGTCGTCGGCCGACCCCGGCCGGCGCATCGGCCCCGAGGTCTTCGCCTCCTTCAAGCGTGCCACCCGCAAGCAGACCGCCGCGCTCAACCCGCGCTGGGACAGCGAGGACGTCGACATCGAGATGGCCACGCTGGCCGCCTGGGACGCCGCCTCCGTGAACTTCCTCGGCGGCCGCCCCCTCTCGGGCTTCGTTCCCGACCGTCCGGCCGTGCCTTCCCTCGTCCAACTCGCCGACCCCAGCTCGCTGGTGGGGACGCAGGACGCGGACCGGCTCCGGGCGAGCGGCTTCGAGGTCCGTACGGTCACCGGCGCGGGACACACCATCCACCGCGACGACTTCGACGGCTTCATGAAGTCCCTGGACGGCTGGGTCTGACATCTTCGCCGCCGACTGGCAGGTGCCCCCGACTCGTACGCGACTCCGACTCGTACGCGACTCCGACTCGTACGCGACTCGGGCTCCTACGCGACTCCGGCTTCTATGCCGTACCGCGAGCCCTCTCGTACAGGACGGGGTCGTGCGCGTTGACGACGGTCAGGTCGGTGTCGCCACGCCGGTGCAGCTCGGCCAGGCGGGCGTGGTTGTCGCGGACCATCCTCAGGTCGTACGCCACCAGGTTCTCCATGGTGCGAAGGGCGCGAGGTACCGGGGAGTGTCCGTCGAGCGTGCCGCGGTGGTAGAAGGCGTCGCCGGCGTGCAGGATCCAGCGGGTTCCGGTGTTCACCGCGACGCAGGCGTGGCCCCGGGTGTGTCCCGGCAGGGAGACCAGGACGATTCCCGGGGCGATGGTGTCGAGTTCCCTGGCGGCGGCGAAGCCGCGCCACGCCTCGCCGTCCGGGGTGTGCTCGACGATCTTCGGTCCGTGGGCCCACTGGGCCGGCCGGTAGCGGATCCGTTCCCGCCGGGACGGGGAGATCACGGACCCCAGGGCCTCGGCCGCGGTCGTGTGGACCTGGGCCTCGGGGAAGTCGGACAGCCCTCCGATGTGGTCCGAGTCGAAGTGTGTGACGACGATGTGGCGGACGTCGTCGCGCTGGAACCCGAGGGCCTCGATCTGACGCGCGGCCGTCTCCTCCGCCCGGAGTACGGGCCTGATCAGCCGCCGGGCCGGCCCCACACGGCGCCCGGGATCGGCGATGTCGTGCAACCCGAACCCGGAGTCCACCAGAACCAGTCCGCCCGGCGCCTCGACGAGCAGGACGTGGCAGACCAGCGCGCCGGTGGGCGGGAGCATGGTCCCGCAGTTGAGGTGGTGGACCTTCAAGGCAGTACCGCTTTCGGGGTGTCGACGGCAGAAGGACGCGACGCGCTCCCGGTCCTCCGTCCAGGAGGCCCGGCGGACAGCGTACGGCCAGCATCCCGCTCTTCGACTGCCGAGGGCCGGACCACCGACGAGCAGCCTGAACCGAGCCGCCCGTTCCGCACGGTGGAGACTGTCGATTCTCCGGGCGGCAGGTGGGCGACGGGGAACCCCTTCGCCGGGCGGCGACCGGAACCCTGGATCGCTCAGCCTGAGTCGTCCGAGGTGATCGCTGCTCAGGCTGAGCAACTGGCCGTCGGGCCGGCGGGGCTGACGCCGAGTCGCCGCCGGCTTGTCGGACAGGCCGCCCGCAGTGGTTCTCAGGCCCGCAGCGCCGCGTGTTCTTCGACGGCCAGTCCCGCAGGGGCTGTTACCGACTCGACCCGGCCTCCGGAGTCGATGGTGAGGTCGAGCCGTTCTCCAGCGACGGTGAGCCCTGCGACGCTGAGCGCGCCCACGGGGAGCGGACCGGTCGGCCGGAAGCGGAGGCGGCCGGCGGGTACGTCGGGATCCAGGCCGGTCATCGCGGTCACGAGGGCGATGGCAGCCGCCGCCGACCAGGCCTGTGGGCGACACGCGGCCGGGTAGGGGACAGGTGCGGGGGTGTCCGTGCGGGCGTCGCCGCCCCAGAGTTCGGGCAGTCGGTGGTCGAAGGCGGGTGCGGCGGCGAGGACGCCCTCGATGAGGCGGGCGGCGGCGTCGGAGTGGCCGCTGCGGGCGAGGCCGGTGACGGCGATGGCGGTGTCGTGGGGCCAGACGGTGCCGCAGTGGTAGCGCAGGGGGCCGTAGCCTCCGGACTTCGACGACATGGTCCGCAGGCCGTAGGCGTCGGACGTGTCGGGGGCGGCGAGCCGGGCGGCGACGGCGGAGGTCTCGTCGGCGTTGAGGATGCCGGTGGCCAGGAGGTGGCCCATGTTGCTCGTGACGGAGTCGGCGGGGCGTCCCGAGGCGTCGAGTGCCATGGCCGGGTAGGGACCTTGCTGGTCGGAGACCCAGAAGCGGGCGCGGAAGCGGTCGGCGAGGTCGGACGCGAAGGTCCGCCGGTGTTCGCCGTCCGGCAGGGCGAAGGCGTCGAGGAGCGCTGCTCCGGCGAGGGCCGCCTCGTAGGCGTAGCCCTGTACTTCGGCGAGTGCCAGGGGCGCTTCGGCGAGTCGGCCGTCGGTGAAGCGGACGGCGTCGGCGGAGTCCTTCCAGCCCTGGTTCGCCAGGCCGGTGCCGCGGTGGTCGATGTACTTGAGGAACCCGTCTCCGGCCTGGGCGGCGGTGTCGATCCAGCCGAGCGCGGCCTTGAGCGCGGGCAGCAGCACCGCTGGACAGAGCCGGGCTACTGTCCCCCGGCACCACGGCCCTGCTGCACCGGGACTGGCGCTCGGCAATCGGGCATCACTCCGGCCCACCTCCCCGCGCCCCGTCGCGCCCATATCCGCCGGGGCCTGTCCGGTGTTCCTCCCGGCCGATCGGACAGGCCCTGGCCCCTGTCCAGGAGCCCGGTGGAATGGCCGCAGACGAGGACGGCCCTACGTCGTGCTGCCGGTCAACGCCCGGCGACGTCCCGTGTCGACGCGGTGTCGACACGGACGGGTTCGGGGAACTGGGCAGGGGCCGTCGGGGTGAGCGGAGCTTCGGTGGGGGCTTCGGCCGGCTCGGCCGGTGGCGTCGGCAGGATGCGGTCCTCCCACCAGGACAGGGCCATCACGACGCCAAGCAGCACGAAGGGGGTCGAAGTGGAAAGGATCAGCGCGTACATGGGTTGCCGCCTGCGGGAAACGTGCGACGCGGCGGGCAGCAGATCGGTGCCCGCTCGGAGCACATCGGGAGCGCGTCAGGATCACATGACGACGGACGCGTGCGGGAACGGCTCACTCGTGGCGACGCGGCTTCCGGCACCGATGCGCAGGGTGCGCCCCCTGGGGAGCGCGTGGGCGGTGCGACGCTGCCGGGGGCACGGGCGGCATGTCGCACGCTAGCCCTCGCGGCGGTTTCCCGACAGGCGTCAAGCAGCCATTCACGCGAGGCAGGACGCGTTGACACCGCACGGTATCCGCAACCCTTGGGCAGGACTACGCTGTGGGGTGAGGCCCCAGTCCCCGGTATCGATGCTGTGTCCCGTTCCCGGGGGAGGCCCACCATGTTCGTTCCGCTCCTCGTCCTCAGCGCGGCCCTGTTCGGCCTAGGCTTCCTCGACCCCCTCTGGTGGGTGGCGGCGGCGGTGCTGGTCTTCGTCGCCACCCGCCACGGTCGCGATCGCGGGGGAGGCTGGATCCGCGGCGACGGTTCCGATCTCGGTGACTATCGGGACTACGAGAACCGCCGGGATCGTCAGGACCGCTGGGATCGCCGCTACAGCCGTCAGCACCGGGCGCGTTGGCGGCGCGAGGACCGTCGAGACCGCGAACGCCGCGGATGACCCGTCAAATGGCCGGAGCGGCGGGATCTGCGGGCCGAGGCCATGCGGGGGACGCGCCTGCGGCACCGGACGCCGGGTGCGGATGCAGCGGGAGCCGCATCGTGCGCTGCGGAGCTTTCCCGGGCGGGACCTGGGGCGCGACGCACGACCCCCACGCAGGTCGTCCAGGTAGGGAGAGACCATGATTCACGCAGCCGACGTCCGAGAATGGCGCAACCGCGATGTCGTTGACGCCGAGTCGCGCAGGATCGGTGTCCTTGAGGCGGTCTATGTGGACACCACCACCGACGAACCGGCCATGGCCACGGTACGGACCGGACTGCCCACTCGGCACCGTCTGCTCTTCGTCCCCATCGAGAACGCGATCGTCGGGCCGGACTATCTCAGGGTCGGCTATGTCAGAACGCTGGTGAAGCGGGCCCCTTCGATCGGAACCGACGACGTACTGCCGGCCGAGCAGGAGGAAGCGATCTTCAACCACTACGGACTGGCCTACCAGCCCGGTGCGGCCGGAGAACGGCAACTGGCGCGTCGCTGACCACCTATGGACGGGATACCCGCTCTGTGAAGTACGGACCATGCGCCAGATGACCCCGCCCGGTGTGGAACACCGGTTGTCGAGGACCGCGCCGTCAGCGGGCCATGTGGCTCTGCTGGCCGAGGTCGTCGAACTGCGCGCCAGAAACCAGCAGTTGGGGCAAGCGATGGAGAGCCGGGAGGTGATCGACCAGGCGCGCGGCATGCTCATGGCCCTGGCGCCGTGTTCCAGCGAGAGAGCCTGGGACCTGTTGGTGGGCGTGTCGCAGCACAGCAACACCAAGCTCCGGGACGTGGCCGCCGCTCTGGTCGCCACGACGAGGGACCGGACGCTCCCGGAACCGATACAGCGGGAGCTGCGCCGAGCACTGCGGCGCTTGCACGAGGCGGACCGGAGATGACGGCGTACGTGCCCGGCGGACGGCACCGGGAGCTTGTCGGCCCAACTCTCCGGTGCCCTCGTCACTCGTCCAGGACAGCCGTCGGCGTGTCTGCCGCGCGGGTCAGGACCCCAGGCCTGCGAGGGGTTCGGAGTTGTCGATGAGGGCGCGGGCCACGTCGGCCAGGCGCCGGTTGTGGGCTCGGGCGTAGCCGCGCAGCGCGCGGAACGACTGCTCCATGTCGATGCCCTGCCGTTCGGCGAGTTTTCCCTTGGCCTGTTCGATCAGCACCCGGCTGTTCAGCGCCGTCTGCAGCTGCTCGTTGAGCACCGTGCTGCGCTGAGCGGTGCGTTGTTGCAGCAGGCTGATGGTGGCGACGTCCGCCAGCGCCTGGGCGATGAGTGTGGCGGCCGGGTCGAAGGGGCCGGGGGCGGCGCGGAAGAGGTTCAGGGCGCCCACGGTCTCCGCCCGCAGACGCATGGGCAGGGCCTGGACCGCCCCGAAGCCGCTGCGGTGGGCCGCCGTGGCGAAGCGCGGCCAGCGGTCGATCTCCCGGGTCAGGTCGTGGACGATCACCGGTGTGTTGGTGCGGAAGCACTCCAGGCAGGGGCCCTCGTCGTTCTGCAGCTGGAAGAGCTCCAGCAGGCGCACCTGTTCGTCGGAGGCGGCCATGAGGCGGAGTTTGCCGTCCTGGTCGGCAAGCAGCACGCCGGCGGCGCTCGCGTCGAGAATGCCGACGCAGCGGTCGGTCAGCAGGCACAGGAAGTCGATGAGGTCGAAGTCGGCGACGAGGTTGTCGGCCAGCTCGACGAAGGTCTTGGCCAGAAGTTGTTGATCCATGGTGGGCACCCTCGATTGAGACTGTTCCCTGCCTGAAGGGGCGGGAAGGACGGCACGTTCCTGGGTCGGCACCGATACGTCAGATTTCCTCATCGGACTGCTCCGGCTCCGTGTCCGGTGAGAAACGAAGCCGACGGGCCACCACATCAGCCGCCACGTCGGCGAGTCGGTGTCCTCGTGCGTAGGCGTAGGCGCGGAGCCGGACGAAGGCTTCTTCGATGCCGACTCCGAGCTGGACCGTGAGCATCCCGCTGGCCTGGTCGATCTCCGCCCGGTACGCGCCCAGGTCCTCGAAGCAGTGGTCCGGCATCGGCCCGTCGGCGGGTGCGCCCGTCTCGTCGATCCTCGTATCGAGCAGGAGCAGTGTCGCGAGATCGGCGAACGCCAGCGCGTCGGCCAGTTGCTCCGTGTCCAGCACGGTCGGAATGTCGGCGTACAGGTCCAGGACTCCCGGGCTGATCGCGCCCTTCTGCAAGGGGAGGGAGAACACCGCGCGGGCTCCTGCTTTCAGGGCCGCATCGGTGAACACGGCCCAGTGATCCTGAAGTTCAGCGGTGAGCAGATCGGGTGCCAGGACGGCCGAGCCGCTTGCGAAGGCGTCCACGCAGGGCCCCTCGCCGAGCGTGAGCTGGAGCTCTTCCAGTTGCTCGCTGATGTCGTCGGTGCTGCACAGAGGATGGCTCGCCGCGGTCCGTGACATCGCCGACAGCCCGGCCCCGCCGACCGGCAGCGCGGCCACGGCCGCGGTGCACACATCCACGACACCGACCCGGGCACCTCGTCGGGCCGCCTGCTCGGCCACCAGCAGCCGTATCCGGTCCGACCGCCTGTCAGGTCCCACCCGGGTCACCGCCCCCGGGCATCGTGACGAGGCTCTCCGCCGCGCCGTGGCGTGTTCCCGGAGGGGGATGGACAAGCGCGCGGAACGTGGTGGTACCCAGTGGCCTGCGAAGCTCTCCGATGTCCAGCCACCCCCAGGAGCGGAGCGCGGCGAGAGTCGGGCGATCGGCCTGGTCCACCAACGTCGCGCCGAGCGATGCCTGACGGTCGGTCAGCAGTCGCTCCTGCACACGACGGGCGATCCCCCGGTCCTGCGGCTGTGGCCGGGTCATGATGCCGGCGAACGCGAAGACGCCGCCGGACACGGTGAGTTGCCCGACACCGCGCGGCAGTGTTCCCTCGAAGCCGAGCCACCAGGGGCCGTCGCCGCCCACCGGGAATCCGAAGGCGCACCCCGTCAGGCCGTCCGTCTCGGCGACCACCATGGCGAATCCCGGTCGGTGCATGTCCGTGGTGAGACGGTCCGAGAAGTTCTGACGGCTGGGACAGCGGTACGGATCACCCGGCGCCGTCGCGCGGGACTCCCCGTACAGATCCATCAGATCCTCGCGAAGGCTCTCCACCAGCCAACGGTTCAGCCGGCGCGGCCGCGTCGGAGCCATGGCGGAGGGCTCGCCGACCCTCGGTTGCCGTGACTGCCCCTGCCCGGGTTCGGCCGTCATCGCGCATCGCCCGAGAGAACAGGCACAAGCGGGCCAGAGCGGTGCGGCGGGGCCGGCCGGGGCACGGCCGCGGTGTCGCATCCGGGAGGAGTGTCGTCGCATTCGCGAGGAGAGGGCAGGTGGCCGAACGGAAGGCCGAGGAGCAGGGTCCCGCAGTCGGCGAGGTCGAGGATCCGAGCCAGGCCGGTCGGCGGGTGGTGCAGTCGAAGGGTCCCGCCGGCCAGGGCGGTCTGCCGCGCGGCGTGCAGGAACGCGCTGAGTCCGCTGCAGTCGCAGAAGGCGACGGGGGTGAGGTCGACGTCGATGGTGCGGATACCGTCTCGCAGGCATCGGGCCAGGGACACGCGCACCAACGGCGCGGAGGCGAGGTCGATCTCACCGGCCAGGGTGATCAGCGTCCGTGTCCTTCGGTCGTGACGGTGGACGGAGAGCTGTGGCAGGGGCATGACGCCTCGGTTCGGAAGGCCATCCGGCGGCGGACGCCCGGGTGCCACAGTTCCGGCTCCCGGGGCGCGCTCCCGGCAGGGGCGAATTTCGGCGGAGGCAGAGCAACGGCCGGCCCGGCAGCCTGCGCAGCAGGGCAGTGGACCCACCCGGTTCCCTCCAGGGATGCCGCCGGCGACGGACGAAGTCCGCATCCCGCAGCCATCTGTGTTCAGCAACAGCATGCCGCCGGGGTCTGGGGCGTCTCCATACCAGCGTATGCCTCGCGTCGAGTGACGGACGGTCCGAAGCAGCCCGATCCCAGGATGCGGACGGTGCGGAGGACACGGTGACGCGTGTATGCCCGAGGAACCGCACGGCACTCGGACACGAACACTCCTGACTGCCCGCCCGCGCACGGCACTTCGTGCACCGACCCGGGATGCGGCTCGAACGACCGAGCGGTGGGCGGGGCGGGCCGGGGCGGTGGCGCGGTGCGTGCGCCGGGCTACGACGGTCAATCCGGAGCGGCGGCCCCGACGAGGGCGGATCCCTCGCACCGCAGAAGCCACGCGCGACCGGATCCCGGGCGGGCTCCCGAGCCTGAGGGCACGGCGTCAAGGCGGAGGCGGTCGGTCAGAAGTGGACAGCCGCCGACCTCCAACTCGCCCCTGGAACACGGGGCGAGCATCGTCGACGTCGCCGCAGAGGTCCGCGAGAACATACCGTGCCTCGTCCACGGCGATGAGCGCGCCCGCGGTCGGTGGCGGGCCGTCGTGGTCGGACGCGGCTGTCATGAGCCGATCCACCGACTTCGCCCGGTCTCGGGCGGGATGACCAGCAGGTCTCAGCGGCAGGGGCCGTGGGGAGAAGCAGCAGCGGCTTGTGCGGGTCGATCTCCGGGTGAACCGACCGACTTTGGCGAAGTGGCCGTCCACGGGAACCCTGCCGGGGATGACGGCCGGTACATCGGGTTGACGGCGGTGCGGGTGATGCGGCGCCGGCCTCACGCAGGGCGGGCCCACCAGGGGCCAACACGTCGGTCAGCGGGGGCAGTTCGACCAGAGGATCTCGGGAGCGGGGTCACCAGGGCACCGGCATGATGCGTACCCGTCTCCGGCCCGGCTCCGCGGCGGCCCGGTTTTCATCTCTCGCCGAGAACGCCCCGGCGGAAGCCGGTGTGCGAAGTGCCCTCGGTGGTGTCCACGCTCCTCCGCGCCCCGCCGGGACGTGGACCCACGGCCGCCTAGAGGTGGAGCAGCCGTTGGGTGATCTCCCGGTACTGCCTCAGCGCCTGCCGGAGTTCCTCGGGCTGTGTCTCGGGGTCTCGGTCCTGCCACCCGGCGCGCAGGACACGCCGCCGTGCCGCGAGGGCGCTCACGAGCTGTTCGGTGACCTCGTCGTAGGCGCTCTCGGCCTCTTCCAGCGCCTCGCGCGGAGTGTCGGCGAAGGTGTTGAGGACGTGTCGGAGGCGCAAGAGGATCTTGTCCTTCTCAGCCGACGGGAGCAGTGGCTCCGTGCCGGGGGTACGACGTTCGGAGGGGGCCGGCGTCTGGTCCGCGGGCTGCTGGGCGCGAGTCTGGTCGTACATCATGGGGTGCCGCTTCCGTCTCGTCCGAAGGCGTCCTTGGTGTTGTCGGCGGCCTGCCCCAGGCTCTCGGAGCCCTGGCCGATCCTGTCCCGGCACCGCGGTCGCCCGTGGCGGGCGAGCCGGTCGAGGTCTTCGGCGATCCGCCCGTCCAGCGTCCCCGCTCTGTTCCCGGTCCGGTCCACTGCCTTGGTTTCGCGGTGCGTCCGAGCCGGTCCACGGCCGGTGATCGCAGGGGTGTTCCATCCACGTGTCCCAGGCTGTGGCGACGCCGAGCCGGCAGCGTCGCCTCCTACGGCTCTCGACCGGGCGGGTGTGTGCCGTCCGCTACACATCACTGCCACCGATGGGCGCCGGACGTCCCTGGGCCGGAACGCGGGCGTGTCGGAGCGGTGCTCCGGCCTGGTGGAGACTGGCGAGGGCCAGCCGGTAGGAGGTGAGCAGCCCGGTCTCCACGTAGTCCAGACCCAGTTCCTGGCAGTAGCGCCGCACGATGGTCCGGGCCTTGCGCAGGTTGGGGCTGGGCATGCTGGGGAACAGGTGGTGCTCGATCTGATGGTTCAGCCCGCCCAGCGCGATGTCGGTCAGCCTGCCGCCGCGTACGTTGCGTGAGGTGAGCACTTGGCGACGGAGGAAGTCCGGGCGGTCCTCGCCCGTCAGGATCGGCATGCCCTTGTGGTTGGGTGCGAAGAGGGAGCCGAGGTAGACGCCGAACAGGCACTGGTGGACGGCGAGGAAGGCGATCGCCAGGCCGGGCGGCAGCAGCCAGAGCAGGGCGGTCAGGTAGAGCGCGAAGTGCGCGAACAGCAGGGTGCCGTCGAGCCTTCGGTGCTTGAGCGAGGGATTGGCCAGCGCCATCACGCTCGACACGTGCAGGTTGAAGCCCTCCAGTGTGAGGAGCGGAAAGAACAGGAATGCCTGCCAGCGGCCGATCAGACGGGGGAGCCCTTTGGCGGCCCGGGCCTGCTCCTGGGACCAGACCAGCAGGTTGGGGTCGAGGTCGGGGTCGAGTTCCTCATGGTTGGGGTTGGCGTGGTGGCGGGTGTGCTTGTCCTGCCACCACCCGTAGCCCATCCCGATACCGGCGCCGGCGATCCGTCCGGACACCTCGCTGGCCCGGCGTCGCCGGAACACCTGACGGTGGGCCGCGTCATGGGCGAGCAGGGCGACCTGCCCGAAGACCACGGCCAGGAAGGCGGCGGCCGCCAGGGTCCACCAACTGTCGCCGACGAGTGCGACGGCGGCCCACCCACTGACGTAGAGCCCGGCCACCCCTGTGATCCGCAGTGCGTAGTAGCCGGGACGGCGTCCCAACAGGCCGGCATCAGCGATCTTTCTCGACAATCGGGCGAAGTCACTGCCGGACGTCTGCGAGGGCGGGGGACGGACTGGCGAATTTCTGCTCATGACGATGAAACTCTCTCCGAAGGAGGCAGTGGCTCGGCGTCGCCTTGAGAGCCGCTGAGACCGGGCCGCAGCCGGGTATGCGCTGCCTCCACCGGGGAAGCGCATCGCGCGACCGCGGAGCGAGGACGACGTCTGCTTCGTCGACCAGAGGCCGCGCAGACCTCCTGTCGGGCTGCGAGTTCCCTGCCGGGCAGGTCTCACACCGTGACAGGGCAGGGCTTCTGGAGCGATCCGCGCGCTTTCATGGCAGAACGACACCGGCCGGGTCCGTGCGGTCCGCACGGACCGGTACAGGTCCGTGCGAGTCCTCTCCCAGCCGACGGACCGGAGTCGAGGCCGTTCGGGCCGTTCGTCGTCGAGGACACCGCCGCCTGGCACCGGCGGCCGTTGCGGCCCGGCCGGCCAGGGCGCTTCTGATGGCTCTTGGCCGGAGACCATCCGGCCGATCGGCGCCGCCCGAGGTGACTCGTGAGGCGCCGGCCGCCTCACCGGACTCGTCCGTGACCGCTCACCGAACGGTTCAAGAGCTGTCGGAAACGGCCTGGGTCGCGGTTTCCGTGATGAGGACGGCGACGGTGACCGGGCCCGCGGTGCCGGTGGTGGCTGCGGCGCCTACGGCCTCCCGGACGGCGCGGGCGACTTCCCGCGGATGGTGTCCGGCGGCGACCGCGAACTGGATCTCGACGTGCCGGCCGGGCGGATCGTCATGGTCCTCCATCCTGACCGGGCGGCTTCCCAGCGCGGCGGTGAGGCGGGCGACGCCCGGAACGCCCGCTGCGACGTCCGCGAGCTCTCCGACGAGCCCCTGCATGGACCCTGCTCCGGTCGCCGGGGGTGAGCTTCGCGCGGCTGCGGACGCGGCTGCGGCTTCCGACGCAGGCCTCATGGGCCTCGCCGCGGTCCGCGACTTCGCACCTGTCTCAGGGCCCTCATGAAGATCCGTCACCCGCAGGTCAGCCGTCACGGTGGCCAGGCCGAGCCGTTCGGCGGCCGTGTGGAGCAGTGTGCTCCTCAACTGGTCGGCGGTCTCGGGCAGCGGCTGCCCGAGGGGCGCCGTGAAGGCGGCTTCGATCCTGAGCGGGCCGGGCGGCAGCGCGCTGACCGGCGGAGGGACGGCCGGCTCGGACACGGGCTCGTGCGGTGCCGAACCGATGCGCAGGGTCCCCAGCCGGACGCCGGGAATCCCTGCGGCCGCGTGCCCGAGGGCCCGGACGGCCGCTTGCTCGGTGATCCATGTCCCGTCGTCGGGGCCACCGAGCGGGAGCAGTCTGCCCAGGCCGAGCCGGTGCCGTACTGCCTGCGTCCACGCCTCGGTCGTCACCGTCCTCTCACCCTCCTTCTTCCGTGGGATGAGCGGGGCAGGGGCGCTCAGGTCGCTCGTCCGACCACTCCACCTCGCGATCCGCAATCCTGTCAAAAGGTACTAAAACGACTATACTTTCACTGGTGAGTGCTGTGTGAGCCTCAGAGGGAGGAATGTCCCGATGACTGAGAACACCGGCGTAAGGGGCGGCGGCGCGCCCGGCTCTCGTGGCCGGACGTCCATCGCCGATGTGGTGGTGGAGAAGATCGCCGGAATGGCGGCACGGGACGTGCTCGGCGTCCATGCCCTGGGCAGCGGATTCGCGCGCTCGATGGGATCCATGCGGGAGCGGATGCCCGGCGCCGGTAGTGGCAAATCCGTCACGCGCGGGGTGGGCGTCGAGGTCGGAGAGCTTCAGGCGGCCATCGATCTGGAGATTGTCGTCGACTACGGCGTCTCGATCACGGACGTGGCCGGTGAGGTGCGGGAGAACGTGATCTCCGCGGTGGAGCGGATGGCGGGTCGGGAAGTCGTGGAAGTCAACATCACGGTCAGCGATGTGAAGCTGCCCGACGACGAGGAGGACGAAGGGGTGGAGCGGCAGCGGATCCAGTAGTCGGGTCGGAGCAGCCCGCTGAGCGAAGGAGCGCGTGATGAGCAGGGCCGTGGTGGGCTTGACAGCCGGAATGGCACTGGGTTTCGCCGCGTATTTCGGTGACTTCTGGGCTTTCTTGCTGGTACTGGTGCTGGGCGTCGTCGGTCTCGTGATCGGGCGGCTCTTGGAAGGTGATCTCGAACCGGGCGACTTCGTCCGCCGCCGGGACCGACAGGAGCGGATCCGCGATGATCGGCGAGGGGCTCGGGGAGACTGGCGGCAGTGACCGGTGAAACGGATCGGCGTCCGGGCATCCCCCGCGGGGAGCGCGGCGCGATCACCGTCGCCGACCGGGCCGTGGCGAAGATCGCTTCCCGGGTGGCGCGCGAGGCGCTGAGCCGGTTCACCGAGTCGACCGGCCACGTACCACCGGGACGCCGGACACCGCGCGTGACCACATCCGTGCGGCGGGCACCGGAGCGGAACACCGCAGGACCGGATGCCGAATCCGCCGCCGGACGGCAGGCGGTGCTCGGCGAGGCATGGATGCGCATCACCGTCGAACTCGGCTACCCGTCGGACATCGGGGCGCAGTGCGCCGCAGTGCACCGGGAAGTCACCGAACGACTCAGGACCTGGGCCGGCATGGAGGTGTACGACCTCGTGGTGTCGGTCGAGAGGCTGCACTCGGTGCACGCGCGGCACACGGACCAGGAGAGGGTGAGATGAGCGCGAACACGACGCGGCAGCCGACCGGCGACAGCGCCCCTCCCCCCGATTCCGGACCGGCAGCGCCGTCCGCCGACGGCACCCCGGGGGCGGGCGCGGGTGCGACGACGGCGAGGGACGAATCAGGCCGGTCGGAGCGCCGCTCCTGGTCGGCGCGGCGGATTCCCGCGGCCTTGGTGGCCCTGCTGTCCGCCGCTGCCACGGGACTGCTCCTGTACGACGTGATCGCGGTGCGGGCAGGCCGTACCGCGATGGGCTGGAGGAGGCGGCTCGCCGAGGAACTGGCCACACGGCCACTGGACGACACCTGGATGATCGTCGGGGCCGCAGTGGCGATGGTCCTCGGCCTGTGGCTTTTCCTGCTGGCGGTGACGCCGGGTCTGCGCAGGCTGCTGCCCATGCGCCGGCCCACCGGTATCCCCGGGACGGAGGAGGTCCGGGCCGGGCTCGACCGCCGCGCGGCCGCCCT
Source organism: Streptomyces europaeiscabiei (assembly GCF_036346855.1). Taxonomy (NCBI): domain Bacteria; kingdom Bacillati; phylum Actinomycetota; class Actinomycetes; order Kitasatosporales; family Streptomycetaceae; genus Streptomyces; species Streptomyces europaeiscabiei. The sequence continues at coordinate 8,368,350 of NZ_CP107841.1, forward strand.
GGTTCTGCGCGACCGGGCCGTGCGGGTGCCCGGTGTCCGGTCGGCACAGGTCGCTGTCGGCCGCCGGAAGGTCAAAGCCCGGGCACGGGCCCATTTCCGCGATCTGGAGGAGGTCCACGCGGACCTGGACGCCTCGCTGGGGGAAGCCCTTACGTCCCTGGGTCTCGCCCGGCGACCCAAGCTGACCGTGCACGTCCGGCGCCCGAAGAAGGGCTGAGGTGATCCTGATGCTCAAGACGGTGAACCGGGTGCTGCTGGGGCTTCTCGGCCTTGGACTGTTCGCCCTGGGCGGCGGCGTACTGCTGGGCGGGCTGGATCTGCAACGCCACTGGGATTTCGGCATGCCGGGCTGGTGGCCCTTCCTGGGGCCGGACGATGTGGTGCTGGGCGTCGAGGGACGCACCCGGTGGCGGGAAGAGGGCTGGTGGTGGCCGACCGTCATCGCGGTGCTCGCGGTGCTGCTGGCCCTGCTGCTGTGGTGGCTCCTCGCGCAACGCAGACACCACCTGGGCCAGGTCCTCGTCCACGGCGAAGACGGCGTGGCGGCCCGGCTCAACGGCCGCACGCTGGAGGATGCCATCGAGGAAGAGGCGCAAGCCCTGGACGGGATCGCGCGGGCTCATGTCCGGCTGACGGGCCGACGTACCGCTCCCACCGCACGCGTACGGCTGCTGCTGGAGCCTCACGCCGATCCGGCGCGGAGTCTGGGGCGGCTGAGCCGGGAAACGCTCGCACACGCACGAGACTCGGCCGGCCTGGACCGCCTCCCGTCGAAGGTCCGACTCCGGGAAGTCCGCCACCGCGCCCAACGCGCCGCCTGAGACCCCCGGACCGAAGCCCCACAGGGGTACCGGCTGCGGGGCGTCCGGATCCCGGAACCCGAACGTCCTGGCATGCAGAAGATCAAACGAACCGCACGCCGCCCGGTGGCGCACCCGCTTCGCCGTCGGCGGGTTCGAAGGCACCGGCCTCGGTTGTCGTCGGCATCATCCTGAAAGCCCCGGGGCCGGTGGGCCCGCCCTCGGCGGACGCGGCAGCCACAGGCAGCGGCCCTTGTGCGCCCGCGCCGTCGCCCACCACTCTTCGGTCGACGCGAGATCGAGCACGGGCACAGCGTGTCCCGCCATAGCCGGGAGACCACGCGGATCCCGCACGGTTCCTTCCCAGGAGGCATCCCGTCATGATCGTTTTCCTGATCCTGGCCATCGCCGGAATCGCTCTGGTCGTCATCGGCGCGGCCGTCGACGGCCTGCTCCACCTGATGTCCGTCGGCGTACTGCTTCTCATCGCGGATCTGCTCTACCTGGCGGCCCGCTCCTTCTGGCGCTCCCCCCGGCGCCCAGCCCGCTGACCGGCTCCCGAATGCCCCGGACCCGTCCGGGCCCGATCCGTTCCACACGTCACCGGCAGGCCCTGAGCGGTTCGACGACCACCGAGGCCTGCCCGCCCACGGCTACCGATTCCTCAGCCTGACGGCCAGGACACGTCCCATCCGCCGCCGGCTCCCGCACTCGGGAGATCGCCGCGCGCCTGTCCGCCCGACCGCCGTCCCATCGGGATCCCGCCGCCTCGGTTCGGTACACCGTGACGGCCCCGCCCCCGATTCCGCCATCGGTTCGGCACCACGAGGGAGTGCTTCCCGAGCCGGAGACGTAGCACGCTCGACCGGAGGCCGACGCCTGCGGCATGTGCGACCTCGGGTACGAAACCCCAGGTCGGAGGCAGGCTTCAGCGAGGGGGCGGGTGCATTGTTGCGGCTCAGTCGAGGATGGTGAGGTGATCGGCGTCGCCCCCTCGCCACTCGACGAGGAAGATGGTCGCGTCGTCGGTCGTGGCGCCGCCGCGTTCGTGTTTCAGGGCGTGGGAGAGCGCTCGCACCACCGCCCGTACCTCCGCGCGCTCGCGGAGGATCCGGTTGGTCCACTCGATGAGCTGCTCCTCGCCGAACTGGTCCCCGCCGGCCTGGTGCTCCTCGATCAGGCCGTCGGTGAAGCACAGCAACCGGTCGCCGGGCCGCAGCATCCGCTCGCTGACCACCGGCTCCTCACCGCCGAAGCCGACCGGCAACGTGGTCGGGCTCTCCAGCCGGTCCACCACGGCGCGGTCCCGGATCAGGAGCGGGGCCGGGTGACCTGCGTTGACCCACTGCAGCCGGCCTGTGGTGATGTTCAGAATCATCATCTGCGCGGTGACGAAGTGGTCGGGGCCGAACTGCTCATCGATGGCCCTGTCCATGAACGCGTACACCTGGGACAGATCGGTGTGGGCCCGTCGCGTGTGGCGATAGGCGCCGATGGCCACCGTCGCCATCGTCGCCGCGTCCAGCCCGTGGCCCATCGCGTCGATCATGGCCACGTGCAGGATGTCACCGTTGAGGGCGTAGTCGAAGCTGTCGCCGGCCACGTCGTAGGCGGGCTCCAGGATTCCGGCCACCTCGACCTGCGGAACAGTCATCGACAGCGGAGGCAGCAGCGACCACTGGATCTCCGCGGCCACACTCATCGGGGCGCTGCGGCGGGCCTGGAAGAACTGGTCGGTGTAGGCGTCCTTGGTGACGATCATGTCCGCGACCAGACCGGCGAGTCTGCGGAGCAGTCGCCGGTCGTCGTCATCGACGCTGTCCAGGGTGACGGCCATCACCCCGATCTGGTCGCTTCCGTCCAGCAGCGGCAGATACATCCGCACACTGCCGTCCTTCGGCACCTCCACCGTTCTGCGGCCCAGGAACGCCTCGCCGGCGGGGGAGCCCTCGACCGGCTCGGGGCCGCCGACCCTCAGCCTCCTTCCCGGCAGCGGCACCAGCAGCACCTGCTCGTAGTCCTGCAGGAGGATGGAGACCTCCCGCCCCCCGACCCTGGCCACCTCTTCCGCGACGAGCGGGGCGATCAACTCCGGCGGCATCTCGTGGGCCCGGTCCAGCAGTACGCCCAGCAGCCGTTCGCCGAACCCCTCCGAGCGGTCCACCCCGACCCTGTCCGTCCTACCTCCGCCGTCCGTCATGGCTTCTGCTTCCCTTCGGCCCCTGACATGGGGAACTCAGCGGGGTGGCGCGTCCACGCGGTGTTCGCCGGGCGGCCCGGTGCCCCGGCCCACCGCAGCCGATGCGGGGCGGCGCCGGCCGGAACGACGCCGCCGGCACCGCGACGACGTATGCGGACGTGGTGCCCCGACGCGACGCACACCCTGTCCCTCTCGGATCCACCAGCAGGCGACCGCGATCAGCGTGGGACGACGCCATCGACCGGCACAGGCTCGCATCGCCGACCGGTCGGACGAGCCGATTGCGCCATGGGCAGCATGTCGCCCCCGAGGCCGTTCACCACAAGGGGCTTGGGTCGACGGAGACAGGGGGGCCGACCGGCCGGCGGGGCGGGTCCGGGCCACCGGTCCTGATCACACGGGGCCGACGAGGGTCATGGCCGGCCGGTCGGTCGCGGTGTTCGTGACCGCTTCCGGAATGCCGGTCCTGCGCCACTTCGGGTCCACGACGTCGTGGTCGCGCCACTTCGGACATCGGGGGAACGGGTCACGCCGATCTTCGGGCGGCCGCGTCCGCCGTACGCCAACGACCCCGGCGTATCCATACACCGGGGTCGCCCTTCCGGGCCGGTCGCACGTGAGAGTGTGCCGACCCGTTTTCATGCTATGCCTGGCGCACATTTCGGGCATCCGGTGTTTCCCGGTTCGCACCCGTGCCCGTGTCGCCACAGGACGCGGCCGGGAGCCGGCCGGACACGGCAGAAGTACTGGTCCGAGAAGCTGTCATCGACCTGTCCGACACCGGCATGGCCCGGATGATCCTTACCGAGATCCACCGCCGAGGAGAGGGCCGACAGCGGAAGTGCCGTCGGGCCGGGCTACGACCACGACCTGGCTGACCTCGTTCGCGGCCACGGAGTTGACGTCGCCGAATGACCGACGGGCCCGGTGAGGGAGGGGCCGGCCCTCAAGGAGCTGTCATTCGTACGTCTCTGTACAGGGTGCGACGGAGCGGGCGCGGTGGGGGAGGGCGTCGAGTACGTCGTCGGCGGAGCCGGCAGCAGACCCATACGGACGGGGACGCCGGCATGCCGGTCGCGGTACTCCTCGGCATCGCTGCGGGCGTCCATGTACTCGGCGGTGGGGCGTGGTGGTTCAGGTGGCTTCGGGCCGGGACCGCCTGAGCCCCCGGGCGGCTGACGTCGGGGCCGGTGGGTCACATGGGAAGCCGAGGCCCAGGAGCACCCCCCTCCTTCCGGCCCTTTCCCTCGCCCCCGACAGTTCCATCGCCGACCTGCCCGGTCTGCCCTGCACCCAGCAGCGGCAGCGCTGCATCGCCTTCGACCTCGCGACCTCCCTGGGCCGGGACACCGGCCGCGCGGCCACGAGCCTCGTCTGCGTGACGCTCGCCGGCCCGGCGGCCCTGACCACACTCCGCCGAGCGGCCCGCCGGGCCTGCTCCCGGGCCCCGGTGCGCTTCGGTGCATCCCGGACGGGGGAACCCGAACGCCACCGACCGGGCTTCCACAGGATCAGCCCGGTGTCCGGAACACCACGATGTCGGTCTCGGAGCCGGGAAGCGGGTCAGGCTCCTGCCAGCCGAGGCGGCGGTAGAACGCGAGGGTGTCGAGTGCCTCGCTCCAGGTCAGCAGCCACGCCCGGCCGTGGGGAGCGGTGCTGGTGATGGCGGACAACAGGCGTCGTCCCAGACCTGTGCCCCGGGCCCGCGAACGGACACCCAACTCGTCGATTTCGAAGGCGCCGACCAGAAACTCCTCCACCCGGTCCGCGCCGAGTCGACGTGTCACCTTTCCGTAGGCCCGATCGGTGGGGAACGGGGCTTGGGTGAGCCAGCCAGTGGCGAAACCGTCCACCTCGCCGTCAGCCGATACAGCGAGAACCGCCCGGAATCCCGAGCGGCGGGCATCTTTCTCCAGACGTTCCCGGAACGCCGAGCGTGTCGCATCGGGATCCCGCTGATGCCAGGGCGGGGCCGTGAAGATCTCGACATACGCGTCGGTGAGCTCGTCGGCCACGGTGAGGATGTCCGAGTCGAAGTACCGCATGGGTCAACCTGTCTGCCGATGGCACTGTCCGTGCCGGGCAGAGTATGCCGAGCGACGAATGTGGAGCCGACGCCCTGTTCACTGTGCCTGGACAACCTGACGATCGTCATGATCGGCTGGAGGGCGAAATGACAAGTCACACGGTCCAAGGCTCCCCAGCACTCCGATGCGTTTCTCCCTGGATTCTCCCCAGCGCTTGCCGACGCCCAAAAGACCTGGTCACCGGCTTGTCGGGGGCAAGGCGAGGAGACCACCCGCATCCCTTCTCCCCAGGGACTCCCCACGGCCGTTCCTGGCGCGATCTGCAAGGGATGCGCGAGCAAAGCGTGAACAAGAACTGAGCGTCACGCGAGGGCCTAGAGCCAGTCCCGCCGCTTGAAAATTAGGTACAAACTGACGCAAACCACCCCCATCAAGCCGATGGCGAAGGGGTATCCGAAGCTCCAGCCCAACTCCGGCATGTGCTCAAAATTCATGCCGTAAATGGTTCCGACGAGTGTGGGAGCAAACAAAATCGCCGCCCACGACGAGATCTTCTTGAAGTTGTCTACTGGGTGGCGCTGACCTGCGGCAATGCGGTCATCCACGTCCCTGACCTGCCCGGATGAGCCTTTCGGCGTCTTTCAGGACCGTGCCGCGTTACGCAGCAGATTCTCCCCACGCGCTTCCCAGCACCGCCCGAAACTCCCCAGATTCTCCCCAGAGGAGGCCCGTCTTGCTGCCAGAGGGCGGAGTGGTAGGCCGTCCGTTCCAACACCCCAGTGGGCACGCCGTTTGGCTGTAGGGGGCGGGCCCCTGGTGGGTCGCGGGCCGACAGCCTCGTCGTCGGCGGAGCATGGACGCCGTTGTCTCGGCAGCTGCGGGACCACTTCTGGCACCTCGGCCTGCTCCAACTTGCCTGCACCATCACACCGTCCCGGCCTCAGCCCGGCTTGGACGCTGGGGGGTGGTGGACGTGGAAGGTGAGCCCGGTGATTCGGCCTGACTGGATGACGGGACCGTGCTGAACGCCGCCGTTGATGTCGTTGCGCACGGTCTCCCGACGCGTCGCTGGGGCAGCGTCGAGCCGGTGCAACGAGGTGAGCAGGACGCGAAGGTCGTCGCTGGTGAGAGATCCGGCTTCGACGAGCTGTTGCAGGTGGACATGCCACCGAGCTCTGACGTCGGAGGCGGCCTGCTCGTCTTCGGTGGTGGTGGCGGTGAGCAGCCGGGTCCGTGCACTGTCCAGCTCGGCGATTGCGGCGGCATCCGAGCCGGTACGAGCCAACAACCGTCCGACAAGTTCACGGGCGTGCGTCCAGGAGTCGGTGACCATGAGGGAAACCAGGGCCGTTGCTCCTGACGCGGCGAGAGCGGCCAGCTCGCTGTCCATCGATTCCTCCAAGATGTGTCAGGAACCCGATGTCTCATCGGGCGCACTGGTGGTGAGATCCGGCCCGTCGCCGTTGTTCGGCGTGAAGGTCGCAGGAGGGTCGAACCGGCGTCGCAGGTCCTCGGCCGTCTCGTGGCGGTCCTGCGTCTCGATGATGTCGGAGATCTGTTTGGCCAGCATCGCCCGTCGGACGTCTCCTTCCGTGAGGCCCATGGCGTCGAAGAAGCCCGAGAGATGATCCGCAGCCGTCCGTTCCTGTGTGGCGGGAGCGGGGCGCTCCTCCAGGAACTCGGGAGTGGTTCGTTCGCCGGGCTGCTGGGGAACGAGGTTCTGAAGTCGCTCGGGAATGTCGGTGTCATTGGCTGCGGACGTGAGCTGCGCGAGGAGGGCAAGGTCTGCCACTGTCCGTTCCACGTGCTCGTCGTTCTTGGCGAGCCACCAGACCACCGCACTGCCGGTGTCCTTCAGTACGTCCTCCCCTAGGTACTGGCGCTTGCTCTGCTCGTATTTGCGCTGGTGCTCCCAGACGGCCTTGTCCTTGCGCACCTTTGCGAGTCTGTCCAAGCGCTCCTGGTCCTGCTCGAGCAAGGTGAGGCTGATGTTCTCCGCCATGGCCTGGAGGTGTCCTGTGGCGTCGGGACACATACGGCCGAGGACACCGCTGATCTCGTGCTGGACGAGTGAGGCTCGGTCCGGCTCCCGCTTCTCGGTGATGGCGCGGGCACGGTTCAGGACTGCTTCGACGGCGACTCCGGCCGGGTTGAGGACGGAGCCGCTTCCGGATGGTTCGACGAGGTACCACCGCACGGTCGCCGAGAACATGAAGCTGTAGTCCTCCCAGTGGCTGGGTAGCGCCACCTGGCTGACGTGGCACTCCGTGCGTTCCACGGGGGAGGCTGTGAGTTGTTCCTCGAAACTGACCGGCATGGAACCGCGGCGCAGCGAAGCGATCCGGAAGGCCGCTGCGGGGACAACGAGGAGGAGCACGGCCAGCGTCGGCCATATCCACGTAGGCCACCGCTGTGTCAGGCCGACGATGGTCAGCAGTAAACCGCACAGGATGGTGAGGAAGACGGTTGTCGTCTTTCGTGCGGTCGTCACGGTTGAGCTCCCTTGGCTGGTGCCGGCGGCGGGGTGGCATGGCCGAGGCCCTGGGCCACGCTGATCTTCTGGAGTAGCAGCTCAGTGATTTCGGCGGAGCGCGCGGGACCTCCCGGAGCAGTGCGCTCGGCTTCGCGGGCACTCGCGTACAGCGCGGCGAAGACCGCCCCCCGCCTGTTGTCGCACCGCTCAGCGGCGCGGACGAGGACGTCGAGCAGAAGTTCACCCCGGTGTCCGGTGTCGTCGGCCGCCCAGTGGAGCCAGCGTTCCGCGTGTGGCTGCCACTCTGCCCGCGGCATCCGGGCCAGTACCGCATGCCAACAAGTGGTCAGGGAACGCTGAACACCGTTCGTCTCCACCAGCGCGCATGTGATGTCGAAGGCATCCGTCAGCGGCACAGGATCGCAGACGCGCAGGAAGATGCCTAGGTCGGGCGGCGAGAGGTTGGATCGTGCGAGGCGGTCGAGCAGCCTTCGGCGTAGCCGACGACTGCGTGCCACCAGGTCGCACAACGCTTGCACGGCGCGGACGGTGTCGCGCTCGCGCTGAGCCAGGTAGTACAGCCGGATCAGGGCCTGGTCGGGATGGCTGGACGCGAGGACATCGGCGCAGAGTTGGACGAGGACCTGCGCGAACTCTCCCTTGAGGCGCCGGTATGCGCACCACTGATAGATCCGTTCGCGGAACTCCCTGCCGTGAGCGGGATCGTTGAGAGCACAGGTGAGTGCGTGTACAGCGGCTTCCAGCCGCGCCCTGCTCGCGGCCTCGGAACTCCATCGTTCGGCGAGAGACGCCAGACCGTCCCCGCGCCTGGTCCGCAGATACTGATCGGCTATACGCGCCACCAGATCGTCACGAACGGCAGGGATGAGGTGCGGATCGTTCAGATCCACGACCCTCGCGGCCCAGGTGCCGAGGTGGTGGCGTAGGTCAGGCATGTGATCCCAGAAATGTGCGCGGACGGCGGAGTCGTAGTCCAGCTCCCTGAACTGGATGTGCCCGTCCGGTCTTGTTTCGGCTGAGATCTCTGCGAGCCGCTCAGCGAGGTCCTTGTGTTGGAGCAGAGGGAGCCCTTCGGACGGAGAGTCGAGAGTGCTCAGCAATAGCTGAGCCGCTCGGTGGACGACGTCGGCGTGCGCCCCATGGAGCATGGAGACGGCGATCAGCAGTGCCCGCTGAGGTGCCTCGCGCAGTTCGGCGACGCGTGCGGCGACTTCCTTCCGCCGGTCGTTCCGTGCTCTCTTGGCTGCTGCGCACCACTGCGCGAACCCTTCGTCCCGTCGAGCGGTCTCGCGGGCGCGGCGCACCAGGTCGGCGAAGTCCGCGATCTCCCGCATCGGCCTTTGGCCAGGCCGGAACTCGGTGACGGTCACGTCGGGCTGGATGTATTGCTCGTACGGTACGCCGTGCACGCGGAGGTGCCGCCGGAGAACGTTCAGGCCCGGAGGGGGCTCGATTTCGACCCGGTAGTACTGGAGGTCGGGATCGACGGCGCCGCCGCGCGGCATGACGACCACCAGATGGGCGTGCCGTTCGTGGACGGCCCTACGGAGGGCAGGGAGGTCGGCCCTTGCCGCGGACCACTGGCGGTCGTCCGCGGCAGACAGGTCCAGCAGCAGGCGGTCACCGGTTTCGACCAGAGCCGGGTCGTGGAGGGACAGTTCCCCTTCCTCGCCGGGAAGAAGTTCGTGGAAGACGCCGCTGTCCCGGTGGTACTCGCGCAGGAGTACCCGGGCCGCAGCGGTGCGGCCGCTGCCTGGGGCACCGTCCAGGATGACGGTGCCAGTGTCGGCGAGCGTGGAGCGGGCCTTGCCCATGTTGACGGGGTCGACCAACACACGTCGCAGCCAACGCAGTTGGTCTTCAGCGACGCGCCGGAAGGCCGGCTTGTCCGAGTCCTGTAGTTGGGCGCCGACGTTGACGTAGATGTTGCCCGGCCCTGTGTGCGTGAACCCGTGTGGGTTCTCGACCCGTGTGCTGCTGTGCTGGTTCACCGGCTGTCGTCTGCGGAGCGATCGGGTTCGCCGAACCGATGCTGGACGGTGCCGTGGTTGTCGCCTTCGAAGTACGTCATCCCGTTTCCCGAGATGTGCCGGTCGCCCGACACATGACGGGAGTTCTGGTAGATGTGGCCGTTGCCCGTGTGGACGGGGCCGTGGGCGCCTTTCACGATGGTGCCGCCGACGTCTCCGGTGAAGTCACGGCTCTGTACGGCTGTTCCGCTCACGTCCCCGATCGAGTTGGTCACGGTGTCCGACGCGGGCGACGTTTTGTCGGCTTGGGTCAGGTCGCGCAGCCCGGGGACCATCTCGGCCACCAGATCACCGATGCGCCTGACACCCGTCTCGGTGTCGTGGGTGTCGAACGGAATGGTTTGGAGGTCGGCGAGCCGTGCCAGTTCGGTCGGCAGGTCGATTTTGCTCAGCCGGTTCGTCTTCCGGCCGTCCAGGATGGGAACGACCGGAAGTTCACACGTGAACGCCTCCTCGATCTCCCGGCGCACCCAGTCCTCCGGATCGTGCAGCCGGGTTTGGAAGTTCGTCCAGTCGGGTCCGACGACGGCCAGGAGGAGGGAGCTGTGTCGCAGTGCCGCCAGCAGGGCGTCGGGGTAGGTCTCACCGGGGGTGATGGACCTCGAGGCGCGGAAGATGTGCTCCGGGCCGAAGCGACGCGACAGTTCCTGGTCGATCAGGGCGGCGGTTTTTTCCCCGTCGCCCGTACGGTAGTTGATGAAGACCTCGCGCATGGTGACATCTCCTTCAGAAAGTGGACAAGCGCGATAACGTGCCGAGCCGCGGCCCCAGCCGACGTACCGATGGGTGATCCGAATGGCGAGCCAGGACCCGGGCGAGGCGCCGCAGGTCGGTCGTGACGGTCGCTGAGCGCACTGCCGCCACGCCGTCGAGCAGTGGTGTCGTCAGCGCACATGCATGGTCGATCTCGCCGGCCGAGGCATAGGCGAGGGCACGGCGTACGCCGTATCGCACCTGTGTACGCACCGCCTCCTGGCCTACCAGGGCAAGTTGCCGATCGAGTTCCTCGCTCGCCTCCCGTGGCCGACCGAGATCGACCAGGCACCAGCCCGTGACCATGCCGACTGGGTCGGGAAGGTGCATTGTGCCGATCACCGGCTGCTCGGAGCCGTCGTCCTGGCGGGCGAGGAGCGTACGAGCGCGCTCCAGGGCACGCTGACAGGCATGACGATCGCCTGCGAGGGCGTGCCCTTGCGCTTCGCGCTGTGCGGCCAGCCCGCGGATCCGCGGTGGCAGCGTGCCGCTCTGCGCGCGACGGGCCAGCGCGATCGTCTGCTCGGCGTCGTCCCGGTACAACGTGACCAAGGCCCTACGGACGAGTGCGTAGCCGGCCAGCGCCGGGTCACCGCCGGCGGCTGCCAGATCGACCGCACGCTGTGTCCACCACAGTGCCGCACGTTCGTCCCCGGTTTCCTGCACCAGCCAGCCGACATACTCGGCGTACCGGGAACCGAGTGCCAGCAGTTGTCGGCGGGTGCCGGTGTCGGTTTGAGCGGACAGTTCCCGCAGGGTGTGCGTCTGAGCGATCAGAACGGGCAGGAGCAGACCCGGTTCCACGGTTTGGCCGAGTCTCCGGTAGTGCGTGAACAGTGAGCGGGACGCTTCCAGCATGCCGACGCCCGCGGTCGGGGACGCCGTGCCCGTTCCGTCCGACCGCCAGGACATCAGCGATGCGGCGCCGGCGCTCATCACTTCTCGTCGGCCCATGGGCTGGAACCGGTTCGGGCCGTCCGGCGACAACTGCATGATCCAGTCCTCCTCGTTGGCTTGGGACGACGCTGGTTCGGAATGGGGTTCAGCAACGACCTGGGTGACCAGGGCGATCAGTGATCCGTCGGCACCGAGGGCGGCGTCGCACAGCCGAACGAGATCACGGCTGGGTGCCTTGATACCTCGCTCGACTTTGCTCAACTGCGCCTTGCTGTAATGCACGGCGCAGGACAAGGCCGTCAGGCTCAGTCCGGCCTCCAGGCGACGCTTCCTCAGTTCCTCGCCGAACTCGGTGGACGGCAGCGGCACGTAAACCTCCAATGACCATCCGTCCAGGCCGAGGTGCGCTGCACGAAAGAGTGCGGCAATCCCGCCCGGACGGACAAGGCGATCGATGCTGTTTCCCGTTTCCTTCTCCTACGGCGGGGCGCAGCATTCGCGGGGCAGGAAGTTGTGCCAGTCACAGAGCCAGGCCAGCCTGCTTCACCATGTTGGGGCCGAGCCGCAGGGCTCCTCGCCGGCAGGCCGGACTCACCCGGTGTGATGTCGGCCCATACAGGGCTGAGGTTGCCGGTCGAGCGCGGGCCGGAAGCGGGCGTCGGTAGCGCTGGCCTGGCCTGGCCTGTTCCGGTGACCGCGGACGTATAGCGGCTCCGGCCGCACCGATTTGGACAGTGGCGGGCAAGAGGTGCTTGCCGGAAAGGGCACCAGCCACGGTGAGCTGGTCGTTGGCGGGTGACGAGCGCACCGTGCGCTGTGGATGATCTTCTGCCAGCAGCTGTCCGAGGGGCCGGCCGTGCGGTGTGCGGCCGTGGCCGGCCTCCTGGCGCCGGTCACATGGCGCCAGGGCACCGTCGGTGGTGAGAATGAACCCGGCATCGGCGGGCCGCAATGCTCCAGGCCGCCGGGGCGGCCCACGCCGCATCGCGATGGTGCTGGGATCCGCCCTTCGCCCGGTTGCTGACCTCCTTCCTACCTACTGGTTTCCTGGCTCCTGCCCTGGTCGGCATCCCCGGCAGTTTGGAGATCCGGTTCCGAGCGGACGTGATCAGTCGATGTCCGGATCATCGGATGCTTCGAGGAGGCGGGTTGCGAGGTCGTCGGCCCACTCCACGGCCCACGTGCGGAGAGCGGCGATGGTGGCATCGTCGAGACCGTAGGCCGCGAAGGCTTCGTCGTCGGTCCACTCGGCGCCCGTAAGGTTCGACTGCAAATCCTCGCGCTCAAAGCGGCCGCGGGCGTGGCGGCGGCCGAACTCTTCGAGCTCGGTATTGGTCCAGCGGCGGGAGGCTGCGAACACGTCGATCAGGTCGCGGGGCGCTCCGCGGTCGGCGAGAGCGCGGACCTTGGTCCCGATCACGTCCTCCTCCGCGAGGACGGGCCCGTACGGGCTTTGGGTGACTGGCCGCCAGAAGATTTCCTTGAGGATGTCGACTTCGCATTCTTGCCCGGTGGCCGGGTCGGACACGGTGAAGCGGGCGGACAGCGGGGCGGTCTCCAGCGCGTGCACCTTCCAGCCGCGGGCTTCCAGGCCGGCGCGGAGCGTGGCGGCGATGTCGGCCATGGGAGCCGGGTTCTCGGTGGCGACGTCGAGGTCCTGGCTGGGGCGGTTCACAAGGCGGTGGGCCCGCACGGCGTATCCACCGGTGAGAACCAGTGGATACGGGGAACCGAGCGCGATCACATCCGCCAGGAGCCGCGTGTGCAGCTCCGGCATGTCCGTCACGCGGCTGCCCGGGCGCGGGAGGCGAGCTGGGGGAAGGCGTCTTCCCATACGGCGCGCACCGTGCGACCGACGAGGGTGCGCAGCACCGGCCACAGATGGACGAGCAGGTCCTGGTCGAGGTAGCGGGGCAGGTCGTCGTGCAGGCCCTCGTGCAGGACAGTGCGGTACAGGCCCATACGCTGGCGCGGCTTGCCCAGGTCGTATGAGGTCATCCCGGACCAGGCCATGTGCAGCGGCAGATCCACGACACCGCGGGTCGGCCCGCGCAACTCGTCCAGCGACTCCGGCAGACGGCGGCGGAACTTCTCCCGGTACAGCGCGAGGTCCTCGGCGTCCGCGCCCGAGACGTCCGTCGGGGTGGGTGCGGGGGGCTGTGGGCTGGAGGGCATGACTCCATTATGGCGGCCGGGGAAGTGGTGCGGGTCATGATGTGCGAGCCGGCATCCGGAGTGAGCGGGGCGGACCCTGCTGAGTGAGCTGGTTGGGGCAGCCTGATCCGCCCCGAGCAGGAAGGACGGACTGTCGCTCATGACGCTCTCAACGCCCGCACGCGGGACAGCGAGCCGAGAAACCGTTTCTGACCTGTGCTTTTCCGCGCCTTGCCTAGGCCGACATTTGGAGAGTTACTGAAGCCCTCGCGACGGGCGTCGCTCGCACGGACGACGTTTGCGACAGTGCAGGACCGGGCGTTCAGGACGGCGCGCCGATGATCCCGCGGGCCGCGAGTGGTCGCGGCAGGACCGGGAAGCCTCCGCCCAGGTGCGTTCCCATGCCGGACGGTACGACCTCGGGGCTGCTGGGGACGACAAGCACATGGATGTCACTGTCGGTGATCCACCGCAGGGTCGGCGGGCTCTGCAGGGAGCGCTGAACAGGAAGCCAGGCGGGCTCGTTGTGGCGGGCGCAAGGCGCGGGATGCCATTTGTTTCTCCCTGGATTCTCCCCAGTGCTTGCCGACGCCCAAAAGACCTTGTCACGGGCTTGTCGGGGGCAAGGCGAGGAGATCACCCGCATCCCTTCTCCCCAGGGACTCCCCACGGCCGTTCCTGGCGCGATCTGCAAGGGATGCGCGAGCAAAGCGTGAACAAGAACTGAGCGTCACGCGAGGGCCTAGAGCCAGTCCCGCCGCTTGAAAATTAGGTACAAACTGACGCAAACCACCCCCATCAAGCCGATGGCGAAGGGGTATCCGAAGCTCCAGCCCAACTCCGGCATGTGCTCAAAATTCATGCCGTAAATGGTTCCGACGAGTGTGGGAGCAAACAAAATCGCCGCCCACGACGAGATCTTCTTGATCTCCTCGTTCTGTTCGAAGCCCGCCTCCGCCAACGCCCGCATCTCCGCGTTCTGTTGCTGGGTGACGAGTGTGGCGTTCACGGTGAGGATGTCGGTGAGGGCCTGGCGGTAGCCGTCGACGCGTTCGCTGGTGTGGGTGACGTGGTCGGCGACGTCGCGGAGGTAGCGCTGGAGCTCGTCGTCCGTCTCGTACTTGGCGAAGCCGGCCATGAGGCCGTGGAGCATGCCTACGAGGGGGCGGGTGGCGCGCTGGAACTCGACCATCTCGCGGGAGAGTTCGTAGATGCGGCGGGAGACCTCCGGGTCGCCGCGGAAGACCTCCGTCTCGATCTCGTCGACGTCGTTCTGCACACCGGCGACGACGGGTACGTACCCGTCGACCACCGCGTCGAGGATGGCGTAGAGGACCGCCTCGGGGCCGAGCTTCAGCAGCTCCGGGGTCTCCTCCATCCGTCGGCGGACGGCCGACAGGTCGGGTGCCGCGCCGTGCCGGACCGTGATGACGAAGTCCGGCCCCACGAAGACGTGCAGCTCGGCGAAGTCGACCTCCTCGGAGGCGTCGAGGTAGCGGGCGGCGCGCAGGACGACGAAAAGGGTGTCGCCGTAGCGCTCCAGCTTGGGGCGTTGATGGGCCTCCATCGCGTCCTCGACGGCGAGCGGGTGGAGGTCGAACTCGGCGGCCAGGGAAAGGAGTTCGGCCTCGGTCGGGCGGGCCAGCCCGATCCACGCCATGCCGGCCGGTGCCTCCCGCAGCTCGCGGAAGGTGTCCGCGAGCGTGGCGGGGGAGGAGACGCGTACGCCGTCCTGGTACAGGGCCGCCTCCACCACGCTGGCCGCCCGCTCGGCCGTGGTCGCCGCCGGATCCGGGTTCGGTGCCGTGGGCTCGGCGGGTGGTGTCGACGGAGGTGGCAGGGCGCGGCGCCAGCCGGACTTCCGGCCGCCCTTCGAGGCTGGACCGGCGCTCTTCGCGGCCGGGCGGGCGCGTCGATCGGCCATCGTGGATGCCTCCCGAGTTGCGCGTACACGTACGACTGTGTGATCACCGAGCAGGATATACGGGGCAAACGCCGCGGGAGTCGGTGAGGGGTGGACGGGAAGTCGAGGGGTGGGGAAGCAGGGGAGGCGGGGAGTTGGGTGTCCGACCGGATCGGAAGTGGGGCCGGATCGGAAGTGGGGCCGGGCGGGAAGTGGGGCCGGATCGGAAGTGGGGCCGGATCGGAAGTGGGGCCGGGCGGGAAGTGGGGCCGGATCGGAAGTGGGGCCGGGCGGGAAGTGAGGCCGGACGGGAAGTGGGGCCGGGCCGGAAGGGAAGTACGGAGCGAAGGGAATCGCGGGCGGGAGGCGCCGTGGCGCTCCCGGCGGTGGGAACGCGGACCGAACAGGACTGTCGCGGACAGAACCTGTCCGCAATCCCCGCTAGCGTGCGCACCATGACGAACAAGGCGAACCAGACCGCTCCCCGGCTCGGCACCCACGCCCTCAACCGCGCGACCCTGGCCCGCCAGCTCCTGCTGCACCGGGCGCCCATGTCCGCACCCGCCGAGGCCGCCCCTGCCAAGGCCACCTCCACCAACGCCACCCCCACCAAAGCCACCGGCTCGGCGCCCCCGCCCATGTCCGTGCACGCCGCCGTCACACACCTCCTCGGGCTCCAGGCGCAGAACGTACGGCCGCCGTACTACGCGCTCGCCGCCCGGCTGGACGGCTTCGCGCCCGAGCAGTTGTCGGCGCTGATGGCCGACCGGGACGTCGTACGCATCGTCACCATGCGGTCCACGATCCACACGCACACCGCAGAGGACTGCCTCACCCTGCGGCCGTTGGTGCAGCCGGCCCGGGAACGGGAACTGAACCTGTTCCGCAAGGGGCTGGCCGGGGTCGATCTCGACCGGCTCGAAGTGATCGCGCGGGAACTGGTCGAGGCCGAACCGCGCACCCTGAAGCAGTTGCGTGAAGCGTTGATCGTGGAGTGGCCGGGCGCGGACCCGTTCGCCCTCGGTGTCGCCGCGCGCTGCCGGCTGCCGCTCGTCCAGGTCACCCCGCGCGGCCTGTGGGGAAAGAGCGGGCAGGTCGCCCTGACCACCGCCGAGCACTGGCTCGGCCGCCCCGCCGAACCCGCCCCGGCGCCCGAGACCGTCGTCCGGCGCTATCTCGCCGCCTTCGGGCCCGCCTCCGTCAAGGACATGCAGACCTGGGCCGGACTGACCCGCCTGCGCGAGGCGTTCGAGCGGCTGCGCCCGGAGCTGCTCGTCTTCCGCGACGACAGCGGCACCGAACTCTTCGACCTGCCGGACGCGCCCCGCCCCGACCCGGAGACCCCGGCCCCGCCCCGGCTGCTCCCCGAGTTCGACAACCTGCTCCTCTCCCACGCCGACCGCTCCCGCGTGGTGCCGCCGGACCTCAAGGGCCGTTCCTGGCAGGGGAATCAGGCCCACCGCACCTTCCTCGTCGACGGCTTCCTGGCCGGCCTCTGGAAGCTCGACGCCAAGGTCCTCACCCTCGAACCCTTCGGCCGCCTCACCCAGCGGCAGCGTGCCGATGTGGTGACGGAGGCGGAGCGCACGCTCACCACGCTGCACGGGGACGAGGGCGGCGCCCACGACGAGGGCGGAGCGTACGACATCTGGTTCGGCACCGTGGCCACGTGACACCCGGTGTCCGCCCCGACATTGGAGAGAGGGCGCCGCGAACCGCTCGTGGCAGGTTCGCGGCGCCCTCTGGCAGTTCCTGAGGGAGTACCTCAGGAGTCTGTCGGCTCGCGCCCGGCCTCGGCTACGAGGCGATCTGGGCGGCCACCGTGTTGGAGAAGGTGGTCAGCCGGGTGTAGATGCCGGGGTACTGCGCGTCGGCGCAGCCGTAACCCCAGGAAACTATGCCTGCCAGGACGCCCCCGATCATCAGGGGACCGCCGCTGTCGCCCTGGCAGGTGTCAACGCCGCCGGAGGAGTAACCGGCGCAGACCATGGAGCTCGCGACGAACTCGGAGCCGTACGAGCTGGAGCTGCCGCAGACCGAGTCGGCCACGACCGGAACGGTCGCGGTGCGCAGCTGGTTGGAGGAGGAACCGCCCGAGGACGTGGTGCCCCAGCCGATGATGCGGGCGGTGGTGCCGGCCGCGTAGACGCTCGTCTGCGAGGCGCTGACGTAGGACGCCGTGGTGTACGGCTGCGCGACCGCGAGCGTCAGCACGGCCACGTCGCTGGTCATCGTGGAGCTGTTGTAGCTCGGGTGGATCCAGATCTTGCTGAGCGTGCTGACGGTGCCGTTCGTGCCGTTGCGGTAGGTACGGCCACCGACGACACGGGTGTTGGAGGTGGTTCTGCCGACCATGCAGTGGGCGGCGGTGATCACCTTGGTGGGGGACACGAGGGTGCCACCACAGAACTGGCTCTGCGAGGCGTTCGTGATCTGCATGACGTACGGGTACGCGCTCGCGGTGGTGGTCGTACCACCCACGATGGGCTGGGGAGCGGCGACGGCGCCGGGGGCGGTGAGCAGCGCGGCTGCGGCGGCGGCAGCGGTGGCCGCCGCGGCGGTGATCATCGACTTCTTGACGCGGTTGAACCCGAACATGGTTCTCCTTGTGGGGGAGTTGCCGGTGGGGGACGCGCGGGTGGGGGGTTCGGTGCACAGAGCCTGCGGTGCAGCCCCCGCTCGGGGGAGCCGAGCGGGGGCTGCGGGCCGGTCTGTGTGCCCTGGCGTGCGGCACGTCACAAAAAATAGGAGCCGGAGTGATCCTCTCCCAAGGGGGGATCCCCCTAGGCGAGTTGGGGAGGGAAAACCCTCGATGACCCGGGCCGGGGTTTGAGCCTAGGCTGGAGCCGCAAGGTCGCTGCGCGCACTTGGTCCGTCGAAGCGTGACGGACGGGAATGTGACGACAGGGCCCAGGTCCCGGGAGGGGCTCGTCAGCCGGTCCCGGGGAGGTCAGTTCGTACGGTGTCCCGCCGCCAGACGCACGATGTCCACACGCGACCGGATGCCCAGCTTCCGGTAGACGCGGGTGAGTGTCGCCTCGACCGTCTTCACGCTGATGTACAGCCGGCCGGCGATCTCCCGGTTGGTCGCCCCCTCCATGACCAGCTCCGCGACCTGGCGTTCGGTCGCCGCGAGCACGGCGAGGGCGTCCAGTGCCGACGGAGCGATCGCGGGCTGCTGCGGGGGCGCAGGGGTGATCGAGGCCTCCTCCACCTGACGCAGCCACGGCAGCGCACGGCAGCGGCGGAACAGCCGCGACGCCTCGTCGTACGAGCCCGGACCGGACACGGGCGTCGCTCCCGGACGGGCGAGACCGAGAGCCTGCGGGGGTGTGCGCAGCCCCGCCAGGGCGTACGCGGCCCGCGCCTCCTCCAGGCCGTAGCCCAGCTTCGCCAGCCGGTCCTGCGCCGACATCAACTGCCGTACGGCGGCGTCCTGTTCACCTCGCGCCGCCCGCACCAGCGCCTCGCCCCGATCGAGGACGGCGAGCACGCTCTCCCGCCCGAGCCGCAGCGCCTGCTGCCGGGTGACGTCGATGACGTCCTGCGCCTCCGCCAACTCGCCCACCCGCACCAGGGCTTCGGCGAGATCGCCGTGCCACCGGCCGCGCGCGGGGTCGTTGATGCCGAGTCCTTCCTCCAGCTCCCTCACCCGGCGCAGGGACTGCACGGTGCCGGGTGCGTCCCCCGCCACCAGCTGGGCGTGCCCCAGGGCGCCCAGGGCGCGGGAGAGGTACATCAGGTCGCCGTCCTGCTCGGCGCGGTCGGCGGCTTCGCGGGCGAGCGCCCGGGCCTGCTCCACGTCACCGCCGGCGGCCTCCGTGAGCGAGGTGAGCATGGCGGACGCGCCCTCGCCGATGCCGGAGTCACGGGCGAGGACATAGCCCTCGCGGGCGAGGTCGAGGGCCCGGCCGCAGTGCCCGGAGCGCAGTTCGGTCTCGGCGAGGAAGCGCACGTAGTGCACCTCGCTCTCGACCATGCCGCGCCGCCGCACCTCACGCAGCAGCGAGGTGATCGTCGCGCGGGCCTCGCCGAGCTGGTCGCTCATCATCAGCCAGCGGAAGCGGGTCGCACCCGCCCCGTTGTGGTGGCACGCGAGCTGCGGATCCTGCGGCTCCTTCAGGGCGCGCTTGATCGTCATGGGGGCGTCCCGGTGGCCCATCAGTATCTCGGCCTGTGCCTGGAAGGCGAGCGCGAGCAGCTCGGTGCGCCGGTCCTCGGCCCGGGACGCCAGCTCCGCCGCCCGCGCGGCCTCCTCCCGGCTCTGGGCGAAGTCGCCTTCGAGGACCAGGGCGCGCCAGGCCAGCTGGTAGCGGACCAGGCCGAGCAGCCGCGGGTCGTCGCCCGCATCGGCGAGGACCTGCGGGTAGACGGCGTCGACCTCGGCGAGCGACTGCCCGGCCGCGTCGATCACCACCATCCAGGCCCGGACCCGCTCGGCCGGGTCGGCGGCCCGGCTCAGCACGTCACGGGCGAGGTCCCGGCCGAGGTCGTTCTCCCCGGCGGTCAGCGCGTCCTCGGCGGCCTGCAACCGCCGCTCGTCCGGGCCCGGCGTCGCGTCCGCCGGAGTGTGCCGGGCCGAGAGCAGCCCCAGCTCGGCGGCGACCGAGGGCGCGCCCCGGTCCCGGGCCACGGCCGCGGCCTCGCCCAGCCGCGCGGCGACCAGGGGATCGGTGCCGTGGGTGGCCAGCGCCAGATGCCGGGCCCGCTCGATGGGGTCGACGGCGGCGGTGGACAGCGCGGCGTGAGCGGCCCGCCGCTCCTGGGCGGTCGCCTCGGCGTACAGCGCGGCCGACACGAGGGGATGAGCGAACCGTACGTACGGTCCCTCCCGCTCCGGTGCGAGCAGCCCCAGCTCGACGGCCTGCGCGGTCTCCGCCTCGGCGTTCTCCCGCCCGGCGGCGTGCAGCAGCGCCCCCGTGGGCCGGGCACCGGCGCTGGCGACCAGCAGGGTGCGGCGGGCCTCGGCCGAGAGCATGTCCAGCCGGTTCAGCACCAGGGTCCGCAGCGAGGTCGGCACGGGCAGCGGTTCGCCCGGACGGGGCGGCGTCGGGCTGTCGGCGAGGGCACGGCCGAGCTCCAGCGCGAACAGCGGGTTGCCGCCGCTGGTGCGGTGGATGTCCCGCACGGTCGAGCGGGGCAGACCGGTGTAGCCGCGGTTCTCCAGCAGCTCGGCGACGTGCGTCCTGGACAGCGGGGTGACCCGGAGGGCCAGGGTGTCGGGAGGGGACGCGCGTAGATACCTGTCCTGCTCGTGACCATGGGGGTCCGTCGAGGTACGTACGGCGCACAGCATGCGCACCGGCAGGTCGCCCAGCCGCCGCGCCGCGAAGCCGAGCAGCTCGACACTGGCCGGATCCAGCCACTGGAGGTCGTCCGCGACGATCAGCACCGGGCCCTTGGCGGCCAGGGCGCGCAGGGTCGACAGGACGGCCAGCCGGAGCGCGAGCCCGTCGCGCTGGAGGGTGGACTCACCCCGGCCGGTGAGCGCGGACTCCAGCGCGGTGCGCTGCGGGGCGGGCAGCTGGTCGGACACCTCGTCCAGGACCAGCCCGAGCAGATCGGTCAGGGCGAGGAACGGCAGGTGCGACTCGGACTCGGTGGCCGAGCAGCGCAGCACCGTCCGTGCCGACTCCTCGTATTCCGCGGCGAGAGCCCGCAGGACCGTCGATTTTCCGATACCGGCGGAGCCGTGCACGAGCACGCTGCCGCCCCGCGCGAGCTGCTCACGCGCCCCCGCGAACAGCTCCTCCCGGCCTATGACCAGGTCGGGGCGGGGTCTCCCAGGCTCCTTGAACTCCCGCTGCACGGGCCACCGCTCCCCTCGAGTGTCGTGTCCGGGCCAATATTAGGCGTCCAGTCTTTGAATTTCGGAACGTAGGCCCGGTGTGGGAAATAACAGGAAGGGTACGGCATAAGGAATTTCACATGCCCGTTACATGAAACTCGTTGTCCGTCGCGCCCCGGTCGGGGTGCGCGGCCTGTGACGTCTGCGGTTCCGCCGCCTGTGCACGACCAGCCCCACAGGCCGGCAGTGCGAAGGAGGCCCGTGCGGATCGCTAGGGGGAGGCCCGTGCGGATCGCTAGGGCAGCAGCCCCGCCCTGCGGGCGGCCACCACCGCCTCCAGACGCGTATGCGCCCCGAGCTTCCGCATGGCCGAGCGCAGATAGGCCTTCACCGTCTCGGGGCGAAGCCCCAGACGATCCCCGGCGACGGTGTTGGTCGCACCCGTCGCGACGCAGGCCAGCACGTCCGTCTCGCGCGGTGTGAGGGCGACCCGTGCGACGCCGTCCGGCCCGGTGTTCTCCCCACCGGCGACGCCGGCCAGGCGTCCGCACACTCGCAGCAGCTCGGCCCGCAGATCCGGATCGTCGATGCGCGGGGCGAGCGCGCGGAGTGCCCCGTGCGCCTCCCGGACCTCCTCCCATGCCCCGGCCGACTCGCCCTCGGGCGCCCGGGCCGCGGCCAGCAGGTTCCGCGCCTCGTCCCGCACCACCAGCGCCTGTTCCATGTCCCGCGCCGCGTCCAGCGCGGCTCCGACCGTGCGGTCGCCCAGTGGCTGGGCCGTGCGCAGGGCGCCGTACAGCACCCCGCGCACCCGACGCCGTACGACGACGGGAACCGCCAGGACGGAGCGGATGCCCTCGGCGGCGACCGCGGCGTCGTACTCGTGGCTGATCTGGCGCGATGCGGAGTAGTCGGTCACGCAGCACGGCCGGGCAAGGGCCACCGTCTTGCCGCCGAGGCCGTTCCCGGAGTGCACGGCGAGCCCTTGGAGCGCGGTCGTCCGGTTGCCCTGGAGTTCACTGATGCGCAGTTGCCCGGCGCCGGGCTCGACCAGCCCCGCGAAGGCGAGCGGCAGCCCGGTGGCCCGGCGCAGCCGGGCCAGCGCGCCGCGCATGTCCGCCGGTCCGGACAAACCCGCCCCGACGGAATCCGAGGGATCAAATGCCACGAACTCGCCCCTTCCGTGCGGCGCACCCCCGTTCGGGGGTAGTGAGACGTGTATCACGCATTACACGATGTCAGGCAACGGTCCGGCAATGAGGAGGACACATGTCGGCGAGGACGAGCGCCACGGACGAGTTCCGGGCGGCCCGGGACTTCCTGTTGGCTCATCGTGAGGACTACGCCACGGCCTACAAGGGCTTCACCTGGCCGCGCCCGGAGTACTTCAACTGGGCGCTCGACTGGTTCGACGTGATCGCACGTGGGAACGACCGCACAGCGCTGCACATCGTCGAGGAGGACGGCACCGAGGCCGTGGTCTCCTTCGCCGAGATGTCCGAGCGCTCGTCCCGGATCGCCAATTGGCTGCGGGACCGGGGCGTCCGCGCCGACGACCGCATCCTCGTCATGCTCGGCAACCAGACGGAGCTGTGGGAGACCGCCCTCGCCGCGATGAAGCTGCGCGCCGTCGTCATCCCCGCGACCCCGCTCCTCGGCCCCGCCGACCTGCGCGACCGGGTGGAGCGCGGCCGGGTCAAGCACGTGATCGTACGGGCCGAGGACGCCCCCAAGTTCGAGGACGTGCCCGGCCGTTACACCCGCACGACGGTCGGCGGGACGGTGGACGGCTGGCGGCCGTACGAGGAGGCCCGCGCGGCTGCCGCCCGTTTCGAACCGAACGGCGCGACCAACGCCACCGACCCGCTGATGCTGTACTTCACCTCGGGTACGACCGCCCGGCCCAAGCTGGTCGAACACACCCATGCGTCGTACCCCGTCGGCCACTTGGCGACCATGTACTGGATCGGCCTGCGACCCGGCGACGTCCATCTCAACATCTCCTCGCCCGGCTGGGCCAAGCACGCCTGGTCCAACCTCTTCGCCCCGTGGAACGCGGAGGCGACCGTGTTCATCCACAACTACACCCGCTTCGACGCGAGCCGGCTGCTCTCGGAGATGGAGCGCGCGGGCGTCACCACCTTCTGTGCCCCGCCCACCGTGTGGCGGATGCTCATCCAGGCCGATCTCACGCAGCTGAAGACCCCGCCCCGTGAGGTCGTCGCGGCCGGTGAACCCCTCAACCCCGAGGTCATCGAGCAGGTGCGCCGCGCCTGGGGCCTGGACATCCGCGACGGCTTCGGCCAGACCGAGACCGTCGTCCAGGTCTCCAACAGTCCCGGCCAGCGACTGAAGACGGGCTCGATGGGCCGGCCCGGCCCCGGCTTCAAGGTCGTCCTCCTCGACCCCGTCTCGGGCGCCCCCGACGCCGACGAGGGCGAGATCGCCCTCGACCTCTCCAACCGCCCGGTCGGCCTGATGACGGGCTACCACGGCGACCCCGACCGTACGGCGGAGGCCATGGCCGGCGGCTTCTACCGCACCGGTGACATCGGCGCACGGGACAAGGACGGCTACATCACCTACGTGGGCCGCGCGGACGACGTGTTCAAGGCGAGCGACTACAAGATCAGCCCGTTCGAGCTGGAGAGCGCCCTGCTGGAGCACGAGGCGGTCGCCGAGGCGGCCGTGGTGCCCGCGCCGGACGAGGTGCGGCTCGCGGTGCCGAAGGCGTACATCGTGCTGGCCGCCGGCTGGGAGCCGGGCCCCGACACCGCGAAGGTGCTCTTCGAGCACTCCCGGACCGTCCTCGCGCCCTACAAGCGTCTGCGCCGCCTGGAGTTCGGCGACCTGCCGAAGACCGTGTCGGGCAAGATCCGCCGCATCGTGCTGCGCGAGGCCACGGCCGCGGGCTCGGACGCGGAGTACCACGAGGAGGACTTCCGGTGAGTGAGCTGTCCTATACGCACGGCACAGGCGGGACTCCGCTGCTCGGCGACACCATCGGCGCCAGTCTCGACCGGGCCGTCGCGGCCTGGCCGGACCGCGAGGTCCTCGTCGACGTGCCGTCCGGCAGGCGCTGGACCTACACCCGGTTCGCCGCCGACGTCGACGAGCTGGCGTACGCGCTGCTCGCGAGCGGCGTCGCCAAGGGCGACCGGGTGGGCATCTGGGCGGTGAACTGCCCCGAGTGGGTGCTCGTCCAGTACGCCACCGCCCGCATCGGCGCGATCATGGTGAACATCAACCCCGCCTACCGCACCCACGAGGTCGAGTACGTCCTCGACCAGGCCGGTGTCTGCCTGCTCTTCGCCTCGCTCAGCCACAGGACGAGCGACTACCGGGCGATGGTCGAGCAAGTGCGCGCCCAGTGCCCGAAGTTGCGAGAGGCCGTCTACATCGGGGACCCGAGCTGGGACGCGCTGATCGCGCGCGGCACACCGGTGCCGTACGAGGACCTGTCCTGCGACGACCCGATCAACATCCAGTACACCTCGGGCACCACGGGCTTCCCCAAGGGCGCGACCCTCTCCCACCACAACATCCTCAACAACGGCTACTTCGTAGGGGAGTTGCTCGCCTACACCGAGCAGGACCGGATCTGCGTGCCCGTGCCCTTCTACCACTGCTTCGGCATGGTGATGGGCAACCTCGCGGCGACCTCGCACGGCGCCTGTGTCGTCATCCCGGCCCCGTCCTTCGACCCGAAGGCCACCCTGGAGGCCGTCCAGCGGGAGCGCTGCACCTCCCTTTACGGCGTACCGACCATGTTCATCGCGGAGTTGAACCTCCCCGACTTCGCCGCGTACGACCTCTCCTCCCTGCGCACCGGCATCATGGCGGGCTCGCCCTGCCCGGTGGAGGTGATGAAGCGGGTGGTCGCCGAGATGCACATGACGGAGGTCTCGATCTGTTACGGCATGACGGAGACCTCGCCCGTCTCCACCCAGACCCGGCGCGACGACGACCTGGAACACCGCACCGGCACCGTCGGCCGCGTCCTCCCGCACATCGAGGTGAAGATCGTCGACCCCGCGACCGGGGTGACCCGGCCGCGCGGAACCGCGGGGGAGTTGTGCACCCGTGGCTACAGCGTGATGCTCGGCTACTGGGAGGAGCCCGAGAGGACCGCCGAGGCCGTCGACGCGGGGCGGTGGATGCACACCGGGGACCTGGCGACGATGCGCGAGGACGGGTACGTCGAGATCGTCGGCCGGATCAAGGACATGATCATCCGGGGTGGCGAGAACATCTACCCGCGCGAGATCGAGGAGTTCCTGTACGGCCACCCGAAGATCGCCGACGTCCAGGTGGTGGGCGTTCCGCACGAGCGGTACGGCGAGGAGGTGCTCGCCTGCGTCATCCCGCGCGAGGCCACCGAACCGCTCACGCTGGAGGAGCTACGGGCCTTCTGTGACGGGCAGTTGGCGCACTACAAGATCCCGAGCGCGCTGCGCGTCCTGGACTCCTTCCCGATGACGGTGTCGGGGAAGGTGCGGAAGATCGAGCTGCGGGAGCGGTACGCCGCCGGGTAGCGGTTTCGCGCGACTGCCGTCTCAGGCCCCCGCACCCAGGGTGACCAGCTCCGTCGCCGCGCCGTTCACCGGCTGCGGGGTGCCGGTGAGGTCCAGGACGAACAGGGAGACGCCCAGGCCGTCGGCGCGGCCGCGGGCGTCGTTCGCGTACCCGGCGAGGGAGAAGTAGACGCAGTCGGTGGCTTCCGTCATGGCGGTCAGCCACAGGCACTCGACGTCGCGCAGCGAGGCCGGGCGGACCGACGGATCAACCTGGGCCAGGACGCCCCGCGCGGCGAGGCCGATCCCGGTCGGCTGGCGCTGGTCGGCACGGCGGATCTCCCGGTAGCCCAGCCAGCGCAGGTAGAGGGCGACGGCGGTGACCGCGTCGCGGGCGGTGCGGATGGTGACGGGCCTGAAGGTCGCCCGGGGGCCGGCGGGCGCCACGGGTGCGTGCGGGGCGTCGCCGGGACCCGCGGGCCGCAGGGCGCCGGACACGGGCACGCGCAGCACGGTCCCGCAGGAGCAGCCCAGCTCCGGGTGGGGCCACTGGTCGGCGCGACCGCAGCCTTCGCAGCGGACGGTGACCCAGTCCTCGTCCCAGGTGTGGTGGGTGACGGAGGTCGGGGCGGCGCGGCGGTTCAGGGGCGGGGCGACCGGGGTGCCGCACACACAGGGGTAGGCCGGCGGGGCGTACTGATGTTCGCGCCCGCAGTCCGGGCACCGCACCGCCATGCTCTCGCCCATGCTCCCCACCCCACCGTCGAGCCACATCGAAAACGCCTTCTCATCGTCCTCCAGTCAGGGCTGTTCCGGCAGGCAAACACCCTGAGACGCCCCGGTGGATTCCGCTGCCCACGCCCTTGACGCCCCCTACCTCTCTCCCTACGCTGATTCCAGATAGCAGAAAAGAATATCCACAATACGGAAATGTCTGACGGGATGACGGAAGGCTCACCGCGGGGCGCGACGGGAGCGAGTCCGGCAGCTGAAGCAGGAGTACGCAATGGCCCGTATGACCGCTGCCCGCGCGGCAGTCGAGATCCTCAAGCGTGAGGGTGTCCGCGACGCGTTCGGTGTCCCCGGCGCGGCGATCAACCCCTTCTACGCGGCCCTCAAGGCCTCAGGCGGCATCCAGCACACCCTCGCCCGGCATGTCGAGGGCGCGTCGCACATGGCCGAGGGCTACACCCGCACCCACCCCGGCAACATCGGTGTCTGCATCGGCACCTCCGGCCCCGCCGGGACCGACATGATCACCGGGCTCTACTCGGCCATCGGTGACTCCATCCCGATCCTCTGCGTCACGGGCCAGGCACCCACGGCCGTGATCCACAAGGAGGACTTCCAGGCGGTCGACATCTCCTCCATCGCCAGGCCGGTCACCAAGATGGCCGTGACCGTGCTGGAGGCCGCGCAGGTTCCCGGCGTCTTCCAGCAGGCCTTCCACCTGATGCGGTCCGCGCGACCCGGCCCGGTCCTCATCGACCTCCCCATCGACGTCCAGCTCACCGAGATCGAGTTCGACCCGGACACGTACCAGCCGCTCCCGGTCTACAAGCCGGCCGCCGGTCGCGCCCAGATCGAGAAGGCGATCGGGCTGCTCAACGCGTCGGAGCGGCCACTGATCGTCGCGGGCGGCGGGATCATCAACGCCGATGCCGCCGAACTCCTCGTCGAATTCGCCGAGTTGACCGGAGTCCCGGTCGTGCCCACCCTCATGGGCTGGGGCGTCCTGCCCGACGACCACGAGCTGAACGCCGGCATGGTCGGCCTGCAGACCTCGCACCGCTACGGCAACGCGACCTTCCTGGAGTCCGACTTCGTCCTCGGCATCGGCAATCGCTGGGCCAACCGGCACACCGGCAAGCTGGACGTCTACACGGCCGGCCGGACGTTCGTCCACGTCGACATCGAGCCCACCCAGATCGGCAGGATCTTCGCCCCCGACTACGGCATCGCGTCCGACGCCAAGGCCGCGCTGGAGCTGTTCGTCACGGTGGCACGGGAGTCGAGGGCGGCCGGCCGACTGCCCGACCGCTCCGCGTGGGCGGCCGACGCGCAGGACCGCAAGGCCCGGCTCCAGCGCCGTACGCACTTCGACGACATCCCGATCAAGCCGCAGCGCGTCTACGAGGAGATGAACAAGGCGTTCGGCCCCGAGACCCGGTACGTCTCCACCATCGGGCTCTCGCAGATCGCCGGCGCCCAGATGCTGCACGTCCACCACCCGCGCCACTGGATCAACTGTGGCCAGGCCGGCCCGCTCGGCT
The DNA here is from genome assembly GCF_036346855.1 of Streptomyces europaeiscabiei. NCBI lineage: Bacteria > Bacillati > Actinomycetota > Actinomycetes > Kitasatosporales > Streptomycetaceae > Streptomyces > Streptomyces europaeiscabiei. The sequence continues at coordinate 8,396,183 of NZ_CP107841.1, forward strand.
GGACGATCCCGGCCGCGCTCGGCGTGGCGAAGGCCGACCCGGAGGCGTCCGTCGTCGCCCTCTCCGGCGACTACGACTTCCAGTTCATGATCGAGGAGCTGGCGGTCGGGGCGCAGCACCGCATCCCGTATATCCACGTCCTGGTCAACAACTCCTACCTGGGCCTCATACGCCAGGCCCAGCGCGCCTTCGACATCGACTTCCAGGTCAACCTGGAGTTCGAGAACGTCAACTCGCCCGAGCTGGGGGGCTATGGCGTCGACCACGTCAAGGTCGCCGAGGGCCTGGGCTGCAAGGCGATCCGGGTGACCGACCCGGCCGAACTGGGCGCCGCCTTCGAACAGGCGAAGAAGCTCGCGGCGGAGTACCGGGTGCCGGTCGTCGTCGAGGCGATCCTGGAGCGCGTCACCAACATCGCGATGTCCACGACGAACGACATCGGCAACGTGGTGGAGTTCGAGGAGATCGCGACGGAACCGGGCCACGCGCCCACGTCGATCAAGACGCTGCGGGTCTGAGACGTACGGCGTCGGCGGCGGCCCATGGCGCCGGCGGTGCCCTACGGCAACCGACGGTGACGTCGGCGTACGGACATCAGGGGCGGTTCATCCGGGGGGTGAGCCGCCCCGTCCCCGCGCCCGAAGCCGTCGCGCCGCTCGGGCATGCTCGGAGGCGTGCACCGCGTTGTTCCAGCGGGAAGAGCGGGAAGAGCGGGCGGGGGAGGGGAGGCCCTGCGGCAGCGCGACCTCGCTTGGCGCGAGCCGCTTTGTCGCGCTGCCGCTCGTGGCCTCCCCCGTTTCCCCCGCTTCCCCGGTTCTCCCCCGATCACCGGGCCCCCGTTTCCCCCGATCCCGCGTTCCCCCGTGCCCCCGTGTTTCCCCCGTGGGGGCTTCCCCCGTCGAGGCCCGCCGCCCCCGTGTCGGCGGGCCTCGTGTGTCGAGAATGTGCCCTGACCCAGGGGTAGTTGAAGCCCCCACGCACTGGTTCAGAGGTTGATTTGAGGGTTCCGTAGACGGTCTACGCACGCTTGCGTAGGCGGGAAGCCGTTTCGGTAGCCGTCGATCAAGTTGTCAGACCCTGATCGCGCTCTCTCCAGAGCAGCCTGATGCGCAGGCCGCAGCGCCCGGGGGGCGGCGAGTGGAACGCGGTGCGCACGCTCCAGGACTCCCCGGGCCCAGGGAAGGGATTCGCTCCCCAGGCCGTATCGACATCGAGTACCGCGCCGCAGCGCCGGGCACATCGCCACCTCCCCGGCGGCCTCGCCCTGCTCGCCACCGACGCCAAGGGCCAACTCTTCGGCCGGTCGGCCGAGTCGTGTCGCCGTTCCGTCGGTCCCGAAGAGCTTCGCGCGGTCGTCGAGCACCCCGAACGCCCTGGAACGGTACCTCCAGTGCGCGGCGGAGGGGGCGGCGCCCGATCTTCGGTGGTGGTTCCGTCGGCGAGGCCGCGCACCGCAGGCTCGTGCCCGGCACGAGAGCAACCGCGCTGACACGCGGCGACGGTGCCCTGCACACAGCTCGTCGCGGATGCGGTACCGGCCCTCGTCGAGCCCACCAGGTCGTTGACGGCCGCCCCGGGCCCTGTGAACCCCTCAACGGGTCGGACCGCGGCGGATGCGACGGCGCCGGTTCCGCGTCCCTCACGTCGAGACGCGGGCCGGAGCCTGCACCACCGCACTGGCGCGCACGCCGCCGCGGTCCGTGCCCTGCCCGCTCGCGCCGACGGCCACCTCTCATCCGGGTCGGTCGGCGGCGGTCGCGGGCGGTGCGTCCGGTGGCTGATGGGTGTCACCAGGGACCGGACGCGGCTCGGGGAGTGTGTGAAGTCAGGAACTCGATCAGGAACAGGAACTCGATCAAGGAGCTGATCAAGGAGCTGATCAGGGAATCGGTCCGGGACCTGGTCAGGAGATTGGTCGAGGTCTTGATGAAGACGACCGGGGTGTGGTTCCGGCGAGGCTGTAACTGACCTCTTCTGTGCAGAAGTTGATCGCCGGTCCGGACGGGGCGCGCACGACGTCGGCGTCGGCCAAACCCTCACCCACCGTCGACAGGCGTACGAACATCGTGGTGCGCCCGCCGACGCCCCTCAGGAAGTCGGCGTACCCGGAACGGCGGTTCCGGTCCGTGGCGGTGCCTGGGCGCGACAGGACAGATGTCAGCGCCGCCACGGACCGGAAGTTCGGGAGGCGATCCGCCTCAGACCTGGGCGCCGGAGAGGCGGTCCACGGCCCGCAGCAGGGCCGAGTGGTCGAGGCCACCGTCGCCCTGGGCGCGCAGCGAGGCGACCAGCTGGGCCACCACGGCGCCTACGGGCAGGGCGGCGCCCACGGTGCGGGCGGCGTCGGTGACGATGCCCATGTCCTTGTGGTGCAGGTCGATGCGGAAGCCCGGCTTGAAGTCCCGGTTCAGGAAGTTGTCCTTCTTGCGGGTCAGCACGGTCGAGCCCGCGAGGCCGCCGCCCAGCACGTCGAGCGCCGCCTTCAGGTCCACACCCGACTTCTCCAGGAACACCACGGCCTCGGCGCACGCCTGGATGTTCACGGCGACGATCAGCTGGTTCGCCGCTTTCACGGTCTGCCCCGAGCCGTGCGGACCGCACAGCACGATGGTCCTGCCGAGCGCCTCGAAGACCGGCTCGGCCCGGTCGAAGTCGGCCTGCTCGCCGCCGACCATGATGGACAGCACGGCCTCGATCGCGCCCGCCTCACCGCCGGACACGGGGGCGTCGAGCACCCGGATGCCCTTCTCCTTCGCGGCTTTCGCCAGGTCGACGGAGGTCTGCGGGGTGATGGACGACATGTCGATCAGCAGGGCGCCGGGCCGGGCGTTCTCCAGGATGCCGTCGGGGCCGTACGCGATGGCCTCGACCTGCGGGGAGGCGGGCACCATCGTGATGACGACGTCGGCGTCGCGCACGGCCTCGGCGACGGAGGTCGCGGCGGTACCGCCGGCGGCGGTCAGCCGGTCGAGCTTGTCCTGCTCCAGGGTGTGCCCCGTGACGTCGTAACCCGCCTTGATCAGGTTCTCTGACATGGGGGAACCCATGATGCCGAGGCCTATCCACGCGACCTTGGGAAGATTGCTCATGGTGAGAGTGCCTCTCTGACTGCTCTGCTACGTCGGTGGGGTGGGGCGCTCAGCGCGTCGCGCGGGCCTCACGGGGGAGCCACTCGAACGCTTCGGCGCTCGGCCGGTCGCCCGGCTTGTACTCCAGGCCGACCAGACCTTCGTAGCCGGCCTTGCCCAACTCGTCGAGGAGGTCCTCCAGCGGGACGGTGCCGGTGCCGGGCGCGCCGCGGCCGGGGTTGTCGGCGATCTGCACATGGCCGGTCCGGCCGGAGTACTCGGTGATCACCCGCGGCAGGTCCTCGCCGTTCATGGACAGGTGGTAGAGGTCCATCAGGAAGCGCGCGTTGCCGAGGCCCGACGCCTCGTTGACCTTGTCGACGACACCGACGGCGGCCGGGGCCGACACCAGGGGATACAGCGGCGATTCCACCTTGTTCAGGGCTTCGATCAGCAGGATCGCGCCGATCCGGTCGGCGGCCTGAGCCGCCAGGACCAGGTTCCGCAGCGCGAGCGCGTCCTGCTCGGCCGGGTCCGCACCGGCGACGCGGTTGCCGTACAGGGCGTTGAGCGCCTTGCAGCCGACGGACCCGGCGAAGTCCGCGGCCACGTCGATGTTGAGACGGAACCTCTCCGACTCCTCGCCCGGGATCGACAGGGCGCCCCGGTCCGGGCCCGGTAGTACACCGGAGTAGAAGTTCAGCCCGGTCAGTTGCACGCCCGCGCTCTCCAACGCGCCTCGCAGGGCGTCGAGTTCGGACTGCGCGGGGGTGGGGGAGTCGACCCAGGGCCACCACAGCTCGACCGCGGTGAAGCCCGCCGCGGCGGCGGCCGCGGGGCGCTCCAGGAGCGGGAGTTCCGTGAAGAGGATCGACAGGTTGACGTTGTAGCGCTGCTCCGCGAATCCCATGGGGCCTCAGGCGCTCCCTTCCCTGTATTTCCGTATTATGGAACTTGTTTTCTGCTTAATGGAAGACTGCCGTCGACTGTCGGAGCTTGTCAAGAGGGCTCGGTGAAAACGGCACGCGCGTTGGGTTGTGCCCGTGAGATCGCGTGGAAGCCCTGCGGCGCGGCCCTGACCTGCGGGAACATGCGCGAATCCGCACTGACCTGCAGAAACGCCCCTCGTCCGGTCGTGTGGCGACGGCCCGACTTGATGCAGGTTGCAACGGCCGTCCAGGGGCGTCCGGCCGATCCGGGGCAGGGGTTCGATGCCAGGGCAGGGCCTCGCGGTCTGGTGAAGTCCGCGCGGTCGATGAGGCCTGTGGGGGGAGTGCGGGAAGCGGTGAGCCCCGCTGGGATGCTCCGGCGGGGGTTCGTGCGCGCGGTGGGCTACGGCGGCGTGCGATGTCCGGCGCGGATGCCGCCGCGCTCGGTGCTCTGCAGCGATTCCGCACGGAGAAGCTGGGCCTTGGTCATGCGGTTCGACCCCAGCCGGGACCCATCAGGTACTGACGGCGAGACCCGGCAGGCAACGTCGCACGGAGGAAGGGGTCCGGGATCACCCGGACCCCTTCGGCGGCTCCTGCCCCCTCCCCCCGATCGAAGCCGGGCGTCGCCTTCTCCTTGCCTCCGCCCCGCAACGACTCCGAACTGATCCCGAGGCCCTGGACGGCTGCAACCTCTAGGGGTGGGTGGTTGCCCCCGGCGGTGCGGGGTCGGGGCTGATGATGAAGTCCTCCGGCCAGACCGTGAGTTGAATGTCCTGGCCCGCGGCCTCGATCACGTCGTGCAGGTTGCCGTGCTCGCCTCGCTCCAGGAGGAAGAGCGGATCGTCGCGGTGCACCGGGTCGCTCCGCAGCCAGGCGTCGAAGCCGTTGAAGTCGGTGGCTCCCGTCGCGAGATAGGGCACGATCCGTCGGAAGAGCTTGGGCCACATCACCAACTGCTGCAGTGTGTCGAGGTCCGGGACGTCGGCCTTGCCGTTCGGGTCGGCCTTCGAGCGGGGCCATACCCCCACTGCCGCAGCTCGCGCCGCCCGGGACTTCGTCGCCAGGTGGATGCGGAGTGAGGCGGGCAGGGTCGCATAGAACGCCGGGTAGGCCAGGCCCTCCGTGAACAGCGTCGTGTTGGCCGACTGGTCCACCCTGGCTTCGTCCAGGAAGACGTCCGACCCGTCCGGTTCGGTCGGATCGCCCGGGTAGACGAACCCGATCATGCGGCCGTCGGCGTCGATCCCGTTGGAGAGTACATATCCGCGGATGCTGTCCTGGTCGGCCGACTTGACCTTGTTCGGAAGGTCTTCGAAGAAGGTGACGTTGGTGAACCCGAGGAACTGCAGCAGCCTGTGACGGGCCGCGTTGGCGCCGTCCAACTCCTGGTGGGTCTCGCCGAAGTGCGTCTCCAGCGCGTCGATCGCCTCCAGGCGCACCGAGATGCCCCGGGCGTTGATGTCCGGCGGCGTTCCCGACGGTCGGGGCAGGCCCTCGACGAGGGCGGGTGAGTCCGGCTTGAACTTGACCGTGTCGCCGTCAGGCTCCGGTCCCTGCCGCGGCAGGTCGGGATAGCGGATGACGAACAGGCCGCGCAACAGCGTGTAGCTCATGGCATTCCTCCCGTCGACGATTAACCAGACAATAACCCAGAGGGAGCATATGTGCGCTTTCTGTGACAAGTGGGCTTGGGTCGGACCTTGCTGGGGGTCCCGGACGTGCAGAAGTCGCAATGGGGTCAAGGTCGCGGACCGGGTGACGCTCGTCGAGGGCAGCGGATCTCGCGGAGGAGCCTTCCGGCTCTTCACGTGGGCGAAGGCCGGCTCGAGCCGCGACGGGGCGCCGCCGGCGGAGCCCCGTCGAATCGGCGATGCACGGCAAGGTGCGGAGAGGTACTCCTGGCACTCGGTCTTTTCCAGCCTGAGGTTCCAGGTCACGGCGTTGGTGTGGGACGGGAGCGGCGTGCTCGGACTGGTCGGAGCCTTGATCGTTAGCAGATGATCGCCCGGCGGGAGGTTGCGCCGACACCTGGTACTGCTGTTCCGCCGCCGGGAGTTGCTCGCTCCGCTGATGCCGCAGGCCGTGGCGGGCGGACCGCGTCTCGCGGATCGGCAGGTCATCAACGGCAGGTCCGCAAGATGACGACCAGCCATCGGGTCGTGGCGCTGCTGGGGCGGCCTGGCCGCGTGCAGGGCGAAGGGATGCCCTGGTCGGTTATAGGGTCGGCTCGTGGCGGACGGATCGACTCCGTCCCGGTGAAATCGATTGGTCTGGGGTGCATCGCGGCCGCGAGGCGGTCGGCCGATGCATTCCCGTTGTGCCCTGATCTGCCCTCGCAGAAGGTGATCTGGGTAAAGGTGCAGGTCAGATGCGTGTTCTGGGGGCGCAATGCGATTGAGGGTGGAGTTCACGACCGAGCCCTTCGACCTGGACGAGGCCCCGGCGCACGCGCTCGTGGCCCGCGAGGTGGTCGAGGCGGCGGAGCTGGACGCGGTCGACGTCGGCCCGTTCGGCAACACGGCGGAGGGGGATGCCGACGCCGTGCTGACCGCCGTGGACACCCTGTTGCGCCGGACCCTGGAGTCCGGCGCCACCCGGATCTCGCTCCAGGTCAACGTGGTCGGGGAGGGCGGCGCGTGACCGGCGTCGGCGACGAGCCCTTCGTCGCGGCCGTGAAGCCGCTGGTCGACGCCATGGGTGGGGTCATGCTGCCGCCGGACGAGGCCGGACCCGACGATGTCGTCCTCTCCTGGGAGGGTGCCGAAGTCGTCGCCGTACGCCTGCCGCAGCTCGCCGAGTCGCTGGATCACATCCTGGCCGCGATGGAACGCCGGAAGGGCAAGCCGCTGGCGGACCTCGACCGCAAGGGCAAGCAGGAGGTCGTACGGATACTGGAGGCGCGCGGAGCCTTCTCCGTGCGCCACGGCGTGGAGACCGTCGCGAGCGCGCTCGGCGTCAGCCGCTTCACCGTCTACAACTACATCAACGCCCAGGAAGAGAAGCGGGCCCGCGAAGGTGGCTCGACGGCGCGCTGACCTGCGTAAACGTGCCACATGGGCTCGCGGCGCGTCCGGTGTGATTGGGTTGGTTCTCGGCCGCGTGCACTTGCATCCGGGAGAAGTCGCGGGCCTGCGAGGGTGACCCAGGGGGGTCTTGTCTGAGCGCCGGGGGCGCCCGTCCCGTCTCCGGTGCAATCGGTGTAGTTCTGGGTCTGCAACTACCTCAACCGCGAGAAGGGGGCCTGAGGGGGCGCTCGGTCCGGAAGGGGTGCGCGTCCAGGGGCCCCGGTTCGGCCGAGGCCGGAGACTTCTTCGAGCGCGCCGCCGTAACCGCGATTTTTCAACAAACTGTTGACGCGATGTCGTCGCAGGGCGTTAGCTTGCCGAAGTCAGTCCAGCACCACGGCCACGGAGGCTCCCGTGACTTCGCGTTCTTCGACACCGGGCCTCGCCCGTTTCAACACCCTGGAGGAGCACGCGGCCGCCGCGGCGCTCCACGAGGTGTGCGCCTCGGCGGAATGGGGGCGCAGGCTCCTCGCCGACCGCCCGTGCGCCACCGTCGAGGAGCTCTTCGCCGCCAGTGACGCAGCCATGGCCGAGCTGACCGACGGGGATCTGGCGGAGGCGATGGCAGGACACCCACCGATCGGCCGCCCCAAGCCGGGCGACCCGGCCTCGGCCCGTGAACAGCGCGGGATGGCAGGCGCCTCCGACCAGCTCAAGGCGGAGATGCTCGAACTGAACCTGGCCTACCAGGAGAGGTTCGGCCATGTCTTCCTGATCTGCGCCACCGGCCGGACCGGCGAACAGATGCGCGACGCGCTCAGGGAGCGGATCGGCAACGCGCCGGAGCGGGAACGCGAGATCGTCCGCACCGAACTGGGCAAGATCAACCGCATCCGCCTGGCCCGGCTCGTCGAAGTGGAAGAGGAAGCCCGATCATGAGCACCGCCACGACCGCCTCGGTGTCCACACACATCCTGGACACCTCCGTCGGCCGCCCCGCCGAGGGCGTCGCCGTCCACCTCTCCGCCCGCTCCGGGCGTGAAGCGGACTGGCAGGCGCTCGGCGGCTCGGCGACCGACACCGACGGCCGGTGCAAGGACCTCCCGGCGCTGCCGGAGGGCACGACCCACGTCCGGCTCGACTTCGAGGTCGAGCCGTACCTCGCAGGAACCGTCGCACAGACCGTGAACAAGCAAGCCGATGCGCAGCAGGACGCCCCCGCGAATCGGGACAGCGGTGCCGTGTTCTTCCCCGAGGTCGTCATCACCTTCGCGGTGACGCCCGGCGAGCACTACCACGTACCGCTGCTGCTCAACCCGTTCGGCTACTCCGTATACCGAGGGAGCTAGCACCCATGCCCATCCTGGGACCGAACCAGTACGGCAAAGCCGAGAACCGGGTCGTCAAGATCACGCGGGACGGCGCCACCCACCACATCAAGGACCTGAACGTGTCCGTGTCGCTCTCCGGCGACATGGCCGAGGTCCATCTGTCGGGCTCGAACGCGAACGTCCTGCCGACGGACACCACCAAGAACACGGTGTACGCCTTCGCCAAGGAGCACGGCATCGAGTCCGCCGAGCAGTTCGGCATCCACCTGGCCCGGCACTTCGTGACCTCCCAGCCGGCCATCCACCGGGCCCGTATCCGCATCGAGGAGTACTCCTGGGAGCGCATCGAGCACGGCAACGAGGGCGCGCACTCCTTCGTCCGCAAGGGCCAGGAGACCCGGCTGACCCAGATCACGTACGACGGCTCGTCGTGGGAGGTCGTCTCCGGTCTCAAGGACCTCACGGTCATGAACTCGACCGACTCCGAGTTCTGGGGCTACGTCAAGGACAAGTACACGACCCTCCCCGAGGCGCACGACCGCATCCTCGCCACCGAGGTCTCCGCCCGCTGGCGCTTCAACTGGACCGACGACGAGCGGGACATGCCCGACTGGGAGGAGTCCTACGGGCAGGTGAAGCAGCACCTGCTCCGGGCCTTCGCGGAGACGTACTCGCTCTCGCTCCAGCAGACCCTGTACCAGATGGGCGCGCGGATCATCGACAACCGCGACGAGATCGACGAGGTCCGCTTCTCCCTCCCGAACAAGCACCACTTCCTGGTGGACCTGGCGCCGTTCGGCCTCAAGAACGACACCGCCGACGGAGCTGTGTACTTCGCCGCCGACCGCCCCTACGGCCTCATCGAGGCCACCGTCCTGCGGGACGGGTGCGAAGCGAGGATCCCGGCCGACCTCACCAATCTCTGACGTGACCTCTGACGTGACCTCTGACGTGACCTCTGACGTGACCTCTGAAGCGACTTCTGAAGCGACCTCCGAAGGACGAACCATGGCAGCAACCCAGCGCATCGTCATCGAGAACGCGGCGATCGCGACCGTGGACGCGAGGGACACCGAGTACGCGTCCGGTCATGTGGTCGTGGCGGACGACGTCATCGAGTCGGTCGGCGAGGGCCGGGCCCCCGAGGGACTGACGGACGTCGTACGCCGGATCGACGCGAGCGGGCACCTCGTGACCCCCGGTCTGGTCAACACGCACCACCACTTCTACCAGTGGATCACCCGGGGCCTGGCCACGGACCACAACCTTTTCGACTGGCTCGTCGCGCTCTACCCGACCTGGGCCCGCATCGACGAGCGCATGACGTACGCGGCGGCCCAGGGCTCGCTCGGCATGATGGCCCGCGGCGGTGTGACGACCGCGATGGACCACCACTACGTCTTCCCGAAGGGCTCCGGCGACCTGTCGGGCTCCATCATCCGGGCGGCGCGCGAGATGGGCGTCCGCTTCACGCTCGCCCGCGGCTCCATGGACCGCAGCGAGAAGGACGGCGGCCTGCCCCCGGACTTCGCCGTCGAGACCCTGGAGGGCGCGCTCGCCGCCACCGAGGCGACGGTCGACGAGCACCACGACGCCTCCTTCGGCGCGATGACCCAGATCGCCGTCGCCCCCTGCTCGCCCTTCTCGGTCTCCACCGAACTGCTGCGTGAGGGTGCCCAGTTGGCCCGCCGCCTCGGTGTACGGCTGCACACCCACGGCTCGGAGACCGTCGAGGAGGAGAAGTTCTGCCACGAGCTGTTCGGCATGGGCCCGACCGACTACTTCGAGTCGACGGGCTGGCTCGGCGAGGACGTGTGGATGGCCCACTGCGTCCACATGAACGACTCCGACATCGAGGCCTTCGCCCGTACGAGGACGGGGGTGGCCCACTGTCCGTCGTCCAACGCCCGGCTGGCCGCGGGGATCGCCCGAGTCCCGGACATGCTGGCGGCCGGCGTCCCGGTCGGCCTCGGCGTCGACGGCACCGCGTCCAACGAGTCCGGCGAACTCCACACCGAGCTGCGCAACGCCCTCCTCATCAACCGCCTCGGCAGCCACCGCGAAGCGGCGCTCAACGCCCGCCAGGCACTGCGCCTCGGCACCTTCGGCGGTGCCCAGGTCCTGGGCCGGGCGCACGAGATCGGCTCCCTGGAGCAGGGCAAGCTCGCCGACCTCGTCCTGTGGAAGCTGGACACCCTCGCCCACGCGTCGATCGCCGACCCGGTGACCGCCCTGGTCCTCGGCGCGGCGGCCCCGGTGACGGCGTCGTTCGTGAACGGCCGGCAGATCGTGGAGAACGGCCGGCTGCTGCACGTCGACGAGGACACGATCGCCCGCTCGACGAGGGCAGAGGCCCGGCGGCTGGCGCGGATCGCCGCCGAAGCGTGACCCGTTGAACTCTGGTCGAGGGGGACGGCCCTCGACCAGAGCCGTGGACCCGAGCGGTCCACGGCAGCCGTCTCCGGGGCGCGCGCGCTCGTGCGCGCCCCGGAACGGTCCTGCAGCGCGGAAGGGTGGCCCGTGTCCGGTCAGCTCAGTGTGTAACTGTCCCCGTACACCTGCCAGTTCAGCGGCGGCTCCAGAGTGAGGTTGCCCGCCGCCAGGAAGACCCGCTGGGCCGTCTCGACGCGGCTGACGTCGCTGTGGGCGTCCTCCTGCTCCATCGCCCACACCCGGGCGTCGAGGAAGGCGTGCAGGAAACCGGTCTCGTCGCCGCCCTCCGCCGGGGCGGCCGCCTGGAGGAGGGCCCGGTCGCGGATGCCGCCGAAGCTGAGGGCGTCGGTGCCGGGGCCGTGCATGACCATGGCGTCGTAGTAGACGAACTGGCCGAGGGCGCCGAGACCGTCCTCCTTGGCCCGAGCCACCGCCGGGTCGAAGTAGACGCGGTCCCGCTCGTCGCGCTGGGCCGTGCGGAACGCGGCGGTTGCGGCGGCCTCGCGCCAGGCGTCCGGGAAGCCCGGGTCCAGGCCCTCGTGGGAGTCCGTGCCGTTCACCGCGCGCAGCGCGGGCAGACAGCCGGCCAGCGGATTGTCCGCGACGCGCGCGGTGTACAGCTCGACCAGGGCGAGCATGTCGCTCGTGCCGGAGCAGAAGCCGATGATGCCGCCCGTGTAGCCACGGCCGTCGCCGATGTCCTCTACGTAGTCGTACTGCTCCTCCCACTCCAGCGAGGAGTTCTCCGCGCTGGACACCAGACGCATGGCGATGTCCTTCTTCGCCGGGTCGTCGAGCCCGGCGTCCGCCTTGGTGCCCGCCGCGGGTTCCGCTGTGGTGGCCGCGTCGGCCGCCTGGTACGCCAGGGCGGGGACGGCGAGCAGGGAGGCGCCGAGGGCGGTCAGCAGCAGACGGCGTGAGGTCGGACGGTGCGAGGCGGGACTCGGTGATGCGGCTCGGGCGGGCTGCAACGGCACGTGTGATCTCCAAGTAAGCGCGCTGTAAACGTAGTTGAGGGTCGCGCGATCGACTGGGAAAGTCGTGGGCGTGCCGTGGCAGCGGGCTGTGATCCTTCAGGAGAGAGCTGTGAGCCGGTCCCGGACCTGCGCGGCGACCGTGTACGTGTCCCCGGTCGGCTCGGTCGCGAGCGGCCCCGGGTTCCGCGCCCAGCGGTCCTCCAGGGCGAACCAGTCGATCTTCTTCGGTGCCCGGCCCGCCGCCAGCGCGGCCCGCAGCTCCCCGAAGTACGTCGACCAGCGCAGCCGGTACAGTCCGCCGACCAGCCCCGCCCACTCCCGGTTGGCGTAGTCCCGCAGCCCCGCGTCCGCACCCTCCCGCGTCCCCCACACCGTCAGCAGCGACAGGTTGTCGTACGCCAGCTCCGTCCGCTCGGCGGCACCCGCACCCCAGGAACGGGCATCGGCGACCCAACGTCCCAGCAGATGACGGGAGTCGGTGGCCATCAGCTCGTCCAGCAGGTCCATGAGGGAGAGCCAGTCGCGGCTCGCCCTGTCGAAGCGGGCCCTGTCGCCGGCGTCGTACGCCGCCTTGATCTGCGGCAGCATGACCCGGCTGCGGTTGGAGAGGGTCTGGCGGGCCACGTCGAGGAGGTCGCGACGGTATGCCGACGAGGCCCGCAACTCGAGCCGCACCTTGAGCAGTTCGCCGAGCGACGGCTCGAAGTCGACAGCGCTGTACCGGAGTTGCTTCGGCGACCAGCGGCCGGCCCGAACGGCGTTCAGTGCGGGCCGGGCGCCGAACAGGCCGTCGGCGCCCTCGCTCCACGAGTCCGCGCGGGTGGTGCCGTACGCGGTGCGCCGCAGGATGTCCCAGGCGGCCTCGGCATGCGGATCACGGGCCCCGTACCGGGCGTGCGCCCACTCGGCGAACCAGGTCTTGAGGTCCAACTCGCCCTCCCGCCAGGCAAGTTCGGAGAAGAGGGCGAAGGCGGCCGGGTTGTTGTCCGCCGCCTCCGGCATCAGGGCGATCCCGTGCAGCCCGCTGCCGTCCTTGGTGCGCCACTTCTCGTACAGCGCGGCCCAGTCGGGGGTGTTCGCACCGAGCGCGGTGTGGCCGCCGAAGTTCCAGATCGACCCGAAGGCGTACGGGGTGTCGCCCCAGTCGGCCTCGCGGTCGGTGACCGTGGGGAAGCGGTCGGAGAGGCCGTCGACGACGAGCATGTGCTGCTTGTCGACGGCGTCGACGATCGCCCGGGGCGGGTTGTGCTGCCAGCCGAGCATCACCCAGGTGGCTCCCGGGTGGGACCGCTGGAGCGCCCGCTCGACGCCCTTCGCCGCGTCGGCGACCGGCACGTCACCCGGGTCGCCGCCCTCGTGCAGCAGGTCCATCTTGTACAGGGTCGACGGGCCGAACATCTCGTCCTGCACCCGGTAGAACGCCGCCGCCACCCGTGCGAACTCGTCCGTGCGCGGGTCCAGCCAGTCGGGGCGTGCGAAGCCCATCCAGTCGCCCTGCGGGACGGTCCGCGCCCCCGGAACGCGCTCCGCGAACCCGGCCGGAACCGTCCCGAAGTAGCCGGGGAACACCGGCGTCATCCCCAGCTCGCGCGCCCGGTCGGCGATCCGGCGCCCGAGGACGGCCCGCGCGTCCAGGAGCTGGGAGGAGACGGGGGAGGGGAAGGCGGACAGGTTCTGCAGCAGCCACCACGGCTGATGGGCCGGTCCCGGGACCCACTCCCGCAGCTCCTCCTCCCCGTACCCGAACTCCTGGAACACCCGGTGGTACAGCGCGTCCGCGCCCGCGTAGACGAGAACCTCGTTGTAGCCGTGCAGCGCCAGCACGTCCAGCTCGCGCTCCCAGTACGCCCAGTCGAGGTACGCCCCCGTGTAGCCGTCATTGGTGTCGTTGAGGGCGAAGCGGTGGGTGACGTTCGCCCGGCGGTCGACCGCCGCGTCGAGTCCGGGCAGCTCGCGCGGCAGAAGGTTCGTCTGCTCGCCCGCCCAGTTGATCTCGGCGTACGCGACATGCCTCAGGTACCAGTTGAGGCCGGTGAGCTGGGTGGCCGGTGTGTCACCGGCGACGGTGATGCGCCCGGTACTCCCCGACACGCGGAAGGCGTCCCGTTCCTGGCCTTCCGTGAACGTGATCTGCCGCCAGTGGTCCGGCAGCAGTCGCCGGGCCGCCGCCGAGGCCGTACGCAGCGCCTTGTCGGTGCGGGGCGCGTCGTCCGAGGGGATCGCGCGGGCCGGGGTACAGGCGACCGCGGGACCGGCGGCGAGGGCGGCGAGCAGGGCACGGCGGGCGAGCGGCATGGTGTCTCCGGGGTGCGGTGGGGGTACGCCGTGGGAGGAATACCCGCCGTAGCCGCACTTGTGCACCGACACAGGGCCACACGGGGGAGAACCCGGAGCGAACGGCTCCTTCCACCACGGCAGCCCACCTTCGGCCCGGGCCATGGCCGGATCAGCGGGGGCCACCGGGTGACCGTCAGGTGGCCGATGGCCGGCTGGGGGTGGTGCCGTCCCAGGCCATCAGGTTCGCGAACAGATCCGCCTGCTCGATCGCGTCGTCCAGGGCATGGTGTGTGTGGCGACGGCGGGAGAGGAGATGCCGGGGCATCGCACCCTTGGCGACCGACCGCAGCGGGACCCCCGCCTTCGTCGCGTACAGCGTCTTCATGTCCAGGCACCCCGAGTGCCCGAACGGGCTCTCGCCGGTGAAACGGATCAGATACCAGTACAGGAACGTCCAGTCGTACGACGCCGGGTAGCCGCACATCACCGGCTGCGCACCGGTACTGACCTCGCGAACCCAGGAGCCGAACTGGCGCAGCGCCGCCCCCGGTTCGGTGCCCTCCGCGGCCAGGTGCTCCCGGTCCAGCCCGCTCACCGCCAGCGCCTCCGGCACGAACTCCGTGCTGATGGGCCGCAGTTCACGGTAGAAAGTGTGCGCCTGCGGGTCGGCCGCCGTGAACCCGTCCGCGTCCTGCCGCCCCGCGACGGCCGCACCGAAGCTGAGCATCGAGTACGGCCCCGGTATCGGCCCGTCGGCCTCGACGTCGACGGAGATGTACAGACTGGGCTTGATCCTTCGTGCTGCCATGTGGCGATCATGACGGCCGGACTCCGCCCGGCGCATCCGGATTTCAGGGCCGGGCGAACGCCTGGCAGGGCTGGGAGGCCGGCAGCCGGCCCGTGAAGAACGACGTGGGGGGCACACCCATCAGCGCGCGGAGGTCGGCGGTGAGGTGCGACTGGTCGTAGTACCCGCAGGCGGCGGCGAGCTGCGCCCACGGGACGGCGGGGGAACGGTGGGTGAGGACGTGCCGCACCCGGGCGATGCGGGCGAAGTGCTTCGGGGAGACCCCGACGCCGTCCGCGAAGAGACTGCGCAACTGCCGCTCGCTGACGGCGAGCCGCCGAGCCAGCCCGCCCACCCCCTCGGGGAGCCGCCCGCCACCCGCCGACACCGCGCGCACCGCGGCCCGCACCAGCGCGGTACGGCTGTCGACGGCGGGGCCGAGGTCACCGAGGACGTGCCCCGGGTACTGGGGCGCCCGGCACGGACCTATCGGGAGTGGGCGGACGGCCATCGTGGGGCCTTCGCCTGGAGGCGTGGGCGGTGTACGTCGTCTTGCGTACCGCAATATGAGCAGATTTCCCGGTTCGGGAACCCCTCGTCGTGCACGACACGTTGTCGGGAAACAGTGATTTATCCGAATGATCGCTTCGCGTCCGGTGGGGGCCGGTACCGACGGGGAGAACCGGTAGGTCCGGTTGTGACCGTTCGCGGGGCAGGGGGACAGAACGGGGACACCCATGGTGCATCGACACCATCGAGAGACCTACTACGTCGTCGACGAGGGCCGGATCCTGGAGTTCGAGAAGGGGGACGCGGTCGCGCGCGTACCGAGCGCGACCGAGCAGCAGATGGCCTTCCGCTTCTCCCGGTTCGGGGAGAAGGGGGTCCAGCTCGACGAGGCGCTGCGCGTCAAGCTGGCCGAGGCCATGACCACGGGCACGGGCGGCGCCGACCCCGACTCGGGGGAGCCGGGGACATCGGTCCCGGCGGGCTTCACGTACCTCGGCCAGTTCGTCGACCACGACCTGACCCTGGACCGCACCCAGGTGGGGCTGGGTGAACCCGTCCCGGTCGAGGACCTGGTACAGGGGCGCAGCCCCGCCCTCGACCTGGACTCGCTCTACGGCCTGGGCCCGCACCACGCCGGCAGCGCCCGCTTCTACGAGTCCGACGGCCGCCTCAGGACGGGCACCACGCTCGGGGTGGGCTTCCCGCCAGAGTCGCCGTCCAACATCGACCACGAGGGCTTCGACCTGCCGAGGGCCGGCGAGGCGGCCGGCGGCACCCGGGCGGACCGGCGTGCCCCGCTCATCCCGGACGCGCGCAACGACGAGAACCTGGCCGTCGGCCAGCTCCACCTGGCGTTCATCCGCTTCCACAACCGTGTCGTCGACCTCCTCGCCGAGCGCGGAGTGCCCGAGCACCGGCTGTTCAAGGCGGCCCGGGACATCGTCGTGAAGCACTACCAGTGGATGCTGCGCACCGACTTCCTGCCGCGCATCGTCGACCCGGACATCGTCGAGCGGGTCTTCACCCGGGGGCGCAGGCACTTCGAGCGTCCCGGGTACACCCGCCCCGGCGACCTGCCGACGATGCCCATCGAGTTCTCCGTCGCCGCCTACCGGCTGGGCCACAGCATGGTGCGCGGGGCCTACCAGTGGAACAGCGTGTTCCGCGCGGGCGGACCCGGCCCGATCGCCTCGCTCGGCCTGCTGTTCCGCTTCAGCGGCACGGCGGGCAACCTCACACCGGGCCCGGACGACCTGAGCGACCTCGACGACCCGAACGCGGGGGAGAACCTACGGCTGCCGAGCAACTGGATCGTCGACTTCCGCCGGCTGTTCGACTTCGGCGAAATCGGCCGGAGTGATCTGGTCGTGCCCGAGGGTGAGTTCAACGTGGCCAAGCGCCTCGACACGCTTCTCGTCGACCCGCTGGCCACGCTGCCCACCGGCACCTTCGACGGGCGTGGCCGCCCGGCCCCGCCGCCGATCCAGCGCAACCTCGCGTTCCGCAACCTCGCGCGCGCCGCCATGGTCGAGCTGGCCACCGGGCCGCAACTGGCCGCCCAGATGGGCTTCAAGCCGCTGACGGAGGACCAGATCCTGCAGGGCGACGGCGGCGCCGTCCTGGAGGGCCTCTCCGGCACCGAGCGCGCACAGCTCGTGGAGCACACCCCGCTGTGGTTCTACGTCCTGCGCGAGGCCGAGGTGAACGAAGCCCGCCCCGGCAGCCTCACCGGCGTCGGCGGCACCCTCGTCGCCGAGGTCTTCCACCGCGCGATCGAGGGCAGCCGGAGGTCGATCGTGAAGCACCCGGGCTGGCGCCCGAGCCTCCCGTCCCACCGGAAGGGTGCGTTCACGATGACGGACCTGCTGCTCTTCGCCTTCGAGAACGACCCGGAGCTGCTCAACCCGCTGGGCTGACCGACGGCCGGTCGTGACTCACCCGGCATTCCGGACCGTGGGCGTGTGCCCGAGGTCCGGAAGGCCGGGGCCCGTCGCCGCCCTCACAGGCCGAAAAGCGTGGGGTCCGTCGCCAGTGCCCGGAAGTACTCCCGCGGATCGGCCACCAGCCTGCGGATCCTCAGGTCCATCAACCCGCCCACGCCGGTGATCTCCGCAGCCACGGTGCCGTCCGTCAGGCGTACGGTCTGCTCGATGCGGAACGTCTTGCCCTCACCCCACACGAAGACACACGTCACCTCGACCTCGTCACCGGCCAGCAACTCCCGCCGATAACTGATCGTCGTCTCCAGCGCCACGGGCCCGACGCCCTTCGCCATCAGGTCGGCCTGACGTATCCCGGCGGCCTGCAACAGTGACCACCGCGCGTGCTCGCCGTACTGGAGATACACGCTCTGGTTCAGGTGCCCCTGCACATCGGTCTCGTACCCGCGCACGGTCACCGGAACGGAAAACGGCTCGGCCATGACTTCCCCCTACCTGAGGCGAACGCAAACCACATCAGCTTACTGAGCGCTTGCTCAGCCACTAGGTCCGCCTCGGCGAGGCGAGCAGATACCGCTCCCGCTCACGGGGATCGGTGTGCTCGCTCACCTGCCAGCCTGCCTTCTCCAGAGTCGCCGCACAGGCCCTCAGCGCCTCCGCGGCGGGCTCCCGTACGGCGACGGCCTCCGGCTGGGGCGTGGCCCGCACGCGGTAACCGCCGCCCGTCCCCGTCTCTGCCCCCGCATCCGCAGGCCGGTGGCCCGCGGCCTCCAGCGCCAGAGCGGCGGCCCGCACCAGATGCGTGCGCTCCCAGCCGCACGGGCGGTCCACGATGCCACCCGGATTGGTCATCCGGCGCAGCTCCAGGAGCCCCTGCCAGGCGCTGTGCACCTCACGGGTGCGCGCCGGCCCGGTGGCGGCGGCCTCCTCGCCGCCGACCCGCGCGGCGAAGACACCGGCCTCGGCGGGGGCGGCGCCCTTCGCAGCCGTCTGCGTGACGTCGGCCGGTGCCGTGTCCCGTACGCGATGCCCGGCCGGTGTCAGGAAGTGGTCGTGCGGCGGACGCGGATGCCGGAAGGCCAGCCCCCGCTTCACCAGCGCCGCGAGCTGCGCATCCGTACCCGTCAGCCGCCCGGTCACCGGCTCGGCGGCGTCCATGATCCGTCGCTGGGCAGCGGTCGGCGGTCGTGTCACGGCACCCTCCCTCACCCGAGCCGACTGTGGGTCGACCCACTCGAAGACTACGAGGAGGGTCTGACATTCCACCCCGCGATGACCGGACGCCCATGTTCCGTGCCGAGCCGGCAGACCGTGCCCGTGGCCAGCTGGAACAGCGCGCCTCCGGAGGCGGGCAGCCCGAGATAGCGGGCCGTCAGGACGCGCAGGAAGTGCCCGTGCGCCACCAGCACCACGCTCCCGTCGGTGTTCCCGAGCGCCGCGTGCGCCTTCGCCAGCATCCGGTCGGCGCGCGCCCCGACCTCCTCCGGGCTCTCCCCGGGATGCTCCGGCGGTCCGGGCGCGACCCCGTCCGTGAACAGGAACCAGTCCGGCCGGGTGCGATGGATCTCGACGGTCGTGATCCCCTCGTACCCGCCGTAGTCCCATTCGACCAGATCCGAGTCGACGCGCGCCCCGGTGAGCCCGGCCAGCTCCGCGGTCTCCCGGGCCCGCTTCAGGGGACTCACGAAGACGGCGCCGATGCGGTGTGAGCCGAGCAGCGGCGCGAGGCCGCTCACCTGCTCACGGCCGTGGTCCGTCAGTGAGAGGTCGGTCCAGCTGGTGTGCCGGCCGGACGCCGACCACTCGGTCTCACCGTGCCGCACAAGAAGAAGATCACCCATGCCCCCAGGCTACGAGCCCGCCGCACCGACGACGCCTCCACGCCTCACAGGGCACGAGCCCACCGCTCCAACTCCGCGAACTCCTCCTCCCGCAGCCCCCGGCGCGGATCGATCCGCAGCAGCAGCGCCGGCGTGTCGTGGTGCTCGGCCACATGCCGTACGTCGACGTCGGTGATCATGTCGTCGACCCAGACGAACGGCCGTCCGGCCGCCCACTGAAGAACCCGCCGGGTCTTCCAGTACAGGCCGTCCGCATCCGCGGCGAAGAGGTTGTCGAACTCGATGACCGGCAGATCGCGCGGCAGCCCGATCACCGGCCCGATCATCTCGTTGGCCTCGTGCATCCACGTCGTCGCCCACGCCAGTTCGTACGGCAGCGCGAGCAGCCGCTCCCCGTGCGCCGGATTGAGCCGGATCCGCAGGCCCCGGCGCAGCCGTCGGGATCCCGGTTCCTGCCGTGAGGACCAGTTCGCGGGGTGCATCCGGCGGGTCACATAGCCGCGTGGACGCCACCACCGGGCGCCGAAGGGGTTGAGGGGGCCGTCGACGTCGAGGAGGAGCAGCGGTCGGTCAGTCATGACAAGGAGTTACCCATGCCGGCGTGTTCACATCTGGCCCGGTCGTCCTCAACCCGGGGCGCGGCTGGGCGGAGGAGCAAGGGCCCTGCGTGGGGCACGTGTTGCAGGCCGGTGTCGGGCCTGGCGGCTTGTGGAGGGTGAGCCGTCGTCGGCCGAAGGCACCCCGGTCTGTCGGGCCCTGCGCGAACTCGGCGCCCTCACCGGTGAGCGGGACGACGAATTCACCAGTGTGGGCCTCGGCGTGCACCGGGACACCGAGAGGTGGCCGACGTGACGGCCTGAGCGTCGTGCGTCGCGGGAGCCTGTGTCGTTCCTCCGCCCCGGTCGGGTGTGGGCCGGGGTTCGGAAATGCCGTGGCTCGCGCGGCGCCAATCGGCCGGATGATCTCCGACCAGGAGCCATCACAAGCGCCCTGGGCCCAGGCCGGGGCTGTGTACGAGCACGCGCTATCGAGCACGCGACCACATCCACCCCGCCGGCCGGGGGAGTCGTCAGGCTCCGCGCGTCCGTTCCGGCTCCGGGGGTCGCGTACCCCGAGGTCAACTACCGGGAGTCGGGCGACTGTCGGCCTGCCTCGCCCCCTACTGCCGGTACCCGCTCAGGAACCGGCCGATCCGGCTGATCGCCGCGTCCAGGTCGTCCGCGTACGGGAGGGTGAGGATGCGGAAGTGGTCGGGGGTGGGCCAGTTGAAGCCGGTTCCCTGGACGACCTGGATCTTCTCCCGCAGGAGCAGGTCCAGGACGAACTTCTCGTCGTCGTGGATCTTGTGGACCTTGGGGTCGAGCCGGGGGAAGGCGTAGAGGGCGCCCTTGGGCTTCACACAGGAGACGCCGGGGATCTCGTTGAGCTTCTCCCACACCACGTTGCGCTGTTCGTGCAGGCGGCCGCCCGGCGTGGTGAGGTCGGTGATGGACTGGCGGCCGCCGAGCGCGGCCTGGATGGCGTACTGGGCGGGGGCGTTGGCGCACAGTCGCATGGAGGCCAGCATCGTCAGGCCCTCCAGGTAGTTGCGGGCGTGCTGCCTGGGGCCGGTGACGACCAGCCAGCCGGAGCGGAAGCCCGCGACGCGGTACGTCTTGGACAGCCCGCAGAACGTGAGGACGACCAGGTCGGGGGCGAGTGCGGCGGCCGAGTGGTGGACGGCGTCGTCGTACAGGATCTGGTCGTAGATCTCGTCGGCGAAGACCATCAGGCCGTGGCGGCGGGCGAGGTCGAGGATGCCCTCGATGATCTCCTTCGGGTAGACCGCGCCGGTGGGGTTGTTCGGGTTGATGATGACGACGGCCCTGGTGCGGTCGGTGATCTTCGACGCCATGTCGTCGAGGTCCGGGTACCAGTCGGCCTGCTCGTCGCACAGGTAGTGGACCGCCTTGCCGCCGGCGAGGGTGGTCACCGCCGTCCAGAGGGGGAAGTCGGGGGCGGGGATCAGGATCTCGTCGCCGTCCTCGATCAGCGCCTGTACGGCCATGGAGACCAGTTCGGAGACGCCGTTGCCGAGGAAGACGTCGTCCACGTCGACGTCGAGGCCCCGGTCCTGGTAGCGCTGGGCGACCGCGCGGCGGGCCGAGAGGATGCCGCGCGAGTCCGTGTAGCCGTGGGCCTGCGGGAGCATCCGGATCATGTCCTGGATGATCTCCTCCGGCGCCTCGAAGCCGAAGAGGGCGGGGTTACCGGTGTTGAGGCGCAGCACGCTGTGGCCCGCCTCCTCCAGTGCGTTGGCGTGCTCGATCACGGGGCCGCGGATCTCGTAACAGACCTCGCTGAGCTTGCTCGACTGCCGGAACTCCATGCGCCTAGCCCTCCGGTTCGTTGTGTTGCTTGGTTTTACCAAGTAGGTGCTTGGAAAGTCCAATGACATGTCTAGACTGCGTCCCATGTCACCTCGTCGAAGCTACGACCAGTACTGTTCCGCCGCGCGGGCGCTCGACCTCGTCGGTGACCGCTGGACCCTGCTGATCGTGCGTGAACTGCTGGCCGGGCCGCGTCGCTACACGGACCTGCACGCGGACCTGCCGGGCGTCAGCACGGACGTGCTCGCGTCGCGGCTGAAGGGCATGGAGCGGGACGGGCTGACCACACGGCGGCGACTGCCGCCGCCGGGGGCGGCCTATGTGTACGAACTGAGCGCCCGGGGACGGGAGTTGCTGCCGGTGCTGCAGGCGCTCGGGGCGTGGGGGGAGGGTGCGCTCGGGGAGCGGCGGGCGACGGATGCGGTACGGGCGCACTGGTTCGCGTTGCCGTTGTTGCGGGGGCTGGAGGGTTGGGTCGCGGGGAGTGCCGGGCTTGTCGAAGTCCGGTTGGAGGAGGGGGAGTTCCACGTGTGGGTGGGCACCGGAGAGGGGCCGGTGTACGGGGAGGGGCCCGCGCCCGGGGAGGCGGATGTACGGCTGTCTCTCGACGCGGGCACCTGCGGTGCGCTCGGGCGGGGGGAGTTGGGGCTGCGGGAGGCGGTGCGGCAGGGCCTGGTCGAGGTGGCGGGGGAGGGCGCTCTCGCCAAGGAGCTGCGGGAGGCCTGAGTGAGGGGGACGTGGGTCCTTCGTCGGCTGCGGGTCCGGTGGGGGCTGGTCGCGCAGCTCCCCGCGCCCCTGAAAGACCAGGCCCTGCGGGCCTGAGGGCAGCGGCTCTGCGGGCCTGAGGACAGCGGCCCTGCGGGCCTGAAGGGCAACGGTCCTGCTGGCCGAGAAGCACGGGGCGCAGCCCCTGCTTCTCAGGGGCGCGGGGAACTGCGCGACCAGCCCCCACCGGACCCGCGGACGGGGTCGACGCGGACTGGGTCGGACGCCGGCACGGCCGGCCGCGCGAAAGGCCCGCCGAACCGGCATGGTTCGGCGGGCCTTCGACGAGCGGTCAGGCACCCGGCGGTGGCACCCGGGTCGGTCGGCCCGCGCCCCGGGTCAGGGAGTAGCCGCCGATGCCCGCCAGTGCCGCCAGGGCCGCGCCGAGCGCCGTCCAGACCCAGCGGTCGCTCCACCAGCCGGAGGCCCAGCCGTCGTCGGGTTCGAGGGAGGACAGGACGGCCTCGGTGGAGGTGTCCTCGTCGTCCTCCTGGGACGAGGTGACGGCGATGCCGGGTACCAACGGCTGCGCCAGCGAGCCGTCGACGGCCGCGGCGCCGCCGATGTCCTTCGAGTCGGCCTTGACCTCGGTGTCGACGGGCAGCCCCAGGTCGGCCGTGGCCAGCCGGGTCGTGGTGAGGCGGACGTAGTACGTGCCCGGCAGCGGGTCGTCGGCCCACTGCTCCGACCAGGCACGGACGGTGCGCAGGGTGCAGGACAGCTCGACCGAGGCCGCCCCCGCGGCGGCGGTCCGGGTCTGCGCGCCGTACTGGCAGGCCTGGCGGCGCCTCAGCCCGTCGTACACGTCGATCTGCCAGGTGGAGGAGGACTCGGCCCCCTCGGGCAGCCTGACGGTCGCCCGCACGGTGGGCCGCTGGCCGGCGTCCGCCGGGAACGACCAGTACAGGTAGTCGCCGGTCGAGGCGCTCGCCGTGGCGGTCCGGCCCTGCTCGAACTCCGTGGCCGTACGGAAGGAGGTGCCCGCCTGTGTGGGCGCGTCACCGTCCTCCGAGGGGCTCGCGGAGGGGGTGGAGTCGGCGACGGCGGGGGAGACGGCGGTGCCGAGCAGCAGGAACCCGGCCGTCATCACCTGGGCCAGCGCCCTCTTCGTAGCGCTCTTGGCGCCGGTCCTCGTACGCGACATGCTTGTGATCCGCATCAGTTGGTCCTCCAGACCGCGACCCGCCAGCGCGACAGCCAGCCCCACAGCACACCCGTCAGGAATCCGACGAGTACCAGCACACCGAGCAGCCACCAGCCGCGGCCGAGGCCGAACGAGGCCACGTCGCTCGCCCGGTCGGGCCCTTCCACGACGTCGACGGTGATTTCGAGCGGCAGACCGGGCGTGCTCTTCACACCGCTCGCCGGCGAGTAGGAGTGGGTCACCTGGAGACACACGGACTCGGCGGTGGACTCGTCCTCCTTGTCCTCGGCCTCCGCCTTCGGATAGCGCAGACCGGTCGAGATGACGTCGGTACGGCCGTTGCCGGCCGCCTCGCCGCGTACGATCTCGCGGTTCTTGGCGGTCACCGCGCGCAGCAGCACGCCGTAGTCCGGGTTGACGTCACGGTCGGCCGCGACGCTCACCGAGGCGCGCAGTTCCTGGCCCGGCTCGACGTCCACGCGGTACCAGCGCTGCCGGCCGAACTCCTCGCGGTCGGTGTACAGACCCGACGTGAGGGTGGGCGCCTGCGCGCACGCCTCGGCGCCCTCGACGGCCTTCGGCACGACCACCGGGTCGGCGGCACGGTCGACCAACTGATTGACACGGTCGGTGAGTTCGTCGCGGTGTTCGATCGACGTGTACGTGCCCCCGGTCGCCTCGGCGATGCAGCTCAGCTGCAGGCGCATCTTGGCGTTCGGGACCAGGCCGAGTGTGTCGATGGTCAGGCCGATGCCCTTCGCCGCGATCTCGCGGGCCACCTCGCACGGGTCGAGCGGGGCGCAGGTGTCCTCGCCGTCGCTGATCAGCACGATGCGCTTGGTGCCCTCGCCGCCCTCCAGGTCGTCGGCCGCCTTCAGCAGCGCGGGGCCGATCGGGGTCCAGCCGGTCGGGGTGAGCGTCGCCACCGCCGTCTTCGCCTCGGTGCGGTCCAGCGGCCCCACCGGGTAGAGCTGCGCGGTGTCCTTGCAGCCCGTCTTCCGGTCGTCGCCGGGGTAGTCGGCGCCCAGGGTGCGGATGCCGAGCTGGACCTCCTCGGGCGTGGCGTCCAGTACCTCGTTGAACGCCTGCTTCGCGGCGGCCATGCGGGACTGGCCGTCGATGTCCTTGGCCCGCATCGAGCCGCTGACGTCCAGCAGGAGGTTGACCTTGGGCGCGGTGGCCGTGGTCTCGTCGGCGACGGCCGTGGAGGGGACCGCGATCCCGGCCGTCAGGACGGCGAGCAGGACGAACACCCCTGCTGTCAGCCGTTGTCTTGTGATCATCGGCGGATCCTATTGATCCAAGGGGTCACGCTTCAAAACGAGACCACCTGTTCATCGGGCGGACAACGAGTCAGGGCCCCCGGACTCCGCCGCTCGCCGCCGATCCCCCTCGCACCCCGCCGCTCACCGCAGCGGACTGGGTACCTCCGCCCAGATGTCGCCGGGCCGCTCCGGCGAAAGACGCATCAGCGTCAACGCCTTCGTCGGTACGGGCCCCTCCAGCAGCGTGCGGAGATCGGGGGTGTGCGGCAGCTCCCGTACGGCGGTGGAGAGCGCCTCGCGCAGGACGGGTGTCGAACCGGCCGTGGCGCCGAGCGTGCCCGTGAGCAGGGCGCCGAACAGCTTGCGACGCAGGGTGGTCTCGTCGTCGGTGATGATGCGGCCGGTCATGGCCGGGGCGGAAATGCCGTGCCGGGCGAGCCGGGCGGGGCTGACCCGGATGTCCGCGAGGTCGCGGTAGACGAGGCGGCGGGGGGCACCCGACGGGGACAGAACCACCAGAAGGTTCTGACCGTGCGCCTCCAGGGCCACGCCCAGGTCGAGCAGGCGGAGGGAGACCGTGAGCGCGAGCCGGGTGAAGTCCGCCAGCCAGGACGGCGACCGGGGCAGCTCGGTCGTCGCGAGCGCGGCCACCGGCAGGACCCGCTCACCGGTCGCCGTGTCCGCGTACGTCTCCGGCGACTCACGCAGCACCGCCGCCAGATCGGGCGAACCGGCGGTGACAGCGCCCAGCGTCCGCGTCACGTGCAGCAACCCGTCGGTGCGGCCGGCGACCTCCGCCATGAAGTCCGACACGATCGCCGACGTCTCGATCGAGTAGACCGAGATGTCCCGCACGGACGAGGTCAGCCGGGCGCTCAGCGCGGTCTTGACGTGCGGCCCGCCGTCCGCGAGGGCGAGGGTGCGCAGGGACATCAGCGGATGGGCCTCTATCACCTCCCCCAAGGGGCACTTGAGCACATGGGCCGCCTGCCACGGATGCACCGGAACCAGCACCCGCCCGCCGTCCCGCAACTCCGCCGGCCACTCCCCGACGACCATCGCTTCCTCCACCGGCGCCAGCCCCAGTCGTACGACCTGCCGGTGCTCCGGCCCGTAGGCGAGCTGGTCGCATGCCGAGAAGCCGGGCCGGGAACGGCAGTTGGGGTGGAAGGGATGTCCGTCGACGATCAGCTGCTCCCACCCCCAGCTGGTCACCGGTGACTCCGCGGCCGCCGGCTGACCGGCGCGGGACAGTGCCAACGAGGCGACGCTGTGGTCGAGTTCGACGGCGAAGGCGGCGCTGTGCGGAACGGCCAGGGCGGTCATGAGCCGCGCCGGACGATCGTAGGACCGCTCGTCGAACCAGACCTCCTCGACGTGCGCGGTGGTGCCGTACGGGTCCGAGGCCGGGCCGTGCAGCCGACGGCCGTCGGCGAGATGGAGCGTGACCCCGTCGCCCCCGGCCGCGTCCCGGCGCACCACCCAGGGCAGCGGCTCATGGACCAGGCCCCGCCACAGCCGGGACAGTACGGCCGCTCGGGCGCCGGGCAGTGCTGCCGTGTACGGCAGCGTCAGATCGGGGCGTACGGCGCCCAGCTCGGCGCCGAGCGCCGCCTCGGCGTCGGCGTCGGACAACGGGTGACGGTCCACGGACGGGCTCCTCGGGTGCGGGACGGGTGCGGGTGCGGGTGCGAGTACGGCTGTCGGGGCTGGGGCTGGGGCTGGGGCTGGGCAGGGGCGGTAGCCCTATCGGCATCGACATCGGCGTACGACCACTGCCCGCCCGTCTCCGACACGACGCATGCGGCAGCGCGACGAATCGCCGTGTGGCCGCTTCGCGACGGCGGCGACCCGTCCCTCCCCACCGAACGGGACCGGTCACGGCCGATTCCCGCCTTAACGGCGCACGACCGCTTCACGGAGAAGCCCGGCGGGCAGACATACTGATCACGAGTGCACCGTAAGGAACGAATGGACCCCGTGGACGCCAACCCGCCCCGCGACGACGCCAACGCGTCCCGCGATGTCGATTCGTCGCGCGACAGCATCGGCACCGCTGCCGACGCCCACGCCGCCGCACCGTTGCTCAACTGTCTTCTGCGGGAAGCGGGAGCACCGGTCGAGTCGTCGGGCGCGACCGTGGTGCACCGGCTGAGGGCCGACGGCCGCCTCCTGCGCGTACGCGGCACCCGGCGTCCCACCCGCCCCGAAGTGCGCACGGCGGGCACCTGGCACCCGCTCACCCACACCGAACTCGTCAAGCTCGTCGCCGAGGAACTCCGCGCCCTCACCGGCCTGTCCAACTCCGAACTGCCCGCCGAGATGCTCGACAGCCGCGAGGCCGTGGAGGCCATCCTGACCGCGCGCGCCCACACGCCGGCGCCCGAGGACCCGTACCGGCGCTCCGAGCAGTCCCTGATCACCGGCCACCCGTTCCACCCCGCCCCCAAGGCCCGCGGTGGCGGCCCGGTCGCCGGATGGCTGCCGTACGCGCCCGAGGCGTACGCCCACTTCCCGCTGACCCTCCTCGGGGTCCGCGAGGACACGGTGGTCGAGGAGGGCGACACCACCGCCCTCGACGCGCTCGGCACGGCCCCGCCCGGCTACCGGCTCCTTCCCACCCACCCCTGGCAACTCGACCTGGTCGGCCGGGGGTTGGCCGAAGCCTTCGCCGACGGCCGCCTCGTACGCCTGGGTCCGGCGGACGGCGAGGTGTGGCCGACGGCGGCGATCCGCACGGTGTACGTACCCGGGGCCGCGTCCGGGGCCGTATCCGGCGCTACATCCAGGACCGCGCCCGAAGACGCCATGGCCGCCGCCTCCGACCTCTTCCTCAAGTTCAGCCTGGACGTGCGGATCACCAACGACATCCGCCGACTGTGGCGCCACGACCTGCTCAAGCTGCGCCGGACGGACCGGGCGGTCACGGAGGCCTTCGCCGGGGCGCCTGGAGCCTGGCTGAGCGACCGCGGCTATCGCACCGCCGCCTTCGCCTTCGAGGAGCTGGCGGTACTGGTCCGGGACGGCCTGCGCGGCCATGTGCCCCCCGGCACGACCCCCTTCCTCGCCGCCGCCCTCACCGAGGGCACCGGG
The DNA here is from genome assembly GCF_036346855.1 of Streptomyces europaeiscabiei. Classification (NCBI taxonomy): domain Bacteria; kingdom Bacillati; phylum Actinomycetota; class Actinomycetes; order Kitasatosporales; family Streptomycetaceae; genus Streptomyces; species Streptomyces europaeiscabiei. Next base: position 8,423,920 of record NZ_CP107841.1, read on the forward strand.
GCGTTCCCGGGCAACCCGCTGGCCCACGCCGCCGACCCCGAGGCCTGGTGGGAGGCGTATCTACGCGCGGTCGTACCCCCGGCTCTCGCCGCCTTCCACGGCCACGGTGTCGTCCTGGAGGCCCATCTGCAGAACACCCTCATCGCCTGCGACCCCTCGGGCGTCCCCGTGCGGGCCGTCTACCGGGACGCCGAGGGCGTGAAGCTCCTTCCGGACGTGACACGCGAGGCAGGTTGGGAACGGCTGGTCTACTGCCTCTTCGTCAACAACCTCCTGGAGGTCGCGGCGGCCCTTGCCGAACACCATCCGGAGGTGGACCCCTGGCCCGCCGTACGCGGGCAGTTGGTGCGCCACGGCGAGGTACCGGAGATCGCCGACCTCCTCGACTCGCCCACGCTGCCGGGCAAGACGAATCTGCTGCTGAGGTGGACGGGCGCGGACGGCGCGGACGCACGGTACCTTCCGCTGCCCAACCCGATCAGGCGGACGTCCGGCCGAAGCGGTCGATCGCCTGCCTGACTTGCCGCGGTCGGTGGTCGGTGGTCGGCGGTCGGCGGTCGGCCACCGGTGTCCAGCGCGAAGCGACCGCGGTTCGACACGCGCCCCCGCTCCGGGCAGACGGCTTCGTCCCCCCCGGTCGTCGAAGCCGACTACCGGGGGACCTACGTCGTGAAAGCGTCCACGGGGTGGCACGGACCTGCGGCGATGCCGTTGCACACGTGGCCGGCCGCCCGCGCGGATGAGTCCTTCGGTGTCTCTCCGTGCGATCGGCAGCCGCAGTCGGCCGCCGCGTACCTCCTACGGCGTGTCCGGTGCCTTGCCGGCCAGGTAGACGGTGTTGGTCGAGGTGCCGCCCTGCAGGGGGTTGTCGAACTCGACGACATGGGCCGCTGCTCGTGCGAAGACCTCGGTGAGCACGGAGGTGAACAGGTCGTCGGGCGGGTCGTTGGACCACAGGGCGAACACCCCGTCGGGGTGGAGGTGCGCGGCGAGAGCGTGGAGCCCGGCGGGCTGGTAGAGCGCCGCGTGGCGCGGGTGGAGCACATGGCGCGGTGAATGGTCGACGTCCAGCAGGATGGCGTGGAAGCGACGGCCCGGCTCCTCGGGGTCCAGACCGCCGGGGTCGGCGGCCAGCGCGAAGAAGTCGCCGTGGACCAGACGGCAGCGGTCGTCCGACGTGAGCCGGGCTCCGAGCGGCACCAGGTGCCGTCGGTGCCAGTCGATGACCTCGGCGAGCGCGTCGATCACGGTCAGCGAGCGCACCCGGGGGTCGTCCAGGGCGGCCTGGGCGGTGTAGCCGAGTCCCAGTCCGCCGACGGCCACGTCCAGTCCGGTGTCCGGCAGCTCCGCCAGGGCGAGCTCGGTGAGCGCGATCTCGCCGCTGGTGAAGAGGCTGGACATCAGGAACTCGTCGCCGAGTTTCACCTCGTAGACGTCGCTTCCCGAGACCGGGTCGCGGCGTCGGCGCAGACTGATCTCACCCATCGGGGTCGGTTGCCAGTCGATCTCCTCCAAGCGCGGGCCCATCCGTTCACCTTTCTGACGTTCGTGGATGCACGGGGCTGGGCCCGGCGTGGCTCGACGCATGTTCCGCCGCCGTGCGGGGGCGCGGATTCGGGGTGGTGGCCCGGTCAGGCGTCGATGATGACGGGGATGATCAGCGGCCTGCGGCGGTGGGTGCGGAAGGCCCAGTTGGCCACGGCGCGGGCGATGAGCTGTTCGAGCTGGTGGGCGTCGCCGACGCCTTCCTGGGCGGCGGTGGCCAGCGTCTTCTCGATGACGGGGATGACCGGCTCGAAGGTGGTGTCGTCGTGGACGAAGCCGCGAGCCAGGAAGTCGGGGGCCTCGGCCAGCCCGCCGGTGTCGGCGTCGACGATGGCCACGACCGTGATGACGCCCTCCTGGGCGAGGGTGACCCGGTCCTTGAGGGACGCCTCGGTGGCGCCGCCGACTTCCATGCCGTCCACGTAGACATTGCCCGCGGGCACCTTGCCGGTGATGGAGGCGCGGCCGTCGACGAGGTCGACGACGACCCCGTCCTCGGCGATGACGACCCGGTCGGGGTCGACGCCGGTGCGGATGGCGAGGTCGGCGTTGGCCCGCAGGTGGCGGAACTCGCCGTGCACGGGCATGACGTTGCGGGGGCGGACGATGTTGTAGCAGTAGACGAGTTCGCCGGCGCTGGCGTGGCCGGAGACGTGCACCTTCGCGTTGCCCTTGTGGACGACGTTGGCGCCCCACCGGGTCAGGCCGTTGATCACCCGGTAGATGGCGTTCTCGTTGCCGGGGATGAGGGAGCTGGCGAGCAGGACGGTGTCGCCCTTGCCGATGCGGATCTGGTGGTCGCGGTTGGCCATCCGGGACAGGGCGGCCATCGGTTCGCCCTGGGATCCGGTGCACACCAGGGTGATCTTGTTGTCAGGGAGCTTCTCCAGCTCCTTGGTGTTCACGATCAGGTTGGACGGGACCTTGAGGTAGCCCAGATCGCGGGCGATGCCCATGTTGCGGACCATGGAGCGGCCCACGAAGGCCACCTTGCGGCCGTGCTGATGGGCGGCGTCCAGTACCTGCTGGATGCGGTGCACATGGCTGGCGAAGCTGGAGACGATGACCCGCCGCGGCGCGGTGCGCATCACTTGTTCGATCGCGGGGTTCAGTTCGCGTTCGGAGGTGGTGAAGCCGGGGACCTCGGCATTGGTGGAGTCGGTGAGGAACAGGTCCACACCCTCCTCGCCGAGGCGGGCGAAGGCACGAAGGTCGGTGATGCGGTCGTCAAGGGGGAACTGGTCCATCTTGAAGTCACCGGTGTGCAGCACCATCCCGGCTCCGGTGCGCAGGGCCACCGCGAGGCTGTCAGGGATGGAGTGGTTGACGGCTACGAACTCGCAGTCGAAGGGGCCGAAGCCGCGCCGGTCGCCCTCGCGCACGCGCACCGTGCGGGGCCTGATCCCGTGCTCCTTGAGCTTGGCCTCGATGAAGGCGAGGGTGAGCTTCGAGCCGACGAGGGGGATGTCCGCCCGCTCCCGCAGCAGGTAGGGCACGCCGCCGATGTGGTCCTCGTGGCCGTGGGTGAGGACGACGGCCACGATGTCGTCGAGGCGGTCCCGGATGGAGGTGAAGTCGGGCAGGATCACGTCCACGCCCGGCTGGTTCTCCTCGGGGAACAGCACACCGCAGTCCACGATCAGCAGCTTGCCTGCGTACTCGAACACGGTCATGTTGCGGCCGATTTCGCCCAGGCCACCCAGGGCGGTGACCCTCAGTCCTCCGTCAGGGAGCGGCGGGGCGGCTTTTAGTTCTGGGTGCGGATGGCTCATAGCCCCACGTTATCGAAGAGTGCGCCGTGCTGATCCACTGCCTGCACGGTGGACGCGAGGCGCGGTGCGCTGTCGGGCACCTCGGCGATGCCCCGGGGGAGAGACAGGTAACGGGGCGTGGGTGGCTCGGGCACTCCGCATCCTAGGGCACTCCGCATCAGCGATCACCCTCGGTTACTATGCTCACTTCATACCGGAAGTCGGAAGCCGGAAGTCGGAAGCCGGAAGTCGGAAGCCGGAAGCCGGAAGCCGGAAGCCGGAAGCCGGAACCCGGTGGCCGGAACCCGGAACCCGGTGGCCGGAGGCGGGGGCCGGAAGCAGGGGGCGGACGGCCATCGACGGACTGCTGGGGAGGCAGGGGATCCGCATGTCGGTCCAGACTTCCCAGGTTTTCCCCAGGGCTGACGACGGGCAGTTCCCCTGTTCGACGCCTCGAAGGCGATCATGAATTGCAAGGTCAATGAATCGGGTGGCCTGAGAAAATGCTGAGGGAAGTCAACGCAACCCGCTACATCGAACCCCTCCGGGCGGGCGGCTCCGTCCCCGGGATCGTCGAAGCGGACGACCTGGGCACCTACGTCGTGAAGTTCACCGGCTCGGCGCAGGGGCGCAAGGCGCTGGTCGCCGAGGTGATCGTCGGTGAGCTGGCGCGGGCGCTCGGCCTGCGCTTCCCCGAACTGGTCCTCGCGCACTTCGACCCGGCGATCGCCGAGAGCGAGCCCCACCAGGAGGTGCGGGAACTGCACGGCGCGAGCGCCGGTCTCAACCTCGGCATGGACTATCTGCCGGGCGCGAGGGACTTCACCCCTGAGGTAGCGAAGGCGTTCCGGGTGGACCCCCTCGAAGCCGGCCGGATCATCTGGCTCGACGCCCTCACGGTCAACGTCGACCGCACCGTGCACAGCTCGAACCTGATGATCTGGCCCACGCTCGGCATCGCGCCCGCGCGCCTCTGGCTGATCGACCACGGCGCGGCCCTCGTCTTCCACCACCGCTGGGACGCCTCCGACCCCACCAAGGCGTACGATTTCCGCCACCACGCCCTGGGCCACTACGCCCCCGACGTGCGCGCGGCGGATGCCGAACTCGCGCCGAAGGTGACGGAGGAACTGCTGCGGCGGATCGTCGCCGAGGTCCCGGACGCCTGGCTGCCCACCGAGGACGGCTTCGCGTCGCCCGCCGAGGTCCGGGACGCCTACGTCCGCTACCTCCGCGCGCGTGTGGAGGCCTCCGCCGCCTGGCTCCCCACCGACTTCCCCACCCGGGAGGAACTCGCCGCCGAGGAGGCCCTCCGTGCGGCGAAGACACAGCGAGGCCGTCCGAACTGGCTCAAACGGGTCCCCGACCTGCACGGCCAACCGGCGGCGGAACAGGATTGGTCGGTGCACCTCGGATGAGTCCCGTCGTACAGATCGAGTACTGCACCCAGTGCCGCTGGCTGCCGCGTGCGGCCTGGCTGGCGCAGGAACTGCTCACCACCTTCGAGACGGAGCTGACCGAGCTGTCGCTGAAGCCCGGCACCGGTGGCGTCTTCGTCGTCCGGGTCGACGACGAGGTGGTGTGGGACCGCCGCGACCAGGGCTTCCCCGAGCCGACGGCCGTCAAGCAGGCCGTACGCGACCGAGTGGCCCCGGGAAAATCCCTGGGCCACTCGGACAGGGCCGCGCCGGACAAGGACGCGCCGGAAAAGGACGCGCCGGTATAGGGCAGTGGGTCAGCCCTTGAGCTGCTCGTACGCCGGGAGGGTCAGGAAGTCGGCGTAGTCCTCGTCGAGGGCGACCTGGAGGAGCAGGTCATGGGCCTGCTGCCAGTGGCCGGCCGCGAAGGCCTCCTCGCCGACCTCGGCGCGGAGGGCGGCCAGTTCCTCGGCGGCGACCTTGCGGGCCAGCTCCGGCGTGGCCTTCTCGCCGTTCTCGAACTCGACGCCCGCGTTGATCCACTGCCAGATCTGGGAGCGGGAGATCTCTGCGGTGGCCGCGTCCTCCATGAGATTGAAGATCGCGACGGCGCCGAGGCCGCGCAGCCAGGCTTCGATGTAACGGATGCCGACCTGGACGGCGTTGACGAGACCGGGGTACGTCGGCCTGGCTTCGAGGGAGTCGACGGCGATCAGGTCGGCGGCCTTGACGTCGACGTCCTCGCGGAGGCGGTCCTTCTGGTTCGGCTTGTCGCCGAGAACCGCGTCGAAGGAGGCCATCGCGATCGGGACCAGGTCGGGGTGGGCGACCCAGGAGCCGTCGAAGCCGTCGTTCGCCTCACGGTCCTTGTCGGCCTTGACCTTCTCGAACGCGACCTTGTTGACCTCCTCGTCGCGCCGCGAGGGGATGAACGCGGCCATCCCGCCGATCGCGTGCGCGCCGCGCTTGTGGCAGGTGCGGACGAGGAGTTCGGTGTACGCCCGCATGAACGGGGCCGTCATCGTGACCGCGTTGCGGTCCGGGAGGACGAACTTGGCGCCGCCGTCGCGGAAGTTCTTCACGATGGAGAAGAGGTAGTCCCAGCGGCCCGCGTTCAACCCCGAGGCGTGGTCGCGGAGTTCGTAGAGGATCTCCTCCATCTCGTACGCGGCCGTGATCGTCTCGATCAGGACGGTCGCGCGGACGGTGCCCTGCGGGATGCCCACGTAGTCCTGCGCGAAGACGAAGACCTCGTTCCAGAGGCGGGCCTCCAGGTGCGACTCCGTCTTCGGGAGGTAGAAGTACGGGCCCTTGCCGAGGTCAAGGAGCCGCTGGGCGTTGTGGAAGAAGTACAGGCCGAAGTCGACGAGCGCGCCGGGGACGGGGGTGCCGTCGGCGTCGACGAGGTGGCGCTCGTCGAGGTGCCAGCCGCGCGGGCGCATGACGACCGTCGCCAGCTCCTCGTCGGGGCGCAGGGCGTACGACTTACCGGTGCGCTCGTCGGTGAAGTCGATGTTCCGGGTGTAGGCGTCGGCCATGTTCACCTGGCCGAGGACCACGTTCTCCCAGGTCGGCGCGGAGGCGTCCTCGAAGTCCGCGAGCCAGATCCTTGCCCCGGAGTTGAGGGCGTTGATCGTCATCTTGCGGTCGGTCGGGCCGGTGATCTCGACGCGGCGGTCGTCCAGGGCGGCCGGGGAGGGGGCCACCTTCCAGGAGTCGTCAGCGCGGATCGCGGCGGTCTCCGGGAGGAAGTCGAGCGTGGAGGTGCGGGCGATCTCGGCACGGCGCTCCGCGCGACGGGCCAGCAGCTCGTCACGCCGGGGCGTGAACCGGCGGTGCAGTTCGGCCACGAAGGCGAGGGCGGCGGGGTCGAGGACCTCGTCCTGGCGGGGCAGGGGCTCGGCGTCGACGATGGCCAGCGGGGACGGCGCTGGTGCGGACATGAGCTGTCACTTCCTTCAGCGGGCGTGGCACCGGGTGTCGGTCGACCCGGGTCGGGCTGTGAACGCCCTCGGATGAGTCGGGCGCTTCTGAGCAGTGGATACTAGTTTCCTCATGGTGGAAGTTCAATGTTTTGTTGATGTCGAGATTCTTCGGGTCGAGGGGTAGTGGCGCTCGATGTCATCGCGATCACGCAACGTGCCATGACGTGCCATGAGGTGACGTGACGTGCCATGGGGTGACGTGACGTCGTCGGGCCGCTCGGGGCCCTTCGCGCGTGGCGGCTCACTCCAGGTGGACCAGATCGGCCTCCGTGTCGATGTCGTACGGCAGTGCCACGTCCCCGCACTCGACGAGCGTGATCACCTCCTCGTGCGCCCGCAGATAGGCACGTGCCCCTCGGTCGCCGGTGGCAGTCTCCGCGACGGCGGCCCAGTGGGCGGAGCCGAGGAGGACGGGGTGGCCGCGGCGGCCGTCGTAGGTGGCCGCGACGAGCGCGCCGCCCGGTCGGCGAGGCGACGGGTCCGGCGGGTGTCCGGCCCGGTTCGGTGACGGCTCCGGCGGGCTGATGGGCTTGCGCGCGGCGAGGACGCGGGCCACCGCCTCCGGGCCGATGCCCGGCTGGTCGACGAGCGAGACCAGGACGGCGTCGGCGCCCGTCCCTGTCAGTGACTCCAGTCCGGCCCGCAGCGACGAGCCCATGCCCTCGGCCCACTCAGGGTTGTCCACCAGTACGCAGCCGGGCAGTTCGGCCCGGGCGCGTACGGTCGCGGCCTCGGCGCCGAGGACCACGTGGATCCGGGCGCAGCCGCCCGCCCGCAGCACCCCGACCGCGTGTTCGACCAGGGGGCGGCCGTGGTGGGTCAGCAGGGCCTTGGGCCGGCCGCCGAGGCGCCGCCCGCCCCCGGCGGCCAGCAGCAGCCCGACGACCTCGCTCCCGCCGGCCGTCGCGTCAGGGGCTGTGGGCCGGGCCGCGTTCCGGGGTGGGCTCTGGGCCTCGTGGTGCGTCATGTCCCCCTGCATACCCGACCCGGCGTGGGTGGCCGGTGAAGCCGGACGGGCCGGGCGTCGGCATTGTGGTGCCCGGGGACTGAATTTTCGTTCCCCGTAGTGGCGTTCGACACACGGTTGGCGTTTACTGGCCCGCGCCACCCCCGGCGCCCGACCGACGCCACCGGGTGGCGGGCCGTGCTCGGGTGCACGGCCGTGACTCGCGCACGAGGGAGTGGGCGAGAGGGGGAGAGGGCTGTGTTGCGGAGCTTGGGGCAGAGGCCAGTGACCGGCAGTGACGAGGATCCGAAAGTGGCGGGGTTGCGCTCGGCCGTGTCCCGGCTGCGTCGTGAACTGGCCGCGCATCCGGCGGAGTTCCCCGACCGGGGGATCGCGGAGGACGAGTTGGCGGCGCTTGCGGCGATGGCTGTCACCGGTATGCCCGAGGTTCCGCGGTTGCGGCGCTCCCTGTTGCTGATCGCGGGGTCCATCGGGTCGGTGAGTGCGTTGGCCAGAGGCCTCGCGGACGTCCGTACGGCGGTGGAGCTGTTCGGGGAGCCGCCGCGGCGCTGAGTGCGTTTTCTTCGCCCTCGCTGCCCTCGCTGCCCTCGCCGCCCCCGCCCGTCCCTGCCCGTCCCATCCTCAAGGGGTGGTGCCCCTTTGTCCCCGGGCGTGGGTTCGCCGTGGTTGCTCGCGCGGTTCTCCCGCGCCCCTGAAGTGCGGGGCTGCGCCCCGTGCTTCTCGGGGCGTGCCCGTTCACCAGCGGCCGGGCACCGGGCCCGTCAGTTTCCCGCGGTTGAACTCGCCAGTGCCTCCGACAGTTCCACCGCCACCTGCTGCAGCACCGGCACGATGCGTTCCGTCGCCGACTCGGTGACCCGGCCCGCCGGGCCGGAGATGGAAATGGCCGCGGCGGTGGGGGAGTTGGGGACGGAGACGGCGAGGCAGCGGACGCCGATCTCCTGTTCGTTGTCGTCGACCGCGTAGCCAAGGGCGCGTACGTCGTGGAGGGCGGCGAGGAAGCCGTCGGGGGTGGTGATCGTCTTGTCCGTGGCGGCCGGCATGCCCGTACGGGCCAGCAGGGCGCGGACCTCGTCGGCCGGGAAGTCGGCGAGGAGGGCCTTGCCGACGCCGGTGGAGTGGGGTAGTACCCGGCGGCCCACCTCGGTGAACATTCGCATGGAGTGCTTGGACGGCACCTGGGCGACGTACACGATCTCGTCGCCGTCGAGGAGCGCCATGTTCGCCGTCTCGCCGGTCTCCTCCACGAGGCGTGCGAGGTAGGGGCGCGCCCAGGTGCCGAGCAGTCGGGACGCGGACTCGCCGAGGCGGATCAGGCGCGGGCCGAGGGCGTACCGCCGGTTGGGCTGCTGGCGCACGTATCCGCAGACGACCAGTGTCCGCATCAGCCGGTGGATGGTCGGCAGCGGCAGCCCGCTGCTCGCGGACAGCTCGCTGAGACCCACCTCGCCGCCCGCGTCCGCCATCCGCTCCAGCAGATCGAAGGCGCGCTCGAGGGACTGGACACCACCGGAGGACGACTTGGGGGAGTCGGTCGTGTGGGCGCTGGCGCTGGACGTCGGCACGGGCGCGGTCCTTTCGGATGGCAGGGGAGGTCGCAGCCTACCGGGCAGTTCATTGACTACTCGCTTGCGCGTCACTACGTTCTGCTCAGTGGAAGTCTAATTCCGTCTTGTGAAAACATCCAGAGTGGATGCGGTGGGGGCACAGTGGAGGGGGTGCCCTTGACGGGGTGGGGGCGGGGGTGAAAACTCCTTCAACAGAACGTTGAATTCCGTTAAGCGGAGGTAAATTCCGTTACGCGGAAGTGAACAGCGGTACGGCGAGAGGGGTCCCGGTGTCCGAGGCTGAACTGGTGTTGCGCTCGACGCGCGTCATCACCCCCGACGGATCGCGCCCCGCCGCGGTCGCCGTCGCGGACGGCACGATCACGGCCGTACTCCCGTACGACACCGCCGTACCGTCCGGTGCCCGTCTGGAGGACCTCGGCGACCACGTCCTGCTGCCCGGCCTCGTCGACACCCATGTGCATGTGAACGACCCCGGCCGCACGCACTGGGAGGGCTTCTGGACCGCCACACGCGCCGCGGCGGCCGGCGGCATCACCACCCTCGTCGACATGCCGCTCAACTCCCTCCCGCCGACCACGACGGTCGACCACCTCCGCACGAAACGCGAGGTCGCCGCCGACAAGGCCCACATCGACGTCGGCTTCTGGGGTGGCGCTCTGCCCGCCAACGTCAAGGATCTGCGTCCCCTGCACGACGCCGGGGTGTTCGGCTTCAAGGCGTTCCTGTCGCCGTCGGGCGTGGACGAGTTCCCGCACCTCGACCAGGACGGGCTCGCCCGGTCCCTGGCCGAGATCGCCGGCTTCGGCGGACTCCTCATCGTCCACGCCGAGGACCCGCACCACCTCGACGCGGCCCCGCAGCAGGGCGGCCCCAGGTACGCCGACTTCCTCGCATCCCGCCCGCGCGACGCCGAGGACACCGCCATCGCGACCCTCATCGCCGAGGCCCGGCGGCTCGACGCGCGTGTCCACGTCCTCCACCTCTCCTCCAGTGACGCGCTCCCGCTGATCGCCGAGGCCAAGCGGGACGGCGTACGCATCACCGTCGAGACGTGCCCGCACTACCTCACCCTCACCGCCGAGGAAGTCCCGGACGGGGCGAGCGAGTTCAAGTGCTGCCCGCCCATCCGGGAGTCCGCCAATCAGGACCTCCTCTGGCAGGCCCTCGCTGACGGCACGATCGACTGCGTGGTCACCGACCACTCCCCGTCGACGGCCGACCTGAAGACCGACGACTTCGCCACCGCCTGGGGCGGCATCTCCGGCCTGCAGTTGAGCCTCGCGGCGGTCTGGACGGAGGCCCGCAGGCGCGGCCACGGCCTGGAGGACGTGGTCCGCTGGATGTCGTCACGCACGGCCGAACTGGTCGGCCTGGACGACCGCAAGGGCGCCATCGAGGCGGGCCGCGACGCCGACTTCGCCGTCCTCGCCCCGGACGAGACCTTCACCGTCGACCCGGCCGCACTCCACCACCGCAACCGCGTCACCGCGTACGCCGGCAGAACCCTGTACGGCGTGGTCAGGTCCACCTGGCTGCGCGGCGAACGCATCGTCGCGGACGGCGAGTTCACCACCCCGAAGGGACAACTCCTCACCCGCACCCACTGATTCACCCTCCGCACCCGCAGCGGCCGACAACCGAAAGGCAGACCTGATCATCGTGACGGCGCAGCAGCACTCCCCGTTGGCGAGCTTCACCGGCGACGCGAGCCCGTACGGCGGCGGTGACCCGTACGCGGACTACCGCACCGCCGACTTCCCCTTCACCCGGTACGCGGACCTCGCCGACCGCAGGCTCGGTGCCGGTGTGGTCGCCGCCAACGACGAGTTCTTCGCCCAGCGCGATAACCTGCTGGTGCCCGAACGCGCCGAGTTCGACCCCGAGCACTTCGGGCACAAGGGCAAGATCATGGACGGCTGGGAGACGCGGCGCCGCCGGGGCGCCTCGGCCGACCACCCCTGGCCGACGGCCGACGACCACGACTGGGCCCTGATCCGCCTCGGCGCGCCCGGCGTGATCCGAGGGATCGTCGTCGACACGGCCCACTTCCGCGGCAACTACCCGCAGGCGGTCTCCGTCGAGGGTGCGTCCGTGTCCGGTTCCCCGTCGCCGGAGGAACTGCTCGCCGACGACGTGAAGTGGACGACTCTCGTCCCGCGCACCCCGGTCGGCGGCCACGCGGCGAACGGCTTCCAGGTATCCGTCGAGCAGCGCTTCACCCACCTCCGCCTGAACCAGCACCCCGACGGAGGCATCGCCCGCCTCCGCGTGTACGGCGAGGTCGTGCCGGACCCGGTCTGGCTGGCGGCCCTCGGCACCTTCGACGTGGTCGCCCTGGAGAACGGCGGCCGGGCCGAGGACGCCTCCAACCTCTTCTACTCACCAGCCACCAACACCATCCAGCCCGGCCGCGCCCGGGTGATGCACGAGTGCTGGGAGACCCGCCGCCGCCGCGACCAGGGCAACGACTGGATCCGCTACCGCCTGGCCGCCCAGTCCGAGATCCGTGCCCTGGAGATCGACACGGCGTACCTCAAGGGCAACGCGGCCGGCTGGGCCACGGTCTCGGTGAAGGACGGCGAAGACGGCGGCGACTGGACCGAGATCCTCCCCCGCACCCGCCTCCAGCCCGACACCACCCACCGCTTCGTCCTCGACGCCCCGGTCGTGGCCACCCATGCCCGCGTCGACATCTACCCTGACGGCGGCATCTCCCGCCTGCGCCTTTTCGGCTCACTGACGCAAGAGGGCAAGACCCGCCTGGCGGCCCGCCACCAGGAACTGGGCGGCTAGGAAGATCAAGGGGCGTACCCCCTCGCACGCAGGGGCGCGGGGAACTGCGCGACAAGCCACGACGCTCCGGCACGTAGGCAGGTAGGCAGGTAGGCAGGTATGCGGGCCGCCCCCTCACCCCCGGCGGGGGTGAGGGGGCGGCAAGCCCCCAGACGCAGTCCGGGGTCGAAGGGCAGCGCTCCTGGGGGACAGGACAGGACGGGGCGGGGCGGGGCGGTTAGGGGCGGCGGGGCGATCCCCTCACGCCGCATGCCCCCCGTCCACCGAGAACTCCGCCCCGGTCACATACTCCGCCCCCGCCAGATACACCACCATCGACGCCACTTCCGCAGCCGTCCCGAACCTCCCCAGCGCGGTCATCCCCGCCTGCCCCGCCGCATACGGCCCGCCCGCCGGATTCATGTCCGTGTCCGTCGGCCCCGGATGCACGACGTTCGCGGTGATCCCCCGCCCACCCAGCTCCCTGGCCAGCGCCTTCGTCAACCCGACCAGCGCCGACTTGCTCATCGCGTAGAGCGTCCCGCCGGGACCGGGCACCCGCTGCGTCATACACGTCCCCACGGTGATGATCCGACCGCCGCGCCCCATCCGGGCCGCGGCGGCCTGGGACGCCAGGAAGACCCCCCGCACGTTCACGGCGAGCACCCGGTCCACCTCGGCGAGCGGCAGGCTCTCCAGTGGCCCCAGCACCCCGACGCCGACGTTGTTCACGAGCACGTCCAGCCGCCCGCCCAGCGCCTCGGCCGCCAGGCGCACCGCGCCCGCCGCCTCCTCGGGGTCCCCGGAGTCCGCGCGCAGGGCCACTCCCCGCCGCCCGAGCGCCTCCACGGCCCGTACGACCTCCTCGGCCCCCTCCTTGCCGCGTATGTACGTGACCGCCACGTCCGCGCCGTCCCGGGCCAGCCGCACCGCCGTGGCGGCACCGATGCCACGGCTGCCGCCGGTCACGAGTGCGACCTTGCCGTCGAGGGGCCGGCCGCCCCGCGAGAGGGCGCCGTCGTTCGACGGGCCGCCGTCGTTCAGATTTCCGTTCGCTTCAGTCATGCCCCCATCCCACTCCCGACCCCGCCCGACCGCTGGCGGGGAACGGACGTCGAGGTCCCGCCCGGGTGTTCCGCGGCATCGGATCCTCGGCCCACCGATGAGTTGCGGGCACTACCGGGGTCTGCCCTGATGACAAAAGAGCTCACGGACACGGACCCACCGGACAACGGACCCACCGGACAACGGACGCTCGGCCGGACAACGGCCCTCCGCCCCCGCGCATCGAAAGCAGGCACCCACCATGGGCAAGCTCTCCCTCACCTCCTTCGTCACCCTCGACGGCGTCCACCAGGCCCCCGGCGGCCCCAACGAGGACCGCCGCGACGGCTTCGAACAGGGCGGCTGGAGTGTCCCGTACGGGGACGAGGACTTCGGACGGTTCATCGACGGAGTCTTCGGCCGCGTCGGCGCCTTCCTGCTGGGCCGCAGGACGTACGAGATCTTCGCCGCCCACTGGCCGAAGGTCACCGACCCGGCGGACCCTGTCGCGGGGAAGCTCAACTCCCTGCCCAAGTACGTCGTTTCGAACACCGTCACCAACCCCGAATGGAAGGGCACGACCGTGCTCTCGGGCGACCTCGCCAAGGAGGTCACCGCCCTCAAGGAGCGCACCGACGGCGAGGTACAGGTCCACGGCAGCGGAGACCTCGCGAGGTCGTTGCTCGCCCTCGACCTGGTCGACACCCTGCACCTGCTGACGTTCCCGGTCGTCCTCGGCGCGGGCCGCCGCCTCTTCGCCGAGGGTGCTCTCCCGACAGCGTTCCGCCATGCCGGGGGCAGCATCACGAGCACCGGCGTCTCGATCCAGTCCTACGAGCGTGTGGGTCGCCCCGAGTACGGCACATACGAACTCCCGGAGAACGCCTGACCTGCGACGGGCCGCCCGCGGTCGACGGTGTGAAGATCGTGGGTGCCCTCGTGAACTCAGGTCGACTCCCTGAGGACTTATCGGACGCGCCCGAAGAATCATGGAACTTGTCATTGACATGTCACTGTCTACGCGCGTCATCATGTGGCCATGCGATTCCCCCCACGAGCAACACGCTCACGAGCAACACGCTCACGAGCAACACACATCGGAGCGGCAGCCGCCCTCCTGTCCGCCCCCCGGGCCGGCGGCACCGTCGCCGCCGCCCTGGGGGGCGCCGCCACGACCGCCGTCGGCGGCACCGCCGCCCCCTACGCGTCCTTCGACCTGGCCGACCACGACTGCTGAGCCCCAGCCCCAGCCCCGGACCCCGTCGGGTCCGGCGTCATCCGTCCCGGCCGTCTGTTCATCCCCCACCGGGCAGACGGCCGGGCGGGCCGCCGCTCACCGGACGGTCGCCGCTGTCACCACGTCACCCGGGCTTCCGGCTCTCCGGTATCAGCCGGACTTCCGGCTCTCGGCCGCCGCGAACAGGGCGAGCGCCAGGACGATCAGCGCGATGCTCACATAGATCTCGTAGCCGTCCAGGGTGCTCCACCGCTGTGTCACCCCCCACCCCAGCTTGCCGGTGAGTTCGTACACGAGACCGCCGGCGCCCTGCAGCAGGGCGAGGACGCCGAGAAACTCCAACAACTGCTTCATGTCCAGGATCCTCGCCCCGCGGTCCGCCCACATTCATCGGCCGCGGGGCGGGGCCTGTCCGACGGGAGTACCGATCCGCGGCGCGGCGGGTCGCCGAAAGTCGACGAGCCCACGACTTTGGTCGCGATCACCGGCGGAGGGGAGGTGGCGGCGGCCGTCTCTGCGTAGATTTGTCGACCGTGAGTGGTGACAAGCCGGCGCAGGAGCCCCCGACCTTCCCGAGGCGGAGCTGGCTGTTGCCGTCGGCCCTGCTCGACCCCGACCCCGGCCGGGGTCCCGGCCACGACTCCGACCGCCCCGGAAGGCGGCCCAAGCGGACCGCGCGCGACTGGGTCGTCGACTTCACCTGCTTCCTGCTGGCCGTGCTCATCGGTCTCCTGGGTGCGGACACGGTCAGGAACGAGCCCGACCTGCCGCAGGCCTTCGCCGTCCTCGACCAGGTGCTGGGCGCGCTCGCCTGCGCCGCCGTCTGGCTGCGCCGGCGCTGGCCCGTCGGTCTCGCCGTGGCGATGGTCCCGGTCTGCTTCGTCTCCAACACCGCGGGCGGCGCCGGCCTGGTCGCCCTCTTCACCCTCACCGTGCACCGGCCCTTCCGGTACGTGGCATGGATCGGCGGCGTGTCCCTCGCCCTCAACCCGCTGTTCTTCTGGCTGCGCCCCGACCCGGACGTCACCTACCCCTGGTCGGTCATCCTCACCGTGCTGCTCACCGCCGCCATCGTCGGCTGGGGCATGTTCGTGCGCTCCAAGCGGCAGCTCATGCTGAGCTTCCGGGACCGCGCCCGGCGCGCCGAGACGGAGGCGGCGCTCCGGGCCGAGCAGGCGCAACGCCTCGCCCGCGAGGCCATCGCGCGCGAGATGCACGACGTCCTGGCGCACCGCCTGACCCTGCTGAGCGTGCACGCGGGCGCGCTGGAGTTCCGGCCCGACGCACCCCGCGCCGAGATCGTCCGTGCGGCGGGCGTCATCCGGGAGAGCGCCCACGAGGCCCTGCAGGATCTACGGGAGATCATCGGGGTGCTGCGCGCGGGCGAGCCCGACGACGCGGGGCGCCCCCAGCCGACCCTCGCCGCGCTCGACACGCTCGTCTCCGAGTGCCGCGAGGCCGGCATGAAGGTCGCCCTCGACCAGCACGTCACCGACCGTGCCGCCGTCCCCGCCGCCGTCGGCCGTACCGCCTACCGCATCGCCCAGGAGTGCCTGACCAACGCCCGAAAGCACGCCCCCGGCGCCGAGGTCACCGTCACCGTCGCGGGCGCCCCCGGCGACGGACTCACCGTCTCCGTGCGCAACCCGGCGCCTCCTGGGGAGGTCCCGCCCGTCCCCGGCTCCGGTCAGGGCCTCATCGGCCTCACCGAACGCGCCACACTGGCCGGGGGCCGCCTCGACCACGGACCCGAGCGGGACGGCGGGTTCGCGGTGCGGGCCTGGCTGCCCTGGGTCTGACCACGGGCTTCGACCGGCGGCCGGGCACCGGCCGCGTTCCTGGGCCGAACACGGGCATCGGTGTGCGCGACGCCATCTCGTTCTCCATGATTGCGAGTTGACTCGCACGACCCGTACGACTCGCACAACGCGTAGGCGCGACGTGTACGAGTCGTGCGACGCGTACGAGCCGTGCGAACCGTTCGGCACAGAACACCTGGTGGGTCTCGGGAGGGACAGCAGAGTGAGTTTCGGGGGACAGAACCAGTATCAGCCGCCCTGGCAGCCGAACGGAGGGCCGTACCCCCCGCCTCCACCACCACCCCAGGGTCCGTATGGCCCGCCCCAGCCGGGCCCGCCGTACGGCCCAGGTTCCCCATATCCGTATGGGACTCATCCCTGTGCCCCACAGCCGCCGCCCACGCTCGTGCGGCGGTTGCGGGAGGACGAATGGCCGCCACTGAGGGAGTTCCTGAGTGGGCTGCGGTTGCACGGCTGCCTCTGGGCGATGGCCGTGATGTGCGCCTGGCCGATGGTGTTCGGTCTGCTGGTGGGCTACCCGCTGGCCCGCTCGGCCCGCCGCCCGGCCCGGCGGATCTTCCCCTCCCGCGCCCGTCACCGTTTGCTGGACGACGACGTGACGCGGCTGCAGCGCAGACGGGCCTGGACGGCCACCGTGATGTCCCTGGTGATCCTTGCGGCGTACGGCAAGCCCGAGGACGTGGACCAGGCCCAACAGCAGTTCACGATGCGGCTGTTCATCACCCCCTGGCTGCTGCTCCTCAGCGCGCCCGTGGTCGTCGCGGCCCTCTTCCGCTGGTCGTCGCCGGCCACGCGACGGGCCATGCGCGCCCCGCTGCGCACCGCCGGGAAATCGGCCCTGTGGTACGTCGGCGCCTTCACCGCCGTGCCGCTCCTCGGCGGGGCGATCTACTACACACGCACCTACCCGGGGAAGGACATGAACGTCTGGGCGCCGTTCGCCCTCCTCGTGCCGCTGCTCTGGGTACTGCTCTTCATCGCCTTCGCCTCCGGGCCCGCCGTGCGCAGCGCCTTCAACACCGTCGACGTGCACCCGGCGCTCCCCGCGCTGCTCACCGGCGGACTGGTGTGGGAGTTCTCCGCCATCAACCTGGCCTTCGGCGGGCTGCCGCCGGGCCCGCCCCTGGTCCAGCTCGCCGCCCTCGTCGGCGGCCCGGCCTCGGTGACCGCCGTCGCGTGGTGGGAGGTACGCCGCCTGCGCACCCGGTACGGGGTACGCCTGCGCGGCTGAGGGGCGTCCGGCCGGTACCGACCACGCCGCACTCCGCGGACACAGGCCGGCCGAGGGGCCCTTACACGGTCCGGTCAGGCCGTACGCGGCACCACGCGCTGCCCCGCGGACCCGTACACCCACGCCGACGCCTCGTCGATGAAATCGCCGGGGAAGCCGAGGCGGAAGGCGGTGGTCTCCTCCAGCCGGGCCAGTACCTCCTCGGGGAGGACGAGCCGGGCGGCACCGAGATTGTCCATGAGCTGCTCGACGCGGCGGGCGCCGAGGATGGGGTGCACGGCGGGGGAGTGGGCCATGGTCCAGGCGATCGCGATCTGGGCCGGGGTGGCGCCGAGTTCGTCCGCGGCGCTCTGCACGGCCTCCGCGACCGCCCGCTCACGGTCCCCGATCGACTCGGCGGACAGTCGGGTCGCGGTGCCCGGCGTCACCCCGCCCGGGCGGGTGTACTTGCCGGACAGGACGCCGTTCTGCAGGGGACTCCAGGCCGCCACCGACATGCCGAACGCCTCCGCCATCGGCAGCAGCTCACGCTCGATGTCCCGGTTGAGCAGGCTGTACGGCACCTGGAGCGCCGACAGCGCCGACCAACCCCGCCATTCGGCCAGGGTGTTGGCGCGCGAGACCACCCAGGCGGGGGCGTCCGAGATGCCGACGTACAGCACCTTCCCGGACCGTACGGCGTCGTCGAGGGCGCGCATCGTCTCCTCGACCGGGGTGTTCCGGTCCCAGATGTGCACCCAGTAGATGTCGATGTAGTCGGTGCCCAGGCGCCGCAGGCTCGTCTCCAGGGACAGCGCGAGGTTCTTGCGGTGGTTGCCCGCGGCGTTGGGGTCGCTGCCGTCGCGGGAGACGGTGTACTTGGTGGACAGCACGAACCGGTCGCGCCGCCCCTTGAGGAGTTCGCCGACGATCCGCTCGCTCTCCCCGCCCCGGTAGTTGACCGCCGTGTCGATCACATTGCCGCCGGCCTCCGCGTACACGTCGAGGATCCGCGCGCACTC
This sequence comes from Streptomyces europaeiscabiei, assembly GCF_036346855.1. Taxonomy (NCBI): domain Bacteria; kingdom Bacillati; phylum Actinomycetota; class Actinomycetes; order Kitasatosporales; family Streptomycetaceae; genus Streptomyces; species Streptomyces europaeiscabiei. The sequence goes on from NZ_CP107841.1 coordinate 8,442,262, forward strand.
CTCCGGGGGCGCCCCCACTCCACCCTGCTCCCCGAACGTCATGGCGCCGAGGAACAGCTCGGAGACGCGGAGCCCGGTCCGGCCCAGGAGTCGGTAACGCACCCAAAACCTCCGTCAGTTGAATGGCGTACCGACCGACACTAACGGGTCGGCCCAGGACAACGCGGCGGTCCGGGCGCGGCGTCATTACGGTAGTGCTCCATGACCGACATCCGAACGGTGGGCCGATGACCGCGATCCGACTGCTCCTCGTCGACGACGACCCTCTCGTGCGCGCCGGCCTCTCCTTCATGCTGGGCGGCGCCGACGACATCGAGATCGTGGGCGAGGGCGCCGACGGCGACGAGGTGGACGCCCTCGTCGACCGTACGCACCCCGATGTCGTCCTCATGGACATCCGGATGCCGACCGTCGACGGCCTCTCCGCCACCGAGCGGCTCCGCACCCGCGCGGACGCGCCCCAGGTCGTCGTCCTCACCACCTTCCACGCCGACGACCAGGTCCTGCGCGCCCTGCGCGCGGGCGCCGCCGGTTTCGTCCTCAAGGACACCCCGCCCGCCGACATCGTCGAGGCGGTGCGGCGGGTCGCGGCCGGTGACCCCGTGCTCTCACCCGCGGTCACCCGCCGGCTCATGGCACACGCCGCCGGCAGCGCCCCCGACACCCGCGGCGCCACCGCGCGCTCCCGCGTCGCCACCCTCAACGACCGCGAACGCGAGGTCGCCGTCGCCGTCGGACGCGGCTTCTCCAACGCCGAGATCGCCGCCGAACTCTTCATGAGCGTCGCCACCGTCAAGACGCACGTCTCCCGCATCCTCGCCAAACTCGACCTCAACAACCGGGTGCAGATCGCCCTGTTGACCTACGACGCGGGGCTGTTGGAGGACGGCGGGCGCTAGGACGGCGGGGCGCCAGGACGACGGGGCGCCAGGGGGACACGTACCGCCGGGGGCGGGAGGCCGGGGTGCGGGAGCGGGCACTCCTGGGTGGACCCGGGCGTTGTACGGGCGAGGGGGAGACTCATGGGACACACACAGGTGATCGATCTGGGGGAGTACGGGCCGGGGTTCACCGAGAACCCGCATCCCGTCTACGCCGAGCTGCGAGAGCGCGGCCCCGTGCACCGGGTCCGGCTGCCGAAGCACGACGCACACCACGAGGTCTGGCTCGTCGTCGGGTACGAGGAGGCACGGGCGGCGCTCGCCGACCCCCGGCTGTCGAAGGACGGCTCGAAGGTCGGGGTGACGTTCCTCGACGAGGAGCTGATCGGCAAGTACCTGCTGGTCGCCGACCCGCCCCAGCACACCCGGCTGCGCGGGCTGATCGCCCGGGAGTTCACCGGACGCCGGGTCGAGCGGCTGCGGCCGAGGGTCCAGGAGATCACCGACTCGCTGCTGGAAGCGATGGTGCCGCAGGGCCGCGCCGATCTGGTGGAGTCGTTCGCCCACCCGCTGCCGCTCACCGTCATCTGCGAGCTGCTCGGTGTGCCCGAGTTCGACCGGGTGGCCTTCCGCAAGCTGTCCACTGAGGCGGTGGCGCCGACCAGCGGCGAGAGCGAGTACGAGGCCTTCGTCCAGCTCGCCGCCTATCTGCGCGAGTTGATCGAGGACAAGCGGTGCTCCCCGCCCGCCGACGACCTCCTGAGCGCCCTGATCCGGACGACGGACGAGGGCGGCGACCGCCTGTCGCCCGAGGAACTGCGCGGCATGGCGTTCATCCTCCTCATCGCCGGCCACGAGACCACGGTCAACCTCATCACCGGCGCCGTCCACGCGCTCCTCACCCATCCGGGGCAACTCGCCGAGGTGCGGGCCGACATGAGCCTCGTCGACGCGGTCGTGGAGGAGACCCTGCGTCACGAGGGCCCGGTGGAGAACGCGACGTTCCGCTTTGCCGCCGAGCCGCTCGACATAGGCGGCACGGCCATCGCGGCGGGCGACTCGGTGATGATCGGCCTGGCCGCCGCCGACCGCGACGGCACCCGCTATCCCGCCCCCGACCGCTTCGACCTCCACCGGGACACCCGCGGTCACCTCGCCTTCGGCCACGGCATCCACTACTGCCTCGGCGCGCCCCTCGCCCGCCTGGAGGCCCGCGTGGCCCTCCGTGCCCTCCTGGAGCGCTGCCCCGACCTGACCCTCGACGGCCCACCGGGTGACTGGCTGCCGGGAATGCTGATACGGGGAGTACGGAGCCTGCCTCTGCGCTGGTGAGAGTGTCCTCTCGCCCCCGCCGCCCCTACCCGTTCCATCCCCGGAGGGCACCCCCGGACCCCCGAAGAAGCGTGTGTGCGCCCTCTACGGTCGAGTGGGCGGCGATTCGCCCCCCGGGCTGGTCCTCGAACGCCGGAGAGGCCGAGTTCTGCCCGGCCGGGGCGAGACACCTGATCGGCCTGAAGCTCCTTCGACGGTACTGGGGGCGCTGTGCCGGGGTCGAATGAAGCCGCCCCCGCAGGGGCTGGCGGTGCCCGAGGACGCCCCGGTGCGGTGCGGTGCTCGGACACCTCGGCCTGGGGCCGGGGGCGCGCCCCCGGTCTTCAGGGGCGCGGGGAACTGCGCGACAGGCCGCGACGCATCCGCATCCGCATCCGCATCCGCGGCACCACGCAAACCATCCGGACCGGGGCGGACGAGCCTGCGGACGGGGGCGGGCGAGCCTACGGACCGGGGCCGGGGCTACTCCCGGCCGCCCGGAATCTCGCCCAGGAGCACCGGCCGGTGCTCCAGCCGGGACAGCTCGCACGCCTCGGCGACCCGAAGGGCCTGAAGCGCCTCACGGCCGTCGCACGGGTTCGCCCGCTCTCCGCGCACCACCTCGACGAACGCGGCGATCTCGGCCTCGTAGGCGGCGGCGAAGCGCTCCAGGAAGCCGGTCCACGGCCTGTCCGCGGGCGGTGGCCCCTTCGGCTCCGTGGACGCGACCGGCGTACGGTCGTCCAGCCCGACCACCACCGTGTCCAGCTCCCCGGCCAGCTCCAGCCGCACGTCGTACCCGGCCCCGTTCACCCGCGCCGCCGTCGCCGTGACGAGCGTGCCGTCCTCCAGCGTGAGCACGGCGGCCGCCGTGTCGAGGTCGTGCGCCTCCCGGAACATCGGGTGCCCGGCGTCCGACCCGGTGGCGTACACCGTGGCGACCTCGCGCCCCGTCACCCACCGCACGATGTCGAAGTCGTGGATCAGACAGTCCCGGTAGATCCCGCCGGACACCGGCAGGTACTCCGCGGGCGGCGGCGTCTGATCGGCCGTGAGCGCCCGTACGGTGTGCAGGCGGCCGAGCCGGCCCGCGCGTACGGCCTCCCGCGCGGTGACATAGCCGGAGTCGAAGCGCCGCTGGAAGCCCATCTGCAGCACTGTCCCGGCCGCGTCGACCTCGGTCAGCGCGCTTAACGTGTTCGGCAGGTCCACGGCGATGGGTTTCTCGCAGAACACGGGGAGACCCGAGCGTGCTGCCCGACCGATCAGTTCGCCGTGGGCCGAGGTCGCGGCCGTTATGACCACGGCGTCCACACCCCAGGTGAAGATCTCGTCCACGCCCGGCGCCACCGTCTCGCCGAGGCGATCCGCGAGGTCATGGGCCCGAGCAGGATCGACGTCCGTGATGATCAGAGAGCCGACATCACGGTGGCGGCTGAGCGTGGTCGCGTGAAACGTCCCGATGCGACCCGCCCCGATGAGTCCGATGCGCATGAGAAACAAAGTGGGGTCGCACCTGCCGCTGTGTCAATGCTTTGTCCGGACAACCGAACTACGCAACTTCCCGTCAACAGGCACCGGGGCTACGCTCGGCCCGTGGTGAAACCAGAAGTGGCTCCGACCGTGTCGCTCCAGCTCAGCGTCGACCGCAGCAGCCCGGTCCCGCTCTACTTCCAGCTGTCCCAGCAGCTGGAGGCCGCGATCGAGCACGGCGAGCTGACCCCGGGCAGCCTGCTGGGCAACGAGATCGAGCTGGCCGCACGCCTCGGCCTGTCCCGCCCGACCGTCCGCCAGGCCATCCAGTCCCTGGTCGACAAGGGCCTGCTCGTACGCCGCCGCGGCGTGGGCACCCAGGTCGTCCACAGCCAGGTCAAACGCCCCCTGGAACTCAGCAGTCTCTACGACGACCTGGAGGCCGCCGGCCAGCGCCCGGCCACCCGGGTCCTGCTGAACACCACCGTCACCGCCTCCGCCGAGGTCGCCGCCGCCCTGGCCGTCGCGGAGGGCGGCGAAGTCCACCGTATCGAGCGACTCCGTCTGGCCCACGGCGAACCCATGGCCTACCTCTGCAACTACCTCCCCACCGACCTCCTCGACCTCGACTCACCCCAACTCGAAGCCACCGGCCTCTACCGCCTCATGCGCGCCGCGGGCATCACCCTCCACAGCGCCCGCCAGACCATCGGCGCGAAGGCGGCCACCCCGGACGAGGCCGACCGCCTGACCGAGCCCGAGGGCGCCCCCCTCCTGACCATGCAGCGCACGACCTTCGACGACACGGGCCGAGCGGTGGAATACGGCACCCACATCTACCGGGCATCCCGCTATTCGTTCGACTTCCAATTGTTGGTGAGGGCGTAAGGAATGCCTTTCCGGCCCGCAGGGCCCCTGGGAAGGCGGCGCAGCCGCCGCAAAGGGGCGCGGGGAACTGCGCGACCAGCCCCCACTCACCCGCACTCGAAAAACAACCCATGGCACCCCCTGCCCCCACGCCGCACCCAGCGGAGCGTTAAGGCAGAATCGGCTCGATGAGCACTTACCGCGACTTCACCCACCGCGGCTCCGCGCGGGCCACCGTCCTGCGGACCGTGGGAACGCGCGAGCGCCGCTCCCATCTGACGGCCCCCCGCGTCCCCACCGTCGGCATCGACATCGGCGGCACGAAGGTGATGGCGGGTGTCGTGGACGCCGACGGCAACATCCTGGAGAAGCTCCGCACGGAGACCCCGGACAAGTCGAAGAGCCCCCAGGTCGTCGAGGACACCATCACGGAACTGGTCCTGGACCTCTCCGACCGGCACGACGTGCACGCCGTCGGCATCGGCGCCGCCGGCTGGGTGGACGCGGAGCGCAACCGCGTCCTGTTCGCCCCCCACCTGTCCTGGCGCAACGAGCCGCTGCGCGACCGCCTCGCCGGCCGGCTCGCCGTGCCGGTCCTGGTCGACAACGACGCCAACGCCGCCGCCTGGGCCGAGTGGCGCTTCGGCGCCGGCCGCGACGAGGACCACCTGGTCATGATCACGCTGGGCACCGGCATCGGCGGCGCGATCCTGGAGGACGGCCAGGTCAAGCGCGGAAAGTTCGGCGTCGCGGGCGAGTTCGGCCATATGCAGGTCGTACCCGGCGGCCACCGCTGCCCGTGCGGCAACCGCGGCTGCTGGGAGCAGTACAGCTCAGGGAACGCCCTGGTCAGGGAGGCCCGCGAACTCGCGGCGGCCGACTCCCCGGTGGCGTACGGGATCATCGAGCACGTCAAGGGCAACATCGCCGACATCACCGGACCGATGATCACCGAGCTGGCCCGTGAGGGCGACGCCATGTGCATCGAGCTGCTCCAGGACATCGGCCAGTGGCTCGGCGTCGGCATCGCCAACCTGGCCGCCGCCCTCGACCCGTCCTGCTTCGTCATCGGCGGCGGTGTCTCGGCCGCCGACGACCTGCTGATCGGTCCCGCCCGGGACGCCTTCCGCCGCCACCTCACCGGCCGCGGCTACCGCCCGGAGGCCCGGATCGCGCGCGCCCAGCTCGGACCCGAGGCCGGCATGGTGGGCGCCGCCGACCTCGCCAGACTCGTCGCTCGCCGCTTCCGCCGCGCCAACCGGCGCCGGGTGGAGCGGTACGAGCGTTACGCGCGGTACGTGGAGGCCCGCCGCACCACCCAGGACTCCGCGTGACCGCCTCGGTGCCGCGCCAGGGATCCTCCCCGGAGGAGCCGGAGCGGCCCGCCGAGAACCGCCGCCACAGGAACCGCCGCCGGGCGATCACCCTGTCGATCATCGTGCTGCTCATCGGCGTACCCGCCGGCTACCTGGTGATCTCCGCCAACCAGAGCCGCGACAGCGGCAAGGACAAGGAGGAGAAGTACTCGGCGACCGGCCTCACCGCCCACTGGCCCTCCCGGGTCCAGCAGCGCCTCTACCAGGTGCCGATCCCGCCGTACTCCAAGCACGTCGCGTACTACGAGACGAACAACTGGAAGACCAGCCGCCTCTACGTGCAGTTCTATACGAGCAACGAGGGCCTGGAGAGCTTCCTCAACCAGATCGGCGTCAGCACCGGCGACCTGGACGAGGGCGAGATCGCCATCGGCACCCGAGACCGGCGGATCGTCGGCTGGAACTTCACCGGCACCGGCCCGTGGTACGGGCTCGTCAAGGACCGGAAGAACCCCCAGCCCACCCACGACATCGTCGTGAACCGGTCCAACCCGGACCATCCGATGGTGTACGTGGTGTCACGAACCGTGCCTTGACCAGGAAGAATCCCGGTCCGCGCGGGCTCGCGCGCGGTCGCCGGGGCCGATTGTCAGACCCCGCCCGTAGAGTCGGAGACAGCTGATCGGAGCCGCACAGGAAACGGCTCATCCGACCGAAGAGCGGGAGGTGACCGGACGTATGCGGGACATGGCTGTACCCGAGGCCGCCCCGGCCCTCCCCGCACGGACGGCCGTCCCCGTCCGGCTCGCCGCCGTCTTCCTCCCGGCTCCGCTGCCCCGCCACAGCCGGTTCGCGTTCTGGGACCCGGCGGGCGGCGAGCCGCCGCCGGGAGACACCGAGGACCTCACGGTCGTACGGCAGCACGGCTCCGGAGCCCGCAGAGGCACCGTCCCCGCCCTGTGCCTGCCGGTCGGCGAAGCCCTCCCCCTGCTCACCCGCGCAGGGCGCGACCCCGCCGCCCACCCCGCCACGGCCTGCTGGGGCGCGGCCGCACTGCACGCGCTGCGACTGATCGCCCGGGGGCGGCTGCTGCCGGGACTGACCGCCGAGGGGTACGACGCGTGGCGGGCGGGACCGCTCGACCCGGACGACATCGCGCACCTCAGGGCCGTCGCCGCGGCACTGCCGTACGAAGGCCACGCGGTCCCGCTGCCCGGCGGGGGACCGCTGCGGCTGCCCGAGCCGGAGCCGCTGATGCGGTCCTTCCTGGACGCGGTCGCCGACACGCTGCCACGCGGCCCGGCGGCGCCGTACGTCTCCGGGAAACCGTTCGCCGCGCACACCGGCCAGCGACTGCCGCACGCCCGCGACTGGGCCGCCGAGGTCGCCGCCGGCATGGACGCGGGCGTCCGTATCTCCCTGCGCCTCGACCTGGCGGCGCACAACCTCTTCGACGACAGCGAAGGGGCCTCGCGGGCGGGCGCGGCCGTCGTCCAGGTGCACAGCCTCGCCGACCCCACCCTCGTCGTCGACGCCGCCGCGCTGTGGGCGGGTGACGCGGACGCGGCGTTCGGGCCCCGCGCGCGGGTGGACGCCGCCCTCGCCGTACGGCGTGCGGCCCGCGTCTGGCCGCCCCTGGACCGGCTCTCCGAGCAGGACGTCCCCGACGTCCTCGCCCTCTCCGAGGACGAGCTGTCCGACCTGCTCGGCGTCGCCGCGACCCGGCTGGGCGCGGCAGGCGTCGCCGTGCACTGGCCCCGGGACCTGGCCCACGATCTGAGCGCCCGCGCCGAGGTGAGCACCGCGCCCGGCTCCGCCACGGACGGCACCGGCTTCTTCGAGAGCGAGGAACTGCTGCGGTTCCGCTGGCAGTTGGCCCTCGGCGGCGACCCGCTCACCGAGGCCGAGATGGACACCCTCGCCGAGGCCCACCGCCCGATCGTGCGCCTGCGCGACCAGTGGGTCCTCGTCGACCCTGCCCTCGTCCGCAAGGCCCGCAAACGCGAACTGGGCCTGCTCGACCCGGTGGACGCCCTGTCCGCGGCCCTCTCCGGCACCGCCGAGATCGACGGCGAGACGGTGGAGGCGGTGCCGGTGGGCGCGCTCGCGGCCCTCCGGGACCGTCTGACAGCGGGGATCGGCACGGCGGAACCGCCAGACGGCCTCGCGGCCACCCTCCGCGACTACCAACTCCGGGGCCTGGCCTGGCTGGACCTCATGACCTCCCTAGGTCTCGGCGGTTGCCTCGCCGACGACATGGGCCTCGGCAAGACGATCACGGTCATCGCCCTCCACCTGCGCCGGGCCCGCCCCGAACCCACGCTGGTCGTCTGCCCCGCCTCCCTGCTGGGCAACTGGCAGCGCGAGATCACCCGCTTCGCCCCCGGCGTGCCCGTCCGCCGCTTCCACGGCCCCGACCGCACCCTGGACGACCTCGCCGACGGCTTCGTCCTCACCACCTACGGCACCATGCGCTCGACGGCCCCACACCTGGCCCAGCAGGAGTGGGGCATGGTCGTCGCCGACGAGGCCCAGCACGTCAAGAACCCCTACTCGGCGACGGCGAAGGCCCTGCGCACGATCCCGACGCCCGCGCGCGTGGCCCTCACCGGCACCCCGGTCGAGAACAACCTCTCCGAGCTCTGGGCCCTCCTCGACTGGACGACCCCAGGGCTCCTGGGCCCGCTGAAGTCCTTCCGCGCCCGCCACGCCCGCGCCGTGGAGAACGGCGAGGACGGCGAGGCCGTGACCCGCCTCGCCCGCCTGGTCCGCCCCTTCCTCCTCCGCCGCAAGAAGTCCGACCCGGGCATCGTCCCCGAACTCCCGCCCAAGACCGAGACCGACCACCCCGTCCCCCTCACCCGCGAACAGGCCGCCCTGTACGAGGCGGTGGTCCGCGAGTCGCTGCTCGCCATCGAGACGGCGGAGGGCATCGCCCGGCGGGGCCTGGTCCTGAAACTCCTCGGTGCCCTCAAGCAGATCTGCGACCACCCGGCGCTGTATCTGAAGGAGGAGGCGGGCGTTGCCACCGGAGACCGTTTCGCCGCCCGCTCCGGCAAACTGGCCCTGCTGGACGAGCTGTTGGACACGCTTCTCTCCGAGGACGGCTCCGCGCTGGTCTTCACCCAGTACGTCGGCATGGCCCGCCTGATCACCGCGCACCTCGCCGCCCGCGCCGTCCCGGTCGAGCTGCTGCACGGCGGCACACCGGTCAAGGAGCGCGAGCACATGGTGGACCGGTTCCAGAGCGGGGCGACGCCGGTCCTGGTCCTGTCCCTCAAGGCGGCCGGAACCGGCCTGAACCTCACCCGCGCGGGCCACGTCGTCCACTTCGACCGCTGGTGGAACCCGGCCGTCGAGGAGCAGGCCACCGACCGCGCCTACCGCATCGGCCAGACCCAGCCCGTCCAAGTGCACCGCCTCATCACCGAGGGCACCGTCGAGGATCGCATCGCCGAGATGCTGGAATCCAAGCGGGCCCTCTCCGACGCCGTCCTCGGCTCGGGCGAGGCGGCTCTCACGGAGCTGGGTGACCGGGAGCTGACCGACCTGGTGTCGTTGCGGAGGCCTGCGTGAGCGGGGGAGCAGGGACGCCGGAGGGTGCGCAGAGGCGTGCCTGGGAGGACGTGCGGGCAGAGGACGGGGCCGTCGGTTCCGCGCCCGGCGTGCCTCCTTCGGCGGGGGACGCGGAGGAGCCGGGGAGCCTTCGGACGGAGAGCGAAGGGGTATCGCCGTCCGACGGGGCGGATACCGCCGCGGCCGAGGTCGCGGCAGGTCCCGAGGGAGCGGACGGGCCGGATCACGGCACCGGGCCCCGTCCCGCCGACGCGGCCCGCCGGGCGTTGCGGGCGGCGCGGGAACGTGACAGGTACGGGGCCGAGGCCGGGGATCAGCGGGGCTCGGGCTCTTCGCCGGGTGCGGGAACGACAAGGCCCGGGGAGGCGTCCGGGACTCGGACGGCCCCCCAGACCGCCGCTCGGCCGGGTGACGTGGCCCGGGAGGCGTTGCGGAGGGCTGCGCAGTCCAGGGCGGCCGGCCTTGAGGAGCCGAGGGGGGAGCGTGGCGCGGCTGAGTCGGTCGGAGGCCAGAGCGCGGTCGAGTCGGTGGTGGAGCCGGGTGTGCCCGGGTCGGTGACGCGAAGCGCACCTGACAGTCGGGCGGGGGAGCGTGCTTCTGCCGAGGCCGGGGACTCCCGGTCCGGTGAGGGGCCTGGTACCGCTGCTCGGACCCACGAGACGACCAGGCACGGTGACCGACCCGGCGAGGAGCCGCAGCCCGGTTCCCGGGCCGATGACGGAACCATGCCCGACGGAACCATGCCCGACGGACCCATGCCCGGTGGGCGGCCCGGTGAGACGACCCCGCCCACTGCTCGCCCCGGTGAGGGAGGCATGTCCGGCGCTCGCCCCCGTGCGGCCGCGAAGCCCGGCGCTCGCCCCGGCGACATCGCCCGGGAAGCCTTGCGGGCCGCACGCGATGCCGCCGAGCGGGCCCGGGAAGAGGCGGAGGGCGCTCGTGCCGGGGCTGTGGGCACGGGGGGCAGGACTTCGGGAGGGACCGCGGGCCCATCACCGACCCGGTTGCGGGAGCAGCGGGGCCAGGGAGGCGATGCCGGAGCAGGCCGGGCACCTGGAGTTCAGGGCCCGGGAGATCCGGCCTCAGGTGAAGATCGGGCTCCAGGTGGGGCGTCCGGAGACCGGGCTACGGGAAGCCAGGTTCGGGACGTACGCGAACTGCTCGCCGATGCCTTCAAATTGCCCTCCGATGAACCGGAACCCGGGCCGGAACCCCGGCCGGAACCCGGGCCGGAACTCGACGAGATCTCCATCGTGGGCACCAACAGCGAGTGGGACGGTGGTGGTTCGGCGGAGGGTGAGTTCCGTGAGCCACCGCCACCGCCACCTCGCGAGGGCGTGACGCGGGACCGTGTGTCCCATGGCCCCACCGTTCCGGGCCCCACCACGCACGACCCGTCCCCGGCGTCCCCAGCCACAGGCGGCTCCTCCACGCGGCGGGAGCACTCCTCAGCCGTACCCGACCCGCAGTCGGCCCCCGACCGGCCCGCCACCCCCCAGCCGGACACCGACCTCCCCGCGGCTCCCCGCGTCCCCCGCACCATGGCCGCCCCCTCCCGGGACGGCGAACTGCGGCGTACCTTCCGCCCGTTCCCGCCGCGCCCCTCGGTCGGGGAGACGTTCGCGGAAAGTTGGTGGGGCAACGCGTGGGTGACGGCTCTGGAAGAGGGCGCGTTGGACTCGGCCCGGTTGGCGCGGGGGCGGGCCTACGCCGACAAGGGGCAGGTGGACGCGATCACCGTCACCCCGGGGCTGGTGCTGGCGTATGTGCACGGGAGCAGGGCTCGGCCGTACCGGGTGCAACTCCGCCTGCGGACGCTGGACGACGAGGAATGGGATCGCTTCCTGGACGCGGCGGCGGAGCGACCGGGCCACATCGCCGCGCTGTTGGACAAGGAACTGCCGCAGACTCTCGCCGGACCCGAGGCCGGCTCCGAAGCCGGACCGGGACCTGAAGTCGGCTCCGAAGCCGGAGTCGAGGTAGGTGGCGAACCCGGACGCCGAGCAGCCCGTGGCACCGGAGCCGGAGCCGGAGCCGGAGCCGGAGCCGGAGCCGGAGCCGGAGCCGGAGCCGGGCGTGGCGTGCGTCTGTTGCCCGGCGCGGGGGAGCTCGAACCCCGCTGCAGCTGCCCCGACTTCGGGCACCCCTGCAAGCACGCGGCCGCGCTCTGCTATCAGACGGCGCGGTTGCTGGACGAGGACCCGTTCGTGCTGTTGTTGCTGCGGGGCCGGGGCGAGCGGGAGTTGCTCGACGCGTTGTCGCGGCGGAACGCGGCCCGTGCGGCGCGTGCAGCGCAGGAGCAGGAGCCCGCACCGCTTGCGGGGGTACGTGCCCGCGACGCCCTCGCCCCGCGCACGCTCCCGCCGCTGCCCGCCCCGTCGCCCCCGCCACCGCACCCGGAACAGCCGCCGGTGTACCCGGGTGTGCCCGGCGGCCCGGACGCGTTCGCGCTGGACCAGCTGGCCACCGACGCGGCCGCCCGCGCGCACGCGCTGCTCACCACGGGACGCGACCCGGTGGCCGAACTGACGTTGTGGCAGGACGCGGTACGACTTGCCGCCGCCCGCCCCGGCTCCGGCCTCACGGCCACCACCCGCGCCCTCTACTCCTCCCTGGCCGCGGCCACCGGGCGCAGCCCGGCCGAGCTGGCCCGCGCGGTCGCCGCCTGGCGCCAGGGCGGCCTCGAAGGGCTGGCCGTCCTGGAGGAGCCCTGGGACCCGCCGGCCGGCCGCTTCGACCGCGCCCGCCCCCTTCTCCTCGCCGCCGACCTCCCGGCCTTCCGCCCCCGGCGCAACCACCTCACCCACCCCCGCGGCCACGTCCAACTCCGCCTCGGCCGCGACGGCCTCTGGTACGCGTACGAGTCCGAACCGGGCCACGACGACTGGTGGCCGAGAGGCATACCGGACCTCGACCCGGTGGGCGCGCTCACGGGTCTGGGATCCGCCGACGACTGACGGACGCCCGATGCCACAGGCCGCACCCGGCCGGCAAAGGGCCGCTGTCCTGGCGGTGAGGGGTGTGCGTGCGGACGGTACCAAGGAGCGGACCGCCATCCGACGGCGACAGGAAATCCGTAGAGTCCGGGGCGAGCCGGCAGCGGTATGCCGCCCGGCGGGGCATACGTGTTCCGGTGAGCGAGCCTGTGGACGGCGGTGCGCAGGCCCACCCGGCGAACGAGGCCTGTTGCGGTACTGAGCGACCCGCACGCGACAGTAGGGGCACCCGGTGTCGGGTGCCCCTACCTGCGGGGTCGGGAAGGCGTCCATCCTCAAGGGGGAGTGGAGGTTTCGGCCTTCCCGGGGAGGAGGACGAGGCGGTCTCCCTGTGTGGGGGAGGGAGACGTGGTCCTCCGGGGGAGTGACTTGGCCGACGGCGGCGGGAGTCACACCTCCGGTGGTTCGTGTGCCTTGATCAGTCGTTGGAGCGGTCGGCGGTGAGCTTGCCGGAGTCGAGGGCGACCCTCCAGTCGCTGCCGGTGCCGTCGGCGGCGGTGGTGTCGACCTCCCAGGCCTGGTCGGTGCTCTCCTCGTCGATGTCGACGGAGGTCACCGTGCCCTTGGCGGCGGCGGCCTGGGCGGCCTCGGCGGCGGTCACGGAGCTGCCCTTCAGGGCGGTCCGGATCTGCTCGGTCTCGGCGGCGTCGTCACCGTCGTCGTCCCGGTCGGCGTGCGAGCCGAGGACCTTGCCGGTGCCGGGGTCGACCTGGACGCTGAACCACTTGCCGCCGCCCGTCAGCACGTCGACGTCCCACACCAGGTTCGTGCCCTCGTCGTCGAGGTCGGCGGAGACCGCCGTACCGGCCTTGTGCTTCAGTGCCGTCCTGATCGCGTCGTCGGCCGTGACCTGGCCGGCCTTCGCCTCGGCGGCGTTCTCGGCCTTGTCCTCGGCGTCCTGGTCCGTGTCGCGGGCGGCCTGGTCCTCGGCCTGGTCCTCGGCCTGGTCCTGGGCCGTGTCGTCGCTGTCGGCGGTGTCGTCGACGTCGTCGCGGTCGTTGTCGTCGTTGGCCACCGACACGGTCTTCCTCGTCGGCGCCTCGTCGTCACCCGCTACCGCGATGGCGGTCGCGGTGCCGCCGCCGATCAGGGCGACGGCCGTGATGGTGGCGATGACGATGTTGCGCTTCATGGGGTTCCTCCGGAATGCGACTGGCTGCAACCAGTAACGGATGGTGTCGCCGGTTGCAGGCGGCTTGTCGGCCTCGTCTGCTTTCGACGAGGACCAATCTGGCCGACCGACGCTGAAGCGGACCTGAAGCCCCCTGAAGACCGCTTCAGGTTCGGTTTGCCAAGCTGAACGCATGCGCCTGTTGATCGTGGAAGATGAGAAGCGGCTCGCGGTGTCGCTGGCCAAGGGACTGACGGCCGAGGGCTACGCCGTGGACGTCGTCCACGACGGCGTCGAGGGCCTGCACCGGGCGAGCGAGGGGTCGTACGACCTCGTGATCCTCGACATCATGCTGCCCGGCATGAACGGCTACCGCGTGTGCGCCGCCCTGCGCGCCGCCGGCCACGACGTACCGATCTTCGCAAGATCAGTGAGGGGAAGACGCCGTCTGCGGCCCGCAGGGCCCGCAAACGACTCCTGCCGAACGTGGTCTGCCGGATCATGCAACGCGACCAGCGGAACCACCTCGCTCCAGCCGCCTGACAAACAGAGGCGCTGTCAGGTCAGGTTCCGCCCGGCCGAAGCCATGCGAACATGCCCCGGCGGCCGGACAGAACAACGGGAGGACAACCCAGCAGGGCGTCAGTCAGTGCCCGAGCCACGACCACCGGAACCTGCACACCACGATCAAGGTCAGTGCTTTGTGTTGTGCCACTTGGCCACGGCCAGCACGGCGTCGATGGCCGCCAGCGTGAAGAAGGCGCCGCCTGCGATGGCATAGTTCACGGCCCTGTGGTTGTCCGTTGCTTCCTGGGCCTCTCTGGAGAGCCCGTCCCAGTTGTTCTCAAGGTCCAAGCCCGTCACCGACATCGCATGGTTGCTGTTCCCGTCGGTGCTGACCCGTGACGACGTTCCCGTGTGGTAACTGGTGCCGTGGGTGATCGCGTCATGGATGTGGGAGGAGATCAAGTCGAAGCGGGCACCCTCGGAGAAGGCCTGGACGAGGATCAGCAGGGCTCGCGCCTGGTCCCGACCGGCTGACGTGACGTTCAGGTTGCCGAGGTCGTTGATCGATCCCTGGATGGCGCTCATGGAGATGCCGAGATCTCCCCGACCGATGCCGGCAGCCGACTCTATGCCGTTGTAGTTGAGCCAGCGCGGCAACTGTGTCGTGTGGGCGATGCCGTAGGTCGCGGGCCCTTCGCCCAGCCGGTAGTACTCGTTCGTGCCGTCGTTCCGCCAGCCGACGACGTAGAGGTCCCTCGTGTTGAACACGAGAGTGATCGAGTTGCGGCCGAAGGCCAGAGTGACGGGGAAGTAGTCGGTCGCGTCACGAGTGAGGGTCATGCTGCCATAGAGGTGGCTGGCCCTGAGCCGTCCCCGGATGTCCGCGAGGATGGCCGAGTAGCGCTTGGCGAAGTCACTGTGGACGCCGGTCGTCAGGTCGTAGCTGAAGCCGTCGGTCGCCTTGTCCTTGGCGACCGTCTCGATCTTGTGATCGAGCGAGGTGTGCTGTGTCGTGGCGAGCCCGTTCACGCTGGTGACAGCGAGTGCGCCAACGAGTACGGCCGGAATGACGGTGGAGGGGCGGAACCTGGAGAGCATCTGAGATCGAGGCATGTCTTTCCTCCGTGCTAGGTGTTGGAGACATGCGCCAGCTTGGCTCGGGGGCGAGTCCGCGTCTTGGGTGGTTCTACGGAACGGCTACCTAGTCGCCTACCTAATGCGCCGCCCACCACGCGGCGACCTGGGCCCGGGAGGAGAAGCCGAGCTTGGTCAGGATGCGGTCGACGTGGCTGTCGATGGTGCGTGGTGAGAGCACGAGCTCGGCGGCGATCCGCCGGTTGGTCATGCCCTGGGCGACCAGCGCGGCGACCTGCTCCTCCCTGCGGGTCAGCGGGCTCACGGGCGGCGCGGCCCCGGCCGGGCCGGTAACGGTTCTGGTCTCTCCCTCGGGTTCCAGGGCGTAGTCGATGGCTGCGGCGGGGTCGTCGAGCGCGGCGCCGTCCCGCAGCGCCTGCTCGTAGCCGGCGCGGCCCAGAGCCTGGCGCACCTCGGCCGAGCAGCGGTCGTGGTACTCCATGTCCCGCGGCTCGCCCGCGGCGATGGTGACGCCGGTGGCGTGCCGCAGCGATCGCGCCACGCCCAGTAAACGGCCGGCCCGGCCATGGTCACCCACCGACGCAGTGATCCAGGCCAGCTGCTCGACCATCTTGGCGACGCCGGTGGTGTCACCAAAGCCCCGCAGCGTCTTCAGCGCAGACCGCACCAAGCCCTCGGCCTCCGGCAGTTCACCCAGCGTCCAGGCACGACGGCCCATCGTCATGAGCAGATGAGCACGGGCCCATCGCTCGCCGTGTACCGCCCCGGCCGCGAGCGCCTTCAGACCGGTCTCCGGCGCGCGCGGGTCCGCGGCCACATAGCGGAAGATGGCCAGCGTGTTCAGCCAGCTCACCTTGCCGAACGGGTCGCCGAGTGCGGTGTGTTCGGCCACTGCCCGTTCCACGTGGGAGAGCGCTTCCTCCATCCGGCCCTGGAACAGTGCCGACACACCTCGGTGGCCGCGTACATGGGCGAGCAGGACTGGTTCGCCCAGCTGCTCGGCCAGTGCACCAGCCTCCGCCAGCCACCCGTCCGCTGCCGTCAAGTCGTACTGGTTCTGCGCCACGAACGCGGCCGCCATCAACGCGTGAGCCCGCACCGGGGTGGGGCCGGGAGCCTCCGCGAGGGCACGCTCCAGTTGTCGGCGCCCCTCGGTGAGGAATCCGCCCGCGACCCAGTGGTGGATGAGGGCGCCGGCCAGCGCCAGGGTGGCCTGCGGGTCATTGCAGGCGGAAGCATCATGCGGCGCCGGTCTCGCACTCCGGTACTCCAGGGCCGTCAGCAGATTGCTGTGCTCGTCCCGCAGCCGCGCAAGGATCTCCGCCTGCCGCGGACCGAGCCAGTCCTCCTGGAGGCGCGTCACCAGGGCGAGATAGAAGTCACGGTGCCGTCGCCGCAGCCGCTGGTCCTCGCGGGCGTCGGCCAAGTGCTCGCACCCGTACTGACGAATGGTCTCCAGCAGCCGGTAACGTGGCACTGCGCCGCGATGGGCGCACTCCACCAACGACTGGCTGGCCAGCCTGTCCAACAGGTCCACTACGTCACCTGCCTCGACGGCCCCGCCCGTGCAGACGTCCTCGACGGCGTCCAGCGTGAAACTCCCGGCGAACACCGACAACCGGGCCCACAGCACCTGCTCCGCGGGGGTGCACAGATCCCAGCTCCAGTCGATGGCCGCGCGCAGCGTTCGCTGATGCGGTCGTGCCGTGCGGCTGCCGGCCGTGAGCAGTGTGAACCGGTCCTCCAAGCGCTCCACCACCTGTTCCACCGACAGGATGCGCAGCCGGGAGGCGGCCAGCTCGATCGCCAGTGGCAGCCCGTCCAGATCAGCGCACAACCGACTGACCGTTTCCCTGTTCTCGTCGGTGACCTGGAAGTCGGGGCGCACCGCCGCGGTCCGGTCCCGCAACAGCTCCGCCGCCTCCGTCCCGTCCAGCGCCGGAACCGGAAAGACGTGTTCACCCGTCAGTGCCAAGGGCTCCCGGCTGGTGGCCAGGATCCGCAACCCGGGCGCGGTCTCCAGCAGCTCCTGTGCCAGTTCAGCGCACGCGTCGAGCAGGTGCTCGCAGTTGTCCAGTACCAGCAGCACCCGACGCCCGGACAGATGGGCGGCGAGCTGCTCACGGACCGGCCGGCCACCTTGGTCGGACAGCCCCAGCGCGGCCCAGGCCACGCCCGGCACGGCTGCCGGGTCGTGCACCGAGGCCAGGCCGATCAGCCACACCCCGCCCGGGAACGCCTTCACCGACGCGGCGGCCGTCTCCCGGGCCAGTCGGGTCTTGCCCACCCCGCCCGTCCCGGTCAGCGTCACCAGCCGCGCCGTCCCCAGAAGACGCCGCACCTCAGCGGTCTCCCGCCCCCGTCCCACGAAGCTCGTGAGCGGAGCAGGCAGGCCGCTCTCCCTTCCCCTCGTGACCGTCATGTCCCGGTTGTCTCCTTCGAGCATCGACCGCCGGGAACCGGCGCCGGCCGAGCGGTTTCGCGAAACACCGGCTCGACTCGTACTCCCGGCGGTAGCGGAACCTGAGGCACGACTCGTTTCCGCCGGAGGTGTGGCCGGCGACGACCTCCGGTCATTCGGTGCCTGCCTCCGAGGTCAGGCGGATCTTCCCGGCCGCCCGTGCGTTCGCCTCCAGCTCGGCGGGCATCCCCCCGCCGGCCCCCGGCCGGGCCTCTCCTCGATCGTGCCCTCGGCATCGTCCTGCTCGCCCCGGCCGTTCCCGTCCCGGTTGCGTCAGTCGCTGATGGCCAGTGCCCACGGAGCGGTCGTCCGCGTCATCATCGGCAGTCGGGTACACGCCACGCGGTGCGTCGGCGTCGGACGAGTCCAAGAGCGTGACGTCGTCATCGTCACGGGAACACTCGTGGTCCGTCCGGGCCTCGTCGTTGCACTTGACAGCGTCGAGGTAGGAGAAACGGATAGTGTGCATGTTAAGTCTAGATATAACACGGGTAGATCCGATATTGGGGACTGGGTCAGTGGGCAGGAGCTGCACCGGACCGGCCGTGGCGTCGGTCGGCGTGGACGGGCTTCTTCGACGCGGGCAGCAGAGCTTCGACCTGCTGACCGCGGACACTTCCGCCGTTGTGCTGTGCCCCGAGGTGCGCGGCGCCAAGCCGCACGCCCCGAGGGGCGCGCCAAGCCGCAGTGACTGTTCGAGGGGGCTCGTGCGTCAAGGGTCTGCAGGTGGCGCACATGCCTGCCCTTCCGAGGGGTGCTCCGGCGCCTTCCCCGGCACCCGCTGTGGGCCGGACGCGGTTCTGCGTCCGAAGGAGGCCGTGGCGCTGTCGGACTGTCACCCGTCCCGAACCGGTTGGGGCGGTTGGATCCCGCACCGCACTCTGCCGCAGGCTGGCAAACGTGGACCGACGCCGGCCGGTCTCACGACGCTGTTCTCTGCCCCCAGGAACTCCGCCAACGGCCGGAGTCCCGGCGGGTGGTCGGGAGCGCCCACAAGCCGCGCACGATGGCCACGGCCAACCAGGAACTCACCCGAAGGCCACATGGATGAGTGGATGCGGTGGGCACTCCAGGGAGGTAGTGCGCGCGGCGGGAAAGCCGGTACAAGCCTCGGGGTAACGTTCGTGGACATGAGTCTGGCCAGGCTGAAGGACGCCCTGAACCGGGCCGCGACGCGCCGCCTCGTGACCGTGAACGTGGCGAGCGACATGCACATACCCCTCGAGGCCCGGAAGTCGGAGCGGAAGACGAAGGCGGTCGTCCAACCGTGGAACGCCACGGAGACGGGCGCCTTCATCACGGCGACGGAGGGGGACCGCCTGCACCCGCCGCTGCGCTCGCTGATGGGTCTGCGCCCGGCGGAGGTCTGCGGCCTGCGCCGGTCGTACATCGACCTGCACGCGGCCACTCTGAGCATCACACCGACACGCGGACCCTGATGGGGAACCGCACCGTGGTGGATGGTGAAGAAGGACACCAAGGGCATGCCCGGCGAAAGCGTGCTGCCGCTCCCGAGCCTCGTACGCGAGGCGCTGACGGCGTTCCGCACCAGGCAGGCGAAGGAGCGCCTGGCGGCGGGCGAAGGGTACAAGAACAGCGGGTATGTGGTCGTGGGTGAACTCGGTGTGGTGCTGAACGGGCGGCAGTTGCGCGTCCGTGCGTACAAGGGCATGAACGCAAAGAGCCTCCGCAGGTTCCGTCGGTACGATGCCAGAGCGTCTCGCTTGACGTACCTCGCTGACAGCGGTGTGCCCGATCACCTGCTGCCATGTGGGCGGGGCACACCCACGCGAAGACGACGAAGAAGTGGTACGTGAAGCCGGACGTGGCCGACCTGCTTCCAGCAGCGGAGGCATGGGGGAGGTCTCGCGGGGAGTGTGTGACAGATCGTGACAGATGAAGGTGTGATCTCGTGAGTGAGGCCCAGACCTCAACGCTGCAATACCGCTTTGACGGGCCGGAAGACGCTCCAGTCCTGATCTTGGGCCCGTCCCTCGGTACCACATGGCACATGTGGGACCGTCAGGTCCCCGAACTGACCAAACAATGGCGGATCTTCCGCTTCGACCTACCGGGCCACGGCGGCGCGCCCGCCTACCCCGGCGGCTCGGTCACCGAGTTGGCTGCCCGGCTGCTGGCCACGCTCGACGCCGTCGGGGTGCAGCGGTTCGGCTATGCGGGCTGCGCGCTCGGCGGTGCCATCGGTGTCGAGCTCGCGCTGCGCCACCCCGAACGCATCGCCTCGCTCGCGCTGATCGCCGCCTCGCCCCGCTTCGGTACGGCCGACGAGTTCCGTCAGCGCGGGGTGATCGTCCGGACCAACGGCCTCGACCCGATCGCCCGTACGTCCCCGGACCGCTGGTTCACCGGCGGGTTCGCGGCGGCGCAGCCCGCGATCACCGAGTGGGCCGTGCAGATGGTCCGCACCACCGACCCCGGCTGCTACATCGCCGCCTGCGAGGCGCTCGCCTCGTTCGACGTGCGCGCCGAGCTCGGCCGCGTCGGCGTTCCCACTCTCGTGCTCGTCGGCTCCGACGACCAGGTCACGGGCCCCGCCGAGGCGCGTACGCTCGTCGCGGGCATCCCGGACGCCCGGCTCGCCGTCGTCCCCGGCGCCTCGCACCTCGTGCCGGTCGAGCAGCCCGCCGCCGTCACCGACCTTCTCGTACGCCACTTCTCCACGGCGTGGCAGCCCGCCTACGACTCCACCACCGGCCAGGTCGCCATCCCGGCGGCCCCGGTCAAGCCGGCCCTGGCCGCCGTCCCGCCGCAGACCGGACCGGTCGCCGAGATCGCCCCGGCCGCCGCCCAGCCCGAGGCACAGGGGAGACCGGACCCCTACGACGCGGGGCTCAAGGTCCGCCGCGAGGTGCTCGGCGACGCGCATGTCGACCGGGCGCTGACCACGGCGGACGAGTTCTCCGGCGACTTCCAGGAGTTCATCACCCGCTACGCCTGGGGCGAGATCTGGGACCGGCCCGGCCTCGACCGCCGCTCCCGCAGCTGTGTCACGCTGACCGCCCTCGTCGCCGGCGGACACCTGGACGAACTCGCCTTCCACACCCGCGCCGCGCTCCGTAACGGACTCACCCCGAACGAGATCAAGGAAGTCCTCCTCCAGGCCGCCGTCTACTGCGGGGTGCCGGCCGCGAACGGCGCGTTCCGCGTGGCCCAGCAGGTCATCCGCGAGGAGACCACCCCCGCGGAGTGATCCCCGGTCGGGAGCGACGGCCTCCGGTGGGCCCGGCACCGGTGGCCGGAGGCAGGATGGACCCATGAAGCTCACGAAGAAGTCGCACGCCTGTGTCCGTCTGGAGAAGGACGGACGCACGCTCGTCATCGACCCGGGCGGGTTCAGCGAGGAGGACGCCGCGATCGGCGCGGACGCCGTCCTGGTCACCCACGAGCACCCCGACCACTTCGACGAGGGACGGCTGCGGACGGCCCTGGAGGGCAATCCGGCCGCCGAGATCTGGACGCTGCGGTCCGTCGCCGAGAAGATCTCCGCCGCCTTCCCGGGCCGGGTGCACACGGTCGGCCACGGCGACACGTTCACCGCCGCGGGCTTCGACGTCCAGGTCCACGGCGAACTCCACGCCGTCATCCACCCGGACATCCCGCGCATCACCAACGTCGGCTACCTCGTCGACGGCGGCCGCGTCTTCCACCCCGGCGACGCCCTCACCGTCCCCGACCACGCCGTCGAGACGCTGATGCTCCCCGTCATGGCCCCCTGGAACAAGATCTCCGAGGTCATCGACTACGTCCGCGAGGTCAAGCCCCAGCGCGCGTACGACATCCACGACGCTCTCCTCACCGACCTCGCCCGCCCCATCTACGACCGCCAGATCGGCGCTCTGGGCGGCGCGGAGCACCTGCGCCTGGCTCCCGGTACCTCGGCGGACGTCTGAGCGACGGGCACGTCGTCGCCCACGACCAGGCGGAACCGGCGTTGTCAGACCCGCCCGGTAGGTTGTGAGGCATGCGCATCGCGACCTGGAACGTGAACTCGATCACCGCCCGCCTCCCGAGGCTCCTGGCCTGGCTGGAGAGCAGCGGCACGGACGTGCTCTGCCTCCAGGAGGCCAAGATCGCCGAGGACGGCTTCCCGTTCGACGCGCTGCGCGAGGCGGGCTACGAGGTGGCGGTGCACGCGACGGGCCGGTGGAACGGCGTGGCGGTGATCTCCCGGGTGGGCCTGGAGGACGTGGTCAAGGGCCTTCCCGGAGACCCCGGCTACGACGGCGTCGAGGAGCCCCGCGCCCTCTCCGCGACCTGCGGCCCGGTCCGCGTCTGGTCGGTGTACGTGCCGAACGGCCGCGAGGTCGACCACCCGCACTACGCGTACAAGCTCCAGTGGTTCGAGGCGCTCAAGGCCGCCGTCGCCGGTGACGCGGCAGGCAGCCGCCCCTTCGCCGTCCTGGGCGACTACAACGTGGCGCCGACGGACGACGACGTGTACGACGTCGCCGCCTTCGAGGGCCTCACCCACGTCACCCCCGCAGAGCGCGCCGCCCTCGCCTCCCTCCGTGAAGCCGGCCTCTCCGACGTCGTCCCGCGCCCCCTCAAGTACGAGCACCCCTTCACGTACTGGGACTACCGCCAGCTCTGCTTCCCCAAGAACCGAGGCATGCGCATCGACCTGGTCTACGGCAACGAGGCGTTCGCGAAGGCCGTGACCGACTCGTACGTGGACCGCGAGGAGCGCAAGGGCAAGGGGGCGTCGGACCACGCGCCGGTCGTGGTGGACCTGGAGGTGTAGTTCCCGGGGAGTTCCCCGTCGGCCTCAGAGGAGCTTCAGGTCCACCGACTCGGCCAGCGCGGCCAGCCCGGCCTCGTTCGGATGCAGATGGTCCCCGCTGTCGTACACGGGAAGCAGCCGGGCCGGGCGGTCGGGGTCGCGCAGTACCACGTCGAAGTCGAGGACCCCGTCGAAGTCCTCGTCGCCCCGGATCCACTCGTTCACCGCGACCCGCTGGGCGTCGGCGGCGGGTGTGCACCGGGCCTCGCCCTCGCACGGCACGATCGTCGCCACGAGCACGCGCAGGCCCCGCTCGTGACCCCGGGCCGCGATCTCCCGCAGCCCGGCGACGACCTCGTCCGCCGTCGCGCCCCAGCGGACGTCGTTGACGCCCTGGAAGACGACGACGGTACGGGCGGAGGTCTGTGCGAGGACGTCACGGTCGAGGCGGTGCAGGGCGCTCACACCGCCCGTGTCGGTGGAGACACCGTCGCCGGGGTAGCGGTCGGTGACCACACGGTTCGCCGAGATCCCCTGGTTGAGGACCCCGTAGCGGGGGACCTCGTCCTGGCTCAGCAGCCGCCCGGCCAGCACGTCCGGCCACCGCCGGTTCCCGTCGACCGTCGACTTCTCGCCATCGGTGATCGAGTCCCCGAGGAGCACGACGGAGCCCGGCCCGCCGCCCACGTCCACACCGGTCAGCAGCGGCCAGGTCGTGAGCGTCGAGGTGTACGCGGACGCCGAGGCGTCGCCCGCGTGGTCGCCCGGTCCGCTCAGGTACGACGTCTGCTGGGCGAGCCGGTGCACGGGTGCGGCCGTCACCGTGCCCGGCAGGTGGAAGCTCACCAGCAGGTTGCTGTCCGGCGGCACCTCGAAGCCCAGCGGGTCGCTGAACGCCTGCGCGCCCGCCGGGATCTCGGTGCCCGCCGCGCCCCCGAACGTCAGCGCCACAGGCGTGCGCCGGGCGGTCGCTCCCGCCGCCTGCGACGCCACCGTCGCGCTTCCCATTCGTACCGGTGCCGACGCGAAGGTGTTGTCGAGCCGGATCCGCACCCGGGGCCCGCCCGCCGAGGTGTGGACGACGAGCCGCAGCGTCCGGTCGGTCCAGGGGCCGACGGCCGTGTAGCCGGAGGGGGACGCGGCCCAACCGCCGGTCCAGCCGAGTGACTCGGGGCGCACCGACACATCGAACACATGCAGGTCCCGGTGGCGCGGCAGGGTCACGGAGGCGACCTCGCGGCCCCGCGTGACCGGCACGGTGACGACGTACAGCCGTGCCTTCTCGACGAGTTGACCGCCGGGCGTGTTGATGTGGGGGAGCGCCACGGCCTTGGTGGCGAGCGGGCCGGTGCGCCAGTCCGGGGCGGTGAGACGGTACGCGGAGCGGGCGCCGTTCGTGTAGCGGACCGTCCCGGTGCCGGTGGCTTCGGTGCCGCCCGTGGAGGCGACGAGGAAGGCGAGGGCGTCGCCACGGCCCCGTACCCGGACGGACTGGCCGGCGGCGCGTACGTTGTCGGGCTCGCCCGCCGTGCGGCGCGGCCAGGTCAGACGCGCGCCCTGAACGGTCAGCGCGCGCCCGGGTGTCCACCCGGCGGCCGTCAGGTCGGCGGCGGAGAGGGAACCGCCGGAGCCGTCGAAGTCGGCCTCGGCGGGCTGCGCGTCGTCGCTGACCGCACGGTTGTCGAAGAGGCGCTCCAGCGTCGCCGGTTCGGGCACCCCGTCGCCGGCGGCTCGGGCGGTGGCGACGGGTGCGACCGTCGCCAGGAGCGCAAGTACGACGGCCGTTCCCCAGACGCGTCGGCGCACGCGCGACCCCTCCCACTCGCTGATGACCACGATGGCGACGATGACCACGGATGCGGCACCGGTACAACGATGAGACGACAGATACCCCACGAAGCCAATGAGGCGTCAGGAACCCGCCGATGAGGCGTGCACCAACTGCGGGCGAACTCCCGTCGAACAGGTGTCCCCGCGCGCCTGTGGTGCGAACGGTGATGTGGATGACACGCTGAGCGCATGAACATCTCTTTCCTGGGCAACTGGCGCAAGAGGCGTGACCCCGCCTTCGGGGTCGCGGTGTTCACCGGCGGCGACGGTGACGACGACGGTCACGAAGGACTCGCCGAACTTCTCTCCGAATGCGAACTGCTGCGCGCGCAGGCCACACAGGTCGGTGTTCGACTGGACGACTCCGCGACCTCGTTGGAAGCCCTGGACCAGCTCGTCCCGCGCTGGCGCGACGACGAGGAGACCCAGGCCTGGCTCGGGAACGACGCCGGGCTCTATCTGGGCACGGTCGTCGTACGGACCGTGCCGGGCGCCCGCTGGGAGATCTGGCCCAACGGGCAGCCCGTGGTGCGCCTGGCGTCCGGTCGTGAGATCGACGTGGTCGAGGCCGGTCAGGAGTGGGCCGCGAGCGGCGCACCGGAACTGTCCCAGCTGTACGCCGAGGTCGCGGAAGGGTGACGGCCTCCCGCGCTGTCCCCGCGCAGTCTCCCGCACCGCCTCCGACGCGGCCGATTCCTGAAAATACGGCTAATCCCTGACAGTGCGTGTCGTCCCCGGGGGCAACATCCGTCCGGATAGTTTGCGGCACCTGCGACACGACACAACATGACACGGCCGAGAGCGAGTAGGGCGGGCAGGGCATGGCGGTCGATCCGCTGATCGAGATGCGCGACGTGAACAAGTACTTCGGCGAGCTGCATGTCCTGCAGGACATCGACCTCACCGTCGGCAAGGGGGAGGTGGTCGTGGTCATCGGCCCGTCGGGGTCGGGGAAGTCGACGCTGTGCAGGGCGATCAACCGGCTGGAGCCCATTCACTCCGGCACGATCCTGCTCGACGGGCAGCCGCTGCCGGACGAGGGCAAGAGCCTCGCGGCCCTCCGCGCGGACGTCGGCATGGTCTTCCAGGCGTTCAACCTCTTCGCGCACAAGACGGTCCTGCAGAATGTGTCGCTCGGTCAGGTCAAGGTCCGCAAACGGAAGAAGGAGGACGCCGACAGGCGCTCCCGCGAACTCCTCGACCGTGTCGGCCTCGCCGACCAGGCACCGAAGTACCCGGCGCAGCTCTCCGGCGGCCAGCAGCAGCGCGTGGCCATCGCCCGCGCCCTCGCCATGGACCCCAAGGTCATGCTGTTCGACGAGCCGACCTCGGCCCTCGACCCGGAGATGATCAACGAAGTCCTCGAAGTCATGCAGCAGTTGGCGCGTGAGGGCATGACCATGGTCGTCGTCACCCATGAGATGGGCTTCGCCCGCTCCGCGGCCAACCGTGTCGTCTTCATGGCCGACGGCCGTATCGTCGAGGACCGCACTCCGGACGGTTTCTTCACCAACCCGGAGAGCGACCGTGCCAAGGATTTCCTCTCCAAGATTCTCAAGCACTGACCACCGCCGCTGGACCGGGCGCGGGCCTCGACTACGATGAGCGGTTCATCCACTTGGGGTGAGCGAGGCCGTGGACGCCACCCCGGCCGAAACAGGGACGCTGCTGCCAGGCACGCAGTAGCCAGGGGCCAGGCCCGTCCGGCAGCAGCCGGAGATCACTGCTCGCGCAGCGGGATCGACACGTACGACGGGTCGTTCGGCGGCGAGGAGAAGGTCAGCTGCGCGCCGGTCGGGTTGTGCTCGATGTAGAGCGGGTCGACCGTGTCGACGACCAGGGCGAGACGGTGGCCCGCCGGAACGTCGTAGGCCGTGGAGAGCAGCTCCAGGTCCACGCCGAACGGCTTGCCGGGCGTCTGGCCGTGGAAGGTGTACGGCGCGTGGCTGACCAGCTTCCCGAGGCCGAGCGGGCCCACGTCGTACAGGTAGGCGACGAGGGTGCCGCTCTCCTTGGTGGCCGTGACCGTGGTGTGCAGCTCGGCGGTACCCCGCACGGCCTGCGCCTTGGCGTACTTCTCCGACTGCCACACGGCCGCCCAGCGGCGCGGCAGCAGCGGAATCGAGGCCACGGGCGGGAGTTGGGCCACTTGGTCGAGGATGCTGGAGAGGAAGACGACGCCTCCGTTCGCGCCCGAGTCGATGTTCGCGCGGATCGTGGTGCCGCTCGTCAGGGCGATCTTCTCGCGGGTCGCGGTGACCGACTTCCAGTCCGGATAGCCCTCGAAGGCGCCGCCCGTACGGGACTTGAGCCGGACGGGCTGCTCGCGGTCGATGCCGTTGGGTGTGCCCTTGAGGTAGCGGTCGAACCAGCGCTGCGTGTCCGTCCACACGTCGTTGGGCAGCCCGAACAGACCGGTCGCCTCCGTGGTGGCGTGGTCGCCGGGGCGCAGCTCCAGCCGCTTGGGGCCGGTGAGCTTCTCGTAGAAGTCGGCGTACTGGTTGGGCGGGAAGATCGAGTCGCCCCAGGCGTTGGCGAGCATGACCGCCGTGCCGTTGGTGTTGAGCTGGTCCAGATAGGTCCCGGGGGAACGTTTCTTCCCCCAGGCGATCATGTCCTCCTCCTTGGCCAGGTTGGAGGCGTAGAAGTTCTCGAAGATCTGCTGGAGTTCGGGGCCCTGGCGGCCGGTGATCCGTCCGGCGCCGTCCAGCAGGGCGGCCGCCTGGAGGTGCTGGGTGCGTCCACCGTAGATCGAGTCGATCAGGTCCGCCCAGCCGCTCAGCGCGGCGACCGCCTTGACGCGCTTGTCGTGCGCGGCGGTGAGCAGGCTGATGCCCGCCCCGTAGGACAGTCCCGCCATGCCGATGCGCTCGGCGTCGGCCGGGGTGTTGGCGAGGGCCCAGTCGATCACCTTGGACGCGTCGGCGGTGTCGGGTGGCCCCGCGACCTCTATGTATCCGCCGGACTCCCAGAAGCCGCGGACGTTGTAACTGACCACGACGTAACCGGCGTCGGCGAGTTTCCGCGCCTGGGCCAGATACTCGATCCGGGGAAGGCCCCAGCTCGTGGGCAGCACGAGGAGCGGGTACGCGCGCGAGGTGTCGGCGGGTGCGACGACATTGACCTTGAGGACCGTGCCGCCGTCGCCCTTGATGTCGACGAAGCGGGTGGTGGGCGCAGCGGTGGAACCGGATGCCGCCTGGGCGGCGGGGGCGAGGCCGAGGGCCGTGCCGGCGACCAGGGTGGCCGAGACGGCGCCCACGGCGCTCGTACGCAGAGCCCTGGCTGTACGCGATGTGGTGCCGTGCGGGTGTCTCATGGGTCGCTCCTCACTCGTGTAAGTGCAAAGTGACCCGACGGTAACCGGACACCCTTACCGGAAGTAACTCCCCGGTAAGTTACGTGACGGTAACATTCAGCCGTGAACTAGGAGGCGCGGTGCGAGATCTGTGCCGGGGCCGACGGCGACGGTGCCGGGGTCTGGGCGGCGCGGGTGACGTCCGAGACGAGCTCGACCACATCGGGACCGTACGCCTGGGAGTTGACGACCTTCAGGAGGAGCACGAAGCTGCCGGTGCCGTACTTGCGGTGGAGCCGCTCGTGGTTGCGGGCGAGGTAGCGGGTGGCGGCCTGGTTGGTGATCGCGCGCTGGCCGCAGAAGAGGAAGACGGGCCGGGCCTGGTCCGGCTGGCCGGTGGTGAGCCGGGCCAGGATGACGTGCTCGGTGATGCCGGGGTCCAGACGGTACCGCTCGCTGCCGACGTGCAGGGCGGCCCGGTCGGGGCCGGGCTCGGGGTCGAGGTTGAAATGGATGCCCGGCAGCATGGCGGCTATGTGGGCAGCCATGCGGCGGTTCGAACCGGGGCCTCCCACGCAGAACTCGGTGCGCTCGCCGAAGCCCTGCTGGGCGGCGTCCTGCGTGATGATCTGTGCGTGCGCGCCGCAGTCCTTGATCAGTGCGGACAGCTCCAGCAGCGCGAACACGTCGAAGCGATGCACCGCCAGATTCGCGGTGGACGGATCGCGGCTGACCACCAACAAGGACTCGGAGTTGTCGGGCAGCCCGAAGAACGTCTGCTTGCGGCGGAGTTTCCGCTTCCACAGGTACGTCCGGAAGAACCAGCCCAGGGAGGCACTGAGCCCCGCCGCGATCACGCCGAGGACGATATTGCGCACGTCGTCATTCATGGCCGCGCATGGTAGCGGGCGCGGCCGAATACTGTCCGAACCCCTGTCTGAATCCCTGTCCGATTCCATGCCCGGTGTCCTGGTTCGGTGCGCCGTCGCGCGAGTGGCGCGGCACCGCCGGATGGCCGAGACGCCGCTGACGGGGCCATGGCGCCCGCGTTAGTCTGCGCGGACGGTCCCTGACTGGAGGTACGGATGCGTCTGCGTCGTCCTGTCGCGCGGAAACTGGCTGTACTGGCGGCAACGTCCGCCGTGGTGTCGGTGGGGGCGGCCCCGCCGTCCTCGGCGGCGACGGACACCGTCGAGAAGGTCCCGGTCGCCGTCGGCTACGGCGGTGCCGTCTCCAGCGTCGACCCGGACGCCTCGGCCGCCGGCATCGAGGTACTCCGCAAGGGCGGTAACGCGGTGGACGCGGCAGTCGCCACGGCAGCCGCCCTCGGCGTCACCGAGCCCTACTCCGCGGGCATCGGCGGAGGCGGCTACTTCGTCTACTACGACGCCGGGTCCCGTACCGTGCACACCATCGACGGCCGGGAGACCGCGCCCCTGAGCGCCGACGAGAACCTCTTCCTGGAGAACGGCACGGCGATCCCGTTCGCCGAGGCCGTCACCAGTGGGCTGAGCGTCGGTACGCCCGGAACCCCGGCGACCTGGCAGACGGCGCTGAGCAGTTGGGGCAGCAAGCCGCTCGGCAAGCTGCTGAAGCCCGCCGAGAGGATCGCCCGCGACGGGTTCACCGTCGACGCGACCTTCCGCGCCCAGACCGCCTCCAACGAGGCCCGGTTCCGCAACTTCCCGGACACCGTCGACCTCTACCTCCCCGGCGGGCAGCTGCCGGTGGTCGGCTCGACCCTCAAGAACCCCGATCTGGCCCGTACCTACGCGGAGCTGGGCCGCAAGGGCGTCGGGGCCCTCTATCGGGGCGACCTCGCGCAGGACATCGTCGACACGGTCAACAAGCCGCCGGTGGACCCGAGTTCGGGCTACAACGCCCGGCCGGGCGACCTGACCACCACCGACCTCGCCACGTACCGCGCCAAGCGCCAGGCGCCCACGAAGGCGTCGTACCGCGGCCTCGGCGTCTACGGGATGGCCCCCTCGTCCTCCGGCGGCACGACGGTCGCCGAGGCGCTCAACATCCTGGAGCGGACCGACCTGTCGAAGGCGAGCGACGTCCGGTACCTGCACCGCTACATCGAGGCGAGCCGTATCGCGTTCGCCGACCGTGGCCGCTGGGTCGGCGACCCCGCCTTCGAGGACGTACCGACGAAGGGGCTGCTGTCGCAGCGGTTCGCCGACTCCCGCGAGTGCCTGATCAAGGACGACGCGGTGCTCACCAGCCCCGTCGCGCCGGGTGACCCGCGCAATCCGACGGCCTGCGCGACCGGCGGTACGGCCGCGCCGACGACGTACGAGGGCGACAGCACGACCCATCTCACGGTTGCCGACAAGTGGGGCAACGTCGTCTCGTACACGCTCACCATCGAGCAGACCGGCGGCAGCGGCATCACCGTGCCCGGTCGGGGCTTCCTGCTCAACAACGAGCTGACGGACTTCTCCTTCACTCCGGCCAACCCGGCCGTGCACGACCCCAACCTGCCGGGGCCGGGCAAGCGGCCCCGCTCGTCGATGTCGCCGACGATCGTGCTCGACCGGCACGACAAGCCCGTGGTGGCTCTCGGTTCACCGGGCGGCGCGACCATCATCACGACCGTGCTGCAGACCCTGACCGGCTTCCTCGACCGGGGCCTGCCGCTGGTCGACGCGATCGCCGCGCCCCGCGCCAGCCAGCGCAACCAGACCACCACGGAGCTCGAACCGGGTCTGTGGAACAGCCCGTTGAAGACCGAGCTCGAAGCCATCGGGCACGGCTTCCGGCAGAACCCGGAGATCGGCGCGGCCACCGCCGTCCAGCGCCTGTCGAACGGCAGGTGGCTGGCCGCCGCGGAGACCGTACGACGCGGTGGCGGCTCGGCGATGGTCGTGCACCCCGCGAAGCAGGGGCACCCGTAGCGGGTCCCCGGCTAGGCGGACCGGTCGGGGTCGGGCGGCGTCGTCGTCGTACGGAAGGCGAGCCGCCCGTCCTCCACCTCCGCCGCCACCCGGCTGCCGGACGGCAGCCGGCCGTCGAGGAGCAGCCGGGACAGCGGGTTGTCGACCTCCCGCTGGATCGTGCGGCGCAGCGGGCGGGCGCCGTACTCGGGCTGGTCGCCGTGGCGGGCGAGCCATGAGACGGCCCGCTCGGTGAACTCGACGGTGACACCCCGCGCGTGCAGCCGGTCCCGGGTCCGCTCCAGCAACAGGTCGGTGATCCTCCGCAGTTGGTCGTCGGTGAGCCGCCGGAAGACGACGATCTCGTCGACGCGGTCGAGGAACTCGGGCCGGAAGTGCTCCCGCAACGGCCGCAGGATCCGCTCGCGCCGGTCCTCCTCGTCCGCCTCGGCGCCGCCCGCCGAGAAGCCCAGGCCCGACCCGCTCCTGCCGATGGCCTCCGAGCCCAGGTTGCTCGTCATGACGATCACGGCGTTGGTGAAGTCGACCGTGCGGCCCTGCGCGTCGGTGAGCCTGCCGTCGTCGAGGACCTGCAGCAGCAGGTTGAAGACGTCCGGGTGGGCCTTCTCCACCTCGTCCAGCAACAGCAGCGCGTACGGATGCCGTCGCACGGCCTCCGTCAGCTGCCCGGCATCCTCATGGCCGACGTAGCCGGGCGGGGCGCCGACCAGCCGGCTGACCGCGTGCCGCTCCTGGTACTCGCTCATGTCGAGCCGCACCATCCGGTCCTCGCCGCCGAAGAGGGCCTCCGCCAGCGCGCGGGCCAGTTCCGTCTTGCCGACGCCGGTCGGGCCCAGGAAGAGGAAGCTGCCGATCGGCCGTTCGGGACTGGCCAGCCCGGCGCGCGAGCGCAGCACGGCGTCCGCCACCACGCGCACCGCCTCGTCCTGCCCGACGACCCGCTGACGCAGCCGCTGTTCCAGCCCCAGCAGCCGTTCCCGCTCCTCCTGGGTGAGGCTGCTGACGGGGATGCCTGTCTGCCGGGAGACGACCTCGGCGATGTCCTCGGCGGTGATCTCCAGACTCTGCCCGTCGTCGGCCCGTTCCCCGCCGCGGTCCGTGCCGATCCGCTGTCGCAACTCACCGATCCGGTCCCGCAGCCGCGTGGCCAGCTCGTACTGCTCGCCCGCGACCGCCTGGTCCTTGTCCCTGGTCAGCTGCTCGATCTCCCGCTCCAGGGTCCGCAGATCCGTCCCCTTGGTCCGGGCACGCAGCCGGACGCGGGCCCCGGCCCGGTCCATCAGGTCGATGGCCTTGTCGGGCAGCCGTCGGTCGGTGAGATACCGGTCCGACAGGTCCACCGCGGCCACCAGTGCCTCGTCGGTGTAGCGGACCTGGTGGTGGGCCTCGTACCGGTCGCGCAGCCCGCGCAGGATCTCCAGGGCGTCATCGCCGCTCGGCTCGGCGACCAGCACCGGCTGGAACCGGCGGGCCAGCGCCGCGTCCTTCTCGATCCGCCGGTACTCCTCCAGCGTCGTCGCCCCCACGATGTTCAGCTCTCCGCGCGCCAGGGCCGGCTTGAGCATGTTGCCCGCGTCCAGCACGCCGCCCTCGCCCGAGCCGGCGCCCACGACCGTGTGCAACTCGTCGATGAAGACGACCAGTTCCCCGGAGTGGGTGCGGATCTCGTCGACGATGCCGGTGAGCCGCTCCTCGAAGTCGCCCCGGTAACGGGTCCCGGCGACCACCCCTGACAGATCCAGGGCGACCACCCGGCGCCCGGCCAGCACGTCGGGCACGTCGCCCTCGGCGATGCGCTGGGCCAGCCCCTCCACGATCGCGGTCTTGCCGACGCCCGCCTCACCGATGAGCACGGGGTTGTTCTTGCCGCGCCGGGACAGCACTTCGACGGTCTGCTCGATCTCCTCCTCCCGCCCGATGACCGGGTCGATACGGCCCTGACGGGCGAGGTCGGTCAGATCGCGGCCGTACTTGTCGAGGGTCGGTGTGGCGGTGGACGTGCGGTGCGGCAGCCCGGAGAGGGGGATCCCGGCGGGCGGGGTCGCCGCCGATGGGTCCGACGCGTCCGGGGGGTCCGACGCGTCCGGCGGCAGCGCGGAGGCCGAGAGCCGAGCGGCGCCGAGGACGTGGCCGGCGGCCGAGTCGGGGTTGGCGGCGAGGGCGCTCAGGACGTGTTCGGGGCCGATGTGGCCGGAGCCGGCGACCCGGGCCAGTTCGTGTGCGTCCAGCAGGGCCCGCTTGACCGCGGGGGTCAGGGCCAGGGACGCGGGCGGCGGCCCCTGGCCCGGCTTGTGCCGCTCCGGGCCGGACCGCTCGTCGATCTCACCGGCCAGCGCGTCGGGGTCGACGCCCGTACGGGCCACCAGACTTCGGGTCGGCTCGGCGGTCAGCGCGGCGCGCAGCAGATGCTGGGTGTCCAGGTCCCTGCTGCCGTGCCGCGCCGCGTACGCCGCCGCGTCGGCCACCAACCGGCGGGCCGAGCCGCTCATCAGCCGGCCGATCTCGACCCGCTGCGGGCGCGGCCCGCCGAAGAAACGGGCGAAGAACTCACTGAGGGGGTCCGGACCGTAGCCCTCGGGCCCGGGGAATCCGTTGCTCATTCGCCACCGGGTTCCCGCGTGCTGCGGGGATACACCGGTGGCGCCGTTGGGGGTTGCGGGTGGTTGTGCGGGTGGGTGGGGGCCGGGCGCGCAGTTCCCCGCGCCCCTGAAAAGCGGGGGCTGCGCCCCCTGCTTTTCATCGGCCCGTTGGGCCGTCGTGTTGTGGCCCGCGGGCCTGGGCTTTCAGGGGTGCGGGGAACTGTGCGAGAAGCCCCAGGTACCCGCAGCCCCACGACCACCCGCAGTTCGACGGCGCTTCGAAGTCACCGTCACCGCGCGGTCAGCACCCGCGGCCCCGCATCCGTGATGGCGACCGTATGCTCCGCATGGGCCGCCCGGGAACCGTCGTCCGTGCGCAACGTCCACCCGTCCGGCGCCGCGTGGTACCCGTCGCCGCCCCCGCCGATCAGCATCGGTTCGATCGCCAGGACCATCCCGTGCCGCAGCCTCATCCCGCGTCCGGGCCGCCCCTCGTTCGGTACCCCCGGGTCCTCGTGCATATGACGGCCGATCCCGTGGCCGCCGAAGCCGTCGGGAATCCCGTATCCGGCGGCGCGGCACACCGTGCCGATCGCGTGCGCGATGTCGCCGATGCGGTTGCCGACGACGGCCGCCCCGATGCCCGCCGCGAGGGCGCGTTCGGCCGTCTCGACGAGGCGCAGGTCGGCGGCGCGCGGCTCGCCCACCACGAAGCTGATCGCCGAGTCCCCGACCCAGCCGCCCAGCTCGGCGCCGAAGTCCATGGACACGAGGTCGCCGTCGCGCAGCCGGTACGCCGTCGGGATGCCGTGCACGATCGCGTCGTTCACGGAGGCACAGATCACCGCCGGGAAGGGGGTGGGCGCGAAGGACGGGCGATAGCCGAGGAACGGCGACGAGGCGCCCGCCTCCCGCAGTACCTCGTGTGCCACCTCGTCGAGTTCGAGGAGGGAAACACCCACGTCGGCGGTGCTCCGCACCGCGGTCAGCGCTCGCCCCACGACCTGCCCGGCCTCGTACATCGCGTCCATCGACGCATCCGTCTTCAGTTCCACCATGCCAATTACTATACCGCTCAACATCCAATTAATATACCGGTCCGCCGGAAGGGATCGGTATTAGAATGGGGGCATGGTGCGCACCCCACTGACCCCCGAAGAGCGTGAACGCGGCGAGCGGCTCGGCCGGTTGCTGCGTGAGGCCCGCGGCAGTCGCAGCATGGCGGAGATCGCTGCCGGCGCGGGCATCTCCGCGGAGACCCTGCGGAAGATCGAGACCGGCCGAGCCCCCACCCCGGCCTTCTTCACGGTCGCCGCCCTCGCCCGCGCGCTGGGTCTGTCCATGGACGCCCTCGTCACGCGGTGCGCACCGGCAGCCGATACGGCCCCGACGGCCGCGGTCGCCTGAGCCGTTTCGCGGTCATGGCCTGAGTCGTTCGCCGTGATGGCCTGAACCCCTCACGCACAGCTGTCGCACGGCCGCGTACAGCACACTGCGTCCGCTACGAAAACTTCGCGTAGCCGTCCTGTAACACAACTGGTGTTTTCTTGCGGACCGGAGCACTCCAGTCTGCCGGGGAGTATGCGATGGCTTTGGATCAACTCCCGGGACAAGTAGGG
Source organism: Streptomyces europaeiscabiei (assembly GCF_036346855.1). NCBI lineage: Bacteria > Bacillati > Actinomycetota > Actinomycetes > Kitasatosporales > Streptomycetaceae > Streptomyces > Streptomyces europaeiscabiei. The sequence goes on from NZ_CP107841.1 coordinate 8,476,826, forward strand.
GAGTTCGCGGGATACCTGAACAGATTGATGGCGAAGCTCGACCAGGGCGGTGGCTGGTGCGCCGTTTTCTGGCAGCGCGACCCCGACGGCATGCGGGCCTGCCTGGACGGCCTGGAGGTGCCGCCCTGGGACGTCGTCGAGGCGCTCATGCACGACCTCGGCACCGCGTACGGTCCCGCCGCGGCGGCCCAGGAGACCGAGCGGGCCCGTGCCCTGCACAGCGCCTCGCTCGCCGCGTACGACTCCCGGCCCGGCGGCCGTGACGCCCTGGGCGACCGGCTCGACGTCATGCTCCGCGAGCAGCGCTACGCCGCCGAACGCACCACCGAACTGACCCGCCGGCTGCAGGCCGCCACCTCGCAGGAGGAGGCCGACTCCATCCGCCTGGACCTGGCCTGGGCCCATGACGACCGCGAACGCGCCACAGCCCGCTGCACAGAACTGCACACCCGCATCGAGGACATCGACCGCCGCGCCCCGCACGGCCCCGCGCGGGGCGCGGCGCACGTTCCGGGGAACACCGCCGGGGACGTCTTCCGCGTGGGCGCGCCGGAAGCGGAGGAACGCGCGGCCGACTCGGCGGAGCGCCTGGGCGGGGGTACGGGCACGGACCGGTACGGCGGCGGGCGCACGCACGAGGACCAGTTCGGCGACGGACGTATACATACGGACCCCTACCGTGGCGGCCGTGCCCCCGACGGCCGAGCGCCCGACAGTCGCACCCCCGAGGAGGCCGGCGCGTACGACGCCCGGCACGACACCTACGCGGCCGCCTTCCCCGAGACCGACGAAGCCGCCCGGACCGCCCCCGGCCCCGGCCCCGCCCCCAAGTCCGATCCCCAGCACCCCGACCCGGAAGCCGCCGCCCCGCCGCTCGCCAAGCAGCGTTCCAAGCGCCGCCCGCGAGGGGGTGCCCGTTTCGCCGGGGCGATGGAGGCCGAGGCTCCGCCCGTCGTCGTGCCCAAGGCCGCACCGGCAGTGGGGCGCAAGGGGCGCGCTCCCCGGGGCGCCCGGTACGCCGGTGCCGCGGAGCGGGCCGAGGCGGCGGCGCCGAAGCAGTCGCAGGCGCGGCAGCCGCTGGACGACGAGGCGCGGCGGGAGGTCGCCGATACCGTGCAGCGGTTGGTGCGGCTGCGCCGGGAGGGCCGCAGCGGGGAGGCGCACGCCCTCCTCGTGGAGATCGCGCAGTGGCCCGCCGCCCGTTTCCCGCTGCTCGCGGCCGACCTGCACCGCGCGGGGCTGGGCGCTGACTGGGCGACCCTGCTGTGGGAGGCCGGCTCGCTGCCCGCCGACCGGCTGGTCGCGGTCGCGGACGCCCTGAACGCGGTGGGCCGCGCCTCGGACGGAGAGCAGATGCTGCGACAGGGCGTCTCACGGCCCACCGAGGAGATCGGCGAGGCGGTGCTCGCCCTCACCGCCGAGGGGCGCGAACGGGAGGCGCGTGCGCTGCTCGACGTGTACGTGCGCATGCGTACGCCGGAGGAGGCGGCGCGCACCGCGGAGGCACATCCGCGACGACTCAAGCCCCTCGTGCTGGCGGCGGCGCGCGGTGTCTCCGAGGAGCGCTACCGGGAAGTGGTGCACGCGCTGCGCGTGCAGGGGCTCACCTGACCCGGCACGCGCTGCGCGTGCAGGGGCTCACCTGACCCGCCCGCCACGTCCGGCCCACCGGCCGCGCCCGACGGGGCCGGCCGGTACGCCGCGCGAAACACGGCGGCAATCACCCACTGGAGTGCGAAACGTGATCGACTCGGCTGGTTGACGACGATGGTCTTGCCCAGTCCGTCGGCGGGGCTTAGTTTCAAGCCTCTACGACCTGCGTCTACGGGCGTAGAGGCTCGCTGAGGTCCCTGTCGAAGGAGCACCTGACATGGCCAACGTCGTACGCGCCGCCCTGGTCCAGGCGACCTGGACCGGCGACACCGCCTCCATGGTCGCCAAGCACGTCGAGCACGCCCGCGAGGCGGCGCGGCAGGGCGCGAAGGTGATCGGCTTCCAGGAAGTCTTCAACGCGCCCTACTTCTGCCAGGTCCAGGAGCCGGAGCACTACGCCTGGGCGGAACCCGTCCCGGACGGCCCGACCGTCACACGGATGCGGGAGCTGGCCCGCGAGACCGGCATGGTGATCGTCGTCCCGGTCTTCGAGGTCGAACAGTCCGGGTTCTACTTCAACACCGCGGCGGTGATCGACGCCGACGGCACCTATCTCGGCAAGTACCGCAAGCACCACATCCCCCAGGTCAAGGGATTCTGGGAGAAGTACTACTTCAAGCCCGGGAACCTCGGCTGGCCGGTCTTCGACACGGCCGTCGGCAAGGTCGGCGTCTACATCTGTTACGACCGCCACTTCCCGGAGGGCTGGCGCCAGCTCGGTCTGAACGGCGCCCAACTCGTGTACAACCCGTCCGCGACCCACCGGGGCCTGTCCTCCCATCTGTGGCAGCTGGAGCAGCCCGCGGCCGCCGTCGCCAACGAGTACTTCATCGCGGCGATCAACCGGGTCGGCGTGGAGGAGTACGGGGACAACGACTTCTACGGCACCTCGTACTTCGTCGACCCACGCGGCAAGTTCGTCGGCGAGGTCGCGAGCGACAAGGGCGAGGAGCTCGTCGTACGGGATCTCGACTTCGACCTGATCGAGGAAGTGCGGCAGCAGTGGGCGTTCTACCGGGACCGTCGGCCCGACGCGTACGAAGGGCTCGTACAGCCGTGACCGTGTACGGAGGACTCGTACAGCCCTGACGTGGGCACGTACAGCCGTGACACACGCAGAACCCGTACAGCTGTGAAAGGAGTGGTGCAGCCGTGACCGACGAACTGCTCGGACGCCACAAGGCCGTACTGCCCGACTGGCTCGCGCTCTACTACGCGGACCCGCTGGAGATCACCCACGGCGAGGGCCGCCATGTCTGGGACGCCGGGGGCAACAAGTACCTCGACTTCTTCGGCGGCATCCTCACCACGATGACGGCGCACGCGCTGCCCGAGGTCACCAAGGCGGTGAGTGAGCAGGCCGGGCGGATCATCCACTCATCGACGCTCTACCTCAACCGGCCGATGGTCGAACTCGCCGAGCGGATCGCGCAGATGTCCGGCATCCCGGACGCCCGCGTCTTCTTCACCACCTCCGGCACCGAGGCCAACGACACCGCGTTGATGCTGGCGACGACGTACCGCCGCAGCAACCAGATCCTGGCGATGCGCAACAGCTACCACGGCCGTTCCTTCAGCGCCGTCGGCATCACCGGCAACAAGGGCTGGTCCCCGACCTCACTGTCACCGCTCCAGACGCTGTACGTGCACGGCGGCGTCCGGACCCGCGGCCCGTACGCCGACCTGAGCGACGCCGACTTCATCACGGCCTGCGTCGCCGACCTGGAGGACCTGCTCGGCCACGGCCGTCCGCCGGCCGCGCTGATCGCCGAGCCGATCCAGGGCGTCGGCGGCTTCACCTCACCGCCGGACGGCCTGTACGCGGCCTTCCGTGAGGTACTGCAACGGAACGGCGTGCTGTGGATCGCCGACGAGGTGCAGACCGGGTGGGGCCGCACCGGCGACAACTTCTGGGGCTGGCAGGCGCACGGGCAGAACGGGCCGCCGGACATCCTCACCTTCGCCAAGGGCATCGGCAACGGCATGTCCATCGGCGGTGTCGTCGCCCGCTCCGAGGTCATGAACTGCCTGGACAGCAATTCGATCTCGACCTTCGGCGGCACCCAGATCACCATGGCCGCCGGCCTCGCCAACCTGAACTACCTGATCGAGCACGACCTCCAGGGCAACGCGCGCCGCGTCGGCGGACTGCTCATCGAACGGCTGCGCGCGATCACCGCCCAGATCCCCCAGGTGCGGGAAGTGCGCGGCCGGGGGCTCATGCTCGGCATCGAGCTGGTCAGGCCCGGCACCGACGAGGCGAACCCGGAGGCCGCGTCCGCCGTCCTCGAAGCCGCCCGCCGGGAGGGCCTGCTCATCGGCAAGGGCGGCGGCCACAACACCAGCGCCCTGCGCATCGCGCCCCCGCTGTCGCTGACCGTCGCCGAGGCCGAGGAGGGCGCCGAGGCCCTCGAACGTGCTCTGAGGAGCATTCAGTAACGCCAGATGTAAGGAAACCCAACGCCATGACCACCGCCTTGGAACCCGCCCTGTCGGTACGCCAGGTCCTCAACCTGGACCGGGTCCTCGCCGGAGAGCCCGAGGTGGTGGCCGGGGCCGGTCAGCTCGACCGGCCCGTGCGCTGGGTGCATGTGGCCGAGGCCCCCGACGTGGGCGTGATGCTCACCGGCGGCGAGATGGTCCTCACCACCGGGGTCCTGCTCGCCGGGAACGAGGACGCCCAGGCCGAGTACATCCGCTCGCTGTACCGGGCCGAGGCCGCGGCGGTCGTCCTCGGTCTCGGCCGGGCCTTCCCGACGCCGCCCGACGTGATGCGCCGGGCGGCGGAGCGGTGCGGTCTGCCCATGGTGGTGCTGCACCGGCCGTTCCCCTTCGCCGAGCTGACGGAGGAGGTCCAGTCCCGGCTGGTACGGCGGAAGTTCGCGGCCGTGAGCCTGTCGGAGGCCGTCCGCACGGCCCTGACCGGGCTGATCACCGCGGGTGCCCCGCTGCAACGCCTCCTCGACGAGATCGCCAAGCACGCGGGCTGTCCCCTCGTCGTCACCAACCTCGCCCATCGCGTCCTCGCCACGGCGGGAGAGCGGTCGGCCGTCGACGACGTGCTGCGCGACTGGGAGCGGATCTCCCGGCAGGCGGGCGGCAGCGCGGGCGACGGCTGGGTGCGGGCCGAGCTGGGCGGGCGCGGGGAGCTGTGGGGACAGATCGTGCTGTGCGGGTACCGCGGCGACACCGCCACCGGGCGGCTGCTCGCCGACCGGGCCGCCGAGGCGCTCGTCCTCCACCGCATGCTCGGCGGCTCGGCGCACTCCTGGGAGGAGCAGTCCACCCAGGGCCTCCTGACGGACCTCGTCTCCGGAGTGGTACCGGCCAGGCAACTGCTGCCGAGGGCACGTGCGGCCGGGCTCCCGGTCAACCGCCGTACGTTCGTGCCGCTGGTCGTACGCGACGAGGATCCGGCCCAACTCGACCGCGTACTACGGATGCTGGGCCTGCCGGGGCTCGTCGCCGAACTGGCGGAGGGCGCCACCGCCGTACTCCTCAGCCTCGCCCGGGACCAGGACGCGGCTGCGCTCACCGCGCACTTCGCGACCCGGCTGCGGTCGGAGTCGGGGATGCGCAAGCCGGTCGTGGCGGCCGCGGAGGCGCGGACCACCTGGGAGGACGTGCCGGGCGGGCTGCGGGAGGCCCGGCATGTGGCGGACGCCGTCGCCCAGTCCTCGGCCACCGGGCTCGACCTGCCGCTCGTCGTACGCCTGCGGGACGTGCACCTGCGCGGCCTGGTCCGGCTGCTGCGGGACGACCCGCACGTACAGGCCTTCGCCGAGCGTGAGCTGGACGGCCTGCTGTGCGGCGACGGGCACGCCGAGCAGGATCTCCTGCCCGTACTGCGCACCTATCTCGCGACCGGCCGCAACAAGTCGCACACGGCTCAGCTGCACCACGTCAGCCGGCCCGCGCTGTACCGCCGGCTCGAAGCCATAGAGGCCCGCCTCGGCGTGGACCTCGACGACTTCGAACAGGCCGCGTCGGTCCACATCGCTCTCCTCGCCCACGACGCGCAACAGGGCTGAAACATGCCGGGACCTGCGAAAACGGCGGTGAAACATGCGCCCACGAAGAGGTGACACGGTGGAACGCGAAACGCCCGCAGACGTGACACCGTGCAACTCAAACCCGACTTCCGGACTCCATACGCTCCTGGGGCGAGCGGCAGAAGTCCCGTCTGCCCGGCACACCGAGAGCACGCTCCGGACGCCGCAGGGCCCGCCCTTCGGGCGGACGACGGGATGTGCGGCGCTCGCCCCAGCACACCGAGTGACCGGAGGTCCCGATGAGCAGAGTCATCCGCGCAGCCATCTTCCAGACGGCCTGGACCGGCGACAAGGAGTCGATGATCCAGGTCCACGAGCAGGCGGCCCGCGACGCGGCCGCGCAGGGTGCGCAGGTCCTGTGCTTCCAGGAACTGTTCTACGGTCCCTACTTCTGCCAGGTCCAGGACAAGGCGTTCTACGAGTACGCAGAGCAGATCCCCGACGGCCCGATCGTCAAGCGCTTCCAGGCGCTCGCCAAGGAGCTCGGCCTCGTCCTCGTGCTGCCGATGTACGAGGAGGAGCAGCCGGGCGTCCTCTACAACACCGCCGCCGTGATCGACTCGGACGGCAAGTACCTCGGCAAGTACCGCAAGCACCACATCCCCCAGGTCCCCGGCTTCTGGGAGAAGTTCTACTTCCGTCCCGGGAACGCGGGCTGGCCCGTCTTCGACACCGCCGTCGGCAAGATCGGCGTCTACATCTGCTACGACCGGCACTTCCCGGAGGGCTGGCGTGCGCTGGGCCTCGGCGGCGCCGAGATCGTGTTCAACCCGTCGGCCACCTCGCGGGGCCTGTCCCGCTACCTGTGGCAGCTGGAGCAGCCGGCGTCGGCCGTCGCCAACGAGTACTTCATCGGCGCGATCAACCGGGTCGGTGTGGAGGAGCTCGGCGACAACGACTTCTACGGCACCTCCTACTTCGTGGACCCGGAGGCCCAGTTCGTCGGCGAGGTGGCCAGCGACAAGGAGACCGAGCTCGTGGTCCGCGACCTGGACCTGGCCAAGCTCCGCGAGGTCCGCGACCGCTGGCAGTTCTTCCGCGACCGCCGCCCGGACGCCTACGCCCCGCTGACGGCGCCCTAGCGAAGCCTCCCCGCGCCCCGATCCTTCAGGGGCGCGGGGGCTGTCACACCCTGCGGCCGCCGCCGCGTGGGCGTGACCAGCCACAGACGACCGGCACTTTCCCGACAACCGAACGGAGCGTGACCGAATGAGCGGCCGTACAGTCATCCGCGGCGGTCTCGTCATCACGGCCTCAGACGAGATCCATGCCGATGTCCTGATCGAGGACGGCCGCGTGGCCGCCCTCGCAGCCAGTGGGACCTCGGCCGCCCAGGCATGGGAGGCCGAACGTGCCATAGACGCCACCGGAAAGTACGTCATCCCCGGGGGTGTCGACGCCCACACCCACATGGAGCTGCCCTTCGGCGGCACCGCCGCCTCCGACACCTTCGAGACCGGCACCCGGGCCGCCGCCTGGGGCGGTACGACGACGATCGTCGACTTCGCCGTGCAGAGCGTCGGCCATGCCCTCCGCGAGGGCCTCGACGCCTGGCACGCCAAGGCGGAGGGCAACTGCGCGATCGACTACGGCTTCCACATGATCGTGTCGGACGTGAACCAGGACACGCTCAAGGAGATGGACCTGCTGGTGCAGGAGGGCGTCACCTCCTTCAAGCAGTTCATGGCCTACCCGGGCGTCTTCTACAGCGACGACGGCCAGATCCTGCGCGCCATGCAGCGCTCCGCCGAGAACGGCGGCCTGATCATGATGCACGCGGAGAACGGCATCGCGATCGACGTGCTGGTCGAACAGGCGCTGGCACGCGGGGAGACGGATCCGAGGTATCACGGCGAGGTCCGCAAGGCCCTCCTCGAAGCCGAGGCCACCCACCGCGCCATCAAGCTCGCCCAGGTCGCCGGCGCCCCCCTGTACGTCGTGCACGTCTCGGCGATGGAGGCGGTCGCCGAGCTGGCCAGGGCGCGCGACGAGGGGCTCAACGTCTTCGGCGAGACCTGCCCGCAGTACCTGTTCCTGTCGACGGACAACCTCGCGGAGCCGGACTTCGAGGGCTCCAAGTACGTCTGCTCCACCCCGCTGCGGCCGAGGGAGCACCAGGCCAAGCTGTGGCAGGGCCTGAGGACCAACGACCTCCAGGTGGTCTCCACCGACCACTGCCCCTTCTGCTTCGTCGGTCAGAAGGAACTCGGCCGCGGCGACTTCTCCAAGATCCCCAACGGGCTGCCGGGCGTCGAGAACCGGATGGACCTGCTGCACCAGGCGGTCGTCGACGGGCACATCTCGCGCCGCCGCTGGATCGAGATCGCCTGCGCGACCCCGGCCCGCATGTTCGGCATGTACCCGAAGAAGGGCACCATCGCGCCGGGCGCGGACGCCGACATCGTCATCTACGACCCGCACGCCGAGCAGGTCATGTCGGCCGAGACGCACCACATGAACGTCGACTACTCGGCGTACGAGGGCAAGCGCACCACCGGCCGGGTCGAGACGGTCCTCTCGCGCGGCGAACTCGTCATCACCGAGCGGGAGTACACCGGGCACGCCGGGCACGGCGTCTACACCCCCCGCTCCACCTGTCAGTACCTCAACTAGGAGTGGCGCCCATCATGGACTTCGGACTCGTCCTGCAGACCGACCCGCCGGCCTCGCGTGTCATCGAGCTGATGAAGCGCGCCGAGGACAACGGCTTCACCTACGGCTGGACCTTCGACTCCGCCGTGCTCTGGCAGGAACCGTTCGTCATCTACAGCCAGATCCTGTCCCGGACCACGAAGCTGACGGTCGGCCCCATGGTCACCAACCCGGGCACCCGCACCTGGGAGGTCACCGCCTCGACCTTCGCCACGCTCAACGACATGTTCGGCAACCGCACCGTCTGCGGCATCGGCCGCGGCGACTCCGCGATGCGCGTCGCGGGCCGCAAGCCCAACACCCTGGCCCGCATCAGCGAGGCGATGAAGGTGATCCGCTCGCTGGGCAGCGGGGGAGAGGCCGACCTCGGCGGCACGGTCATCAGCTTCCCCTGGATCAAGGACGACGCCGAACTCCCGGTCTGGATGGCCGCGTACGGCCCCAAGGCCCTGAAGATGACCGGTGAGGAGGCCGACGGCTTCATTCTGCAGCTCTCCGACCTGTACCTCACCGAGTACATGGTCAAGGCGGTCAAGGACGCGGCCGTCGCCGCCGGGCGCGACCCGTCCGAGGTGAAGATCTGCGTGGCCGCCCCCGCGTACGTCACCGAGGACGACTCGCCCGAGGCGCTGGCCCACGCGCGTGAGCAGTGCCGCTGGTTCGGCGGGATGGTCGGCAACCACGTCGCCGACCTGGTGTCCAAGTACGGCGAGCACTCCGCGGCCGTACCGGAGGAGCTGACGGACTACATCAAGGCACGCGAGGGGTACGACTACTCCCACCACGGGCGTGCCGACAACCCCGACACCCAGTTCGTGCCGGACGAGATCGTCGACCGGTTCTGCGTCATCGGCACCCCCGAGATGCACATCGAGAAGCTCAACGCACTGCGCGCGCTGGGCGTCGACCAGTTCGCCGTCTACGACATGCACGACGCACAGGAGCGGGTGATCGACGTGTACGGGTCGACGGTCATCCCGGCCCTGAACGGCTGACCGGGGTCCCTTCCCGAACGGGTCGACGACTGCAAGAATCCGGCCACCCCGATAAACCGGAATCAACTGCTCCGCCTCTGGCGCCGACCGCTCCACTGTCCGACCCCCCCCACACCTTGTTCTCCCCTCCCTCCGCCGTCCCGGAGGGAGGGGGCCCAAGGCCTCCGCACGGCCTTTCTCTCCCCGTCCCGTCTCCCTGATTGGCCTGCCCATGACCGAAACAGTCCCCCCGGGGTCGTCGATAGCCCAGTCCGCCGACTCGTCCGGCCGGATCGAGCTGGCCCCCGAGGCCTTCCCCGCCGACAGTCCCTTCGCCAACGAGGACCTGCGCCCCGTACCCGTCTCCGAGCGCAAGTGGACGACGTACAACTTCGCGGCGCTGTGGATCTCCATGGCCCACTGCATCCCCAGCTGGACCCTGGCCTCCGGCCTGGTCGCCCTCGGTATGGACTGGAAGCAGGCCGTTTTCACCATCGCCCTGGCCAACATCATCGTGCTGCTGCCGATGCTGGCCACCGGGCACGCCGGACCCAAGTACGGCATCCCCTTCCCGGTGCTCGCCCGCGCCTCCTTCGGGCTGCGCGGAGCCAACATCCCGGCGCTGATCCGCGCGGCCGTCGCCTGCGGGTGGTTCGGCATCCAGACGTGGATCGGCGGCTCCGGCATATTCGCGCTCGGCTCCAAGCTCACCGGCGGTGAGTGGGAGAAGGCCGGGCAGATCGCCGGCAACCCGTGGCCGCTGTGGCTCTGCTTCATCCTCTTCTGGGCGCTGCAGATAGCGATCATCTACCGCGGCATGGACTTCCTGCGGCACTTCGAGAACTGGGCCGCGCCCTTCGTGATCGTCGGCGCGCTCGTGCTGCTGATCTGGATCGCGGTCAAGGCCGACGGGTTCGGCGCGCTGCTCGACCAGCCGTCCAAGCTCGGCTGGGGCCCCGACTTCTGGCCGGTCTTCTTCCCGTCCCTGATGGGAATGATCGGCTTCTGGGCCACTCTGTCCCTGAACATCCCTGACTTCACCCGCTTCGGTGCCAGCCAGAAGGCGCAGACCTGGGGCCAGTCCCTCGGCCTGCCCACCACGATGACCCTCTTCGCGATCCTCGCCGTGCTGGTCACCTCCGGCTCCGAGGTCGTCTACGGCGAGGCCATCTGGGACCCGGTCACCCTGGCGGCCAAGGCCGACAACGTCTTCGGGCTTCTCTTCGCCCTGATCACCGTGCTGGTCGCGACCATCTCCGTGAACATCGCGGCGAACGTGGTCTCACCGGCGTACGACCTGGCGAACCTCGCACCCAAGCTCATCAACTTCCGTACGGGCGCGCTCATCACGGGTGTCCTCGGCATCCTGATCTTCCCGTGGAAGCTGATCTCCACGCCCGAGTTCTACATCTTCACCTGGCTCGGCGTGGTCGGCGGTCTGCTCGGCACGGTCGCGGGCATCCTCATCGCCGACTACTGGATCATCCGCCGTACCGTCCTGCACCTCGCGGACCTGTACACGCCCGGCGGGCGCTACTGGTACGCGAACGGCTGGAACTGGCGCGCCATAGTGGCCTTCGTGGTCGGCGGCGTCCTCGCGGTGGGCGGCTCGTACTCGACCGTCTCCGAGGACGGCGTGTCCTCGGGGCCGTTCCCGCACGACGGCATGATCCCGTTCCTCAAGCCGCTCGCCGACTACGGCTGGGCGGTGGGTCTGGGTACGTCGATCCTGCTGTACGTGGCGCTGATGGCCGGGGAGAGGAAGAAGACGCAGCAGCAGTCGGAGAAGGAGCGGGCGACCGCCTGACGGCGGCCGTGACCGCGGGCGGCGGCGGCCGTGCTGGAGCCCAGCCCTACCGGGCGTCCTCCAGCACGGCCGCCGCCTCTTTCGCGGCCTTGATGGCGCCCTTGTTGATCTCGTCGGTGCCGGGCGCCTTCCGGGACTCGAAGTCGCTGCCGTTGTAGGTGACGACCACCAGGGCGTTGGCCATGCGGACGTACACGATGCCCTCGCGGGTCTGCTGCTTGTCCTCGGTGGTGAGGTTCACCACGGAGTAGGCCTCGTCACCGAGGCCGGGCACGGCCCCGCCGCCACTCTTGTCCGTGGTACGCGCCTTATAGGCGCTTTCGGCCTTGTCGTCCGATTGCTGGATCTCGTACGAGACGTCGAGCCAGCGGTAGTCGAAGCCCTTGAGCGCGTTCCATGAACAGGTGCGACGCACGGACTCGTTGGTCGACGCGATCTCCTTGCCGGCTGTCTTCGCGTCCGGAACAAGGGATTTGACCGTTTTCGTCGTGACGCCGGAGCACGGTGAGGGTGCCTTCGCGTACGTCCTGGACGCTGCAGATGTCGACGGCGCGGACTCGGAGGTCGAGACGGGCTTCGACGCGGTGTCCTGCGTGGAGTCCTCCCCGGCCGGGCTCGCGGACAGCGGACCGGACGACAACGCCCAGCCCGCGGTGGCGAGTACGGCGACCGGCAGCAGTCGCGCGGTCAGGGCGAGCGGCAGAGGGAGATCACGCACGGCGCACTTCTCGGGGTCGAGGCGGCGGTACCGCCGGGCGGTGGGGTACGTCAGTGTCACACGACTATCTGTGGGACGAAAGTCCGAACTCGTTCCGTGTATACGTGGTGACAGGGGCTCTTCGTTCAAGACGGCTCGTGATTCAGGACGCCTCGTCGTTCACGGAGCGGGCGCCCTCGTCGGGGCGGCGGCCTTCGTGTCGTCGGCGGAGTCGCGGCTTCCGCCCGGGGTGCGTGTCAGGATCGGCCCATGATTCCGATATGCGGCCGTAGAGCCTCCCGTGCGCTCCTCGTGGCGGGACTGACCTTGGCCGTCGGCGGCTGCGGGCTCTCGGAGGAACTGGACCGCGAGCGGGACCCCGACCGTGCGGGATCCTCGGTGTCGGCCTCGTCGGCGGGTACGGACGCGCCCGAGGGGCTGCGGGTCTCGGAGCCGCCCGGGGGTGCGGGGGCGCGGCCGGGCGCGGGTCCGACCGAAGGCGCCTCGACCGCCTGCCCGCCCTCCGGGGTGCGGATGGTTCCCGGCCCCGTGGAAGCGGCGATGGGTCTGCGGGCGATGGGTGTGACCCTCACGAACTGCGGCACGACCCTGTACACCGTCAAGGGCTACCCGGCGATCGAGGTGCTCGACGAGGACGGCGAGCCCTACGGTGACGTGCGCGTCCTCCAGGGTTCGCGGCACATCACCACCGGTGTGCCCGACTTCGGCCCGCACGTCGTCACCCTGAAGCCCGGCGAGTCCGCCAGGACCGAACTGGTCTGGCGCAACACGGTCACCGAGGCGGACATACCCGCCGTCAACTCCTCATACCTGCGCATCGCCCCGCTGCCGGGCCGACCCCCCGAAGTCCTCACCCCCGACGGCGGCATCGACCTCGGCAACACGGGACGCCTCGCCACGACGGCGTGGGCGCAGGTCGCCGGGCAGGGGTCTTAACCGGTTGCGGGGCGGGCGGGGTGATCAGCACCCTGGGTGCATGAACCGGTCACCGTACGCCACCGAGTCCCAACTCCCTTCCGTGCGCGAGGAGATCCTCGCCTACTACGAGCAGGGGAAGGAGGACGGGCGCCTCAGGAACGGCGCCGGACGGCTGGAGTTCTGGCGGACGCAGGACATCCTGCGGCGGCTGCTGGCGAAGGCTCCCGCGCGGGTGCTCGACGTCGGTGGTGGCACGGGGATCCACGCCGAGTGGCTGGCCGAGGACGGCCATGAGGTCGAGGTCGTCGATCCCGTACCGATGCACGTGGAGCGGTCCGGACGGCTGCCCGGGGTCACCGCCCGGCTGGGCGACGCCCGCGCGCTGCCCGCCGAGGACGCCGTGTACGACGTCGTGCTGTTCCTCGGGCCGCTCTACCATCTGCCCGAACGCCCGGACCGGGTGAGGGCGTTGGCCGAGGCCCGTCGGGCCGTTCGCCCCGGTGGGGTGGTGGTCGCGGCCACGATCAACCGGTTCGCGGGGCTCAACGACACCCTCCTCCAAGGGAACTACTTCATCCCGGAGCGTCGCGAGCGCACTGACGCCGTCTCGGTCGACGGCAGGCACCGGTACTCGGCGGCGGACCCGCACTTCACCACCGCCTACTTCGCCGATCCGGCCGAGGTGCCCGGCGAGTTCACCGAGGCCGGGCTCGAACCCGGGGGGCAGTACGGCGTCGAGGGTGTCGCCTGGCTGATGGGCGGGGTGGAGGAGTGGCTGGACGACCCGGAGCGCCGGGAGGCGGTGCTGGCGGCGACCCGGCGGATCGAGTCGGAGCCGTCGCTGCTGGGGGCGAGTGGACATGTGCTGACGGTGGGGCGGCGGTCCTGAGGGGATCACCGGGGAGTCGCCGCTCCTGAGAGGGCCCTCCGAGGACTGCGTACGATCATCGAACGCCCGTCGCGCAGTGAGGAGTCCGCCCGTGTTCACCACTCGACCGACGCTCCAGGGGACCTTCGGCATGAAGTCGTCCACCCAGGGGTGCTGACCTGCGGTGTTATGGTTACCACCGTGCCTGACCTGCGGTGATGAGTCTTTCAGCGTCTTTCACGGGCGGGCGGGGTTATGCGCTTGATTCTCCCCACGCGCTCCCCAACAGCGCGGATACTCCCCAGATTCTCCCCAGGGAGGGTCGTCGTCAGGGGCAGCGGTGATAGCGGAACCGCCGCTGCCCTGGGCACACTGAGTAACTTCCGTTACGACAGTGCGATGCGCGGAGCCAGCTCCCACCGGGTCAGTTGTCCCGGAAGAGACCAGTGAGTCCTGTGACCTGCCGCGATGGGTGGCTCCCGGCTGCTGACCTGCGTTAATGTCCTTTCTGCTGTTTCACGCTCATGCCTGTTGATGCGGCGGAAGTCCCAGAAAAGTCCCAGGAGACTTCCACCGCCCGCTGTCACTCTTTCGGCTCTATGCAGAGTGTGCGGGTGCGGTGTGGGCTGGTGTTCGTGCATCGGTGGTCGGCTCTGAACGAACGGCAACGCGTGCTTCTGGAACGGCTCGCGGCCGGAGAGGAGCCCGGAGCCTGGGCGCCTGGTGAATGGCGCTCGGCTTATGCCCTGCGTGATCGCGGGCTCCTGACTGTCAGCCGCGGTGGCGATGAGGTGCGTATCGCGGTTACTGAGACCGGCCGGTTCTACCTTCGGCACGGCCATCATCCCGACGACCCGGCGTTCGCGGACGTCGATGTTCACCGTGAGTCCGCCCGGCCAGCGGCGCCGGCGAAAGAGGGAGGACGGCGCGAGGCCACGAGCCGAAGGCGCCGCCTGACGCCCTACAGCGAACGGCCCGTCGCGCGCGCTCGAAAGGCGCAGGCACAGGAGTTGATCGAGCGGCTGGCTACCGAGGGGCGTGTCCGCTTTGCCGACCCCGATGACGACGAGGTTGCGGAGTGGCGGCGCGTGGTCAATTACGCGAAGCGACACGGCTTGGAACCTCCGGGCAAACGCATCGAGAAGGCGGGCTTCGGCGCACGGGGGTTGTAGATGCGTCTTGTCGAGGGCCCGCACCCCAATTCACGGAGCCAGCGGCCGAAAGACGACGCGTCGGTGGTCCCGGTCCCCGCGCGACTGAGTGCCCTGCATCCGTCTGTGGTTGCGCTCAGGGACGACGAGGGGCAGTTGGTGATTCCGCCGGTGCTCCGGCGCCGGTCGCTCCTGATGCTGCAGGCGCTGACTGCCGAGGCGGTGCGGCGGGGCTACGAGATCAGGCGCGGCCGGTTGTTCTACTCGCGACGTGAAGGCGGGGTGGACGTGGTCGTCGACGGCTTCGCGCACGCGGTCACCGTGAGGCAGGAGTTCCCACAGTCCACGAATCCCGAGCGCTCCGCGCGTCTCGTTGTCGAGCTTGACCACGGCCGTTCCGGCCAGTCAGGCAGGCCGGGCCGATGGCGGGATCGGAACGACCGGGTGCTTGAGGACGCCCTGGGCTTGCTTCTCGGGGAGATCGAGGCGCGAGTGCTGGAGGACGCTCAGCGCAGAGAAATCGAGGAGCGGGCCAAAGCGGAACGTGCAGTTCGCTGGCGAGCGGCCGTGGACGAGGCGAAGGAGCGAGCAGTTCAGGGTCAACTCGCCGAGGTGCTTCGCGAGGAGGCCGGACGCTGGCGGGAGGCCGCTGTCCTCCGTGAGTACTGCACGGCACTGGAACGTCGTCTCGGCGAGCTGGGCGGTGCCATAGACGAGTTGGCTCTGGACTCGGCCCGGCGCTGGTTGGAGTGGGTGTACGACTACGCGCGGGCGATCGACCCCTTGACCCGGCTTCCGGGAATGCCGAACACACGTGAACCGACGCCGGAGGAGCTCGAACCACATCTGAAGGGATGGAGCCCTTACAAGCCGGAACGACGGAACGGACGCTGACTCGGTAGTGAACAGCCTGCTGAACGCACACGGGGAGCGAAGGACTCTCTGCATCAGCTCTGGGCCGTCTGATGGCGTCCGTCGGCTCCATCGGCGGTGGGCGTGCCTCCTAGCGGCTCCCGTCGACTCCACGTGTATGCGCACGGCTGCTGGGCGAGCTGAGAGGTCAGGGGCGTCCGGAGGTTCGGGGCCGGCCTTGATGTCAGTGCTCCGTCCTAGGCTTGGTCCATGGCATCAAGCAGCCGCAAAGAGATCCCGGCGCCGGTCACCAACCGGCTGTTCGCGCTGTCGGGGAATCAGTGTGCTTTCCTCGGGTGTTCGAGCCCCGTGACGTATCAGGAGGCTTCTGGGGAGAAGCCTGTGACGCTGGCACAGCGCGCGCATCTGGTCGGTGTCGGGAGGCAGGGGCCGCGCTCGAAAGAGGCTCCGCTGTCGGATGATCCGGACGCGGTGGAGAACCTCACTCTCTTCTGTGGAACCCATCATGCGATCGTGGATGGGAACCCCCGGATCTACTCGGTTGAGGTCCTTGCCAAGTACAAGGCGGATCACGAAGCGAGGATGGCGGCCAAGGATCTTCGCGTTCCTCCCCCGCCGTTCGAGACCGACTCAGTGGATGTATCGGTGCTGTCCGTCTCGGAGCTTCCGGGCTTGGTCTGGAGGGCGGAGTCGCGGTTCCGAACATCCATGGAAGTCATCGAACGGCTGCCTCGGCCGATGCGCGGTCAGGTCCTTCCCTTCGTACTGGCCAACGGGCAGGTGTGGGCGTTTCATGATCTCGCCGATACCCGCGGACCGTTCAAACAGGTAGTGAAGCCTGAAAGCACACAGTGCCTGGACGCCGCAGAGCTGCTGGAGGCGCAGGACCGGAACATCTATGTGTGGCTGCTGAACTCGGCGCTTCGTATGGCCCTGCGTATGCGCGGCATCCAGTACGACCGAGATCATGGCCGCTACTACTTCCTGGCAGACCACGAGACGGTCACTCGGCGTGTGGAGGCCAAGACCAAGACGGGCAGGAACCAGTCCGCCAAGAAGGTCGTCCGCCAGGAAGGCGAGCTCTTCGGGAATCCCCGCGACGTGTGGTGGCATCTCGCGGCGCAGCTTCGCTTCGAGGAATTCGCCACGGGGATGTGGGGGCTCACCATCCGGCCGGAGTTCCATCTCACGAAGGACGGGAAATTGCCGCTGGATCCGCGGCGGGTGGGGCGCAAGGTGACGAAGCGTAAGTCCCGGATGTACAACGAGGGTTACTTCGACGCCGTCCACTTCTTCCGGTACTTCCTGCTCGACGGCCGCGCGCGGGTCGTCTTCGAAGTCGGCCGGCAAAAGATCGCGATCGACGGCGACTTCCCGCAAGTCGATGCCAAATGGCCGCTGATCGACGACAACCGCTTCAATCCCGTCACCATGCTCGACAGCGGAGACGAAGACGACGTCATCGACGCCCTTGCCAGCTCGTGGCACGTCGACGACGAGGAATGGGACTGGGGCGCCGAGCACAAGGAGGACGACAAATGAGTCTCGCACTCAAACCGCTGAATCTGGGCGTCGAATGGATCGATGAACCGGACCTCGCCTTCGCCGGCAACCTGACACACATCGACCCCAAGGTCGGCATCCCCGCAACGGGTCCCTGGTCACGCGACCAGCCGAACCACCCTGTGACTGTGACCGCAGGATTCATCGGCACCGCCGAATCCATCGCCCAGGCCCAGGCTTGGCTGTCGCGGGCTGCTGAAGGCGTCGACGGCGACGACGAGCACCACCCCTTCTGCGGCTTCCAGCCGGACGGTCCCTTCGCCTCCCGGCTGCGTACCGACGGCCCCGAGGCGAAGATCACCGCTGCCGAGATCCGGGCCGTGACCGCGGACCGCCTCAAAAGACTCGAAGGTTTCAACCAGCTCCTGGACATAATCGACGACCGCCTGCGCAGGCTGGCCGGCCTTGACGCCCCTCCGGCGGTCGTGTTCATTACGCTGCCGTCCGAGATCACCAAGCGGTACTGGGCTGTTCACCAACGAAACCGCGGGGTGGAGACGGTGTGGAACCTGCGTGCCGGAATCAAGGCCCGGGCGATGCAGCGGGGGCTGCGCACTCAGTTGCTCCAGCAGGAAACCGTCGAGTCGGACCTCGACGCGCACACCTCCGACCTCGAACACCCCGCCGACCTCGCGTGGAACCTGTTCACCGCGATCTACTTCAAGGCCGGTGGCTTCCCCTGGACCCCGGTCGGTCTGCCCGAAGGGACGTGCCACTTGGGGGTCACGTTCTACCGACCGCACGGTGAGAGAGCCGCCATGCGTACGAGCGTTGCCCAGGCGTTCGCCGAGAACGGAGAGGCGTTCGTACTCCGCGGCAGCCCGTTCGAATGGAAGGGCAAGTGGCCGCATCTCCCGGCCGAGGAAGCGTCCCGACTGATCTCCGACGTCATCGGCCGCTACAAACAGACCATGGGGCGTACACCCCGACGCATCGTCATCCACAAGCAGTCACGGTTCTTTGCTGCGGAACGCGAGGGCTTCGAGGACGCGCTCAGCGACTACGAGTACGACCTGGTGGCCCTGGCTCCCTCCACCGGCGTACGCGTGATGCGCCACGGCGAATACCCTCCGCCCCGCGGCACCTGCGTTAGCCTTGGCGACCGTCGTTATCTCTACACGACCGGATACGTGCCGTCGCTCGGCCGCTACCCGCACGGGCACGTGCCGGCGCCGGTTCAGATCACCGACCATGTTGGCGACTCCAACGCCCGGGACCTGCTCCGCGAGGTCCTGCTGCTGACGAAAATGAACTGGAACTCCGCGCGCTTCGCCGAACGGCTACCTGTCACGGTGCGATTCGCCGGCGAAGTCGGAGCCATCCTGCGCGACCTCCCGGACACGTACGAACCCGAAGCGCGGTACGCGTTCTACATGTAGGTGAGGATCCGGGTGGCCCACTGTTGACGCTCACGCCGCGAGAGTCTAGTGGTGAAGGTGTGTCCAGGACACAGAGTGCTCAGGTCCTCTGGAATGGAGGTCGGTGACGATATTGGGGAGCGGTCACGGGAGTGCCGCTGAGAATGGCCTTGGTGGTGCACACACACGACCGCGCAGGTCAGCACCCTCCAGTTCTGGCGGCAGATGGGGGTGTGCGGCGGAGAGGCCAGCACCCTTTGGCGCAGCGGGTGGACCCGACGGATCAGCTGGCCGCAGTCCGACCCCCAGCGGTGACCTTGAGTAGGACCGCCGAGGTGCTCAAGGTCCCGAACGGCATCTGGACCGCACCCTCGTCGTCCTGTCCGATGGTGCACGTAGGTCAGGAACTACGGTGCTTCAGTCCATATGTTGCCGATGACGCATCACGTGGAGTGCGTGGCGGTCCTTGAACCGGTCGCGAAGGGCTCATGACCTGCGATTTTATCGTTTCGCATTATGTGCGGTGTGGGTGTTACGGGCGACATCTTGACGCTGAAATGTCGCTCGGAACGCTCATTTGACGCTCGTTCTGATGGGGTGTCAAGTGACCTGTTGGGCAGGTCAGGTCCTGTAGGGGTGGCGTATTTCGATGAGGCGCCGAGGATGGGCGACGCTCAACGTCTCACCAGGAGTGTCCTGTGTTCCGCCACCTTGTGGCCACATCCTCGATGGCGGAATCAACGGCTGTGCGATTTCCTACAGCCCGTCTCGAACAATCCACTTCACGCACCACGCCCCGTGCACAGCTCAACGTCCACCTCACCACAGAGGACGCGATCTCAGTCCCCTCCGAGCGTATGAAGGGGGCTGGGTCCGGTCGGGGCGCCGTTGGGTTGCGGTGTGCCTGCAGGTTGGGCGGGCAAGGACGGCGCTGGGGAGGTGACGGGGGCGGCGTTCACGACGAGGTAGGCGGCGTCCAGGAAGGCTTCGAGGTGGTCCTGCATTCGCCGGACGGAGTCTTGCCAGTCTCTGAGGGTCTCGGATGGCCTGTTCTGCTGAGCCGCGCGAATACGCTCGTCCGAGTAGTTGAGGTATTCGTTCATGACCAAGCTGAGGTCCTGGGCATGCGATGCCACGTCTCGCGGGCCGGCGAGACGGACGACTTGTGCCTGTTGGAAGGCTGTCTCGTACAGGTTATGCATCTGCTCCTGGGTGGTGGCCAGGCGGCTCAGCTCGCCGGGCTGCAGCCCGCTGGCGATTGGGAAGGTGCCGCTGAGTACGCGGGCCAGTGCAGCGACAGTGTCTCGTAGCCTCTCGACTGCCGTGACGAAGTCGACGTAAACCTTCTGCCGAGCCTCCAAGCGCCATTGTTCGCGTTCGGCGTGCCGTTGTTCGGTTTCCCGCTGCAGCTGGGCTTCGATGTCTAGACGTCCGCGTTCTGCCTGAGCGTCCAACGCTGCGCGGCTGTCGCGCTGTTGGGCTTGGAGCTGCTCGCTGTGCTGTCTCAGTTGCGCTTCCAGTTGGGTGGTGTGCTGGTCGTGTTGGGCACTGAGCTGCTTGTCGAGCATGGCTTCCTGCCGCTCCAGTTGCTGTTGAAGCTGTTTGCGGCTGGCGCGGTTGTTGAGAAGCGCGACAACGGACGAGACGATGCCGGCGCCGATGGCCCCGATGCCTGCTCCCAGCGCTGTGCCCCACCAGGGGGCGATCGTGGTAGGCACGGCGCCGCCTGCCGCGAGGATGGCGTGGTGCGTGTGGATGGCGAGCATGCGCGTTAGTTTGCCTCAGCCGCCGGGCTGGCGTGGTCGATTCGGGCAGGTGCCGTGCATGTCAGAGCCCTTTTAAAGGCATAGCCGATACCCCGCTTTTGATCTTGAAAAGGCCGATCCTTCAGATCACGTCCAACTGCTGTCCACTTTTTCATCAGATCTGTCTCACTCGGGTGGCACTAGGAAATACGCTTCGATGCACGCAGGCGACCGCGCTTGCATCGGGGAGCGTACATGTCACCGGAGTCGACACAACCTGACGTGGTGAGTCTTTCCGCAGCCGTTGCAGGAGTCCGCCACGCGCTCACGCAAGCTCTCTCAGATGCTGGGGACCAGCACATCCGCTTCGGGGTGTCCTGCCTGGATTTGGAGTTTCACGTTGAAGTCTTAGCCGGTGAGTCCAAGGACGGCCCGGCAGAGCTGCGCATAGTCCAGCCCACTGCCAACCCGGCCACGGGGCACCGCATCAAGCTGTCCTTGCGGCCGGTGGACTTGCGTAACGCGGCACCCGATGAGCTGTTCATCGGCGAATTCACCCAGGATCGTTCGTGAGGCAGGAACACCGGGAGGAGCACCCAATCCCCGACCGGGTGGTGGAGACGGTCATGGATCTCGGGGGCGGACGCCAGCAGTGGGGAACGGGGTACCTCATCGCTGACAGGGCTGTCCTGACCGCACGCCATCTGGTAGTCGACACGAACGGCGCCCCTGGCCGCGTCGTAGTGAAGGGTATGTTTTCGTCCGAACCGGTGCCAGCGCGGGTGGTGTGGACTCCTGCCGACACGACGGTCGATGTTGCGCTCATCGAGCTCGCAGTGCCATTGGCGCGGATGAAGAACGTGCGCTGGGGACGCATCGACGGCGGTCACCCCCGCGAGGTGTCGGGAATGGGTTTCCCCAGCCGTCAGGGACGCGACAGGGACGGTATCCGCCACTCCGATCACCTGTGGGGACGGGTGACCCTCCAGCCCCGCCGGAAGGTTCTCAGTGTCGATGTCGGCGGGGCTACCCGACGGGCCCCTGATATGCGTGACAGCGCAGAGCAAGTCCGGCAGTGGCCTACCTCGCAATGGAGTGGGGCCTCGGGAACGGCTCTGTTCTGCGGTCCCCATCTTGTCGGCGTGCTCTCCCGTGATGCCAACCCCCATACGTACGACGGCGCAAGACTCCACGCCGTGCCGGTCTCGGCCTGGTGGGAGGACCCTGAGTTTGTCCGGCAGCGTCAGAGACTGGGACTTGACGAGCACGTCTATCCCGTTCCCGACCGAACCGCCGACACAACCGCTGCGGCATCGTCATTCACCCGCACACCGGCAGAAGAAGACTTGCGCCTCGCCATGGCGAAACAGATCGACGTGTTCACCTCGGGGTGGCACGGTGTGAGCGAGGAGGCGGACCAGGCCATTGACGTGCACTGCAGTGCCGTGGACGGGGAGGAGCACGCACGTAACGCCCAGGCCATCCCCATCACCCACGACTCCATCCACGAGTACTACCTGGCCCTCTCCCCACGCCGGCTGGTCATCACCGGCCCGAGCGGATCGGGTAAGACCATCCTGGCCCTGCGGTTGATGCGGCAGCTCCTCGACATTCCCGGCCAACCTGTGCCTGTCTACTTCAACCTTGCCGCCTGGCGCGAACCCCCTCCCAAGGTCGGGCGCATGCCAACCGACGCCCGGCCGAAGGCGCTGGCCAAGTGCTTCGAGGACTGGCTTGTTGACCAACTCGTCGAGAATGATTTCGTCGTGACGCGGGGCGATGCCCGCAGATTGGTCGACGGACGCAGGATCCTGCCCGTCCTGGACGGCATGGACCAGATTCTTCCCGACACTGCGTCAGCCGAGCCCGCCTCCCCTGCTCAGAAAACCGCCCTTGATGACCTGGTCTGCGCCCTCAACAGTTACCGAGATATCCACGGCGGGTCACGTGGCGCTCTTGTCCTGGCCACCCGGGCCCGCAAGGATTTTGAGTTGGAGACCTGTGACATCCCTCTACCGGAGGGTTCCGTCGTGCAAGTTGAACGCCTGACATGGCGGCAGATCCAAGAGCACTTAGAGTCGGGCCGAGGACCGCTTGACCAGGAGACCAACGTATCGGTCGACTGGCGGCCGGTGCTCAAGAACATCGCCGCACACGGAGCCCAATCCCTCGCTGTCCGGCGTCTGGACACTCCGTGGAAACTCACACTGGCCGAATGGGCGGCAGCGTCCCACCACGTCGCCCCCGCCCACCTGATTGCGCAAGACACGTCCGACGCAGATGTCGAAGAGAAACTCCTGGCATCATTCGTCCCCTCGGTGCACGGATATCACAGCGTTCACACCAGTGGGACCAGCGGGAAGAGCCCTCAGCAGACCATGAGTTGGCTCACCGTGCTCGCACATCATCTGGAGCACAGCCGGGGCACGGTCCATGGCGTCCCACTGTCCGGTCGGGAGGTCGTCCTGGCCCGCATATGGCCCGTCGCAGGGACATGGCGGGTGCGGATTGCACACCTCATCGTCCACACCGTGCCGCTCTTCTTCCTCAGCTTGGCCTGCGTCATCGCCGCAGTCAGCGGCCCCGGTCACGCGGGGGATTTCTTCACGGCCCTGTGGCACGGCCACTGGCCTGCCATGACGGACGTCACTCGCGTGCGCTTGAATTGGGCCCTGGGCCTGTCAAGCGCGCTGCTCCTGGCCGGCGCCTACTTTGCGCTGCGTTACTGGCCATGGATGCCTCCTACCCACTGGCCCCTGCTCGCCTTCGCCCAGCGCCGTACCCAGGGGCTCCGCAATCGCACTGGCCCACGCCGGATCGTGTCCGGCCTCGAAATCGGAAGTGCCATCGGCCTGGGGCTCGGCATGGCCGTCATGCTCGTGTTCGGGTGGGTGCCCGGCGTTGCTGCGGGGGTAATTGTTGGCACCTTGTTCGGTTGGTTCATGGAGGCCAAAGTCGGGCTCGATCGTACCCTCAGCGGCAACTTCAACCCGGAGTTCTTCTGGGCCCTGGACGTGCTCGGGGCCGCTGTGTTCGCCAGCATCGGAGCTCTAGTGTTTCCGCTGTTGGACTACTCGTGGGCCATTGGGCTGGCCTTCGGCGGTTGCTTCGGTTTTGTCCTCGCCTTCGGTTTCTTTCTCGTGCCCTGGCTGCGCTATATCACAGCAATGACGTTGGCCCGCAAGAAATTGCCATGGCGGCTCGCCGCCTTTCTGGATTGGGCCAGGAAGGCTGGGCTGATGACCATCAGCGGTGTTGGATTCCAGTTTCGCCATCAAGAACTTCAAGAATGGATCATGCGGAAGGAATCTCTCTCAGACTCGGCTTGATACGAGGAGGGGCGGTCCCGACCGAGGTCACGCTGCGGGGCTTTGACCGGAGGCTATTGCGGGCTGGTTATTTCCCTTGCAGGGCAACGCTATTGTATTCCTGAAGTTGAACCGATTCACCTCTAAAAGAACTACAACATGCGCTGAGAGCTCCACGACCGACTCATGGCCGGGAAGGTTCATCTGTCTGAATTGCTTGATGTCCCCCTCAACCTCCCGGGTGGGTGACGTGGTCAAGGAATAGGTCAGGTGCTTAGAAGGCGCCTGGCGCATCTCGTCGGCAGGTGCTTTGACCTGCCACTTTCTTCCTCACTGACACGCTGTCAGGGAATTTGTGGGACGTATGTGGGACGAAGGCCCCTCTGGGACGGATGGGATGCAGGGGTTCCCGGCTGTGCCAGGTGGCCACCGTCTCACATCTCCTCACCTGTTCGGTGCGCCCGCGCGGAAATAGATCTACCCCTCTCCTGCGTTCTCGACCTTTGAGCCGAGGAGGGGAAGGTGTCGGGCCTGAAGCTGTTCCACACGACGAATGGCGGCGTGACGGAGGTCGCGCCGCGACTTGCCGAGGTCGAGGCGAATGTGCAGGGCCTCGTCGAGGCGCATATGGAGACGATGCTGGGGGTACGGTTCCTGGCGAGCGAGTACGTGATCGACTGTGCTGACTCTCCTCCCGAGGGTTCCCGAAGCGCACCGGAGCGTGGTCTCGCCGCAGCGTGTGCCTGACCTGGACGTCTATCAGTCCTACGCGCGAGGTTGTTCATCTTGATGGAATCTCATGATTCCCGAGATGCTATCGTCCAGTCCGATCAGTTGGTCAAATGGTCGAGCTGGAGGTTTCGTGTCCCTGGCGATCGTGCGAGACCTGCGTCCGGAACTGCGCTTGACGACGCCGGAGGAGCTCGCGGCCTTCGAACAGGACTTGTTGTCTGAGTTCGTGCTCGCCCGGGCTTCGGCCGGCATCAGCGACGGGACGGTCGCCGGCGATGTCGGCGTGATCGTCGAAGTGCGCTCATGGTTCGCGCGCCCGCTGTGGGAGATGGAACCTTGCGATCTGGACCGGTTCTTCGGCCGACATCAACAGGGCATGGCTCATGCCACAAAGGTCCACAAGGCGCACTCTCTCAGCGTGTACTTCGAGTTCCTTGAACTACGGCACAAGCCCGCCATCCACAGGGCAACCGGCTATGTCGTCGAGTCGCCGTTGGATGAGATCAACCGGCCCCGTGGATCGACCCTGTCCCGGTTGCGGGTTCCGCCGCCGCTCGGGGAGGTCGACCATCTGTTCTCGGCTTGGCGTGACGAGGTGCCGCAGGCGCGTAAACCGTTGTCGATCGTCCGGAGTTACACCGCGATGAGGCTGGCGAGTCTGATAGGTCCCCGGGTCTCGGAGCTGAGCCTGGCGAACGTCGACGACATCCACTGGGAGCTCGGCCAGTTCGGAAAGATCCTTCTGCGGGGCAAGGGGAGGCGCGGCAAGAAGAAGGAACGGCTCGTCCCGCTGATCAACGGAAGCCGTTCGCTGCTGGAGTGGTGGGTCGACGGCCCCCGCTGGCAGTACGACGATCGGGTGGATGAGCCACAGGCGCCGTTGTTCCCCTCGGAGCGGCGGGCCGCAGACGGCTCGAGCCTGCGGGTGGATACCGACACGCTCCGCCTGCATCTGAAGAAGATGGTCGCCCAGCACCTTCCTTCCCAGGCAGGCAAGCTGACGCCGCACACGCTTCGGCACTTCGCTGCCTCGGAGCTCTACCGTCAGGGCATGGATGTAGTGGCGATCCAAGAGCTGCTTGGCCACAAGTGGATCAACACCACCATGATCTACGTACACGTCAACCAGACCCATGTCGAGGACGCGTGGGTCCGTGCCGGTGAGCGTGGACGGGCGCGATTCGGAGGAGCGTCATGAAGTGGAACCTGCGGATGACCGCGGCCAAACGGGACATCTGGAAGTCCTCCGAACTCCAGCGCATGCTGGCCGACGCCGGCTTGGTGATCAGTGCGGGCAAGATGTCCAACCTGTGGGCCGGACAGCCGGTGACTATCCGCCTGGACGATCTCGACGTGATCTGCGAGGTGCTGCAATGCGAGCCCAGCGATCTGCTTGTCCCTGAGCCCGAGAAGGCCCGCGCGAAACGACCGGAGCAGGATGAGAGCAGGACGGCCATCCGTCCTGCTGTTGGTGAGAACCGTCGTCGCAGCGGCGGCGGCCCGGCCTCCCGCAACTTGATGCCGCCATTGTGACGAAGGAAGCAAAGGCCAAGGGGCCCGGCACGCCTGAGAGTTGCGAGGTCTGCATGGCCTGGGGCCTGCACCCCAACCCGGGCGGCTCGAAGATCCTCTGCTATGCGTGCCGGGCATGGTGGTACAAGTACCCTGCCGACTCGTGCGGCACGTGCGGCGCGACCGTCCCCCTGCGTGACGGAGTCTGCCGGGCCTGCCGTCACCAGGCCGCATTCGTCGCCGGCCGTATCAAGGTCCCGTCAGCCGGCCACGGGGCCCGGTTGGACCTCACGGTCGCAGCCGCAACCGGGCACCAGACGTTTCTCGCTGACCTGATCAAATGGAATCGGCGCCACCACCTCACCGCAAGAACAGCGCAGGTGCCTGAGTCGCCGAGCGAGACGCCGCACAGACACCCCCTGCTGCTGAAGCCGCCCGAGAGCATCCAACTCACGCTCTTCGAGCCGGTCCGGGACTTCCGGCGCTATCGGAACCCGAACGGCTCGAAGGGGCGCTCCTGGACAGGATTCACCCCGGCAGATCCCGGATATGCGGACTTCCTCGTCGATCGGGCCAGGGACGTCGCGGCGGTACGGGGCTGGAACCACTGCACCATCAAGCGCGTGAAGTGCGGCTTGATGATCCTCTCGGCCCTGCACCAGCCTTCCGAAAGGATCAAAGCCACCACGGTGCACGCACTCTCCCGGGACATCGATGTTCCCGCAGTCCATCTCATCGACATACTCAACGATCTCGACATCCTGCTCGACGACGCACCCGACCCCCTCGAACAACTGGTCAGAGCTCACCTCGTAGTGCTGCCCGAGCAGATACGCGTCGAGGTGACCGCCTACTTCGACGTCCTCCGCAACGGAGCCCCCCGCCGCCGCCCCAGGTCGCCTCACACAGTCGACATCCACCTGCGGCTGATCGTCCCGTTCGCTGCCCAGTACTGTGCCCCCCGATACTCGACATTGAGGCAGGTCACCCCCGAGGACATCACTGTCTGGCTGTCCAAACGGAACAACGTCCAGCGTGAAATCGTCGCGCTCCGGGACATGTTCAAGACGCTCAAGTCACAGCGGCTGATCTTCGCCGACCCGGCCCGACGCATCAGGCCCGGCAACACCCTCGTCAACCCGCCCACGCCGGTCGCGGAGGACCAACTCAAACAAGTGGCCAGAGCCGCGGCTGAGAGCCCGGCCCTCCTGGCCGTCGTCGCCCTTGCCGGCATCCACGCCCTCTTCCCGCACGAGATCAGAATGCTCCAAGACGCCGACATCGAGCTCAGCACCGGGCGCTTCCGGCGGGGCGAGGTCAGTCGGCCCCTCGACGACTTCACCGCCGAAGCCATCCGCACGTACCGGCGCTACCGTGACGCCCGCTGGCCCGACTCGGCAAACCCTCATCTCCTCCTCACCCAGCAGACAGCCAAGAGGGAGAGTCCGGTCAGCGACTTCTGGCTCAAGCGCCTGTTCAAGGGGCTGACCGCCACGGCCGACAGCCTCCGCCAGGACCGGGTACTCGAAGAAGCGATCGCCGCCGGACCCGATCCCCTCCGCATCGCCACCATGTTCAACCTCAGCGCCCAGGCCAGCCTGCGCTACACCCGCGCAGCCAGCCCCGCAGGCACCGAAAACGACGACCGGGTAATACTCCAGCAGTAGACCGTTACGTGCCCTGGTCTGGGGGGCTCTGACGCTGGCGGAAACTCAGGTGGCCTCAACGCATCATCCGGATAGAGTCAGGCGGTGCCCGAGCTGAAGCAGTTGCATGCTGGCCATGCTCCGGCGGTTCTGGCCTTCGAGCTGGCGAACCGCGCCTACTTCGCTGCCTCGGTCTCCGACCGCGGTGACGAGTTCTTCGACCAGTTCGCCGACCAGTACAGCGCCTTGTTGGCTGAGCAAGAGGCCGGCATTGGCGCCTTCTACGTGCTCATCACCGAGGACGGCTCCGTTCTGGGCCGGTTCAACCTGTACCGCTTCGGGGACGGTACTGCTGAGCTCGGTTACCGGGTCGCACAGCACGTCGCCGGCCGCGGCGTGGCGACCGCGGCCGTCCGGGAGCTGTGCCGAGTGGCGGTGGTGCGGCACAGGCTGCGCACACTGCGGGCGGCCACCTCCCATAACAATGCCGCGTCCCAGAGGGTGCTGACTTCTCTGTCAAGTTCTGCGTGTTGAGTTCTTTGGTTGTCAATTGGACGTTGGGGGCGGGATTGGGGCGTCCTGACCCGGCGGGGCTTGTGCGTCGCGCGGTAACCGGTTCGCGTTCGCAGCCCAGCCGTTGGTCCGTGCTTACCTGGGGGAACTGGTGTCTTCTAGCAGTAGCAGGGCCTGATCATCGCGTAAGTCATGTGAGGCACGATGTCGATGTGCTGGTACGACGGAAGGCGTTATCACCGTAACGTTGGCGTTCGCGTTCAACGCCGTTGCGCCCTCGCGATGCGACTGTCGAGTGGCCCGGCCGTACGGTGTGGAACCCCATCCGGCCCCCAGCCGGGCCGTCCTGCAGGGGTCCCGACGCAGCCCGAATCGAATGTCGTCAATCTCCGCCGCCGTCCTGACTCTGGAGCGGCAACGCTGAAAAGGCTCACTGTCCGCGCCCGCATGCTGCCTCACCGACCCTTGACCGGGTCATAAGGACCCTGATGCGCGGCTCCGCCTGTTCGAACGACAATCCTAGGTGTGTCGCGCTACATGCTTACCCTCGCACCAGCAGCAATACCCAGCAGGAGATGTGCTGACTCAGGGTGCCATATGTCTGAATGAGCTCCTTCCGGACGAACCCACCTGCCACGCCGATATTTCCAGGAAGCATCAACATTCGTGACTTGACCAATATCTGCATGGACGAAATCTTGCCCCACCGCTGGGAGTTCAATACTCTTGATCAACCCTGACGGCTGGATTGCCCCATAGGCCCCTATGCCTGGGATTCCTTCGACTATTCTGTGCCAGAGTGTTAGGGCTCTATCAAATCGTGAAAAAGTCAGGATGATGGGTCCACCGATTGGAGCCTTCACCAAGAGATCGGAGAAGCGACCTGCGAAGTCATCAGCCCTAGCTGCCATCTGAAAAACCAGCAGCGTATCGACCGCATACTGGTAGCCTTTGTCACCCCAGGGCCACGATAGTGTTGGAGGCTTTGGGTCAGCAGCCACTCTTATGGCTTCTGCAAGGAACCTGCCGCCAAATGAATGACCAACGCAGTGTAGGTACTGTCCGGACTTCGTTCGCAGCGTCGGCGGCAGGTCTCGCGGGACCTGACGAGAGGTATTCAAATAACCCAGGAGCTGAGCCAAAATAAACTCTGCATGACCACCTGTAGTCATGCCGTGAGCTCGGTCACGAATTCGACGGTAGCCCGAGGGAAACGGGTTGCTCAACGACGGCCACACGACCAGGACATAGAAGCCTCGATAGCGCCCAAGAGCAGGGTAATTCTGGGGATGGGATGAATATAGCCGGTCCACCATTTCGAAGAGCTTGCAAGCTGCCGCAGTGGCCCTCTGAGGGGGATTCCTCCAACCGTGGACGAACACAAAAATATCAGTAGTTCCAGATGGGATACTAAGCATTCTATCGAGGAAATGAGGGACGCCTCTGGAAGGTACCGGAAGGGAAGTGCTGGGATCTATTAGGTTCCCATCTTCGTCAAGTTCAATGGTTACATGAGGAAGGCTAGATTCGAAGTCATTCATACCTATCCTCCACAGAAGTGCATGTCCATTCCTCGGTACATTGCGAAAGCCAGACCTAGGGGGTTTCCTCGATCATCGGCACTCTCTCGAGTTATTTCTCGAACAACGTCACCTGCCTGCGCCCCCTTACGGAGCATTTTCTCAAAGAACGCCTTAGCGTACTCGCGTGAAAAAACCGCTGGGACATCCACGTGCGGCCCGAACAAGCAGCTTGCGCCTCTAGCAAGAAGTTCGCGACCAAAAGCCTGGTAGAAAAGAGACGACATTTGCCCCCCTTGGCACGCATTGACGAACACCAAGGGGTTATGGCGCAGCGGGTTCTGATTTAGCCAGGAAGTAAAATCAGTGGTGCGTATCGGATCTTGGTCAGTCAATTTCAATTGGGACTGACCAGGAGCGAATGCATGGGTGATCCCTACCCCGTGGCATCCGAAGTAAATAATTTGATCATTGAATCCCGGCGCCTTCATATCTCTGGCAAGTCGTTGCTTAGTGGTCCGAAGGTGACGATCGCATACATCCTCAAACATGCTAATTACCGGGCCAACACATGGAGTCTCGTAGTACTCCTCATCAAGATTGAGGTCTACATTCACGCCCGCTATAGCCGGCCCATCATGAATCGACAAACAGGTTGAGGGCTTGGGAATCCGGGCAAATGTGTGCTCAATCAGGTGATTGTATCCCCAGAAGCCTTGCCAATTCCATTGCGCTCCTTCCTCGTCCAGGTCAATGTCGTCCGTTTCAGGGAGGTACAGCATCCACCAGGGGGCGAACAAATCGTCTGAGGTGATAGTGACGACCTGTTCTTCCTCACGCAGACAGGACGCCAAGGCTGCGGCGATCTCAATCAGCCCTTGATCACCAGTATGGAAGAGCAATCGGAAGAGTTTGTGCCCCTCTCGGGCTAGCTGCGGCATTACTTTATCGAGACGGGCACGATGTCCAGCGTCATCGGATAGATCCCACCTATCTGAAAATGGAAACCAGCCCCCTTGACCGGAACGCAGCTCTCGCAGCTTTATCACCTTATCCTGCCAAACTTCTACAAGACTGAAAACAGCTTCATGAACCGCAGCCCTATCGAGATGAATTTCTCCATCCAACATGCCATTTCCATGGTCTGGGATAGCTGATCCCCACGCCCATACGCTATAAGTATCGCGATTCGTGGCTTCGAAACGAAGATGCACTGACCTTCGGTGTACCTTGTGATTCGTTCTGGAATTTTGTTGAGCGGTATTGTCGTGAGTCACCGACAGAGGGATTTCAGGGGCCATGGGAATCACTTCCGCACTCGTCGCACGTCAACGCTTCCTTGCAATTCCTGCAATAGGACACCGGTGTTCTTTGAGTGCACGAGAAACCGCAGGTCCAAATTCTCTTTATCCAGCAGCAGCTCAAATGCAAGGGGCTGTCGTGAAGAGCCCTCGAAGGGAAATACGGCCTGAGCTGCTGCGGGTATAACCTCTGCACCCTCCGCCTGCAGCGCCACGACCACATCTTGAGGAGCAGCTGACAAGCGGTCATCGCTTGGCTCAATGCTAAAGAGGATGCGCAAGGCCCCCTTATCTTTATCATTCGTAAGCGAGTGGACCCAAGCCCTCGCCCTCCATAGCGGGATCGGCCCTTGCGTCTCTGACGGCTTGCTTTGATAACAACGAGGCAGGCGCTGAATCAAGACGCTTTGCGGGCGGGGGATGTCATCGAAATGAGTGACGATCCCTCCTATGAGAACATCGAGATCAGATGCCTTCAAACTACCCCGAAGGAGTCGCTCGTTGATGCTACGCAGCAAGGGCGAAATGGGCGCCCGGGATGCTGCCCAGGCCACTTGGCGAGCTATTTTCCGACTGCTCCATATGTTCCCAATATCCACTGCCCGCCTTGCAGCGCAGAGGAGTCCTCCAAGGTCTGGATACCAGGCATAATTTGCCCAACGCGCTACGAGGCGGGTTGTTGTATTCACCGCTGCGGCTTGATTTGTTAGCTCTGCAGCCCTAAGGAGAAGCTCGGAGAGGAGTACTCCTCGCTCGGCATTATTTAGAGACTCCAAAGCCTTCCAGCCCCTCGCCTGCGGCCCACTGAAGGAAGACAAGTCCACCAGCCAATCTCTCTTGCGAAGCTCGTTCCTGATCTTCTCCGCAAGAACCTCTGGAATATGCCGCACGCCGTCCGTGAGAGACCTCTGATGATCTTTCGATCCTTCACGCAGCATTTCTTTGAGGAAGCGATTCACTGCTTGAGCTGGACGCCTGTCCAGGTCTTTCTCCAGCTGGACCCTTATTGCGTCCGGCAATTTTCCCATGTTCCGCAAAGCGTAATAGCTATTGTCTGGATCCCCTACCACCCTGTAAAAGGCTACGCTATCCGCCTCCACGATTAGGTCATGCAGAGCCTCATAGTTGTTGTAGCGAGCAGATCCCACTGCGATCCAAAAGGCTGCCGGGTCTTCCTCGTTAACCTTAAATGGGAATTCCGATGGCTCCTTTTCCTGGAAAGCAAGACATTGTGCCGCAAACCGTCGATCGCTTGGCTTCCCATCCAGCATGGCTTGAAGCATCTCAATAATCGATTCGTCACTATCTCCCACTTCCCCCAATGCGTGAAGGGCAATATCTTGATGAGGATCCGTGCCGTCAAGAGCAATGCCTCGCAAGTGCTCGCGTATACGGCTAGATCCAAAATTTGCTGCTACCTGAATCTGAAATGGCCGATCGAGCTCGTCTACTAGCCTTAGGGCGTTGTCCAAGAACGCCGTAAGGCTGTCGCTTGTTGTCTCACGCAGTGGGAGCAGCGTCAGCGCCTGCAACGCCATCCGGTTCAACACTGCAGTTCCATGAATCGCGAGACTTAGAAGCCCACTCACCTCATTATCTGATGGGTTGGACTCGCCGAGTTGAACCTCGACAGGCAAGGAGAGCGGTGTCCATCCTTCGACTTCAACCGTTTCGTCCCAAGGTCGCTCTGTCAGTGATTCGAGAGCTGCCGGGTCTGCCGATACGGCAACCACCAGTGCAACGTCGCCGTGGGCCACGGTAAATCCTGAAGTAGTTCCGAGAGGAACAGGCTTCCCTGGGGGTAGTTCTTGCAAATCGACATTGGTAGCGCGAAGCTCTCCAGCCATATCTCGAACGAGGAGCACGGCAAAGACGTCCTCATCTCCTCGGTTTACACAGCGGACAGCTACATGTTCTCCCACTGGCAAGGGGTCATCATTACGATCCACCTGCCAGTCTCCATTGCGTAGACGCAGGATCTCCAGCTGAATATCTACGACTGGAGGTGGGGTAAGGGTCGAGGCGAGAGACATACAATCTCCCTGCAAGTCACAGATCGCGATCGCTATTCACGCCGATGCCCGAGAAATCGCCAGCCAGCAAGAAGGGTTTAGGCTCGCGGAGATTTGAGCGATATCACCAGCTCGAGGCAACTGCCCGCAGGATCAAGCCTAATCCGCAGAACCACACGTCGCAGCTCGAGGAGGGGACAGCGGCCCTGGTCAAGTGGGTCACCATGCTCATCGTCACCCGCGAGGGTGACCGCCGCTGCAAGCTCCCGCCGCACCAACGTGCCCTCGTCGGCCTGCTGTATCTGCGGCGGCACGACACCCTGTCGGAGCGAGCCGGCCGTCAGTGACAGCCTCTCGCTCGCCCGGGGCTCCGGCCAATGAGCGTCTACGGGGACAGGCTGGTGGAGGGCGCGCGGCCGGCGAGCAGGTCGACGACGGCCGCCACGTAGGCGTGGGCGGTGCCCACCGAGACACCGAAGCCGACAGCGATATGGGCGAGTATGGGGGAGGCCCTTCGGCGGAGGCTTCCACCCCAGAGGCTGCGATGAGTGCTGATGTTGCCACTAGCTCACATGTCGGTGCCGTCGCTTCAAGAACGTCCCTGAGGAGCTCGCGGCCGGGGCTGTGTGGGTAGCGAGCGCACCGTGGGATCTGGAGCGGCGAGCCGCTGACGCAGTTGCCGATTCTCCATCTGCGCCTGGTGCAGGGCGCCGACCAAGGCTTCGACGTCGGCTCGCAGGGCCGCAAGCTCTTTGGCGTCCGCAGCCCGCAGTTCCTTGAATTTGGTCACTTTGCGGCGCAGCCACTTCTCGCTGTCTCCGGCATGGCGCCGCGGGCGCGGACCTTGTCGTAGAACTCGTTCTTCAGGTCCAGGTGGCGCTGGGTGAGCGCATTGCGCGGAACCTGGGCCTCCTGGGAAAGGGCCACGATGGTCAAGGCGCCGCTGGAGTGCTCAGGGGCGTCGGCCAGGATCCGGCCTATGGCGGCCTGGATGCGGTCGCGTTC
Organism: Streptomyces europaeiscabiei; assembly: GCF_036346855.1. Taxonomy (NCBI): domain Bacteria; kingdom Bacillati; phylum Actinomycetota; class Actinomycetes; order Kitasatosporales; family Streptomycetaceae; genus Streptomyces; species Streptomyces europaeiscabiei. The sequence goes on from NZ_CP107841.1 coordinate 8,510,707, forward strand.
GTCGGGAGCAGGGCTCATTTGGGGTCCTCCTGGACTATGACGCGGTTGCGGTAGTGCGAGTCGGCAAAGGCACGAAGGCGGCCGGCGCGGCGGCGGAACCGGTCGGCCAGCGGGATGGCGACGAGTTCGGATCCGGCCTGCTTCTCCAACCGCTCAGCCAAGGTGATGAGTTGATCGGCGTGGTGGTCGGTGCGCGAGATGTTCGCGCAGGACGGCTGGCAGCGGTCCAGGCTAGGGGCCTCCTGCTGGCCCCCCCAGCCGGTGGCATAGAGCCTTGTCACGGTTGTAGACACACAGACGGACAGTTGCGGGTTGTTCAAGATGTCCTTGGCGGCCCGCGCGCTCACCACGGTGCCGATGAACTCCGGTGCGTGGGCGTCTGCGTTGATCGCGCGGCGTGCTGCTGGTCCGGAGATGCCGACTCCCTCGCTCAGGTCGGCGTTCAATGTGGCCAGGGTGTCGACGGTCGCCCGGGCGGTTTCGATGTCGAGGAGATCGTGAATGCCCTCGCGGCTGCGCGAGGCATAGGCGGCGCTGACCACCGTGCGCATGTGGCCGTGACCTGCGTGGTTACTGACCCGGAGGTCGGTTACTCGATCGTCGTGGTGTCGGGTGGCCGGGTTGCGGGGGTGGCAGCGATAGTTTCGTGGCTGGAGGAGATCGAGCGACGAGGCCGCGACTCGGGAGAAGATCGGGGAACTGCGCGCTCGGCTTGAGGAGTTGAGCGGATTCCTCGCCGAGCAGGAGGCGGTGCTGCCCCGTCTGGTGATGAGGATTCCTGAAGTTGGGTCTGGGCGGACCGACTGCCGGAAGGCTGCGGCCACCGCTGATCATCGGCGTGGTTCGCGTCGCCGACTGCAGGGGGTGACGCCACGAACCCACGGTCAGGCACCTTCGAATCCCCCAACAGTACCTACAGTTCAGATTTCGATACCTTCAGAAATCGTGAACTCGCGGGGATTTGACGGTGGCCGGATCGATTCGCTGGGGCTCGATGAGAACGGGGCGCCGGTGGTCGTGGAATTTAAGCGCGGCACCGCGGCCGGCGTGATCAATCAGGGCCTGTATTACATGGCGTGGCTGATGGCGCACAAGGACGCTTTCCGGCACCTGGTCCGCGACCGGCTCGGGGTATCGGCCGCGTCCCAGGTGCTGTGGAGCGCACCCCGGCTGATCTGTGTCGCCGGCGACTTCACCCGCTACGACGGGCACGCCGTACGCGAGCATAGGCGCAGCATCGACCTGGTCCGCTACCGGTTCTTCGGCAAGGACCTGATCGGACTTGAGACCGTGGCTTCCGTTACAGGGCGGACGCCAGCCGCGTGGCGGGTTCGCCGGAGCGCGGCCGGGCTGCCGCCCGCCCGAGAGCAGGTCGGTGAGCTGGCGGCGCTGGCGGAGGCGGTTGATGAGGTGCTGCTCGGCCTCGGGGACGGCGTCAGCCGGGTGCAGCGCAAGCAGTACCGGGCCTATCAGCGCCTGCGGAACTTCGCCTGCGTTTGCCCGCCGCAGAAGACCAAGCTCCTCGTCTATCTCAAGGCCGACCCGAAGGAGGTCGACCTCATGCCTGGCTTCACTCGGGATGTGACGGGGCTGGGTCACCACGGCACGGGCGACCTGGAGGTGCAGTTGCGCTCCGAGCGGGACTTGGAGCGGGCCGTGGACCTCTTCCGCGCCGGCTACGCGGCAGCGTAGCCGTCCGGTGTGTTTGTGACGTGAGGGCGTACGGGGTTGGGCTGCTGTGGATGTTGTGGTGGTCGTGCCTTCCGATGTACGGGCAGGTAATGGCGGTGGATCATCAATGATGCGCGGGATCGCCGGTTTGGCCAACCGGCGATCCTCGGCTATGTTCCGTCCCCTCGGTCGCCGGAATTGCTGTCCGGCGTGAGCGACATGGCTGCTGAGCTTGAACTCGTGATGTCGCAGTGAGCTCGACGGCTGTCTGGCAGAAACCGGACTCGCCCTCCGGGCCAGATAGTCACCGGCCCCGGGAGATTTGGGGCCGGGCTAGTGTGATGCGCCAGAAATCCTGAGGGTTAGTAAGTACCCTGTTGTCATGTCGCATTCGGGGCCTTCTGCTGTGGCGATCACGTTGTCCGAGGCCGAGCGTGCCGAGTTGTTGCGCCGGACAGAGGTGCCGCACCGGCGCTCGGCTGAGAAGGCCCGCATCATCCTGGCGTGTGCTGACGGCATGTCAAACGCGGGTGTCGCACGGCTCGTGGGTGTGCAGGCCAAGACGGTCGGCAAGTGGCGTCGGGCTTTCGCGGCGGAGCGGATGGCCGGGCTTGAGGACGCCAGCTGGATTGGCCGGCCGAAGGCCGACCTGATCCTCGACGATGCTGAGCGCGGGCAGCTGCAGCAGTGGGCGCGGCGGGCCAGGACCGCCCAGTTCCTCGCGTTGCGAGCCAAGATCGTGCTGCGCTGCGCGGAGGGCGGGACGAACCAGCAGGCTGCGGCCGACCTCGGCATCGACAGGTCGACCGTGGACCGCTGGCGGGCCCGGTTCATCGCGAAGCGCCTCGATGGTCTGCATGACGAGCCGCGCTCGGGCCGGCCGCCTTCGATCCTCCTCGACCAGGTCGAGGAGGTCGTCGTGGCCACCCTGGAGTCGGTTCCGGGCGAGGACACGCACTGGTCGCGGGCCTCGATGGCCCAGCGCACCGGCCTGTCGAAGTCGACGATCGGGCGAATCTGGAAACGGTTCGACCTCAAGCCCCACCTGCAGGACTCCTTCAAGCTGTCCACCGATCCGCAGTTCGTCGCCAAGGTCGTCGACGTTGTCGGCCTGTACCACCACCCGCCCGAGAAGGCGGTCGTGCTCTGCGTGGACGAGAAGAGCCAGATCCAGGCTCTGGACCGGTCCCAGCCGGTGCTGCCGATGATGCCGGGCATGCCCGAACGCCGCACCCACGACTATCTGAGGCACGGCATCACCAGCCTTTTCGCCGCCTTCAACATCGCCGACGGCACCGTCATATCGGCACTGCACCGCCGCCACCGGGCGATCGAGTTCAAGAAGTTCCTGATCCGGATCGACAAGGCGGTGCCCGCCGGACTCGACGTGCACCTCGTCTGTGACAACTGTGAGAATCTACGCCACCCACAACACCGCCGAGATCAGGACGTGGCTCGGCAAACACCCCCGCTTCCACGTCCATTTCACGCCCACCGGCTCCTCTTGGATGAACCAGGTGGAGCGGTGGTTCGGCCTGCTGACCGACAAGCTCATCCGCCGCGGCGTCCACAGGTCCGTGAAGGCCCTAGAGGACGACATCACTGCGTGGATCGACACCTGGAACGAGAACCCGCGGCCTTTCACTTGGACCAAGACAGCCGACGAGATCCTCAACTCCCTCGCCGACTACCTCACCAAGGTCGGAACCACCGGCCAGAAAACAGAGCAGAACTAACCCTCAGGATTTCTGGCGCATCACACTAGCGCCCGCCTGGCGGCCACCGAAACGGCCGTACCGGACGAGCATCCTCGAACCTGACCGACACGCAGTCCGACAGCGGACGCCGTCGACGCTCGCGCTTGCCCACCACACTCGACACCTCGACGTACGGCGCCGTCCCTTCCGACCCAGCCGATACCGACATACGACACCCCCAGCCCGCTCGCCCCTCACGACTAGCCTCGCGCTTTCACGAGGCGGGGCGTCCGAGGCTTGATCAAATAAGCGGAGAGTGCTCCTGACCTGCAACGATGGGACTTGTCTAGGGTCCTGTTGGCTGCACGGAAAGAAGCACTCTCCAGGTGAAGAAGCGTATCGGGTCGTACCCGCGTGTCCGCATCGAGGGCGGCGGCCGGGCTGTTGTCTCTCAGGCCGGGGGCGTGCTGCTGGTCGAGACCGTCCGCAAGGCCGGCTTGGACACCGCGATATCAGCGGCGCTGACGCCGTGGCGGAAGGCTCGGGCTGTGCACGACCCGGGCAAGATCCTGCTGGACGTGGCCCTGGCGGTCGCGTTGGGCGGGGACTGCCTCGCGGATGTCGGCATGCTGCGGGCCGAGCCGGCCGTGTTCGGGCCGGTGGCCTCCGACCCGACGGTCTCCCGCCTCATCGACGCCCGCAGCCTCCGGGGAGAAAGCCCTGCGGGCCATCCGTGCGGCGCGGGCTGAAGTCCGCCAACATGTCTGGCGGTTGGCCGACCGGGAAGCGCCTGATGTGGGCGGGACGGTGACCGTGGACCTCGACGGGGTGCTGGTGATCGCGCACTCGGACAAGGAAGACGCCGCACCCACGTGGAAGCGAACCTACGGCCACCACCCGCTGATGGGGTTCGTCGACCACGGACCGGGCGGCACGGGTGAACCGGTCGCGGCCCTGCTCAGAGCAGGCAACGCGGGATCGAACACGGCCACCGACCACATCACCGCCGCCCAACTGGCCCTGGCCCAGCTGCCGAAGAAGTACCGGCGCGGGCGCCGGACCCTGATCCGCACCGACTCCGCGGGCGGCACCCACGACTTCATCGCCTGGCTCGCTCAGCGGGGACGGCGGCTGTCCTACTCGGTCGGCATGGTGATCACCGAGCAGGTCCACCAGCATGTGCTGAAGGTTCCGGCATCGGCCTGGACGGCGGCCGTCGAGGCGGACGGCGAGATCCGCGACGGCGCCTGGGTCGCTGAACTCACCGGCGACGTTCTGGACGGCTGGCCCAAGGGCATGCGGCTGATCGTCAGGAAGGAACGACCGCACCCCGGGGCCCAGTTGCGGCTCACGGACGCGGACGGCATGCGGCTGACCTGTTTCGCCACCAATACCTCGGGCCGGCCGATCGCCGAGCTTGAGCTCCGTCACCGGCTGCGGGCCCGGGCCGAGGACCGCATCCGCGCCGCCCGGGCCACCGGCCTGCGCAACCTGCCCCTGCACCGCACGGCCCAGAACCGGATCTGGCTGGAGATCGTGCAGATCGCTCTCGACCTGCTGGCCTGGATGCCGATGCTCGCCCTGACCGCCAAGGCCAGGCTCTGGGAGCCCCGCCGACTACGGCTCCGCCTGTTCACCGCGGCGGGACAGCTCGTGACCACCGGCCGTCGGCGAATCCTCCGCCTGGCCCGGCACTGGCCCTAGACCAGTCACATCACCGCAGTCCTCGACCGGCTCACCCAACTGCCCGACCCCGGCTGACCAGAAGATTCCCGTCCCTTCGACAGCACCTCAACACCCGGAGCAGTGGAATCCGGCGCCATCCCGAGGCGACGCTCGGGCCCTCCGCCTGCACAGCCTCAGCCCACGGCACGAAAACGGTCCACCGACTCCGTCGGCGGACCGTCACGAAACTTCGAGGCTAGATTCACTGTCAAAGAAGCCGTAACGACTGGGTTCGCTGTCAAACGCCTCGATTGGATGACAAAGCGACTGGGTTCGCTGTCAAAGGACAGATTCGCCCACGGCAGACGGGAAAGAGCTCCAAGACACTGGCACCTGCTCCGGGATCATGTCAACGTACAAGACCCCGGAAACACCAGGTCAGCGAGAGTAGCGGGCTTCGAGTCGGCAAGGCGGCCGGCCATTACGGCAGCCAGCTGGTATCTCACGCTGCACGGCCTCCTCGTAGAGGCCCTGAATAAGGAGCACTACCTGTCGAATGCGACTCTCCGATCCGCCCGTTTCGCTGCTCCCCATTCGGTTGGTGACCTGGGCGCGTGGAGCGCACAGGGGCGATAGGACTGTGGTGCCCATTCCACGGCGGTGACTCTCTGTGTCTGTGTGGCCGGGCTGTTCGGTGAGGGTTTGTTGCAACGCAGCGGACTGCCGGTACTGGGCGGTCCTCACGCACTCGGCCCACCCCGGAGCCGCACGCAGCCATCCCGGGTTCAGCGTTCCCGGCCCCAGTGTCTGGTCGTACTAGCCGTTCTTCTGAGTCGTGCGGGGCGAAACATAGACCATGATCGCCGGTTAGCCAAACCGGCGATCGTGACGACCATTGAGGGTGTTCGCAGCGGCTGCGCTTGGCGGTGGAGCCGTGGCGGACGCAGTACTGACCTGCCGAGCCAGCCGACTTCGACCGCACGGCGTCCGTAGCGGCACTCCGAGTCGCGGATTGTCCGCGATTTTTCCCTGCCTCACGACAGGCAACGGCTGGGCCGAGCACTGGATTCCGCCCAGCCGGGCTCCCCCCTCCCGCACCCCACAGAGGACCACCGATGCCTGCACGACCTTTCCCTGCCCCCACTGCTTTCTCTGCAGCCGTACGCACGGCCTTCCTGACCGTGAAGGACGCCGCCGATTACCTCGGCCTCTCACCCCACACCCTCTACGTCTGGCGCCACCGCCGTCAGGGACCGCCGAGCTTCCGTATGGGCCCCCGCGGTCGCGTCATGTACCGGCGAGAAGCCCTCGACGCCTGGATCTATGAACAGGAGCAGGCCGACTCCCGTTCCAACCGGGCCCTGAACCCGCTGAGCGCAGATCCACAGCAACGCAGCCGGGTCAGCGCCTGACGTTCCGTTCGTCATTGAGCACCGTTTGCAGCCCCTCGAAAAGGAGACTCCCCTGGCCGGCTACATCGAAGACCGCTGGATCAAGAAGAAGAAGGACCCGGTCACCGGGAAACGAGAGCGAACCGCCCGCTACGGCAAGGGCAAGCGATACAAGGTCGCCGGCATACCCGGAGTCCGGGACCGATCCTTTGACACCCTGGAGGACGCCAAAGCGTGGCTCCGGCGATCAAGTACCGACCAGGAGCGCGGCGAGTTCGTCGATCCAAGGGACGGCTCCGTAACGCTCGCTGAATACGTCGAGCGGTACTGGATGCCGGGCGTGCGTGGTGAAGCCAAGACGCGCAAGGGCATCAACGAGCGGATTCGGCTACACGTGATACCGCACCTGGGCGATGTATCGCTGAACGAGGTGTCTGCGGCCGAGCTTCGTGCCTACATAGTCAAGCTCGAAGCCTCGTGCTCGCCGCAGTACGCCCGCAGCATTCTCTCGACGCTGTCGAGCGTCCTAGAGACAGCGGTTGATGACAAGCGTCTTGCTCGGAACCCGATGAGGTCCAAGTCGGTCCGATGGCCGAAGCTGCCCGATGAGCGTCGCGAGGCGTGGCCTGAGGCGTTGGCTCGGAGGGTGCGTGATGAGATCAGCCAGAGACACCGTATAGCGGTAATTCTTGGGCTTGGGTGCGGTCTGCGCCAGGGCGAAGTCTTCGGCCTGAGCATGGAGGACGTCGACCACGCGCGCGGAGTGCTCCACGTCCGACGTCAGGTGCAAATAGTCAATGGCCGGAAGTACTTTACGCTTCCAAAGGGTGGCAAAACCCGCGTTGCGGACATGCCGCGCTCCGTGTCCGACGAGCTGGTGAAGCATGCCAGGGCATACCCCGGCGACAAGGTCGAGCTTCCCTGGGGCGGTCCTGAGTTGGACAGGGAGCGGAAGAAGTTCGGCCTCGTACTGACAACGAAGTACGGGAACGCGATCGCCGCCAACACGTGGAACACCGAGATCTGGAAGCCTGCCTTGGCTAGGGCAGGTGTCATCCCTCCGCGTGTCAAGGGGGCGAAACCTTGGCAGTGGCAAGCGGCACCGAAGGACGGGTTCCATGTGCTGAGGCACACGTACGCGTCCCTCGTGCTGGAGGCAGGAGAGTCGGTCGTCACACTCGCCAAGTGGTTGGGGCATTCATCGCCGACCATCACGCTCGATCACTACGCGCACTTCATGCCGGAGGCGGGGAAGAAGGGGCGCAGGGCGATCGATAGCCTGTTGGGGGAGCGGGCCGAGGAGAGTTCCGGTCCAAACTCCCCAGATTCTCCCCAGGCCCGATCCTGAGTGCGGATTCGACCGTCCGACGCGCGTAAACAGCGAGGTGAGACCCCGTATGTTCACCACTCGACCGACGCTCCAGGGGACCTTCGGCATGGTGTCCTCCACGCACTGGCTGGCCTCCCAGTCGGCGATGGCGGTCCTGGAGGACGGTGGCAACGCGTTCGACGCGGCCGTGGCGGCGGGCTTCGTCCTGCACGTCGTGGAACCCCACCTCAACGGGCCCGCCGGCGAGGTGCCCATCGTCCTCGCGCCCGCGGACGGTGAGGTCCGCGTGTTGTGCGGACAGGGCGTGGCCCCCGCCGGGGCGTCGGTCGAGCACTACCGGGGGCTCGGGCTGGAGCTGGTGCCCGGCACGGGGCCGCTGGCCGCCGCCGTGCCGGGCGCGTTCGACGCGTGGATGCTCCTTCTGCGCGACCACGGCACCAAGGACCTGGCGGACGTCCTGAAGTACGCCGTCGGGTACGCGCAGGACGGTCACGCGCCCGTGGAGAACGTGGGGGCGACGGTCGAGTCCGTGCGGGACCTCTTCGAGAAGGAGTGGCTGTCGTCGGCGGAGGTGTACCTGCCGGGCGGGCGGGCGCCCCGCCCCGGTGAGCTGTTCCGCAATCCGGCCCTGGCCGCGACCTGGCGAAGGCTGCTCGCCGAGGTCGAGGGGGCGGGCGGCCGGGAGGCCCGTATCGAGGCGGCGCGCGAGGTGTGGCGCTCCGGCTTCATCGCCGAGGCCCTCGTCCGGCAGGCCGGGCGGCCCACCCTGGACACCAGCGGCGAACGGCACACCGGGACGCTCACCCCGGCCGACCTCGCCGCCTGGTCCGCGTCCTACGAGGCCCCGGCGACGTACGACTGGAACGGCTGGACCCTGTGCAAGGCCGGCCCTTGGAGCCAGGGCCCGGTCCTCCTCCAGCAACTGGCCCTGCTGCCGCCCGACCTGCCCGCGTACGGGTCCGCCGACTACGTGCACCTCCTCATCGAGGGCTGCAAGCTCGCCATGGCGGACCGGGAGGCCTGGTACGGGGACGCGGCGCCGGTGCCGCTCGACGAGCTGCTGTCCGACGAGTACAACGCCGGGCGGCGGGCGCTCGTCGGCGGGACGGCGTCGTACGAGCTGCTGCCGGGTGAGCCGGGGGGCCGTGCTCCGCGACTGAGCGTGCACGCGCGCGTGGTGGCCACCGATGAGCCGGGCTTCAGTCCCATGGGCGCCGGTGAGCCCACGGTCGCCAAGGGGCTCGGGGGCGCCGGTGAGCCCACCGTCGCCAGGGGTCCTCGGTCACCGGTGCCGGGGGAGCCCGAGGTCGCGGCGGACGGGAGCACCCGGGGCGACACCTGCCACCTCGACATCGTCGACCGCTGGGGCAACATGGTCGCCGCCACGCCCAGCGGCGGCTGGCTGCAGTCCAACCCGGTGGTGCCCGAGCTGGGCTTCCCGCTCGGCACCCGGCTGCAGATGGCCTGGCTGGACGAGGGGCTGCCCAACTCCCTCACCCCCGGGCGTCGGCCGCGCACCACGCTCACCCCGTCGCTGGCGCTGCGCGACGGTGTGCCGGTCATGGCCTTCGGCACGCCGGGCGGCGACCAGCAGGACCAGTGGCAGCTGCACTTCTTCCTGGCCGTGGCCCTGCGCCCGCCGGTCCGCGGCGGCCTCGACCTCCAGGGCGCCATCGACGCCCCGAACTGGCACAACGACAGCTTCCCCGGCTCCTTCTACCCGCGCGGCATGCGGCCCGGCAGCGTCACCGTCGAGTCCCGCATGCCCCCGGAGACCGTCGCCGAACTGCGTCGGCGCGGCCACGACGTCGTCGTCGGTCAGGCATGGTCCGAGGGCAGGCTGTGTGCGGTCGCACGGGACCCGGCGACCGGGGTGCTGTCGGCGGCGGCGAATCCGCGCGGGATGCAGGGATACGCGGTCGGGCGCTGAGCGCAGGCGGGTCCCCGGCTCTCGGCGGACGCCGGCCCGCCCCGGGTGTTCACGGCGATTCCATGCCGAATACACCGAACCGGTGGGGATTGTCAGTGCCGCGTGCTGTCATGGAGGCATGATCGAAGACAACGAAACCATCGACGAGTTTCTCGCCCGGCACGCCTCGGACGTCGAGGAAGCGATCCGCAAGGCCGCCGCCGCGGAGATCATGCCGCGCTTCCGGCAGCTCGCCGCGCACGAGATCGACCAGAAGAACGGCCCGCACGACCTGGTGACCGACGCCGACCGCAAGGCCGAGCTGTACCTGACGGAGGCGCTCTCCGCGCTGCTGCCCGGCTCGGTCGTGGTCGGCGAGGAGGCGGTGCACGCCGACCCCGCGTCGTACGAGGCCATTCAGGGCGACGCGCCGGTCTGGATCGTGGATCCGGTGGACGGCACCCGCCAGTTCGTGCGCGGCGAACCCGGCTTCTGCACCCTCGTCGCCCTCGCCCACGGCGGGGTCCTGCGCGCGTCCTGGACGTACGCGCCCGCCCTCGACCGGCTCGCCGTGGCGATACGCGGCCAGGGTGCCACCCTCGACGGTGAGCCCCTGCACGCCGGCTCGCCGGACCCCGGCCGTGACCTCGACATCGCCACCTCCCACCCGGACTACACCACGGAGGAGCAGAAGCGGGCCCTGCTCGGCCTCTGGACGGACGGTGTGGCCCCGCGTTCCTGTGGTTCGGCCGGGCTGGAGTATCTCGCCATCGCCGAGGGCCGGTTGGACGCGACCGCGTTCTCCTGGGAGGCGGCCTGGGACCACGCGGCGGGCCTTCTCCTCGTCGAGGAGGCGGGCGGCGCCCATCTCACCCTGGCCGGCGAGCCCTTCCGCATAACCGGCGGCAACGCACTCCCCTTCACCACGGCCCGGGACGCGGCCACGGCCCGCCGGGTGGCGGGGCTGCTGTCGGGCGGTGCCTGACCCGGGGACCTGGCTTCGGGGCCGGGGTTCGGGGCCCGCGGAGCGTTGCCCGGCAGGGTCCGGCGGCCGCGGTGCCTCCCGGGCGGTCGTGGCCGGAGCGGTGGAGTGGAACGAGGCGAAGCGGAACCGGCGCGTCCGTCGGCGGGGCCCACCCTTGCCCGGGCCTGTCGGTGGCCGGGCATATCCTGAGCGCAGGCCTGTCCGTGGGCGGGGATTCCGCCGACGGAGTTTGGCCATCGGCTGACGAAGGGGTCCGGACGTGCCGTCGATGCTCGACGCGGTGGTGGTGGGGGCGGGGCCGAACGGCCTGACGGCTGCCGTGGAGCTGGCCCGCCGCGGGTTCTCCGTGGCCGTGTTCGAGGCGAAGTCCACCGTGGGAGGGGGCTCCCGCACCGCGGAGCTGACCCTGCCCGGCTTCCGTCACGACCCCTGCGCGGCCGCGCACCCGCTCGGTGTCAACTCACCCGCGTTCAAGGCGATGCCCCTCCACCGCTACGGCCTGGAGTGGCTGCACGCCGAGCTGCCGATGGCGCACCCCTTCCCCGACGGCTCGGCGGCGGTGCTGTCGCGCTCGGTGGGGGAGACGGCCGCCTCGTTCGGGCCGCGTGACGCGGGCACGTACCGCAGACTGGTCGAGCCGTTCCTGCCCAGGTGGGACACGCTCGCCCGGGACTTCATGTCGCTGCCGCTGTCCGCGCTGCCCCGCGACCCGGTCACCCTCGCCCGCTTCGGCCTGGTGGGCCTGCCGCCGTCGACGTGGCTGATGCGGCGCTTCAAGGACGAGCGGGCCAAGGCACTGTTCGCCGGACTGGTCGCCCATGTCATCGCCCCGCTCGGCGGCCTCGCCACCGGTGCCGTCGGCCTGGTCTTCGCGCTGGCCGCGCACGCCGCCGGCTGGCCGGTCGCGCGGGGCGGCTCGCAGGCCATCTCCGACGCGCTCACCGCGTATCTGAAGGACCTCGGCGGCACCGTCCACACCGACTACGAGGTCAAGCGGCTCGACGATCTGCCGCCCGCGCGCGCGTACGTCTTCGACACCTCGCCCACCGCGCTGGCCCGGATCGCGGGCTTCGGCAGCTACTACGAGCAGTACCGCTACGGCGCGAGCGTCTTCAAGCTCGACTACGCGCTGGACGGCCCCGTGCCGTGGACCGCCGAGGAGGCGCGCCGCGCCGGCACCGTCCAGGTCGGGGCGAGCAAGGCCGAGATCGGCGCGGCGCTCGACGCGGCCTCCCGGCACGGCCGGGCGCCCGACGCGCCGTTCCTGATCACCGTGCAGCCCAGCCTGGTCGATCCGAGCCGGGCACCCGAGGGCAAGCACGTCTTCTGGGCGTACGGCCATGTCCCGAACGGCTGGACGGGCGACCTGACGGACGCCGTCGAGCGGCAACTGGAGCGTTTCGCCCCGGGGTTCCGCGACCGCGTCCTCGCGCGTGCCACCGCCGGCCCGCCCGAACTCGCCGCGCACAACGCGAACTACGTGGGCGGCGACATCGCCTGCGGCGCCGCCTCCGGACTGCAGCTGCTGCTCCGCCCCAGGCTCTCGCTCCACCCGTACAGCACCCCGCACCCGGCCGTCTTCATCTGTTCCTCGGCGACCCCGCCCGGCCCCGGCGTGCACGGTATGTCCGGACACAACGCGGCCAAGGCGGTCTGGCGGAGGCTGCGGCAGGAACCCTGAGCCGACATCGGCGAGATGTCATCGGCGCAGCGAAGCAACATCACGAATCGACAAAGGTCTTCACATGTTCTCCGTGTGAATGTTCAAGTCATGTGGGTAAGTTGCCGCCATGAAAGATCGGAGAGCGGTACCGGGCTCCGGCTCGCGACGTGCCGTGGGCCTCGCCGACCTCGCACAACTCGTGCGCGCACCGGCCGCCTTGAGCGTCCCGGGCGATGTGCTCGCGGGTGCCGCCGCCGCAGGGCGCCCGCTGGGTGGGCGGACGTTCGGGGTGATGGCCTCATCCGTCTGCCTCTACTGGGCCGGCATGGCCCTCAACGACTACGCCGACGCCACGATCGACGCGGTCGAGCGCCCCGAGCGCCCCGTCCCGTCGGGCCGTGTCCCGCGCGGCACCGCCCTCGCCGTCGCGGGTGCCCTGACCGCCGGGGGCCTCGCGCTCGCCGCGGCCGCCGGAGGCCGCCGTGGTCTTCTGGGAGCGCTTCCGCTGGCCGGCGCCGTCTGGGCGTACGACCTGAAACTCAAGTCCACCCCGGCGGGCCCGGCCGCCATGGCCTCCGCGCGTGCCCTGGACGTCCTCGGGGGCGCCCTGGCCGCCGGGCGCGGGACGGACCGCACGACCGGAACCGGTGCCGCCCTGCTGCGTGGTGCCGTCCCCGCCGCGCTGGTCGGCGCCCACACCTACACGCTGACCGCGCTCAGCCGCCACGAGATCTCGGGCGCCCCCGCCCGGCTGCCGGCCGCGACCCTCGCCGCTTCCACGGCCACCGCCCTCGCCGCCGCACTCCCGGCCGTCCGTACGGCCGTCGCCTGGCATGCCGGGCGCCTGCCGGCGGGCGACGCGACCACCACCCGCGCCGCGCCCGGCACGACGGCCGCGGGCGCCAGGACACGAGGTTCGGCCGTGACCGCGGGCGTTTCGCCCTCGACCGCGGCACGGGCCGTCGTGGTCGCCGCCGGGGCCCTCGCCTACCTCGGCAGCTACGGAACGGCACAGGCCCGTGCCGTACGGGAACCGTCGGGCGAGAACGTACGGCGGGCCGTCGGGGCCGGGATCCTCGGGCTGATGCCCCTGCAGGCGGCGCTGACCGCACGGAGCGGAGCCACGGCCGCGGCGGCGGCCCTGGGCGTCGTACACCCCCTCGCGCGACGGCTCGCCCGGCGCATCTCCCCCACCTGAACCAGTACCAGACCTCCGCAGGAGGAAAGCCGGAATGACCCCACCCCCCTTACCCCTCAGATTCGGCTACGGGACCAACGGCTTCACCAACCACCGGCTCGGCGACGTCCTCGCGGTCCTCGCCGACCTCGGCTACGACGGCGTCGCGCTCACCCTCGACCACGGTCACCTCGACCCGTACGCGGACGACCTGCCCCGGCGGGTGGACGCGGTCGCCCGGGACCTGGCCCGGCACGGACTCGACGTGACGGTCGAGACCGGCGCCCCCTACCTCCTCGACCCCTGGGGCAAGCACCGTCCGACGCTCATGGCGGACGGGGCCGAGCGCAGGATCGACCTGCTGCGGCGGGCCGTACGCATCGCCGCCGACCTCGGCTCGCCCACCGTCCATCTGTGCAGCGGCCCCGCCCCGGACCACGGACTGCCGGAGCGCGACGCGTGGAAGCGGCTCGCGGCGGGCGTCGAGACCGTTCTGGACACGGCGGGGGAGTACGGCGTCTCGCTGGCCTTCGAACCGGAGCCGTACATGTTCGTCGACACCGTGGAACGCTGCCTGGAACTCGCCGAGATGGTCGGCGGACACGAACTGTTCGGGATCACCCTCGACGTGGGGCACGCGCACTGCGTGGAGGACCGGACCGTTCTGGAGTGCGTCCGCCTCGCAGGCCCGCGCCTGCTGAACGTGCAGATCGAGGACATGCGGCGGGGCGTCCACCAGCACCTCGAACTCGGCGCCGGCGAGATCGACTTCCCACCCGTGCTCGCCGCCCTCCAGGACCTCGACCACCGCGGACTGGTCTCCGTGGAGATCCAGGGCGGTTCCCTCGACGCCCCCGAAGTGGCCCGTCGCTCGCTGGACTTCCTCCGCGCGGCGACGGCCTGACCCGACCCGACGACCACCGTCCCGTCACGTCCTCCACCCCACAGGAGGTTGTTCCGTCATGCCATCAACCGGAATATCGCTCTCCGAGACGGCCGAACCCGCCGACCCTCGAACCCTCCTCACCCACCACACGCTGGACGCGACGGCCCGCGCCTGGCTCGACGAGGCCGTGGCCCGCGTCACCGACCGGCCCGCCGCGATCCGGACCCTGTTCCCCGCCGCCCGAAGACGCTGCGGCCGCACCCGGCTGGCCGCGCACCTGACCGTCGACGAGGCGGCCCGCGCCGTCCTGCTCGCCGCGCTGCCGCTCGGCGGGCAGGCGCTCGCCGACGAACTGGCGGGCCTCTTCCGCCACGGCGACCCGGCCGAACAGCGGGCCGTCCTGCGGGCCCTGTACCTCTTCGCCGACCCCCAGGGCGGCGACACCGCACGGGAACCCCTCGGCGACCTCGCCCTGCCGCTCGTCCGCGAAGCCCTGCGCGGCAACGACAGCAGTCTCATCGAGGCCGCCCTCGGCCCGTACGGCGCCGCCCGTCTTCCGGACGCCGAGTACCGGCAGGCCGTGCTGAAGTGCGTCTTCCACGAGATCCCACTGGACCGGATCGCCGGTCTCGCCGTCCGAGCCGACGCCGAACTCGCCCGTATGCTCGCCGACTTCGCGCACGAGCGGGTCGCCGCCGGACGGGACGTACCGATCGACATCTGGCCCGTCGTCCGCACCTTCCCCGCCGCCGGCCGACTCACCGACGGGCTCACCGCCGAGACGCGGGCCGCCACGCCCGACCGGCGCGAGGCCGCCGAGCGCGCCTTGCAGGCGCTCCGCCGGGCCGCCGCCTCCACCGCCTCAGCACACGACACCACCTCCGCGTAGTACACCGCCTGCGCGCACTGCACCGTGTGCGCGCAGCTCACGGCCTTTCGCATCCAGCCGGCATCGCTCACAGAACAACCCGAGGAGAAGGCCTGCCCGTGCGTATCTTCGACCCCCACATCCACATGACCTCCCGCACCACCGACGACTACGAGGCGATGTACGCGTCCGGGGTGCGTGCCGTCGTCGAGCCCGCCTTCTGGCTGGGCCAGCCCCGCACCTCGCCCGAGAGCTTCTACGACTACTTCGACGCGCTGCTGGGCTGGGAGCCCTACCGGGCCGCCCAGTTCGGCATCCAGCACTTCTGCACGATCGCGCTCAATCCCAAAGAGGCCAACGACCCACGCTGCCGGCCCGTGCTGGACGAGCTGCCCCGCTACCTCGCCAAGGACCGGGTCGTCGCCGTCGGCGAGATCGGCTACGACTCCATGACGCCGGAGGAGGACGAAGCGCTCGCGCTCCAGCTCCAGTTCGCTATCGAGCACGAACTGCCCGCCCTCGTGCACACCCCGCACCGCGACAAGGCCACCGGCACCCGCCGGACCCTGGACGTCGTACGGGAGTCGGGCATCGCCCCCGAACTCGTCGTCCTCGACCACCTCAACGAACTGACCGTCGGCATGGTCCTCGACAGCGGATGCTGGGCCGGGTTCTCGATCTACCCGAGGACCAAGATGAGCGAGGGCCGCATGGTCACCATCCTCCAGGAGCACGGCACCGAGCGCGTCCTCGTCAACTCCGCGGCGGACTGGGGCAGCTCGGACCCCCTCAAGACCCGGAAGACGGCCGACGCCATGCTCGCCGCCGGGTTCGACGACGATGCGGTGGACCGGGTGCTGTGGCGCAACCCCGTCGCCTTCTACGGGCAGAGCGGCCGACTGGACCTCGACGAGCCCAAGCCGGACGAGGAGTCGAGCTTCCAGGGCAACTCCATCCGGCGCGGCGGGGAGTGAGGGGACGGGCCATGCGATTCCGGCACCCGGACGGCACCGCCGTCCACCTCGGCTACTGCAGCAACGTCCACCAGGCGGAGGACGTCGACGGCGTCCTCGCCCAGCTCACCGACTACGCCGAACCGGTGCGCGAACGCCTCGGCGTCGACCGGCTGGGCATCGGGCTCTGGCTCGCCCGCGACGTGGTGAGCGAACTGGTCGCCGTCCCCGGTGTGTTGCGGCGCCTCAAGGACGAACTCGCGGCGCGGGGACTGGAGACCGTCACCCTCAACGCCTTCCCGTACGCCGGGTTCCACCGCGAGGTGGTCAAGAAGGACGTCTACCTCCCCGACTGGGCGGACGAGGCCCGCCTGACCCACACCCTCGACTGTGCCCGCGTCCTCGCCGCGCTCCTGCCGGACGACGCCGAGCGCGGCAGCGTCTCCACCCTGCCGCTGGCCTGGCGCACGCCCTGGCCGCCGGACCGCGCCGACACCGCCCGCCGCGCCCTGGACCGGCTCACCGCCGGGCTCGCCGGGATCGAGTCGGACACCGGCCGCCGTGTCCGGGTCGGCTTCGAACCGGAGCCCGGCTGCGTCGTGGAGACCACCGCCCAGGCCGTACGGGAACTCCGCGGCCTCGACCCCGAGCGGCTCGGCGTCTGCCTCGACGCCTGCCACCTCGCCGTACAGTTCGAGGAGCCGGGCGCTGCCCTGCGGCGCCTCGCGGACGCCGGGCTGCCCGTCGTCAAGCTCCAGGCGTCCTGCGCGGTCGAGGCCGGCGACCCTGCCGACCCCGCCGCCCGCGCGGCCCTGCGGCGCCTCGCGGAGCCGCGGTTCCTGCACCAGACGCGTACGGCGGCGGAGCAGGAGGCCCCGCAGGTGCGGGGTGTCGACGATCTGCCGGACGCGCTGGACGGGGGCCTGCCCACGGACACCGGTCCCTGGCGCGTCCACTTCCACGCGCCACTGCACGCCGACCCCGAGCCGCCGCTCCGCACCACCGCCGACCAGCTGAGCCGGGTCCTTGCCGGGCTGCTCGGCGGGGCCTCGGCCGACTGCGACCACATCGAGGTCGAGACCTACACCTGGTCCGTCCTCCCCGAACCGCCCACCGACCTGCCCGGCGGTATCGCCGCCGAACTCGCCTGGGCCCGCGACCGGTTGACCGGACTGGGCCTCGAGGAGGACCGGAAGTGAGTGTCCGGACCAGCCGTACAGGGCCACCCACGGCCACCGACGCAACCCCGCCCGGAGGCCACCGATGAGCAATCGAACCAGCCGCAGGGAGAACCTCCGATGAGCACCCGACCCCACCGGCTCGTCGTCCTCGACATCGTCGGCCTCACCCCCAAGCTGCTCAAGCACATGCCCGCCGTGGCCGCCCTCGGCGAGCGTGGCTTCCGGGCCCGGCTCGACCCCGTGCTGCCCGCTGTGACCTGCGCGGTGCAGTCCACGTTCCTCACCGGCGAACCGCCCTCCGGGCACGGCGCGGTGGGCAACGGCTGGTACTTCCGGGACCTCGGAGAGGTGCTGCTGTGGCGCCAGCACAACGCGCTCGTCGGCGGCGAGAAGATCTGGGAGACCGCCCGCAGATCCGACCCCGACTACAAGGTCGCCAACATCTGCTGGTGGTACGCGATGGGCGCGGACGTCGACCTCACCGTCACCCCGCGCCCGGTCTACTACTCCGACGGCCGCAAGGAACCCGACTGCTACACCTGGCCGCCTACCCTGCACGACGAACTCACCGACCGGCTGGGCCCGTTCCCCCTGTTCACCTACTGGGGCCCCAACGCGGGCATGCCCTCCACCCAGTGGATCCTGGGCGCCGCCCGCCAGGTCTTCGACGAGCACGACCCGGACCTCACCCTCGTCTACATCCCCCAACTCGACTACGAGCCCCAGCGGTCCGGCCCCGACTCACCCGCCACGGTCCGGGCGGCCCGACAACTCGACGACTCCCTGCGCCCGTTGATCGACCACTTCCTGAACGCGGGCGCCATGGTGGTCGCGCTCAGCGAATACGGCATCACCCCCGTCTCCCGCCCCGTGGACATCAACCGGGCCCTGCGCCGGGCCGGACTGCTCCAGGTGCACACGCAGGACGGCATGGAGTACCTCGACCCGTGGACCTCCAGGGCCTTCGCCGTCGCCGACCACCAGATCGCCCACGTGTATGTGCGGGACCCGGCCGACACGGCGGAGGTCGCCAAGATCCTCGCCGAACTCGACGGTGTGGAGCAGGTGTTGGACGCCGAGGGCAAGGCGGCCCACGGCCTGGACCACGAACGCTCCGGCGAACTGGTCGCGGTCGCCGACCCCGACGCCTGGTTCACCTACTACTACTGGCTCGACGACGAACGCGCCCCCGACTTCGCCCGCCAGGTCGAGATCCACCGCAAACCCGGCTACGACCCCGCCGAGCTGCTCTACGACGAGACCGTCCCCGCGGTGAAGCTCCGCGCGATCGGCCAGGTCGCCCGCAAGAAGCTGGGCCTGCGCTACCGCATCAGCACGGTTCCGCTGAACCCCGCCGGTGTCAGCGGCAGCCACGGGCGCCTGCCCGCCGACCCCGACGACGGGCCCGTACTGCTGTGCTCCGCACCCGAGCCGGCCCGCGAAGGATATGCCGCCACCGAGATCAAGGGGCTGTTGCTGGCGTTGGCAGGACTGACCACCGCCGCCGACGACGACCGGCGCACCGGTCCCCGCTCCAGCACCGACTAGCACCGGGAAGAACACAGCGATGAGCACGTACCCCCCACTGCCCACCGAACGTCCCCTGCTCGACCCCGCCCCCGAATACGCCAAATGGCAGGCGGAGGAGCCGATCCGGCGGGTGACGGTCTGGGGCGACAACAGCCCCTGGCTGATCACCCGTCACGACCACGCCCGGGCCGTCCTGGCCGACCCGCGCTTCAGCGCCGACTCCACGCGTGAGAGCTTCCCCGGTCTGCGTCCGCAGGCGCCTCCGCGCGGCCCCGGTCAGTTCTTCGCCATGGACCCGCCGGACCACACCCGACTACGGCGCATGCTCATCCCGGACTTCACCTTCCGCCGTGTCGAGGCCCTCCGCCCCGAACTGGTCCGGATCTGCGCGGACCTGCTCGACACGATGACGGCAGACGGCGCGCGGGAGGCAGACCTCGTCACCGCGTACGCGCTGCCACAGCCCGCCCTCGTGATCTGCCGGCTGCTCGGAGTGCCGTACGAGGACCACGGCTTCTTCCACCAGCAGGCACAGGCGTTCACCAGCTTCAACACCGGCGACGTCGATGTGCTGGGCGCCCGCAGGGCCTTGTACGGCTACCTCGGCGAACTCCTCGCGGCCCGGACCCGTGAGCCGGCCGACGATCTGCTCTCCCGGCTGGCCACGGAACGGGTGGCGACGGGCGAGGCCACCGTCGAGGAGGCGATCGGCGTGGCCTTCGTGCTGCTGCTCGCGGGATTCGAGACCACCGCGAACATGTTCCCCCTGGCGGTCGTCGCCCTGCTGCGCCATCCGGAACAGCTCGCCGCCCTGCGTACCGAGCCGGAGCTGTGGCCCGGCGCGATCGAGGAACTGCTGCGCTGGCTGACCGTCTCCCACTGGAGTCTGCGGCGCGTCGCGACGGAGGACGTCGAGATCGGTGGTGTCCGTATCCGCGCCGGGGAGGGTGTCGCGGTGGCGATCCAGACCGCGAACCGGGACGCGGCCGTCTTCCCCGGCGCCGAGGCCCTGGACGTGCGCCGCGACGCGTCCGGCCATCTGGCCTTCGGCCACGGACTGCACCAGTGCGTCGGCCAGTCCCTCGCCCGCGCGGAACTCCAGGTCGGCCTGCCCGCCCTCTTCGACCGCCTGCCGAATCTGCGCCTGACCGCACCGCCGGAGGAGCTCGCGCTGCCGATGAGCGCGATCCACGGGGTGCGTTCGCTGCCGGTGGGCTGGTAGGCCGACCTGGCTTCGCCCGAGGCCGACGACGCCCCGCACACCCGAGGCCGACGACGCCCGTCATATTGGGGGGCTCGCACGTCCGGTCGGCTGGTATAGAGGCGGGCATGACCACCATCACCCTCGTCCGGGGCGACATCACCCAGCAGTCCGTCGACGCCATCGTCAACGCCGCGAACTCCTCCCTCCTCGGCGGGGGAGGAGTGGACGGCGCGATCCACCGGCGTGGCGGCCCCGCCATCCTGGCCGACTGCCGCAAGCTCCGCGCCTCCCACTACGGCAAAGGCCTCCCGACAGGCCAGGCCGTCGCCACCACGGCGGGTGAACTGGACGCGCGCTGGGTCATCCACACGGTCGGCCCGGTCCACAGCCAGAGCCTCGACCGCTCCGCCCTCCTCGTCTCCTGCTATCGCGAATCCCTGCGCGTCGCCGACGAGTTGGGAGCCCGCACGGTCGCCTTCCCCGCCGTGTCCGCCGGTGTCTACGGCTGGCCGATGGACGACGCCGCCCGTATCGCCGTGGGGACCGTCCGTGCCACTCCGACGTCGGTCGAGGAGGTCAGGTTCGTCCTCTTCGACGACGAGGCGTACGCGGCGTTCGCCGAAGTGGCCGGCTGACGTCGGCGCAGGGCGGGAGGCAGCCCGGCGTGTCGCGCTCCCGCACTCTGACGGACGAACGACCGAAGCGTGTCGAACGGAGTCGTACGGAGCTGTCCGTCGAGAGAAACACACAGGTCAGGGTCGTCGGTGTGCTCCGGTCGGCGGGGTGGGCGCCCGCCCGTGATCGGTTGCGGCGGGCCGTACCGCCTCCCACGGTGAGCGCAAGGACAGCAGCTTCGAAAGGAACGTGCATGCGCGCCCTCGTCTCCCGTGGTCTCCTCCTGTCGCCCCTGGTCTGCGGGGCGCTGGTCTTCGGGCCGGTCGGCACCGCCACCGCGGCCGTCGACGCGGGCCGCACCCCCTCGAACCGCACCTCGATGGGGACCGCCGCGGTCCCCGAGGCCGATCTGGACGACTTCTTCGACGCGTTGGACGCGGAGATCGACGCGCTCCTGGCGAAGGAGGAGGCCGAGGTGGACGCGCTCCTGGCGAAGGAGGAAGCCGACGTGGACGCGCTCATCGCGAAGGAGGAGGCCGACGTGGAGGCACTCCTCACGAGGCTCGACCTCGAACTGGACGGGCTGCTGGCGGACATCGACGCCGACACCGCCACGGACGCCGACGCCGTCGCGACCGACGCGGAGGTGCTGCTCGACCAGCTGGACCTGCTCGACCGCATGGATCAGAGCGACGTACTCGCCCCGCTGCTCGACGAGTTGACCACCATCGCCAGGCTGGACGCCGCCCGCCTCGACGCGACCGAGGCGGCCCGGCACGTCGAGGCCCTCCGGGATGCCAACACCACCGTGCAGCAGCGGTTGCAGAAGCTGGAGGCAGTGGCCCCGGTCACCATCGACCGCACCACCGCGGCGGCCGACCCGGTCGCGGATCCGTCGACCGCGCTCCAGTCCGCGGTCGACGCCCTGGTCAAGGCGCTGACCTCGCTCGACCTGGGCGCCGTACTGGGTGCGGTGACCGGTCTGCTCGCCCCGGTCCTCGGAGTCGTCACCGGTCTCCTGCAGCCGGTCACCGGCCCTGTCACCGGCCTGGTGGACGGTCTCGTCGGCAGCCTGCCGCCCACGACACTGCCGGCGCTTCCCGCGGCGTGACCGCCCTCAGTCCCCGTCCGGTGCGTCGCTGAGCCCCAGCCTCAGGTGCTCGACGTGATACACGGCCTGGTCCAGCAGCTCGGCGACATGGTGGTCGTGCAGCGCGTACACCACCGAACGGCCCTGCCGCTCACCCACCACCAGGCCGAGATTGCGCAGCAGGCGCAGCTGGTGGGAGCAGGCGGACTGTTCCATCCCGACCTCGGCGGCCAACTCGGTCGCCGGGAGCGGGCCTTCGCGCAGCCGGGCCAGGATCAGCAGGCGGGACGGGGTGGAGAGGGCCTGGAGGGTGGTGGCCACCTTGGCGACGTTGGCCGCGTCCAGGCGCACGCGAGGGGTGGCGTCCTGCGCTGAGGTGACGGCTCCATGACCCATGGCGGGTATCTTACCCATCACACATGAAGGAATGAATGAGTCTTCATGTGTTCCTGTATGGTGTGCCGCGTGTCTGCCACCCTCGCCCCGTCACCGGCCCGCCGCACGGCCGCGCCGACGGCCCCCCGCCGCCGTACCCGGATCCTCGCCCTGCCAGAGGCCCGCTGGGCACTGGCGTCGACCGTCGCCTTCCTGCTCGCCTTCCCGCTGGACCTCGCAGGGGCCTCCGCCTGGCTGTACGGCCCGCTCTACGCGATCGCGTACGTGGCCGGCGGCTGGGAACCCGCGCTCGAAGGGCTGCGGGCCCTGCGTGAGAAGAGCCTCGACGTCGACCTGCTGATGATCGTCGCGGCGCTGGGCGCGGCCGCGATCGGCCAGGTCCTCGACGGCGCCCTGCTGATCGTCATCTTCGCCACCTCCGGCGCCCTGGAGGCCCTGGCCACCGCCCGCACCGCGGACTCCGTACGGGGGCTTCTCGATCTCGCGCCCACCACGGCCACCCGGCTGTCGGCGGACGGCTCCGCCGAGGAGACGGTGCCGGCCGAGCGACTCGCCGTGGGTGACGTGGTGCTGGTCCGCCCCGGCGAGCGCATCGGCGCCGACGGGCAGGTTCTGGAGGGGGAGAGCGAGGCCGACCAGGCCACCATCACCGGCGAACCGCTGCCCGTCCCCAAGACCCCGGGCGACGACGTCTTCGCGGGCACCCTCAACGGCACCGGCGTCCTGCGCGTCCGCGTCGCACGGGACCCGGCCGACTCCGTGATCGCCCGCATCGTGACCCTCGTCGAGGAGGCCTCCCGCACCAAGGCACCGACCCAGTTGTTCATCGAGAAGGTCGAGCAGCGGTACGCCGTCGGGGTCGTCGTCGCCACCCTCGCCGTCTTCGGCATCCCCCTGGCCTTCGGCGAGGACCTCACGGCCGCGCTGCTCCGCGCCATGACCTTCATGATCGTGGCCTCGCCCTGCGCGGTCGTCCTCGCCACCATGCCGCCGCTGCTCTCCGCCATCGCCAACGCCGGCCGCCACGGTGTCCTGGTCAAGTCCGCCGTCGCCATGGAGCGGCTGGGCGAGATCGATGCCGCCGCCCTCGACAAGACCGGCACGCTCACGGAGGGCACCCCCGAGGTCACGGCCGTACGGCCGCTGCCGGGCTCCGGGCTCGACGAGGACGGGCTGCTGGCGCTGGCCGCGGCCGCCGAGCATCCCAGTGAGCATCCGCTGGCCCGTGCGGTGGTGGCCGCCGCCGGGGCCCGGGGGCTGAGGGTGGCCGCCGCCGAGGACTTCGTGGCCACGCCTGGACGGGGTGTCCGGGCGACCGTCGAGGGGCGTGTGGTGACCGTGGGGCGGCTCGCGGAGAGCGGGGAAGCCGCCGACGGTGGGATCGCCGACGTGGAAACCGCCGGCGGTGGGGACCTCGACGGGACGACTGTCGTCGTCACGCGGGACGGGGATGCTGTCGGGACGCTCGCCCTCGCCGACCGTCTGCGCCACGACGCGCCCGCCGCGGTGGCGGCGCTCGCCGCCGTGACCGGGGCCTCGCCGGTCCTGCTGACCGGGGACAACGCGCGTGCCGCCGCCCAGGTGGCCGCGGACACCGGGATCGCCGATGTGCGGGCCGGGCTGTTCCCGGAGGACAAGGTGGCGGCCGTACGAGAGCTGCAGGGCGGGGGCCGCAAGGTGCTGTTCGTCGGGGACGGGGTCAACGACGCGCCCGCGCTCGCCGCCGCGCACTCCGGTGTGGCGATGGGGCGGGCCGGGTCGGATCTCGCGCTGGAGACCGCGGACGCGGTGGTGGTGCGGGACGAGCTGGGCGCTATTCCGGCGGTGGTGCGGCTGTCGCGGGCGGCTCGGCGGCTGGTGGTGCAGAACCTGGTGATCGCGGGGGTCTGCATCGCCGTGCTGGTGGTGTGGGATCTGGTGGGACATCTGCCGTTGCCCCTCGGGGTGGCCGGGCACGAGGGTTCCACGGTGGTGGTGGGGCTGAACGGTCTGCGGTTGTTGCGGGAGGCCGCGTGGGGGAGGGCTGCGGGCGGCTGAAGGGGAAGGGGTGCCTGTGATGAGGCGGCGCGGGCCGGTTGTGGCTGGTCGCGCCCGCGCGGCGGAGTCGCGAACGGGCACCGTCCCGCGCCCCTGAGGGCTTCGGCGGGTCACCAGGTGGCCCCTGCCTCCATGTCGGATTTCCGCCAGCCCTCCGCCCTCCCCCTCCCCGATGCTTGAGTCATGCGGAACGGGATGTACAGCGACACGGAGCGGTGTGTACGGGCCGTGCGGTCGAAGGACGCGCGGTTCGACGGGTGGTTCTTCACGGCCGTGGTGACCACGGGGATCTACTGCCGGCCCAGTTGCCCGGTCGTACCGCCGAAGGCGGAGAACATGACGTTCTATCCGAGTGCGGCGGCCTGTCAGCAGGCCGGGTTCCGGGCGTGCAAGCGGTGTCGGCCGGACACGAGTCCCGGGTCGCCGGAGTGGGATCAGCGGGCGGACCTCGTGGCGCGGGCGATGCGGCTGGTGGGGGACGGCGTGGTGGACAGGGAGGGTGTGCCGGGGCTGGCGCGGCGGCTCGGCTACAGCTCCCGGCAGGTCGAGCGGCAGTTGCTGGCCGAGCTGGGCGCGGGCCCGCTGGCGCTCGCCCGTGCGCAGCGGGCGCAGACCGCGCGGCTGCTGATCGAGACGACCGCGCTGCCGATGGCCCAGATCGCGTTCGCCGCCGGGTTCGCGTCGATCCGGACCTTCAACGACACCGTGCGGGAGGTCTTCGCGCTGTCGCCGACCGACCTGCGCGAGCGGGCGGCACGGTCGGCGCGGCGTCCCTCCAACTCGCCAGCCGCATCTGGGGTGTTGAGCCTCCGGCTGCCGTTCCGGGCCCCGCTCAACCCCGACAACCTCTTCGGTCACCTCGCCGCGACCGCCGTACCCGGAGTGGAGGAGTGGCGTGACGGCGCGTACCGGCGCACGCTCCGTCTGCCGTACGGCCACGGCGTCGTGGGCCTCACACCGGAGCCCGACCACATCGCCTGCCGGCTCGGCCTCAGCGACCTGCGGGACCTGCCCGTCGCCATCAGCCGCTGCCGCCGCATGCTCGACCTGGACGCCGACCCGGTCGCCGTCGACGAGCAGCTGAGCACCGACCCGGTGCTCGCGCCGCTGGTGGCCAAGGCGCCGGGGCGCCGGGTGCCGCGTACCGTCGACGAGGCCGAGTTCGCCGTACGGGCGGTGCTCGGTCAACAGGTGTCCACGGCCGCGGCCCGGACGCATGCGGCCCGGCTGGTCGTCGCGCACGGCGAACCGGTCGACGACCCCGAGGGCGGTCTCACCCATCTCTTCCCGTCCCCCGAGGCGCTGGCGGCCGTCGACCCCGAGACCCTCGCGATGCCCCGCACCCGCCGGACCACCTTCACCACCCTGGTGCAACAACTCACGCACGGGAAACTGCACTTGGGTGTCGACAGCGACTGGGCGGAGACCCGCGACCGCCTCCTCGCCCTCCCCGGTTTCGGCCCCTGGACCGTCGAGGTCATCGCCATGCGCGCCCTCGGCGACCCCGACGCCTTCCTCCCTGGCGACCTCGGAATCAGGCGTGCGGCACAGGAGTTGGGCCTGCCGTCCACCCCGGCGGCGCTCACCGACCGTGCGGCGGCCTGGCGGCCGTGGCGGGCGTACGCGGTCCAGTACCTGTGGGCGACGGACAGCCACCCCATCAACTTCCTTCCCGTATGAGCCCGTTCCGGGCGGATGCCACTCCCGAGGACCTCTCATGAATCATCCGACGTCGCGGACGCGGCACACCGTCGTCGACAGTCCCTACGGTCCCCTCACCCTCGTCGCCGACGACGGGGTCCTGTGCGGGCTCTACATGACCGAGCAGCGCCACCGCCCGCCGGAGGAGAGTTTCGGTGTACGTGACGACACCGGCTTCGCCGAGCCGGAGGAACAGCTGGAGGCCTATTTCGCGGGCGAGCTGAAGGAGTTCACGCTCGAACTCCGGCTGCACGGAACCCCGTTCCAACGTCTGGTCTGGGAACAGCTCACGCGGATCCCCTACGGCGAGACCCGCTCGTACGGCGATCTCGCCGGCGCCCTCGGCAACCCCAGGGCGTCCCGCGCGGTCGGCCTGGCCAACGGCAGGAACCCCGTGGGCATCATCGTCCCCTGCCACCGTGTGGTCGGCTCCGACGGCAGCCTCACCGGATACGGAGGCGGCGTGGAGCGCAAGCAGCGCCTGCTGGACTTCGAGCAGGGCACCGCCCTCTTCTGAGGGGCGGGGGCCACGGGGCCGGGCAGCGGATCACGGCAGCAGGCGGCGCTCCTTCGCCACGGCCACCGCGCCCGCTCCGCCAGGACACCCGCCCGCCGTTCCGTGGCCGCGCGCTCGCGGCGGGTGCGGACCAGGTCGTCGATCAGGACGCGCTGCCGGGCCGCCTGCCGTCGCAGATGGACGAAGACGGCCGTGGCGACCGCCGCCATGGCGGGCGGGGCCGCGACCATGTTGGGGTTGATGGTGCCTTCGGACACCCGTATCTCGGCGGCGACCACCAGCGAGGTGAGCAGGATCGCCAGGGGCACGGCGATCCGTGGGGGCAGCGTGTGGAGCCCGGCGAACAGCAGCGGCATGGCACACCACGTGGCACTCGGCGCGAGTGCGAGGAGAACGACCCAGACCGCCGTCACGGAGCCCAGCCAGGCCAGATGCCGGGTGGACGGCCTGCTGCCGGGCGGCGGCGCGGGCGCCAGCAGGTGCCCGAGGGTGTAGAGAAGCCCGAACACCGCGAACAGCGCCACCACCCAGCCGGTACGCGGCCCGCCCTGATCACGCGTCAGGAACCGGGCGAACGAGGAGCACAACAGCAGGAAGAACGCGGCGTGCACGACGGCGGCCAGCCAGCGCGCGTCCGGGTCCGTGCGCTGATCCTCCGGCCAACTCATCGCCCCACCGGCTCTCTTGTCGTGCTCCTCGGGTACTTCACAGATCGCCTTCCTGTGTCTAACGTGACCGGCTCCCGACCGCATCAACCGATCGGCTGATACGAGGATCGCCCGAACCGCCCCCGGACCGGAGCCGGTCGGCCGAGCCGAACACCCCGCCGCCGCCCCGAGGCTGGCAGCACGACCCGAGCCACCTCGGGAAGCACCGCCCGACTCCCCTGGGAAGGAAACCCCGTGCCGCCGACCGAGAAGAACGTCACCGTCAACCGGGCCGCCCTCGGCCACCGCATCACCTACGCCCTGCGTCACCCCGACCGGGTGCCGCGCCACCTGGTCCGCGTGGCCCGCGACATGTGGCTGCGCCACCGCCACCCGGACCACATCGACTACTACCGCGCGGTGATGCGCTCCGACACCCGCGCCGACCCGGACGCGGCGGTCGGCAGCCGCAGCCGTGAACGGTGGCTGGCGCTGGGCGCGATGCAGTTCGACTATCTGCTCGGCCACGGTCTGCGCCCCGAGCACCGCATGCTGGAGATCGGCTGCGGCAACCTGCGGGGCGGCTGGCGGTTCATCCGCCACCTGGAACCCGGGCACTACTACGGCGTCGACATCTCGCCCGACATCCTCGCCGCCGCCCAGGACACGATCGTGGAGATGGGGCTGCAGCAACGCCTCCCCACGCTCACCCCCGTACGCGACCTGACCCTCCGGTTCCTCCCCGACGCACACTTCGACGTGGTGCACGCGCACAGCGTCTTCTCGCACTCACCGCTGCACGTCATCGAGGAGTGCCTGTCCCACATCGGCCGGGTGCTGACCCCGGACGGTTGGTTCGACTTCACCTTCGACCGCACCGAGGGCACGGAACACCACGTCCTGCGGGAGGACTTCTACTACCGTACCGAGACGCTCGTCGCCCTGGCCGCGAAGCACGGCCTCCAGGCCCGCTTCATGGACGACTGGGAGAAGCTGCCGCACGGCCAGTCCAAGATCCGCGTCACCCGCCCCGCCGCGTCCTGAAGCCCGTGGGACCGCCCCCTGTCAGCCGTTCAGGCGCTCGCGGCGCCGATCCTCCGCAGCACCTCAGAGCAGCGCGGTCGACGAAGACCCGACAGGCTTTGGTGATCGACACGGCCTCGCCGAGTACCACCGGGTCGAGGCGCTGGCCGAACATCACGGTGGCGGACTTCAGCGCGCCGCCGCACTCCAGCCGGGACGGACCGTCCTCGCCCGCCTCGACCCGGGCACGGGCGTCCTCCATCGGCCCACGGGCATGGCACTCGACGCACACCGCGGACCGTGCGGTGCCGTGGAGTTCGAGGACCTTGCGGGCCGGCATCCCGGCGAGCCGGTGCAGCAGCCGTCCACGTTCTGCGTGATCACCCGCACGGCACCCCGAGGCATCGGCGAGGGCGACACGAGTGGACCCACCCCGGATGGTCCGAGCCCATGGTTGGCCATCCATCGGCAACGGTCGGCTTCCGAAGCCGTACGGACTTCCGGCTTCGGTGAATCTGCACACCGGCATGCAACCGGGGCACGGCGCGTGAAGGAGCTGCACACGAGGGTGAAAGGAGCTGCACAGGACGGCGCCCGTTTGTCCCAAGCGAGCAACGAACCCCCGTGAGGCCGGCTCCGACGACACTTCGGCCCGATCTTCATGCCTAACGTCTGGGGACTTCACCTCCTCTTCCCAGAAGGTTTGTCATGGAGCTCAACTCTCGTATGTCCCCGACCCGTCGAGGGCTTCTGCGCACCGGTGCCGGCGTCGGGATCGCCGCGCTGGGTCTCGGATACGGCGCCCGGAGTGCGTCAGCGTCGGTGACCGCGACCAAGCGCTTCGACCTGTCCCAACCGTCCTACGACCTCTTTCGCGACAACGTCCTGCACAGCAAGCGCGTCCAGCAGAGCTTCGCCTTCGACTCCGTCAACAAGCGCCTGTTCGTCGCCGCGAAGCGGGCGGACAGCCCGGAGTCGGCCGGTGACCTGTGCATCAGCCAACTCGACCTCCACGGCAACTACGTCTCGTACATGCACCTCAACGGGTTCGGCCACGGCGTCGCCTTCGGTGTCCGCCCCAGCGGCACCGGCAGCCACCTGTGGATCGAGTGCGATGCCAACGGCAAGGGCTACGGCACGAAGCTCGCCTTCATCAAGTACAGCGCGGGCACCACCCTCGACTCGTCGTCCACCAGCTTCGGCACGTTCCAGCCGATCTCCGGCGCCTCGGAGTACACGTGCTCCATCGACCCGGTGTACAGCCGCATGATCGTCCGCTATCACAAGGACGGCGCCAAACACATCGCCGTCTACGAGCTCTCCGACACCGACAAGGGCGACTTCAGCAACCCGCTCGTCAAGTTCACCCCGCCGTCGATCTCCGGCACGCCCCAGGGTTACGCGCTCTACGGCTCGTACATGTACTTCCAGACGGGCGACCACTACTCGGACACCAATCAGGCCCCCGGAAACACCTATCTCACCAGCATCAACGTCAACACCGGCAAGATCGCCCAGGGCCCGGTCCTCACCAAGGCGGGCTCCACGCTGAAGTGGCGGGAACCCGAGGGCCTCGCCGTCTACCGCACCGACGCGGGCGAGTCCCGCCTTTTCCTCGGCTTCGCGACCGGTGACGAAGGCGACCGCGGCTCCAGCATCTTCTACAAGAACGTGCTGGTCTGAGAGGTCCCGGACAGTCCTGCCGACCGGACTGCCGGCGCCCCGTGCGCTGCGGGCCCGCCGACGGCGGTCTCGTAACGCCGATCTATCGAGTGGTCTCGCCAAGCCCGCGCAACAGCGCGGGCAGCGCCGTACCGATCGGCTCCCGTACGACCTCGTCGGCGCGTGCGTCGTACGGGGTCGGCTCGGCGTTGACGATGATCAACCGGGCTCCGTGGTCGGCGGCGACTCCGGCGAGACCGGCGGCGGGCTGGACCTGGAGGCTGGTGCCGACGGCGATGAAGACCTGGCAGGCCTTGGTGATCGCGGCGGCCTCGCCGAGCACCACCGGGTCGAGGCGCTCGCCGAACATCACCGTCGCCGACTTCAGGATCCCACCGCACTCCTGGCACGGCGGATCCTCCTCACCCGCCTCGACCCGGGCAAGGGCGTCCTCCATCGGCCCCCGGGCGTGGCACCGGGTGCACACCACGCTGCGTGCCGTGCCATGGAGCTCCAGCACCTTGCGGGCGGGCATCCCGGCGAGCTGGTGCAGCCCGTCGACGTTCTGCGTGATCACCCGCACGGGCACCCCGGCCCGCTCCAGCTCGGCCACCGCCCGGTGCGCGGCGTTCGGCTCGGCCTGGAGCGTCCGGTTCTTGCGCCGCATCTGCCACGACCGCCGTCGGATCTCCGGATCGCCCATGTAGTACTCGTACGTCACCAGCTTCTCGGCCTCCGGATCCCGCCGCCACAGCCCGTTCGGGCCCCGGTAGTCGGGAATGCCGGAGTCGGTGGAGATGCCTGCGCCACTGAGGATGGCGACGAGGGGCTTGTTCATGGAGCGAGGGTAGGTCGGCCGTCCGGCCGGGGCGAGCGGATAACGGGGCCGGGCCGGGTGCGGCGCCCCCGGCCCCGGTGCCGTCAGGGGGCAGGCAGGCCGTACGCGCGGTCGTAGTGCTGGGCGACCAGGACGCCGCTGTGGTCGCAGGCGAGCTGCCAGTCGTTGACGCCGGTCTCCAGGCCGTCGGTGAAGTTCCACAGGAGTCTGCCCTTGGCGGCGCCGATCGCGTAGATGCCGTTCTTGTTCTGGTGGGCGGGGACGTAGACGGCGTCGGGACCCGCGGTGACGGGCTGGTCGATGTTGAGGCGTGGCGTGGGGCAGAACCAACGGCGGGCGCCGGTACCGGCGTTGAAGGCGTACACGCCGGCGGGGTCCGTGCCGGTGACGTAGACGGTGTTGCCGTAGCCGCCGAGGGAGGCGAACATGCCGCGCTCGGGTTTCACCCGCCAGCGCAGTTTGCCGGTGGAGAGGTTCAGGGCCTCGAGTTCCCGGCCGATGGCGAACACCGTGCGGCTGAGCACGGCGAGGCCGGGCCGGAGGTCGTAGCCGACGGGGTGCCGCCACAGGACGCCGGAGCTGTCGGTGCTCCGGGCGGTGACATTGCGCAGGCCGTCGGCGTAGACGAAGAAGTCGGGGAGGATGACCGGCGCCAGCCGGACACCGACGTCCTCCGGGCTGATCGGGATGACCTCGGCGCGACGGCCCGCGAGGTCGACGCCGAACACCGTGTCCGTGGATGTCGCCACGCCCTGCTCCGCGGAGTCCCGCTGGAGCCGGACACCGATGACGGAGACGGCCCGGTCGTCGGTGGCACCCAGCAGTGTGTCGAACCGGAAGTCCGGCCCGAAGTCGATGGTGAAACGTTCCCCTCCGTCGACCGGGTCGACCCCGATCACCGTTGCCCCCTCGCCGAGGGCGATCGCGGCGTCGAAGGCCAGCACGGTCGGGGTGGGCGACTGGCTGATCCCCTCGTAGACCCATTTGGGCCGGGTGCCGTCCTTGAGGTCGAGGCAGACCAGGTCACCCGGGCGGGTCTTCACCAGGGCCGTGCCGTCGTTGAAGACGGCGGGTGCCTGGAGCAGCGGGCCGCCGCGGTAGGTCCACAGCGGCTTCGGGGCCGGCCCCGCGGGCTCCGTCGACCGCACGGCCGCCTTCTCCGGCCGGCCGAGCACCAGGGCGGCGCCGGCCGCGGCGGCGGTGGCGGAGCCGGCTGACACGGTGAGGACCGTACGCCGTGACGGACCGGGCCGCGGGACGGTGCGGCGATGCCCGGCGGAGGAGGGGCGGTACGGCTCCGGCTCCTCGGGGGCGGAATAGGGCTCCGGGCGGGAGTGGGGCCCGGATCCCGGCGGTTCGCCGCCGACACCGCCGGGCGACGGCACCCCGCCCTGTCGGCCCGGGTGTCCGGAGCCGTCGTACGGGCGGCCGGAGCCGGACGCCGACGGGTTCTCCGTGGGACCGGGTGCCTCGTGCTCGAAGTCGTACGCGACCCGGCTCTGCCGCGTGGCGTACGCGGCCCCGTCCCGCTGCGACCCGTAGGCGGGACGTTCCTGCTGGAAGCCGTACGCGGCAGGCCCGGTCCCGGTCCCGGTCCCGGGAAACGCGACCGGGGTGTTCGGTGCGGCGTCCAGGGTCTGGACCGCCGCCGCGCGAAGGGCGATCGAGGAGGTCACCGACGGGGGCAGCCAGCCGTCGCCCGTCAGATGCTCCACGCCCCCCGGCGCGCAGGCCGCGGCCAGCTTGTCCGGGGTGATCCGCAGCCGGGGGTCCTTGGTGAGACAGAGGTTGATGATCTTGTCCAGGGGCTCGGGCACACCCGTCAGGTCGGGTGCGCTGTGCACGACCTGGTAGAGAAGCGTGGCCGCGGCGGTGCCACTGAACGGCGCGTGTCCGGCCGCGGCGAACGTGAGCACCGAGCCCAGTGAGAAGACGTCCCCCTCGGGGCCCAGCGGCTCGCCCGTGGCCTGCTCGGGGCACATGTATTCGAAGGAGCCGAAGAGAGCGCCGGAGCGGGTGAGGTCATAGCCGTCGCTCGCCCGGACGATGCCGAAGTCGATGACGCGCGGGCCGTCGGCGGCGAGGAGCACGTTGGACGGCTTGAGGTCGCGGTGCACCAGACCGGCGGCCTGGACCGAGATCAGTGCCTCGGCGATGCCGGCGCCCAGCACGAGCACCGACTCCGCCGGGAGCGGGCCGTGCGCGGCGACCGCCTCGGCCAGGGTGGGCCCGGCGATGTAGTCCGTGGCCAGCCACGGGATGGCGCCCTCCGGGTCGGCGTCCACCACGGGCGCGGTGTATCTGCCGCCGACCGCTCCGGCGGCCTCCACCTCGCGGCGGAAGCGGATGCGGAAGTTCTTGTCCCCCATCAGCTCGGGACGGATGGCTTTGACCGCGACGGTCCGCCCTTGTGGGGAGCGCGCCAGATAGACCCGTCCCATCCCTCCTGCGCCGAGCCGTGCCACGAGACGGTAGGGACCTAGCTCCTCGGGATCGTCTGAGCCCAGTGGTTCCATGACCTCAGCTGCCTGTTCGGTGAGGACGGGCGAGGATCGGCCCGCAGGTGGGGGGAGACCGACTGCTCCGGGCGGCTCCCGGTGACCGTTCCCCCAGGTGCTCCGGATCTCCCGGAGCCACGGCCCGCGCTCGGGCCGCCGGTCACGGGTGTCCCGAGTACTGCCCCGGTTCCTGAGCGGGGCCATGGGGCGCGATCGCTCGGACGGGGGTGACGTCAGCCTAGATGCTGGAGTGACAAACGGGCAGCGTTTTCAGCCAGCGCTTTAAACTTCTATTAAGTGAAGGGTTCACGCTTCTCACGTTCTGTACAAGGGGAGTTGACTCGATGTCAGGTGACTCCTGTAAGCAGGCGGGACTGCCGAGCGACATCGCTGTGGCCGATCCACGCCGGTGCTTCGCCCGTGCTTCGTCGATCCTCGGGCCGGTCCTCAACCCGGTTCTCAGCCCGTCCTCGGGCCCGCCCTCAGGCCGGTCCTCGGGCCCGACCTCAGGCCGGTCCTCGGGCCCGACCTCAGGCCGGTCCTCGGGCCCGACCTCAGGCCGGTCCTCAGGCCGGTCCTCAGGCCGGTCCTCGGGCCCGCCCTCAGGCCGGTCCTCAGGCCCGACCTCAGGCCGGTCCTCAGGCCGGTCCTCAGGCCGGTCCTCAGGCCGGTCCTCAGGCCGGTCCTCAGGCCGGTCCTCAGGCCCGACCTCAGGCCGGTCCTCAGGCCCGACCTCAGGCCCGCCCTCAGGCCGGTCCTTCGACGGTTCGACCCACCCGGTTGCCGTTCTCCAGCTCGACCGTGCCCGTGCCGTCCGCCAGCGCGTCCAGGGCTGCGAGCACCCGGAGGCCGAGTGTCCCCGGGAGATGCCCGGTGAGTTCGGCGCGCGGGACGAGCCGCCACGACAGCAGCTCCTCCTCCTGCAAGCGGATCCGCTTCAACTCCTCGTCGCCGAGCACCCCGCCGTCGTACACGTACGCCACCAGCGGAGGCCGCCCCACGCCGTGCACCCAGTCCACGGCGAGCAGCCGCCCCGGCTCGACGTCCAGCCCGATCTCCTCCAGGGTCTCGCGCCGCGCGCCCTGCCTCGGGGTCTCCCCGTCGTCCGACTCGATCGTCCCGCCCGGAAGCGCCCATCCCTCGCGGTAGTTGGGCTCGACGAGCAGCACCCGCCCCTCGGCGTCCCGGAAGAGCGCGGCGGCGCCGGCGAGGACACGGGGCAGGCTCGCGATGTACGCGGCGAAGTCCGAGGTGGTCATCCAGAAAGGGTAGACGGCCCCGAAGGGCGTGAAATCGGCGCTCGGGGAGCGCAACGACCGGCGCTCAGGAGCCGGAGGCCTTTGCCAACCGCACCGTGCGCTCCGCGAGTTCGCTGATGCGCACCCCGTCGAAGCCGAAGACGGCGCTGCGCACGGTGTCCTCCAACGGGTCCTTCCACCGGTCCGGAATCGCCGCCGCCCCGCACAGCACACCCGCCACCGAACCGGCGGTCGCCCCGTTCGAGTCGGTGTCCAGGCCGCCGCGGACGGTCAGCGCGATCGTCCGGGTGAAGTCGCCCTCGCCGTACAGCAGCCCGGCGGTCAGCACCGCCGCGTTCGGCACGACATGGATCCAGCCCAGCCCGGCCGTCTCCTCACCCACCGTGGTGAGCGTGTCCTCCCAGTCCACCCCGGCGTCGTGCAGTGACACGACCCGGCGCACGGTCCGGGCGAGGCGGCTGCCCGCCGGGATCACCGCCAGGGCCTCGTCCACGGCAGCCCGCACCCCCGGCGCCGTGAACGCCGCCGCGATCAGCGCCGCCGCCCACATCGCGCCGTACACCCCGTTGCCGGTGTGCGAGAGGACCGCATCGCGCCGGGCCAGCGAGGCCGCGCGCCGCGGCAGGCCCGGGCAGGTCCAGCCATGGACGTCGGCGCGGATGAGGGCGCCGATCCACTCCTGGTACGGGTTGTCGTACGTCGCGGTCAGTGGAGGCTTCAGACCCTGGGCGAGGTTGCGGTAGGCCGCCCGCTCCGCGGTGAACGTCTGCAGATACGGCAGCCGCAGCAGCCACAGGTCGCCGACCTGCTCGGTGCTGAAGCCGAAACCGTGCGTCTCCAGGAGGTGCAGCCCGAGGATCGCGTAGTCGATGTCGTCGTCACGGCAGCTGCCGTGGATCCGGCCGCGTACACAACTCCGCCACTCCGGCCGCAGCGCCCGCTCGTCGCTCTCGGTGGCCGGCTCGGGGAGGTAGTCGGTGAGGGGCAGGGCCGCGGCCTGGCGCAGATACCGGTCGATGCGCTCACGCGTCCACAGGTCCCCCTGCTCGACCGGTTTCCCGAGCATGTTCCCCGCGATCCGGCCCAGCCAGCCCCCGAGAACACGGTCGGCGAGTGCTGCGCCCACAGGGGGCGCGACGGGTGTCGGGGTGGTGGGCGTCATGGTGGAGGTCTACCCGATTCCGGGCATGGTCGCTCGCGGGGCGGTGTACGGATGGGGGCGTGGAGTGGGCGGCGCCCGCGTGCGACGGAGCGGGCCGGCCACCGGCCCATGTGCGGTAGCTGCCGGGACTCCCTTCCGGGCCGGTGGCGGGGTGAGGCGTCCCCGGGGCCCGCCGGGGCCCGCCGGCCGCCGCTCTCCGGCCCGCACGCCGCCCCCGCGCGGTGTTCGGAGAGCGGGACGGGGCATGACGTACGGGGCCGGGGCGGTTAGGGTCGCAGCGGCGCGACTGCCTTGACGTGCGCAAGGCCTGACGAGCGAGGGGAACGCAAGGTGGCGAACGCCGCAGTGGACGGGATCGAGACGGACATCGAGACGGACACGGCAGTCCCGCGGGTGCTGATCGCCGCGGACAAGTTCAAGGGCACACTGACGGCCGTCCAGGTTGCCGAGCGGGTCACGGCGGGCCTGCGCCGGGTGGTGCCCGATCTGGAGGTCGAGGCGTTGCCGGTCGCCGACGGCGGCGACGGCACGGTGGCCGCGGCGGTCGCGGCCGGCTTCGAACACCGCGAGGTACGGGTCGCAGGCCCGCTCGGTGAGCCCGTCACCGCCGCGTACGCGCTGCGCGGCGACACAGCCGTCGTCGAGATGGCCGAGGCCAGCGGGTTGCAGCGGCTCCCCGTCGGGGCCTTCGCGCCGCTCACCGCCTCCACGTACGGCTCCGGGGAACTGCTGCGTGCCGCACTCGACGCGGGCGCCCGCACGATCGTGTTCGGCGTCGGCGGCAGCGCCACGACGGACGGCGGCGCGGGCATGCTCGCCGCGCTCGGGGCACGCTTCCTGGACGCGGCGGGGGAGCCCGTCGGGCCCGGGGGCGGCGGCCTGCGCGACCTGGTGACGGCGGACCTGTCGGGCCTCGACGACAGACTCGCGTCGATCGACCTCGTCCTCGCCAGCGACGTCGACAACCCGCTGACCGGGCCGAAGGGCGCGCCCGCCGTCTACGGGCCGCAGAAGGGCGCGAGCCCCGAGGACGTGGCGACGCTGGACGCGGCCCTGGCCCACTTCGCGGCCGTCCTGGAGAAGACGGTCGGGGAGCACGCCGCCGAGCACGCTCTCGCCCCGGGCGCGGGTGCCGCCGGCGGCATCGGCTACGGCGCCCTCGTCCTCGGCGCCCGTTTCCGCCCCGGCATCGAGGTCATGCTCGACGTCCTCGGCTTCTCGGCGGCGCTGGAGAAGGCCACACTGGTGATCACCGGCGAGGGCTCGCTCGACGAGCAGACCCTCCACGGCAAGGCACCCGCCGGGGTCGCGGCGGCCGCCCGGGCCGTCGGCAAGGAGGTCGTGGCGGTCTGTGGCCGCCTGGCGCTCCAGCCGGAGGCGCTGGGGCGGGCCGGTTTCCGCCGGGTCTATCCCCTGACGGACGTCGAGCCGGACGTGGAGCGCTGCATCGCCGATCCGGGGCCGATCCTGGAGCAGGCGGCGGAGCGGATCGGGCGGGACTTCCTCACCTGACCCCTACGGCAGGGGAATCAGATTGCCGTCCAGCTCCCTGAAGTACTTGCCGCTGCTGAGGCCCTCCACCTTGCCGTTCTTGAACCAGAGTTTCGAGAAGTGGTGGATGGCCTGGGCGGTGGTCTCCCACGCCAGGGAGTGGCTGGATCCCTCGAAGCAGAACATCAGCTTCTTCGCACCCCCGATGGCCGCATAGAGATCCGGAACGGAGAAATGCAGGTCGTCGGGCATCGGCGTCGGGCTGTTGGCCGTCCGGTCCAGTTCCCCGTAGAGGATGAGCACGGGAACCCTGTCGCCGAGCACGTACCTGCCCTCGCTCCGGAGCGGCACGGTCTTGCTGTTCCAGCCCCACCAGTAGGTGTTCCGGTATCGCAGGACACCCTCGTAGTCGCCGTTCGTCTGGGGTCCCCACTTGCTGCCGACGGGGTCGACCTCCATGCAGGCCGCCCACACACGCTCGTCGATGCCGGCCTCCCACAGGGAGGGGGTGCCGGTCAGCGACTTCTGGAATCCGGTCTTGCTGGCGACATGCATCGGGAAGCCGAACAGGTTGGGCGGCTTGCCCACGGGCAGCGCGGTGACACCCGGCGGGCGCCCGAAGGGGTCGTCGGGCTTTCCCGACCACCGTCCTCGCGGCGGGAACATCGGAGCGAGGAGGAACAGGCTCTCGACGTCGTCGGGGTGCTGGAGGGTGTAGGGGCCCATGACGAACGCGGCCGCGGACCAGCCGACGAAGCGGATCCGCTTCCCAGGTCCGACCTGCGACTTGATGAACTTCACCACCGTCGCCAGCTCCGCCCCGTCACTCTCCGAATTGCCCAGCTCGGACTTGTACGGGGGCGGGCCGGGCGCCGGGATGGTGTGGTCGACGAGGACCGGTTGCTGCTGCGCCGGATTGGTGTTGTACGGATCGTCCATCTGCCCCGGTCGGGGGGAGCGCCCGGAGCCCTGGAGGTCCACCAGGAAGACGTCGTAACCGACCTGCGCGAGTTCCTGTGCCCAGCTGTACCGGTTGGGGTCGCCGCCGGGCACCGGCGCGAGGTCGAAGCCCGCCAGCTCCGGCACGCTTCTGCCGTGCAGCATCAGCACAGGCTCGCGGTCGTGCGCGTGCCCGTTGCCAGGGGTGCCGTCGTACTCCCTCACGGGCAGTTCCAGCTCGATGCCGTCCGTCGCCGGGACCGTCGACCTGTGCTTGACCTTGTGCTCTCTGAGCTTGTAGGAGGTCATGCCCATCTCCTGACCATGGAGTGGAACAAATGATGTGAAATCCCCCTCTTCCACCGTGCTCCGCTTCCTCACTCCGAGCAACTTGTCCCCCACACGAGGTAGTTGACTCGTCAAGAGCAAACCGCGGACGCCCTTGAACCCGGAACGGGTGTGGCCCGAGCCGTGATGGCTCGGGCCACACCCGTCAGTGCTGGAGCGAAGGTCAGGGCAGCTGCGTCGCCCGCGCCTCACGCCGGTTGCCGCGGAAGTTGTTCACCCGCCGCGCCGTGGCGAAGAGGGGGATCACCGCGCCCATGACGAGCTGCAGGGCGCAGCCGGTCTGGAGGAGGAGCTGGCCGCCGGGGGCGTCGAAGGCCCAGGCCATCAGCAGGCCCATCGACAGGACGATCCAGGAGAG
Organism: Streptomyces europaeiscabiei; assembly: GCF_036346855.1. Taxonomy (NCBI): domain Bacteria; kingdom Bacillati; phylum Actinomycetota; class Actinomycetes; order Kitasatosporales; family Streptomycetaceae; genus Streptomyces; species Streptomyces europaeiscabiei. Next base: position 8,549,398 of record NZ_CP107841.1, read on the forward strand.
CATCGCCCCCGCGAGGGGACCCCGCGGCTTCGGGTACTCGACCCGGCTCACCATCAGCCATGCCGTGCCGAGGATCGCCAGGAGGGTCGCCACGAAGGGCAGCTCAAGGAGCACGATCGACACGACGGTCAGCGCACCGAACGGCGACGGCATGCCCTGGAAGGTGCCGTCCTTGACCGTGACACAGGAGAATCTCGCGAGTCTCAGCACCACGGCCAGCAGCACGACGATCGCGCCCACCGCCGCCACCCGCTGGTGCGCGTCGTCCGCGACCATGCCGTAGACGAGGACGAAGTACGCCGGCGCCAGGCCGAAGCTGATCAGGTCGGAGAGGTTGTCCAGCTCCGCGCCCATCGGCGAGGAGCGGAGCTTGCGCGCCACTAGCCCGTCGAACAGGTCGAAGATCGCCGCGCACAGCATCAGGATCACGGCGGTGGCCGCGCTGTGGCGGGCCATGCCGGGCTCCTGGCTACCGGTGAGGTCCGGGATCAGGATGCCGGTGGTGGTGAAGTACACCGCCATGAAGCCGCATGTGGCGTTGCCGAGAGTGAGGGTGTCCGCTATCGACAGGCGGAGAGAAAGAGGCATCTCCTCCTCTTCGTCGACCTCGTCGACCTCGTCGGCCTCGGGCACCCAGCCCGGCTGGGTCTCCGGATCAGTCACGGTCAATGCGAGTCACCCCAGCCACGGTCTTCTGACCCACCTCGACGTCGATCTCCACACCCTCGGGCAGGTAGATGTCGACGCGCGAGCCGAAGCGGATCAGCCCGATCCGGTCACCCTGCTCGACCTTGGTGCCCTCGGGGATGTACGGGACGATGCGGCGAGCCACGGCGCCGGCGATCTGGATCATCTCGATGTCACCGAGTTCGGTGTCGAAGTGCCAGACGACGCGCTCGTTGTTCTCGCTCTCCTTGTTGAACGCCGGCACGAACCCGCCCGGGATGTGCTCGACCGACGTCACCGTGCCGGACAGCGGCGCGCGGTTGACGTGGACGTTGAGCGGGCTCATGAAGATCGCGACGCGGGTACGTCCGTCCTTCCACGGCATGATGCTCTGCACCACTCCGTCGGCGGGCGAGATGACCCGGCCCTGGGCGATCTCACGCTCGGGGTCGCGGAAGAACCACAGCATGCCCGCCGCCAGCGCGGTGGCGGGTACGGCCACGGCCCGAGCGGCACCGGAGCGGCGCGAACGGGCGAGACTGAGTGCTGCGGTGGCGACGGTCGGGAGAAGCCACGGCGATGCTCCGCGCGCGAGCCGTACGCCGACGAGGCTGTCGCGTGGTGCAGAGGTTTGGCTGTGGGGCATGGATGACCTTCGTAGCGGATGATGCCGCGCGGTGACTGGGGACGGCGGCTTTCCGGGGATCGTACCGGTCGCGGACCGCAACTGGGCAAGCCAGGAAGCGGAGTCGACGACCGAAGAGTACTCACGGGGTGTGATCTTCTTCTCGTAGAAAACACCCCGAACCAGACAACCGACCCCGGGCCGGACTTGGGCTAGCCCTGGAATCGATACTCTTCGAGCAGTCGACGACCGATGATCATTTTCTGGATTTCGGCGGTACCTTCACCGATCAGCAGCATCGGTGCCTCACGGTAGAGGCGCTCGATCTCGTACTCCTTGGAGAAGCCGTAACCGCCGTGGATCCGGAAAGCGTCCTCGACGACTTCCTTGCAGTATTCGGAGGCGAGGTACTTCGCCATCCCTGCTTCGAGGTCGTTTCGTTCGCCCGAGTCCTTTTTGCGAGCTGCGTTCACCATCATCGCATGGGCGGCCTCGACCTTGGTAGCCATCTCGGCCAGCTTGAACTGGATCGCCTGGTGCTGGGCGATCGGTTTGCCGAAGGTGTGGCGCTGTTGGGCGTACGAGACACCGAGTTCGAACGCACGCTGAGCGACTCCGCAGCCACGTGCGGCCACATTGACCCGGCCGACCTCGACGCCGTCCATCATTTGGTAAAACCCTCGGCCGGTGGTGCCGCCGAGTACGCGATTGGCCGGAATGCGCAGTCCGTCCATGATGAGCTCGGTCGTGTCGACGCCCTTGTAGCCCATCTTGTCGATCTTCCCGGGAATGGTGAGGCCGGGGCGGACCTCTCCGAAACCGGGTTCCTTCTCGATCAGGAAGGTGGTCATCGACTTGTGAGGGGCCGTGCCCTCGGGGTGGCCTTCGTCACTTCGGACGAGTACGGCGACGAGTGTTGACGTCCCACCGTTGGTCAGCCACATCTTCTGACCGTTCAGGACGTAGTCGTCGCCGTCCTTGACCGCCTTGGAGGTGATCGCCGACACATCCGAACCGAGACCCGGCTCCGACATCGAGAAGGCGCCCCGGACGTCACCGGCTGCCATCCTCGGCAGGAAGTGGTCCTTCTGCTCCTGCGTGCCGTGCTGCTTCAGCATGTACGCCACGATGAAGTGCGTGTTGATGATGCCGGACACGGACATCCAGCCCCGGGCGATCTCCTCCACGCACAGCGCGTAGGTGAGGAGGGACTCGCCCAGACCGCCGTACTCCTCGGGGATCATCAGGCCGAACAGGCCCAGTTCCTTCAGCCCGTCGACGATCGCCTGCGGGTACTCGTCGCGGTGCTCCAGCTCCGTCGCGACCGGGATGATCTCCTTGTCCACGAAGTCACGGACGGTGGACAGGATCTCCTGCTGGATGTCGGTCAGACCTGCGGTCTGGGCGAGTCGCGCCATGGCTACTTCTCCTGCTCCCTGAGCTCGGGGCGGCCGGGCTGTTCGCCGCCGCGCTCCTTGATGTACGTCTCGGTCGGCACCATGACCTTGCGGCGGAACACGCACACCAGCGTGCCGTCCTGCTTGTAGCCCTTGGTCTCGACGTGGACGATGCCGCGGTCGTTCTTCGACTTCGACGGCCACTTGTCGAGCACCGTCGTCTCGCCGTAGATCGTGTCGCCGTGGAAGGTCGGCGCCACGTGCTTCAGCGACTCGATCTCCAGGTTCGCGATCGCCTTGCCGGAGACGTCCGGCACGGACATGCCCAGCAGCAGCGAGTAGATGTAGTTCCCCACCACGACGTTCTTGCCGAAGTCGGTCGTCTTCTCGGCGTAGTTGCTGTCCATGTGGAGCGGGTGGTGGTTCATGGTGAGGAGACAGAAGAGATGGTCGTCGTACTCCGTGACCGTCTTCCCGGGCCAGTGCTTGTACACCGCCCCGACCTCGAACTCCTCGTAGGTGCGTCCGAACTGCATCGCGCTCAGGCCTCCGGGATCTCGAACTTCGACGTACGGGTCATTCCCGCCGCCCGCCCCTTGCCGGAGATGACCAGGGCCATCTTGCGGCTGGCCTCGTCGATCATCTCGTCGCCGAGCATCGCCGAGCCCTTCTTGCCGCCCGCCTCGGACGTGCAGTAGTCGTACGCGTCCAGGATCAGCTCGGCGTGGTCGAAGTCCTCCTGCGAGGGCGAGAAGATCTCGTTGGACGCATCGACCTGGCCCGGGTGCAGCACCCACTTGCCGTCGAAGCCGAGCGCGGCGGCCCGCTGCGCGACCTCGCGGTAGCCGTCGACGTTGCGGATCTGCAGGTAGGGGCCGTCGATCGCCTGGAGGTTGTTGGCGCGGGCGGCCATCAGGATCTTCATCAGGATGTAGTGGTAGGCGTCCGCCGGGTAGCCGGGCGGCTGCTCGCCCACGACCAGTGACTTCATGTTGATCGACGCCATGAAGTCGGCAGGGCCGAAGATGATCGTCTCCACGCGCTGGGACGCCGTCGCGATCTCGTTGACGTTGTTCAGGCCCTGCGCGTTCTCGATCTGCGCCTCGATGCCGATCTTGCCGACCTCGAAGCCCATCGTCTTCTCGATCTGGGTCAGCAGGAGGTCGAGGGCGACGACCTGCTGGGCGGTCTGCACCTTCGGCAGCATGATGCAGTCGAGGTTCTGACCGGCACCCTCGACGACCGTGACGACATCGCGGTACGTCCACTCCGTCGTCCAGTCGTTGACCCGTACGACCCGCGTCTTGCCGGTCCAGTCGCCCTCGTTGAGGAACTTGACGATGGTGTGCCGCGCCTCGGGCTTGGCGAGCGGGGCGCAGGCGTCCTCCAGGTCGAGGAAGACCTGGTCCGCCGGGAGGCCCTGGGCCTTCTCCAGGAAGCGCGGGTTGCTTCCCGGCACCGCGAGGCAGGAGCGCCGCGGACGAAGGCGGTTCACCTGAGGAACAGGGCTGGTCATGCGGGGACCTCCGTGCTGATGAGGGGGCTGAGCTTGTTGGCCTTGCGGATCTCGTCGACGATACGGCCGATGATCCCGGTGATGTCGAAGTCCTTCGGGGTGAACACGGCGGCCACTCCGGCGGCCCTGAGCTGTGCGGCGTCCGCGTTCGGGATGATCCCGCCGGCGATCACCGGGATGTCGGCGGCACCGGCCTCCCGCAGCCGGTCCAGCACGTCCGGCACCAGCTGGGCGTGCGAGCCGGAGAGGATGGACAGGCCGACCGCGTGCACGTCCTCGGCGATCGCCGCGTCCACGATCTGTTCCGGGGTGAGCCGGATGCCCTGGTAGACCACCTCGAAGCCCGAGTCACGGGCCCGCACGGCGATCTGCTCGGCCCCGTTGGAGTGCCCGTCCAGACCCGGCTTGCCGACCAGGAAGCGGAGTTTGCCGACGTTCAGGTCCTTCGCCGTCAGCTCCACCTTGCGGCGGACCTCCGACATGGCCGAGCCCTCCTCGGCGGAGACGGCCACCGGCGCCGACGACACACCGGTCGGCGCCCGGAACTCCCCGAACACCTCGCGCAGGGCCCCGGACCACTCGCCGGTCGTGACCCCGGCGCGGGCGCACTCCAGGGTGGCCTCCATGAGGTTGCCGGAGCCCTTCGCGGCCTCCTTCAGCCGATCCAGCGCCTTGCACGGGCGCGGGTGGTTGAAGGGCGGCTGGTAGCGCGTGTCGCGCCAGCTCTGGAGGGACTTGATCACCCGCGCCTCGACCGCAGGGTCCACCGTCTGGATCGCCGCGTCCAGGTCGGCGGTCAGCGGGTTCGGCTCCGTCGACTCGAAGACGTTGACCCCGACGATCTTCTCCTGGCCCGACTCGATCCGGGCCCGGCGTTCGGCGTGCGAGGAGACCAGTTGCGACTTGAGGTAGCCGGACTCGACGGCGGCCATCGCGCCGCCCATCTCCTGGATCCGCTCGATCTCGGCGAAGGACTCCTCGACCAGCTGGGTCACCTTCGCCTCGATGACGTGCGAGCCCTCGAATATGTCCTCGTACTCCAGCAGATCGCTCTCGTGCGCCAGCACCTGCTGGATTCGCAGCGACCACTGCTGGTCCCACGGCCGGGGCAGGCCCAGGGCCTCGTTCCAGGCCGGCAGCTGGACCGCCCGGGCCCGTGCGTCCTTGGAGAGGGTCACGGCCAGCATCTCCAGGACGATCCGCTGGACGTTGTTCTCCGGCTGCGCCTCGGTCAGACCGAGGGAGTTGACCTGGACGCCGTACCGGAAACGCCGCTGCTTGGCGTTCTCGATGCCGTACCGCTCGCGGGTGATCCGGTCCCAGATCCGCCCGAAGGCCCGCATCTTGCACATCTCCTCGACGAAGCGGACTCCCGCGTTCACGAAGAAGGAGATACGGGCGACGACGTCACCGAACTTCTCGGCCGGGACCTGGCCCGAGTCCCGTACGGCGTCCAGCACCGCGATCGCCGTGGACATCGCGTACGCGATCTCCTGCACCGGCGTGGCGCCCGCCTCCTGCAGGTGGTAGCTGCAGATGTTGATCGGGTTCCACTTGGGCATGTGGGAGACCGTGTACGCGATCATGTCCGTCGTCAGCCGGAGTGAGGGTCCCGGCGGGAACACATGGGTGCCCCGCGACAGGTACTCCTTGACGATGTCGTTCTGGGTCGTGCCCTGGAGCTGGGTGATGTCCGCGCCCTGCTCCTCCGCCACGACCTGGTAGAGCGCCAGCAGCCACATGGCGGTGGCGTTGATGGTCATCGAGGTGTTCATCTGCTCCAGGGGGATGTCCTGGAACAGCCTGCGCATGTCACCGAGATGGGCCACCGGGACGCCGACCCGGCCGACCTCGCCGCGGGCGAGGATGTGGTCGGAGTCGTAGCCGGTCTGGGTCGGCAGGTCGAAGGCGACCGACAGACCCGTCTGCCCCTTGGCGAGGTTGCGCCGGTACAGCTCGTTGGACGCCTCCGCCGTGGAGTGACCGGCGTACGTGCGCATGAGCCACGGCCGGTCCTTCTCCCGCTTGCCGCCTTCGGCGGGCTGACGCTCACTCATCTTGGGACCTCAGATGTTCCGGAAGCGGTTGATGGCGTCGACGTGCCGGGCGCGCTTGTCGTGGTCGCGCACCCCGAGGCCCTCCTCGGGGGCGAGGCACAGCACGCCGACCTTGCCCTGGTGGAGGTTGCGGTGCACGTCGTACGCGGCCTGCCCGGTCTCCTCCAGGGAGTAGACCTTCGACAGCGTCGGGTGGATCTTGCCCTTGGCGACGAGGCGGTTGGCCTCCCAGGCCTCGCGGTAGTTCGCGAAGTGCGAGCCGATGATCCGCTTCAGCGACATCCACAGGTAGCGATTGTCGTACTCGTGGTTGAAGCCCGACGTCGAGGCGCAGGTGACGATCGTGCCGCCCTTGCGGGTGACGTACACCGACGCGCCGAAGGTCTCGCGGCCCGGGTGCTCGAAGACGATGTCGACGTCCTCGCCCCCGGTGAGTTCGCGGATGCGCTTGCCGAAGCGCTTCCACTCCTTCGGGTCCTGGTTGTGTTCGTCCTTCCAGAACTTGTAGTCCTCGGCGGTGCGGTCGATGATCGCCTCGGCGCCCATGGCCCGGCAGATGTCGGCCTTCTGCTCGCTGGAGACGACACAGATCGGGTTGGCGCCGCCGGCCAGCGCGAACTGGGTGGCGTAACTGCCGAGGCCGCCGCTGGCGCCCCAGATCAGCACGTTGTCGCCCTGCTTCATGCCGGCGCCGTTGCGGGAGACCAGCTGCCGGTAGGCGGTGGAGTTCACCAGGCCCGGGGCGGCGGCCTCCTCCCAGCTGAGGTGGTCGGGCTTCGGCATCAGCTGGTTGGACTTGACGAGCGCGATCTCGGCGAGGCCGCCGAAGTTGGTCTCGAAGCCCCAGATCCGCTGCTCGGGGTCGAGCATCGTGTCGTTGTGGCCGTCGGACGACTCCAGCTCCACGCTCAGGCAGTGCGCGACGACCTCGTCGCCGGGCCGCCAGGCGTTGACGCCGGGGCCGGTGCGCAGGACGACGCCCGCGAGGTCGGAGCCGATGATGTGGTAGGGCAGGTCGTGGCGCTTGGTCAGCTCGGAGAGCTTTCCGTAGCGCTCCAGGAAGCCGAAGGTGGACAGCGGCTCGAAGATCGAGGTCCACACGGAGTTGTAGTTGACCGAGGAGGCCATGACGGCCACCAGGGCCTCGCCCGGGCCGAGCTCCGGGAGCGGAACCTCGTCGAGGTGGATCGACTTGCGGGGGTCCTTGTCGCGGGTGGTGAGTCCCGCGAACATCTCCGTCTCGTCCTTGTGCACGGTGATCGCACGGTACGACTCGGGGAGCGGCAGTGCGGCGAAGTCGGCCGACGTGGAGTCGGGCGACTGGATCGCGTCCAGGATTTCCTTCACGGTGGTGCCTCCGGCGACGTGCGTCCTGAGGGAGGGACGCTGCTGAGGGTTACGTCGGGTGCTGAGCTGGGTGTGATGCCGTCGGTTCGGCGGAGGTGGTGCTGCGGCGGCGCTTTGTGGCGCGGAAGGGTGCCTGTGACGCAGGCGTCCGGGCACGCGGACCGTGGTCTGCGGGGACAGCCGACGTACGAGAGTTCTCTGCACGCCGGCCGCCCGGACTCCTTCAACGTATGGCACGCCGTGTCACCCCGCAAGGCACCGAGTGCCAGAAAGTTCGCTCAGGTGAAATCTTTACGTAACACCTGAGCGATGATCGATCAGGTGGGGGTTGAAAAGGGCCTCTGACATGCCAAAACGGCCACCCGGTGGGGTGGCCGTCATCACAGTTACCGATGGGTAAAAAGTGGTTCGGGTCGGGTCTCAGCGGTCCCGGAGCGCCTCTTCGATGGTTCGCATGACCTCGTCGAGGGGGGCGTCCGTGCGGGCGACCGTCACCAGGACCTCGCCGTGGGTGGACACCGTCGCGGCGACCGGCTCGGGCGCCATGGTGCGGCCCGCGCCGATGCCCGTGCCGAACGTCCTGCGCACGATGGCGAAGGCGTGGTCGAGCTGCGTCTCGACGTCGCCCTGCCCACCGGACCTGAGCCACCGCCGCAGCACGTGGTTGTGCGCGGTGACGACCGCCGACGCGGCCACCTCGGCGAGCAGCGGGTCGTCGTTGCCGTCGTCGTGGTGGGCGTGCTCGTCGAAGTGGCCCAGCAGATAGCGGGTGAACAGGCGCTCGTAGCGGGCCACGGAGGCGATCTCCGCCTCCCGCAGGGTGGGGACCTCACGGGTCAGCTTGTAGCGGGCGACCGAGATCTCCGGCCGGGCCGCGTACATCCTCATGACTTCCTTGATGCCGCGGCACACCGTGTCGAGCGGGTGCTCGTGCTGGGGAGCGGCGTTCAGCACCGCCTCCGCACGGATCAGGGTGTCGTCGTGGTCCGGGAAGATCGCCTCTTCCTTGGAGCGGAAGTGACGGAAGAAGGTGCGGCGGGCGACCCCGGCCGCCGCCGCGATCTCGTCGACTGTGGTCGCCTCGTACCCCTTGGTCGAGAACAGCTCCATGGCCGCGGCCGCCAGTTCCCGGCGCATCTTGAGGCGTTGGGCGGCGGCGCGGCTGCCCGCGGCGCTCTCCGGAGCGTCGGGCGCAGCCGGTGTACGTGAGGACTTGGCGGGCTGGGACATGCCCCGAACGTACTGCATCCGTGCAGGGGAGTGCGCGTGTCCTGCCATCCCCCCGTCCTGCTCGGACGGGGGAGTGGCCAGGTGGGCGGGTGGGGGAGCGGGGGATCGGCCGGGCGCGGAGACGGCGGAGCGGGCGGGCGAAGGACGGCTGCCCGGGCCCAGCAGCCCACCCCAGTCCGTGCCCGTCGCCGGCCGACCCGGACGACCGGTGCCGACCGCCGGGCGATCCGTCGGGCCCGCCTTCGCCGCCGATCGGCGCACCGGACCGTTCGCTGCCGCTGACAGGTCCACCGGGTCGGCGTCCGCCGCGGATCGGTCCGCCCGGGTCTCCGTCGGGCCCGGCGCGGACGCCGGGTCCGGGGGCGCCCCGATCCTGTCGCCCGCCTCCTCAGCGCTTGGCATATTCGCGGAAGCCACGGCCCGTCTTGCGGCCGAGGCAGCCCGCGGCCACCAGGTGCTCCAGCAGCGGCGCCGGGGCCAGCCCCGGGTCGCGGAACTCGCGGTGCAGGACCTTCTCGATGGCCAGCGACACGTCCAGCCCGACCACGTCCAGCAGTTCGAACGGGCCCATCGGGTAGCCGCCGCCCAGCTTCATGGCCGCGTCGATGTCGTCCAGCGTCGCGTAGTGCTCCTGGACCATCTTGATCGCGTTGTTCAGGTACGGGAACAGCAACGCGTTCACGATGAAACCGGCCCGGTCGCCGCAGTCCACCGGATGCTTGCGGACCTTCGTGCACACCTCGCGGACGGTGGCGTGCACGTCGTCGGCGGTCAGGACCGTACGGACCACCTCGACCAGCTTCATCGCCGGGGCCGGGTTGAAGAAGTGCATGCCGATCACGTCCTGCGGGCGCGAGGTGGCGCGGGCGCAGGCGACGACGGGCAGCGAGGAGGTGGTGGTGGCGAGGATCGCGCCCGGCTTGCAGACCTTGTCGAAGGTCGCGAACAGCTGCCGCTTGACCTCCAGGTCCTCGGCCACGGCCTCCAGAGCCAGGTCGACATCCGCGAAGGCGTCGTACGAGCTCGCCGGGGTGATCCGGTCCAGTGTCTCGGCGGCGGCCTCGACCGTCAGCCGGCCCTTGTCGACGGAGCGGGCGAGCGACTTGCCGATACGGGCCTTCGCGGCCTGCGCCTTCTCCTCGCTGCGGGCGGCCAGCACGACCTCGTACCCGGCCTTCGCGAACACCTCGGCGATCCCGGACCCCATGGTCCCGGAGCCCGCGACACCCACCGAGCGGACGGTGCGCCCGGGGGTCGCGCTGACCCCGTCCAGCGGCGTCAGCGCGTCCCGCACGACGGTGGCGGAGCCGGGGGCCTCGTAGGAGTAGAAGCCGCGCCCCGACTTGCGGCCGGTCAGGCCCGCCTCGCTGAGCTGCTTGAGGATGGGCGCCGGTGCGTGCAGCCGGTCGTGCGAGGCCGTGTACATGGCCTCCAGGACCGTGCGCGCGGTGTCGACGCCGATCAGGTCCAGCAGCGCCAGCGGGCCCATCGGCAGACCGCAGCCGAGCCGCATCGCCGCGTCGATGTCCTCGCGGGAGGCGTACTTGGCCTCGTACATCGCGGCGGCCTGGTTGAGGTAGCCGAACAGCAGCCCGTCGGCGACGAATCCGGGCCGGTCGCCGACCGCGACGGGCTCCTTGCCCAGGTCGAGGGCGAGATCCGTGACCGAGGCGACGGCCTGGGGGGCGGTCAGCACCGAGGAGACGACCTCGACCAGCTTCATCGCGGGCGCCGGGTTGAAGAAGTGCAGCCCGAGCACCCGCTCCGGACGCGCCGACTCGGCGGCCAGCCGTGTCACCGACAGGGCGTTGGTGCCGGTGGCGAGGACGGCCTCGGGACGCACGATCGCGTCCAGCTCACGGAAGACCTGCTGCTTGATCTCGTACGACTCCGGGACGACCTCGATCACCAGGTCGGCGTCGGCCGCGGCCTGGAGGTCGGTGAAGGTGCGGAAGCGGGCGAGCACGTCGCCGCGCTCCTGCTCGGTGATGCGTCCACGGGCCACGGCGCGCTCGGTCGCGGCCTCCAGCGCGGTGACGGCACGCGCGCCGGCGGCCTCGCTGATGTCGATGCCGACGACCTCGCGGCCGGCCCGGGCCAGCACTTCGGCGATACCGGTGCCCATGGTGCCGAGACCGACCACGGCGATCGTCTGGAACGGGGGTTGCGCAGACAGAGGGGACATTGACGAGTCGGAAAGGGGAGTGGCCATCGCGGGACTCCAGGATGAGGTGACGGCTGAGGGAAACGCCGCGGGTACGCGAAGAGCGCGCAACCGGCGCGTGGCGTGCGGGTGTGGGGTGGTGCCGGGCTGATGAACGCACACGCCCGGTGCCGTCGCCGCGGGCGTGCACACGCCCGGGGAACGGCTGAACCGACCGGCCCTGTCCCGAGGCCGAGCCGTACTGGTACTCCAGGTACCGAACCGACTGTGCTCCTAACGGCTGCGTCACCAAACCGTCGAGAGCGAACACGAGTGGGTATCTCGCTCGTCTGAGCTTAACCGGTGGGTAACGAGCGCGCCAGCCCCCGTGTTTGTGAGGTACGTCCCCCGTGCGCGCCGGGCGCCCGTACGCTCGATGACATGGACGAGGAGTTGCGATCACTCACGGAGCGTGTGCGGAGCGAGTCGGGGGGCGCGGCGGGATACGAGCGGCTTGTCACGACGGAGTCCACGGACGAACTGGCGGCCCTGCTCATCGAGCCGGGACAGCCCTTGTGGGCGCGGGAGTTGGCCGCGTTCCGGTTGGGTGTCGTCGGGGACCGGCGGGCCTTCGAGGCCCTTGTCCTGTTGCTCAACCACCGGGATCCGCCGCGCTGCGCCTCCGCGGCATACGCACTGGCCCGTCTCCGGGACCCGCGCACCGCGCGTGCGGCGGCCGCTCTCGCGACCAACGAACTCCGCGTCGCCTACGCCCTGCATCCCGTACGCCTGCTCGCCGAGCTCCGCGCCCCCGAGTCCGTCCCGGCGCTGATCACCACACTCCGGCGCCGCCTGAGACCGCACGATCCCTACCGCCGGGTGGCGCTCGCGTGCGTGGAGGGACTGGGGGCTCTGGAGGACGCCCGCGCCAGGACCGTACTGAACGAGGCTTTGGCGCATCCGACGCTCGCGGAGGCGGCGGTGCGGGCACTGGCGCGCATCCCCAAGCAGCGGTAGCGCTGCGCTGCCGGGGCCGTGATGCGGCCGCGGGTCCGGTGAGGGCTTGTCGCTCGGTTTCCCGCGCCTCTCACAGGGCGCGTCCGTACCGGACCTCGGGCACCTCGACCCCGCCCGCCTCGAAGGGTTCCTCGGCCCCGTCCGGGTGGAAGCCGTGGTGTTCGTAGAAGCGGCGGGCCCGGGTGTTCTCCTTGAGGACCCACAGGAGCATGCGGCCGTGGCCGGCTGCCTCGCAGCGCTCGGCGGACTCCCTCAGCAGCGCGGTGCCCACGCCGGCGCCGAAGTGGCCCGGTCGTATGTAGATCGCGTACAACTCGGCTTCCCCGGTGCGCACTTCGCCGTCGCGGTAGGGGCCGTACGCCGCCCAGCCGACGATCTCCCCGGCGCGCTCGGCGATCAGGTTCACCACGGGGTTGCCGGCCTTCGAGAGCATCACCCGGCGCATCTCGGCGTCCTTCTCCACGTCCATCGCGTCGAGGTACGACCGGGGGACGAGCCCGGCGTACGCGGTCCGCCAGCCTCCTACGCGGATCTCGGCCACGGGACGGCAGTCGGACAGGGTCATCTCGCGAATGCGGAGGTCATGGGGGGCGTCGTTCATGGCGGCACCCTAGGCGGGGGTGGCCGTGGGAATCCCGCGGATTTCCGGCGGGACCCCAACGGCCCCCGGCTCAGCCGCGGAAGCCCAGCAGGCCGTGCAGCGTCGAGCCTCGGGACGAGGTCGACACGGCCTTCTTGCTCAGCGGCTTGGGGTCGGCGAGCTTCTTGCAGACGGCGTCGGTCTCGCCCTGGCCGCGCGGCACCCTGCCGTCGGTCAGATACGCCGTCAGGTGCTTGTCCAGGCAGGCGTTGCCGCTCAGCGAGATGCCGTGATTCCCGCCGCCCTCCTCGACGACCAGGCTGGAGCCGCGCAGGAGGTGATGGGTGACGACTGCACCCTCGTAGGGGGTCGCCGCGTCGTCCGTCGCCTGGAAGATGAGGACCGGCGGCAGCTCGGTGTTGGAGACGTCCACGGGGTCGAGGGACTTCGTGGGCCAGAACGCGCAGGGCGCGTTGTACCAGGCGTTGTTCCAGGTCATGAACGGCGCCTTCTCGTACACCGCCCAGTTGTCGTCGCGCCACTCCTCCCAGTCGCGGGTCCAGCGCGCGTCACGGCACTGCACCGAGGCGTAGACGCTGTAACCGTTGTCGCCGGCCGCGTCGACGGCGCCGAAGTTCTCGTACGCCTCGACCAGTGGATCGTCGTTCTTCTTCTCCACGAAGGCGGCGAACGCCTCGGCGAGATAGGGCCAGTAGCCGTTGTAGTAGCCGCCGGGCATGAACGTGTCCTCCAGTTCGGAGGCTCCCACCTTGCCGTCCGCGGGCTTGTCGGCCAGCGTCGCCCGCATCGCGTACCACTTGGCCTCGATCCTCTCCGGATCGGTGCCGAGCCCGTACGTCTTGTCGTGCTTGGCGATCCAGGCCATCAGCGCCCGGTGGCGGTCGTTGAACGCCTGGTCCTGCTGGAGGTTGCCGTCGTACCAGACCCCCGTGGGGTCGACCACGGAGTCCAGCACCGCACGCCGGACACGGTTCGGGAAGAGCTTGGCGTACACGGCGCCCAGGTAGGTGCCGTACGAGTACCCGAAGTAGTTGATCTTCTTGGCGCCGAGGGCCGCGCGGATGGCGTCCATGTCCTTGACCGCGCTGATCGTGTCGATGTACGGCAGCACGCCCGCGTACTTCTTGGCGCAGGCCTTGGCGAAGGCCTCGGCGCGCTTCAGGTTGGCCCGCTCGATCTTCGGGGTGCTCGGCAGGGAGTCGGGGCGCACCGACGAGAAGTGGCCCGGCCTGCAGTTCAGTGCCGGCTTGCTCTTGCCCACGCCGCGCGGGTCGAAGCCGATGACGTCGTACTGCGCCGCCACCTTCTTCGGCAGCGAGGACGCGACGAATCCGGCCAGGGTGAGGCCGCTGCCGCCGGGGCCGCCCGGGTTGACCAGCAGGGGGCCCTGGTACGTCTTCGCGGTGTGGGGGACGCGGGAGAGGGCGAGTGTGATCTTCTTGCCGTTCGGATCGCGGTGGTCCAGCGGCACTTTCAGGGAGGCGCACTGGAGCGTCCGATAGGTGCCGGTGGCGCACTTCTTCCAGGCGGGCTTCGCCACCGGTGCGGTGGCGGAAGCACCGCTCGCGCCGGCCGGGACCGCCGTGACCATTCCGGCCAACACGGCGGCGGCACCGCACAGAGCAGCTGCGCGTTTCTTCATCGTCAGGCCTCCCAGGACGGAGGATTTCGGGCCGTGCACGCCACGGCCTTCGTCGCGCATCGTCCCGGACCGCACCCTCCGGAGAACGCCATACACCGAGACTTGACCCGATCGGGGCGGGAGAAGCGCCCGGATGCTCCCCGAGGTGTCAGAGAAGGGTCAGCTGGGTCGGTGCCGTGTCCCCGGCCGTCCCCGGCACGGCCGGCTCGCGCACCGGTATCCGTCTCGGCAGCTCCGCGCGCCGGGGGCCCATGCCGTATTCCTGGGCCAGCTCGTGGACCTGACGGGTGATCTGCCGCTGATACCACTTCGGGGCGTAGGCGCCTTCCGCGTACAGCAGCTCGTAACGCCGTACGAGATGGGGGTGATGGCGTTCCAGCCAGGCCATGTACCACTCGCGTGCGCCGGGCCGCAGATGCAGCACCAGCGGGGTCACGGACGTGGCGCCGGAGGCCGCGACGGCCCGCACGGTCTCGCGCAGCCGGTCGGGGTGGTCGCTGAGGAAGGGGAGCACGGGGGCCATCAGCACCCCGCAGCCGATGCCGAGGCCGGTGAAGGCGCGCACGACGTCCAGCCGGCGCTCCGGTGCGGGCGTGCCCGGCTCGACCGTGCGCCACAGCTCCTGGTCGGTGAAACCGACGGAGACCGAGATGCCGACCTCGGTGACCTCCGCCGCCTGCCGGATCAGGTCCAGGTCGCGCAGGATCAGCGTGCCCTTGGTCAGGATCGAGAAGGGGTTAGCGTGGTCGCGCAGGGCCGCGATGATGCCCGGCATCAGGCCGTAACGGCCCTCCGCGCGCTGGTAGCAGTCCACGTTGGTGCCCATCGCGATGTGTTCGCCGTGCCAGCGCGGCGAGGCCAGCCGGCGGCGCAGCAGGTCGGGCGCGTTGATCTTCACGACGATCTGCGAGTCGAAGTCGAGGCCCGTGTCGAGGTCCAGATAGCTGTGGGTCTTGCGGGCGAAGCAGTAGACGCACGCGTGCGTGCAGCCCCGGTAGGGGTTCACCGTCCACTCGAACGGCATCCGGGAGGCCCCCGGCACCCGGTTCACGATCGTTCTCGCCCGGACCTCGTGAAAGGTCATGCCGCGGAACTCCGGAGTGTCGAAGGTACGGCTCGTCACCGTGTCCGCCCCGAACAGCGCGGCGTCCCGGGCCGTGGCGGGGTTCTCGGCCAGATGGTCCCAGCGCATGGACGCCTCCTCGGTTGCTCTCCCTCAGAATAGAACACATGTTCCCTTGATCGTGCGAACTGGTTTTCGAACACCATGTGGAGGTCTCGTCGGCGGCCTTTCGGGCAGGCCGCGGCGGGCCCTTGGGGCACCCCGATTTGGGCCCTCCGGGCGGGGGGTGGTTGGCTTTCCGCACATCCCCGAGTTACCAAGTGCTGGAGGAAGTGCAATGGCGCAGGTCGAGGCCACGACTGAACGAGTCGTCGCGGCGGACGCGGAGACTGTGTTCGACACCCTGGCCGACTACAGCGGCGCGCGCGGGAAGCTGATGCCGCAGCACTTCAGCGAGTACGAGGTGCGCGAGGGCGGCGACGGCGAGGGCACCCTCGTCCACTGGAAGCTCCAGGCCACCAGCAAGCGTGTGCGCGACTGCCTCCTGGAGGTCACGGAGCCCTCCGACGGCGAGCTCGTCGAGAAGGACCGCAACTCCTCCATGGTCACCGTCTGGCGGGTCACCCCGGCCGGCGAGGGCGGCTCCCGTGTCGTGGTCACCACCACCTGGCAGGGTGCCGGCGGCATCGGCGGCTTCTTCGAGAAGACCTTCGCCCCCAAGGGCCTCGGCCGGATCTACGACGCCCTGCTCGCCAACCTCGCCACCGAGGTGGAGAAGTAACGCCGGGGGCGACAAGGATGCCCGATCCAACCGGCGGTCGTCCGGGGGGCGTTGCCCCTCTCACCGGTTCGAGTGGATCTCCGTGACGCTCCCCGGAATGCCGTAACTCGCCGCACTTACCGACAGTTGCCGCTTAATGCGGGAATTGTGCGGTAAGTGCGACGAGGGAGCGGTACGCATGGGCGCGATCACACTGGTGAAGGACGAACCGGCCACCACACCCGCGACACCACCACCGGCGGACGGGCCTCCCCGGATCGGTCCGCACCGGGTCCGGTTGGTCTTCGCCGCCCTTCTGCTCGCCCTGCTCCTCGCCGCACTGGAGCAGATGGTCGTCGCCACCGCCCTCCCCGAGATCGTCGGCGAGCTGCACGGCGTGGACCGGATGTCCTGGGCGATCACGGCCTATCTGCTCACTGCCACCGTCACCCTTCCCGTCTACGGCAGACTGGGCGAACTCCGCGGCCGCAAGGGCGTCTTCCAGTTCGCGCTCGTGATCTTCGTGGCCGGCTCCGCGCTCGCCGGGTTCTCCCGGAGCATGGACCAGCTCATCGCGTTCCGCGCGCTCCAGGGCATCGGCGCGGGCGGCCTCCTGATCGGTGTGCAGGCGATCATCGCCGACATCGTGCCCACCCGGAACCGCGGCCGCTACCTGGGCCTCGTCGGCGCCGCGTTCGGCCTCGCCTCCCTGGCGGGCCCGCTCCTCGGCGGCTGGCTCACGGATCATCTCTCCTGGCGGTGGTGCTTCTACGTCAACGTGCCCTGCGGGCTCGTCACCCTGGCCGTCGTCACCTTCGCGCTGAGACTGCCGAAGTACACGACCAGGGGGCGCCTCGACGTCCTGGGCACGCTGCTGCTGGCCGTCGCCTCGACCTGCCTGGTGCTGCTGGCCGGATGGGGTGGCACCGCGTACGCCTGGGACTCGCGGCTTGTGCTCGGTCTCGCCGCCGGCGCGGTCGCGGCGACCGTCCTCCTTCTCGTCGTCGAGCGGTTCGCGGCCCAGCCCCTCGTTCCCCCGCGGCTGTTCAGGGACCCGGCGTTCGTCGTGACCGGCCTCGTCGGTATCGCCGTCGGTATCGCCCTCTTTGGCACCGCCAGTTACCTGCCGACCCAGCTGCGCATGGTCGGCGGGATCTCCGCCACCGAGTCGGGGCTGCTCATGGTGCCGATGATGGCCGGCATCGTCGGCGCGTCCGTCGTCTGCGGCCAACTCGTCGCCCACACCGGGCACTACCGGACGTACCCCGTCCTCGGCACCGCCCTGACCGCCCTCGGCGTGTGGCTGCTGTCCCGCATGGAGACGGACACGCCCCGGCTGCAGTTCGGCATCTGGACGGCCGTGCTCGGCGCGGGCATCGGCATGGTGATGCCGGTCCTGATCCTCGCCGTGCAGAACTCCGTACGCCCCGCCGACATCGGCGCCGCCACCGCCGCCGGCAACTACCTCCGCCAGATCGGCGGCAGCGTGGGCGTGGCCGCGTTCGGCGCGCTCCTCACGGCCCGGCTCGCCGACCGCCTTCCCGCGCGCGCGGGCGCCGTCCTCCCCGACCCGGGCTCCCTCACCCCGGACCTCGTCCACACCCTGCCCGCCCCGCTGCGCGACGCCTACGTCGAGGCCTACGCGCAGGCCATGCCGAGGATCTTCCTGTATCTCACGCCGGTACTCGTCCTCGGACTCCTCATCGCCTGCTTCCTCAAGGAGCGGACGCCGGTGTCCTTCGACGAGGTCCCCGCCGAGCCCGAGCCCGAGCCGGAGCGGCAGCCCGCGCCCTCCGTCCGGGGCCCGCAGTCGCTCCCCCACCCTTCCGGCGGGAGGACCCCCGTCTCGCATCGCTCGCCGTACGCCCCCGGCGTCCCCGTCCGCGGCACGGTCCAGCACCCCGACGGCACCGTCGTGCCCCGGGCCTCGCTCACCCTCATCGACGGCATCGGCCGGCAGACCGGGCGAGGCGGCAGCGGTGAGGACGGGCGGTACGCGCTGTCCACCCCCGGGCCGGGGGCGTATGTGCTGATCGCGGCAGCCGGCGGCCATCAGCCGCAGGCCGTGAGCGTCACCGTCGGGGAGCGTCCCGTCGAGGTCGACATCGTGCTCGGCGGCGCGGGACGCCTGGTGGGGGCCGTACGGACGGCGGACGGGCGGGCGGTGAGCGACGCGACCGTGACGCTCACCGACGTGCACGGCGAGGTCGTGGTGACCACCCGCAGCGGGGAGGGGGGCGAGTACGTCATCACCGAGCTGGTCGCAGGGGAGTACGTCCTCGCCGCGAGCGCCCATTCCCACCGCCCGGCCGCACTCCCCGTCACCGTCCGGGCCGCCCGCGAGACCCGCCAGGACGTCGAACTCGCCGGGGGCGCGGTCCTGCGGGGCACGGTCCGCGCCGGGGGCGGCCGGCCGGTGGAGGACGCGCGCGTGACGCTCCTCGACGCCGCCGGGAACGTCGTCGGCACGATCACCACCGGCATCGACGGAACGTTCCGGTTCGGCGACCTCGCCTCCGGCGAGTACACGGTCATCGCCACCGGATATCCCCCCGTCGCGACGGTGCTCCAGGTCGCCGGCGGTGGGAGGGCGGAGCGGGACCTGCAGCTGGGGTACGGGGACTGAAACCGGCGGCCACGGGAACGTGGGTCTGTGGTTCAGCCGGTGGTCGGCTTGTGGTCCGCCGGTGGTCAGCCACTGGTCATGCGGGGGCGTGCGAGTGATCGTGCGCCGCCCACGTGCCCTGCGTGTGCGCCGGAGGCTCCCACGGAGCAATTCGCGTATTGCCACACATCGCGACGCTACGCAGCCGTACGGTAGTGGTGGCGGCGCAGATCTTGCGAGCTGTGGGGAGAAAGGGCCTTGGCCATGGACCGTGGCACCGACACGGGCGCGACTACCGGCCACGGAGCCGGTGACGGCACGGCGGAGCACGCCGCGGTCGGCCGCATCCCCCTGGCCGTGGTCGTCGTCGACCGCGCCGGCCTCGTGTCGCATTGGAGCACCGGCGCACGCCGGCTCTTCGGCACCGACAAGGACGACGCGGTGGGCCACCCCGCCCTCGACCTGCTGCCCGTCTCCGGTGCCCTCCCGGACGAGGACGACACCCGGGCCCACGGGGCGTACGGCGCCTACGACGCACTCGGCCACGACCTGGAGACCTCCCTCGACGGACACCTGTCCTACCCTGCGGCCGGCCGAGCCCGGCTCACCGTGCCCGGCCGCGACCGGATAGACGTCCTGTGGTGGGCGTATCCCCTGGTCGGCCCCGGCCGGGAGCGTCTCCTCGTGCTGGCCGCCGACGCCGAGACACTGCGCCGGCGGGACGACGGCGCGTCCGTCGCCGTCGAACGCATCGCGCCCGGCTTCGCCCTGCACACCGACTTCCCCGGCGCGGAGGAACTCGCCCGCAGACTTCCCGAGATCCTGCCCAGCATGAGCGTCGGCGAGAGCGCACGCATCGTCGCCCAGGTCCTCGAACTGGGCTATCCGGTGCTGGAGTTCAGCCAGAACGACCGGGTGCCCGTCACCCCGGACTGGGGCGTGCCCCGGCGCGCGGAGCGCCGGGCGCGCCGTGAACGGGCCGCGCGCGCCGTCGCCGAGGGGCTGCCGGTCCCTCAGGACGTCCGGGACGAGGGCGAGGACCTCGAGTACGCGGCCGTGCGCGAGCGGCTGGAGTTCCTCAACGAGGTCAGCGGACGCATCGGCACCTCCCTCGACCTGTCCCGGACCATCGTCGAGGTGAGCAAGGCGGTCGTGCCCCGCTTCACCGACGTCGCCGGCACCTATCTGCGCGAGCAGGTCGTCGCCGGCGAGGGCTTCCCCGACGGTGTGCCGGACACGACCACCATGTGGCACCGGGTGGCCCTGGAGCACACGGACGAGCCGGGCCGCTGGGAGGACGTCGTACCGGTCGGCGAGGCCATGCCGTTCCCGGCGCACACCCCGTTCTTCCAGTGCATGACCACCGGCGAGCCCGTCCTCGTGCCGCGCATCAGCGAGCAGATGGGGCACGCGATCGCCGCGCAGTTCGAGAAGCGCGACATCCGGCCGCTGATCAGCAACCGCTCCATGCTGGTCGTGCCGCTGAAGGCCCGCAACGTGGTCCTCGGGTTCATGATCCTGCTGCGCCACCCGGAGCGCGAGGTCTTCGACGACATGGACCGCGTCACCGGCGCCGAACTCGCCGCCCGCGCGGGCCTCGTCCTCGACAACGCGCGCATGTACACCTACCAGGAGAACGTCGCCGAGACGCTCCAGGACAGCATGCTCCCGCAGATCGAGGCCCACATGGCGGGCTGCGACATCGCCACCCGCTACCTCCCGGGCACCCTGCTCGGGCGGGTCGGCGGCGACTGGTTCGACTCGGTGAAGCTGCCCGGCGCCCGCACCGCCCTGGTCGTCGGCGACGTCATGGGGCACGGCCTCAACTCCGCCGCGATGATGGGCCAGCTGCGCACCGCCGTCCAGACCATGGCCGCCCTCGACCTGCCGCCCGCACAGCTCCTGCGCAACCTCGACGACCTCGCCCAGCGCCTCGGCGAGCACTATCTGGCGACCTGCCTCTACGCCGTCTACGACCCCATCGCGAGCGAACTGCACCTCGCCAACGCCGGGCACATCCCGCCCGTACTGGTCCGCGCGGTGGACGGCCGCAGCGAACTGCTCGACCTGCCCACGGGCGCGCCCATCGGCGTCGGCGGGGTGCCGTTCGAGGCGGTACGCGTGCGCGTGGAGCCCGGCGACCGGCTCGTGATGTGCACCGACGGCCTGGTCGAGGTGCGCGGCGAGGACATCGGCGTGGGCCTCGCGACGCTCTGCGAGTCCGCCGCCCACCCGGCCGCCTCGATGGACGACGCCTGCGACACGATCATCCGCGCCCTCAACACGCGCGGCGGTCGCAAGGACGACGTGGCCCTGCTGATGGTCCGGCTGGGCGGCATCGAACCCGAGGACGTCGCCGAGTGGCGCCTCGCCCCCGACCCGAGCGAGGTCGCCCGCGCCCGCGCCGCCGTCCGCGAACAGCTGTACGTCTGGGGTCTCGACGCCCTCGCGGACACCACCGTGCTCCTGGTCGGCGAACTCGTCACCAACGCCGTACGGCACGCGCGCGGGCGCCGTATCGAACTCCGCCTCGTCCGCGGCGACACCCTGCAGTGCGAGGTCTCCGACGACGACCCCACCCTGCCGACCCTGCTCAGCGCGGCGCCCACGGACGAGTTCGGCCGCGGGCTTCGCGTCCTCACGACCCTGGCACGCGAGTGGGGGACCACCCGGACGGGGGCGGGCAAGACGGTGTGGTTCGAACTGACTCTGCCGCGACGGCGTTGAGGCGACGGGCGACCGAGGCGCTGCCCTGAGGCGGCTGTCGGCCGTGTGGCTGCCGACTGGGGCCGGGGGCGCGATCTCGATGAGGGGGAACATACGCGCACGGTGCTTGTCTGTGCATTCCGGGCGCGGTAGACCGATGTGGGCCGCCGGAGTGGCGGGCCGCGTCCTATTTCCGGGGGTTGGGCATGAGTGTGACGAGTGGGTACCGGGAGGCCTGGGAGGGGTTCTGGCGGGAGGCCCCCGACGGACCGGGAGAGGTCTTCTGGGACGCCGGGCCCGAATGGACCGCGGCCGTCCATGTCCCCCTGTTCGAGCCGTACCTGACGGCCCCCGCCCTGCCCCTCGTCGACCTCGGCTGCGGCAACGGCACCCAGACCCGCTACCTGGCCGACCGTTTCCCCACGGTGATCGGTGCCGACCTCTCCACCGCCGCCCTCGACCGGGCCCGCCGCGCCGACCCCCGAGGCCGGGCCACCTACCGCCTGCTCGACGCGGCCGACAAGACCGACGCCGAGAACCTCCACGCCGACCTCGGCGACGCCGACGTCTATGTACGCGGTGTACTCCACCAGTGCGAACCCGACGACCGCCAACGCCTCGTCGACACCATCGCCACGCTGGTGGGGGAGCGCGGCCGGGTCTGCCTCGTCGAGCTCTCCGAGGCCGCCAAGCCCGTCCTCATGGGCCTCGCCCAGAGCCCCACCGGTCCCCCTGCCAAACTCGCCCCGATCCTCCGCCACGGAATCGCCCCGGGCGAGGTCACCGACGCCGCGGTCCCGCGATATCTGCGCGCATCCGGCCTTACCCTCGTCGCCGACGGCGACCTCCCGCTGATCACCACTGAGCACACGGCCGACGGCACGCGGATCGAACTGCCGTCGAGGTGGTACGTGGCGGGGCGCACGGCGTAGGGCGGCTCCGGCGGGTCCGTGCGCCGTCCCGGCCGACGGCGGTGGCCGCGGCGGTGAGAGTTATCCACAGGTCTGACACGGATCGGCGTGAACGCGTACGGTTTCGAGTCATGAAGATCCTCATCAGCGCCGACATGGAGGGCGCCACCGGCGTCACCTGGCCGGCCGACGTGCTGCCGGGGACACCGCAGTGGGAGCGGTGTCGTGCGATGTTCACCTCGGATGTGAACGCCGCCGTGCTCGGCTTCTTCCACGGCGGGGCCGACGAGGTGCTGATCAACGAGGCGCACTGGACGATGCGCAATCTGCTGTTGGAGGAGCTGGACGAGCGCGCGCAGATGCTGACCGGGCGGCACAAGGCGCTGTCCATGGTGGAGGGCGTGCAGCACGGGGACGTGGACGGCATCGCGTTCGTCGGGTACCACGCGGGCGCGGGGATGGAGGGCGTACTCGCCCACACCTACCTCGCCAACTCGATCACCGGGGTGTGGGTGAACGACCAGCGGGCCAGCGAGGGGCTGCTCAACTCGCATGTCGTGGCCGAGTACGGGGTACCGGTGGTGCTGGTGACTGGCGACGACGTGGCTTGCGAGGACGCCCTGGGGTATGCGCCCGAGGCGCTCAAAGTGGCGGTCAAGGACCATGTGTCGCGGTACGCGGCGGTGTGCCGCACGCCGACGAGGACGGCCGCCGACATCCGTGCGGCGGCGAAGGAGGCAGCCGCGCTCGCGGTGCGGCACGAACCGGTCAGGGGCGGGCCGTTCACCGTGACGCTGGAGTTCGACGCCGAACACCTGGCGATGGCCGCGACCGTCGTGCCGGGTGTGGCCCGTACCGGTGAACGCAAGGTCGCGTACACCAGCGCGACCATGTACGAGGGAATCCGCACCTTCAAGGCGGTCACCACGATCGTCTCGGCCGCGGTGGAGGAGACATATGGCTGAGTCGGCGAAGCCCGGAAGGCTTGCGAAGCCCGGGAGGACTGCCGAGCGCGTGGCGGGCCAGGCACAGACCGGGGTCACGGAACAGCAGGCACTGGACGAGGTCGTCCGGTTCACCTCCGACCTCATCCGTCTCGACACCACCAACCGCGGCGGCGGAGACTGCCGGGAGCGGCCCGCCGCCGAGTACGCAGCCGCGCTGCTGGCCGAGATCGGTCTGGAGCCCACGCTCCTTGAGCGCACCGAGGGCCGTACGAACGTCGTGGCGCGGATCGAGGGCACCGACCCGTCGGCGGACGCGCTGCTCGTGCACGGCCATCTGGACGTGGTGCCCGCACAGGCGGCGGACTGGAGCGTGCACCCGTTCTCCGGGGAGGTCCGCGACGGCGTGGTGTGGGGCCGGGGCGCGGTCGACATGAAGAACATGGACGCGATGATCCTCGCGGTCGCCCGGCACTGGGCGCGCACGGGCGTACGGCCCCGCAGGGACGTCGTGATCGCGTTCACCGCCGACGAGGAGGCGAGCGCCGAGGACGGTTCCGGGTTCCTCGCCGACCAGCACCCCGGGCTCTTCGAGGGCTGCACCGAGGGCATCAGCGAGTCGGGGGCGTTCACCTTCCACGACGGCGCGGGCCGGCAGATCTACCCGATCGCGGCAGGGGAGCGCGGCACCGGCTGGCTGAAGCTCACCGCGCATGGCCGGGCCGGCCACGGCTCCAAGGTGAACCGGGCCAACGCGGTGACCCGCCTTGCGGCGGCGATCGCCCGGATCGGCGCGCACGAGTGGCCGCTCCGGCTCACCCCGACCGTTCGCGCGGCCCTCACCGAACTCGCCGCGCTGTACGGCGTCGAGGCCGACCTCGACGATCAGGGCGGCGTCGACCGGCTGCTCGACAAGCTCGGTCCGGCCGCAGCTCTGGTCGAGGCGACCGTGCGCAACAGCGCCAACCCGACCATGCTGGAAGCCGGTTACAAGATCAATGTCATCCCGGGGGAGGCCGTCGCCCGCGTGGACGGACGGTATCTGCCCGGAGGCGAGGACGAGTTCCGGGAAACCCTCGACCTGCTCACCGGGCCTGATGTGGAGTGGGAGTTCGAGCACCGGGAGGTGGCCCTCCAGGCGCCGGTGGACTCGGTGACGTACGCGCGGATGCGGGCGGCTGTGGAGGAGTTCGCGCCCGAGGGACACGTGGTGCCGTACTGCATGCCGGGCGGCACGGACGCCAAGCAGTTCTCGCGCCTCGGCATCACCGGCTACGGCTTCTCGCCGCTGAAGCTCCCCGAGGGCTTCGACTACGCGGCGCTCTTCCACGGGGTCGACGAGCGCGTCCCCGTCGAGGCGCTCCACTTCGGCGTCCGCGTTCTCGACCGCTTCCTGCGGACGGCCTGAGCGATGGCACACGGGGGACCAAGGGAAATGGGGGACAAGGTGCAGACCCTGGCGTACGGTTCGTGGCCCTCACCGATCGCGGCGGCGCTCGCCGCCGCGCACGACGGGCATCCCGAGTTCGTGGGCTTCGTCGGCGACGAGGTGTGGTGGACCGAGCCCCGGCCCACCGAGGGTGGCCGGCGCACCCTGGTGCGGCGCACGGCCGACGGCACGGAGGAGTCGGTGCTGTCGGCCCCGTGGGACGTACGCAGCCGGGTCATGGAGTACGGCGGGCAGCCCTGGGCCGGCGTCATGCGGGACACAGGCCCCCTCGTGGTCTTCGTGAACCACGCCGACCAGCGTCTCTACCGGTACGAACCGGGCGGTGACCCCGTCCCGCTCACCCCGGTGTCGCCCCTGGGCGGCGGCCTGCGCTGGGTGGACCCGCAGCCCCACCCGGAGCGGGACGAGGTGTGGTGCGTTCTGGAGGAGTTCACCGGGGACGGGCCCATCGACGTACGGCGGGTCGTCGCCGCGGTGCCGCTGGACGGCTCGGCGGCCGAGGACCGGGGCGCCGTACGCGAACTCACCGACGACAGCCGACGGTTCGTCACCGGCCCCCGCCTCTCGCCCGACGGCCGCCGCGCCGCGTGGCTGGCCTGGGACCATCCGCTCATGCCGTGGGACGGCACGTCACTGCTCGTCGCCGAGGTGACCGAGGACGGCCTGCTGGGCGAGGCCCGGACCGTCGCGGGCGGCCCGGAGGAGTCGGTCGCCCAGGTCGAGTGGGACGCCGACGGGACCCTCGTCCACTCCAGCGACACCACCGGCTACTGGAACCTCTACCGCCTCGACCCCGACGGCGGTGACCGTACGGCTCTCTGCGCCCGGGAGGAGGAGTTCGGCGGGCCGCTGTGGAAGGTCGGCCAGCGCTGGTTCGCGCTGCTGGACGACGGGCTCGCCGCCGTGGTGCACGGGCGGGGCGCCACCGCGCTCGGCATCCTCGACCTGGAGACGGGCCAGGTCGTCGACGTGGACGGACCGTGGACCGAGTTCGCCCCCTCCCTCGCCGTGCACGACGGCCGGGTCATCGGCATCGGGGCAAGCCCGCGCAGCGCGTACGAGGTGGTCGAGCTGGACGCGGCCACCGGCGACACCCGCGTGATCGGCGCCGCGCACGACGACCCGGTCGACCCCGCCTACTATCCCGAACCCCAGATCCGTTCCTTCCTCGGCCCCGCCGGCCGCGAGATCCACGCGCACATCTACCCGCCGCACCACCCCGGCTGCGTCGCCTTCAGCACCGAGCTGCCGCCGTACGTCGTCTGGGCGCACGGCGGGCCCACCAGCCGGGCGCCCCTGGTCCTCGACCTGGCGATCGCCTACTTCACCTCACGTGGCATCGGGGTCGCCGAGGTCAACTACGGGGGGTCCACCGGGTACGGGCGGGAGTACCGCAACCGGCTGCGCGAGCAGTGGGGTGTCGTGGACGTCGAGGACTGCGCGGCGGTGGCGCTCGCCCTCGCCGACGAGGGCACCGCCGACCGGACCAGGCTCGCCATCAGGGGCGGCAGCGCGGGTGGCTGGACCGCTGCCGTGTCCCTCACCACGACCGACGTCTACGCCTGCGGAACCATCCTGTATCCCGTCCTCGACCTCACGAACTGGGGGGCGGGGGCAACGCACGACTTCGAGTCCCAGTACCTGGAGAGCCTGGTGGGGCCGCCGGCACAGGAGCCGATGCGGTATGTGGAGCGTTCGCCCATCGAGCACGCCGACCGGATCACCGCGCCCTTCCTGCTGCTCCAGGGCCTCGACGACGTGATCTGCCCGCCCGCGCAGTGCGACCGTTTCCTGGCGAGGATGGAGGAGCGGCGGGTGCCGCACGCGTACATCGCCTTCGAGGGGGAGGGACACGGCTTCCGTCGGGCGGAGACGACGGTGCGCGTCCTGGAGGCGGAGCTGTCGCTGTACGCGCAGGTCTTCGGGTTGAATCCTCCGGGAATCCCTACTCTGGAGCTCACCAAGTGACACCACTGACCAGACCCGCCCGTCTCACCCCCGGTGCCCGTGTGGCCGTCGTCGCGCCCAGCGGTCCGGTGGTCGAGGAGCGGCTCGGTGCCGGGCTGGACATTCTGCGCGGCTGGGACCTCGACCCCGTCGTCGCACCGCACACACTCGACCGGCACCCGCAGTTCCCCTACCTCGCGGGCTCGGACGCCGACCGCGCCGCCGACTTCCAGGCCGCCTGGTGCAACCCGTCCGTGTCCGCCGTGCTGTGTGCCCGCGGCGGCTACGGCGTCCAGCGCATGGTCGACCTGCTCGACTGGGACGCCATTCGCGCGGCAGGCCCCAAGACACTCGTCGGGTTCAGCGACATCACCGCACTTCACGAGGCGTTCGCCACCCGCGCCGGACTGGTCACCCTGCACGGACCCATGGCGGCGGGCGTCGACTTCATCAAGAACACCCGGGCCCAGGACCATCTGCGCGCCACTCTGTTCGCCCCCGAGACGGTCCGCACGATCCGGGCCGCCGAGGGAAGCACCGCCCTGATACCCGGCCGTGCCCGGGGCGTCCTCCTCGGCGGCTGCCTCTGTCTGCTCGCCGCCGAACTCGGCAACCCCCACGCCCGCCCCTCCGCCCGGGGCGCCCTCCTCTGCCTGGAGGACGTCGGCGAGGAGACCTACCGCCTGGACCGCTACCTCACCCAGCTCCTCCGCGCGGGGTGGCTCGACGGCGTGGCCGGCATCGTCCTCGGTTCCTGGGCGGAATGCGATCCGTACGAGAAGGTGCGGGCGCTGCTCGTGGACCGGATCGGCGGGGTCGGGGTACCGGTGGTGGAGGAGTTCGGATTCGGACACGGGGACGGGGCGCTGACCATCCCGTTCGGGGTGATGGCGGAGCTGGACACCGAGGCGGGGACGCTCACGCTGGACGAGCCGGCGCTGACCTGACAACCCGCCTCCGGGGCAACGCGGGGCAATCTGGGCAAAGCGTGAAAACTGTCCATCAGGCGCGTCCCGGCGGCTCGCGTCATCCTGGAGGTATGAGCCCGAAGACAACGGAACGGGTCGGTACGCACAGGCGGAAGCGATGGGGTGATCTGCTGACGCCCGGCAGGGTCGTCGTGGGTGTACTCGCGGTGCTCGCGCTCGTCTTCATCTTCCAGAACACCCAGAACACCGAGATCCGGCTGCTGGTCTCCGAGGTCACCATGCCACTGTGGATGGCGCTGCTGGGGACGGCCCTGGTCGGGGCGTTGTGCGGGGCGTTCTTCATGAGGCGGCGCAGGTGACGTCTGCGGTGTGACGTCTGCGGTGTGGCGCGTGCGGTGTGACGTCTGCGCTGTGACGTCTGCGCTGTGGCGCGTGCGGTGTGGCTTCTGCGCCGTGACGCCCGCGCCGTGACGTTTGCGCCGTGACGCCTGCGCCGTGACGCCTGCGCCGACGTACCGTGGCGGGGTGTCCGGGAACGTTCGTCACCTCATCGCAGGCCCCCGCGTCGGGATACGTCACTTCGCGCCCGACGACGGATCCGAGTTCACCGCGCGGGTGCGGGAGAGCAGGGATCTGCACCATCCGTGGCTGTTCCCGCCGGCCACGCCCGCCGCGTACGCCGCGTACGCGGGGCGGCTCATCGAGGATCCGACGAAGGCCGGATTCCTGGTGTGTGAGCACGACGGCGGGGCGATCGCCGGGTTCGTCAACATCAACAACATCGTGGAGGGCGGCTTCCAGAGCGGCGCCCTCGGCTACGGGGCCTTCGCGCATGCGGCCGGGCGGGGGCTGATGGGCGAAGGGCTCGGGCTGGTCATCGAATACGCGTTTGATTTCATGGGGCTGCACCGGCTGGAGATCAATGTGCAGCCGCAGAACGCCGCCTCCATCGCGCTCGCCCAACGGTGCGGGTTCCGGCTGGAGGGGTTCTCGCCCGACTTCCTGTTCATCGACGGGGCGTGGCGGGACCACCAGCGGTGGGCGCTCACCGCGGAGATGAAACGCCGGGAGGGCTGGCGGTCCGGAGGCTCCTAGGCGGGTGGGCGCGGCGGCGTCATGGGCGGGAGTCCGGTGGAACGGGCCGTTCGCGCCCCGGCTGCCCTCCCGTCGCGCAGGATGGGATCCATGCGGAACATCGTCGTCGTGGATGCCCCCTCGAACCTCGGCCTGCGGCCGCCCGCCCCGGGGACCGTGCCCGGTTGTCACAAGCTTGCCGGCGCGCTGCGGGAGCAGGGCATCGTGCGGCGGCTCGGTGCGCTGGAGGGTGGGGTCGTGGTGCCGCCGCGCTACGACCGAGGGGACTGGCAGGAGGGCGACGGCGTCTTCAACGCCGCCGCGATCGCCTCGTACACGCGCAGGCTCGCCGATCGGATCGAGCGGCATGTCAGGGCCGGTGAGTTGCCCGTCGTCCTCGGCGGGGACTGTTCGATCCAGCTCGGTGCGTCGCTGGCGCTGCGGCGGATCGGGCGGTACGGGCTGGTCGCGATCGACGCGTCCGCCGACTTCCGTCATCCGGGGAACTCCGACCGGGTCGGGGCGGCCGGCGGCGAGGAACTGGCGCTCGCCACCGGGCGCGGTCAGGCGGACCTGACGGATCTTGAAGAACTGGGTCCCTATCTGCGCGACGAGGACGTACGGCTCTTCGGTATCCGGGACGAGTTCGAGGACGACCGCAGCGAGCTGGCGGCGCTGAAGATCCCGGTCGTGACGGTCGGCGACCTGCGCACCTGGGGTGCGGACGATCTCGCCCGGGCCACCGCGCAGAGCTTCGAGACGCCCGAACCGGAAGGCTTCTGGGTGCATCTGGACGCCGACGTCCTCGACCCGTCCGTCATGCCCGCCGTCGACAGCCCCGACCCCGACGGGCTCCTCCCCGACGAACTGACCACACTGCTGGGCCCGTTGGTCCGCTCACCGCACTGCGTCGGTCTCAACATCACCATCTACGACCCCGATCTGGACCCCGAGGGCACGGCGGGCGCACTGCTCACGGACATCGTCGTGAACGCCTTCGCCGACGCGACCGCGACGGGGTGATCGGCCGCCGCCGGGCCGCGCCACCGGTCCCGTGTCCCGGGGATCATCCCGCCGATCTGCGGTCCGCGTACTCGTAGACCGAGCCGTCGGGATGGACCGCGATGAGGTTGCGGCCGACGGGGGTGGGGATCGGGCCGGCCAGGACGTGGGCACCGGAGGCGGTGAGGATCTGGTTGGCCTCGTCGACGTCCTCGACCGCGATGGTGGCGGTGACCTTCCGCAGGACCTCCAGCTCCGACTCCGGGCCGCTCATCAGCAGGAAGCAGCCGACGGCGGCGACTTGGACGCCACCGCGTTCGAAGCGCATCGCCGGTCCGCCCGAGAGTCTCTCGTAGAACGGGACCGCTGCTTCCAGGTCGTCGACGCAGATGCGGAGCGTGGTACCGAGAATCTCCATGTGCACGAGCCTAGTTGGGGTTGAAGGGGGACGGTGATCGGTTCGGGCGGTTCGCGCGCACTGCAGTGGAACGCAGTGGAGAGGAGAGGAGAGGAGCGATGGGGATCGGATCGCCGAGTGGGACAGTTCCCACCCCGTCCCCGTCCCCGCCCCCGTCGCCGTCTCGCGCCGTGTTACGCGGCTACGGGCCCGGGTACTCGGGTGCGATGGACCGCTTGGATCATCTGGAACATCTGGACAGGCATCTGGTCGACGAGTTGGCGCAGGTGGCCCGTGAGACCATCCGCGAGGAGCTGCGGCAGCAGACCCGCAAGCAGCGGCGCAAGGCGGCGCTGTACGCCGCGTCCGGGGCGCTCGCCCTGTACGCGGGTGCCGCCCTGGCGCTGGCTCTGGGGCTGGCGCTCTCCCTGGTACTGCCCGACTGGGCCGCCGCGCTGATCACGGCCGTGGTGCTCGGCGCGGGGGCATATGTGCTGAGGGGCGCGGCGCGGCCTTCGGCGTCCGGACCGAACGCCGAGCGCGGGGCAGAGCCCGCGACGGTCGGCGACCGGGTCGTCGGCGGTACGGCGCCGGGGACGCCCCCGGGCGGGATGGGGCCGGCCGGATATCCGCCGGCGCCGCCCGTCGCACCCGGTGTCGGGAAAGGGACCATGGCCGCGGGCGGACCGGCGACGGCGGGTGCCGAATCCGAGGAACAGCGCCACCGGGGCCGGTGAGAGGCGGGCGCACGGAGCGGGGCCGGGACGGCATGAGCGTCCCGGCCCCGCTCCATGTGGCATGCGCTCGGCCCGGACGACGGGGAACCCGGACGATGGGGAGAGGGAACACCGTCTGTGCCGAGAATTCCGGGGCGGGACACGTCAGCGGGAGCCCTGCCGGAGTTGCGGCAGCACCTTCGTGCGGTAGAAGTCGAAGAAGCCGCGCTGGTCGGGGCCGATCTGGCTGACGTAGACACGGTCGAAGCCGGCGTCGGCGAAGGCACTCAGTTCGGCGACGTGTTCGTCGACGTCGTCGCCGCAGACCGTGTTCTCGCCGACCATCTGCTCGGTGACCAGCGGCTCCAGCTGCTCGAAGTGGCTGGGCGTGGGCAGGATCTGGGCCATTTCGCCGGGCAGGAGCTGGCTCGACCAGAGCCGGCGGACGAGTCGGACGGCCGCGTCGCGTTCGGGGCCCCAGCACACCTTCGTACCGCCGCTGACGGGGTTCGCGCCCCCGCCGCCCTTGCGGTACTGGGTGACCAGCTCTTCGTCGGGGCCCATGGTGATGAAGCCGTCGCCGACGCGGGCGGCGAGCCCGGTGGCCTTGGGGCCGAAGCCGGAGATGTCGATGGGGACGGGCGCGTCGGGAACCGTGTAGAGGCGGGCGTTCTCCACCGTGAAGTGGGGGCCGCGATGGGTGACTTCCTCACCGGTGAACAGGCGCCGCATCACCTGGACCGACTCCTCCAGCATCTCCAGACGGACGTCCGCCGGCGGCCAACGATTTCCGACGACATGCTCGTTGAGTGCCTCGCCCGAGCCGATGCCGAGACGGAAGCGGCCGCCGGTCATCACCGAGCTGGTCGCCGCCGCCTGTGCGACGACCGCCGGATGGATCCGCACGGTCGGGCAGGTCACCGCCGTCTCGATGGGCAGCGACACGGCCTCGGAGAGTGCGCCGATCACCGACCACACGAACGGGCTCTGGCCCTGGGCGTCGTTCCACGGGTGGAAGTGGTCCGAGATCCACAGACAGTCGAATCCGGCCTGCTCGGCCATCCTCGCCTGCTCGATCAGCTCCGTCGGACCGAACTCCTCGGTCGCCAGGAAGTATCCGTACTCGGGCATGGGGCGTACCTCCGCGGCAGGTGCGATCGGGGCCGGATCGGGTCGCGGTCCCGGGTACCCGGAGGTCACAGGGGAAACCCACGGACGGTCGGGGCCCAGGCGGTTTGGGTGCCCGGGCCAGGGGGACGCGGAAGGCTCGAACGTCACAGGACCCGTACGCCTGAGAACGCTCAGAACCCATACGCCTGAGGACGCCGAGGACTCCGTATGCGTGACCCCGCCGGAGGCGAACCGTGAGTCGACCCCGCATCGTGATCGTCGGTGCCGGCTCTGCCGGCTACCGGACGGCCCGCACCCTTGCGCGGTTGACCCGGGGCAAGGCCGACATCACCCTGCTCAACCCGACCGACTACTTTCTGTATCTGCCCCTGCTGCCCCTGCTGCCCCTGCTGCCCCTGCTGCCCCTGCTGCCCCAGGTCGCCGTCGGCATCCTGGAGCCACGCCGGGTGACCGTCTCCCTGACCGGCACCCTGCGCCATGTACGCCTGGTGCTCGGGGAGGCCGACGACATCGACCTCGACGTACGGACCGTGCGTCACGCGGACCCCGAGGGCGGTGTCGACACGCTGACCTACGACAGGCTGCGCGAGCGAGCCGTACCCGAGCACGCGGGGAGATCGGACGGGCCGGGAGCAGCACGTGGCCAGGACGCCCCTAACAGGCAGGACCCCCCGAACGAGCAGGACGCTCTGCACAAGCGGAGTGCCCCGGACAGGCCGGGCCCGACGGCGGTGCCAGGGACTCACGGGCAACCGCACGTCTCACCGTCGCCCGCAGCATCCGACACCTCCGCGCCCGGCACCGAGAGGCACACTCCCGCCGTGCCCGGCCCCGGTACCGGGAAGCGCGCCTCCGAGAAGCCCGGCCCCGCAGCGGTGCCGGGTGCGCCCGATAGTCCGCAGCCACCGCTGCCCTCGCCGTCACCGCGGCCCAAGCCGCAGGCGCCGCCCCGGCGCCCGGCGCCCCAAGACCCGTCAAAGCCCGCCAGGGGTTCGGAAGGAGAGTCATGAACAGCCGTCAACTCACCGAGCTGGCCCAACAGTTGAGGGTGGACAGTGTGCGCGCGTCCGGGGCCGCCGGCTCCGGGCATCCGACGTCGTCCATGTCGGCCGCCGAGCTGATGGCGGTGCTGCTCGCGAAGCATCTGCGGTACGACTTCGACCGCCCCCAGCACCCCGCCAACGACCGCTTCGTGCTGTCCAAGGGGCACGCCTCGCCCCTGCTGTACTCCGCGTACAAGGCGGCGGGCGCGATCAGCGAGACGGAGCTGATGACGTTCCGGAAGCTGGGCAGCCGGCTCGAAGGGCACCCCACGCCACGGCGGCTGCCGTGGGTCGAGACGGCCACCGGTTCGCTCGGCCAGGGGCTGCCCGTCGGCGTCGGTATCGCGCTGGCCGGGAAGCGGCTGGACCGTACCGGCTACCGGGTGTGGGTGCTGTGCGGCGACAGCGAACTCGCCGAGGGCTCGGTGTGGGAGGCCGCCGAGCACGCCTCGTACGAGCATCTGGACAATTTGACGGCGATCGTGGACGTCAACCGGCTCGGGCAGCGCGGGCCCACCCGGCACGGACACGACCTGGATGCCTATGCCCGCCGCTTCGCGGCCTTCGGCTGGCACACGATCGAGGTCGACGGGCACGACGTGGACGCCGTGGACCGCGCGTACGGCGAGGCCGAGTCCACCAAGGGACAGCCCACCGTGATCCTCGCCCGCACCCTCAAGGGCAAGGGCGTCGAGTCCGTCCAGGACCGCGAGGGCCTGCACGGCAAGCCGCTCAAGGACGCCGACGAGGCGATCGCGGAACTCGGCGGCGTACGCGACCTCCGCGTCGAGGTCCGGCAGCCGCCCGCCGCCCGGATGCTGCACGCCGTACGCACCGGCCATCTGGAGCTGCCGCGCTTCGAGGTCGGCGACGAGGTCGCGACCCGCGACGCGTACGGGCAGGCGCTCGCAGCGCTGGGCACCGCACGTGGTGACGTCGTCGCGCTGGACGGCGAGGTCGGCGACTCCACGCGCTCCGAGTTCTTCGCCAAGGAGCACCCCGACCGCTACTTCGAGTGCTACATCGCCGAACAGCAGCTGGTGGCCGCCTCGGTGGGCCTCGCGGCACGCGGCTGGGTGCCGTACGCCGCCACGTTCGCGGCGTTCCTCACCCGCGCCCACGACTTCATCCGCATGGCGTCGATCAGCGGGTCCGGCGTCAACCTGGTCGGCTCCCACGCGGGCGTCGCCATCGGCCAGGACGGGCCCTCGCAGATGGGCCTGGAGGACCTGGCGATGATGCGCTCGGTGCACGGCTCGACCGTGCTGTACCCCTGCGACGCCAACCAGACCGCCAAGCTCGTCGGCACCATGGCCGGCCTCGAAGGCGTCCGCTATCTGCGCACGTCCAGGGGCGACACGCCCGTGCTGTACAGCCCCACCGAGGAGTTCCCGGTCGGCGGCAGCAAGGTGCTGCGAGCCTCGGACACCGACCGGCTGACCGTCGTCGCGGCCGGGGTCACCGTCCACGAGGCCCTCAAGGCCGCCGAGGCGCTGGACGGCGAGGGCATCCAGGTCCGGGTGATCGACCTCTACTCGGTCAAGCCCGTCGACCGCCGCACCCTGCGCGAGTCCGCCGAACGCACCGGCTGCATCCTCACCGTCGAGGACCACCACGAGGAGGGCGGTCTCGGCGACGCGGTCCTCGACGCCTTCCTCGACGGCCGCCCGGTGCCCCGCCTGGTGCGCCTCGCGGTCCGTACGATGCCGGGTTCGGCCTCCCCCGAGGAGCAGCTGCGCGAGGCGGGCATCGACGCGGAGGCGATCGCCGTGGCCGGACGGCTGCTGGTGGAGCACGCGATCACGCCTTGAACGGCTCACGAACGGACGCGCCCTGAACGGCTCACGAACGGACGCGCCCTGAACGGCTCACACACGGAAGGGAGCCGGACGTGTGGGACGGCCGGTCGCTGTGGGTCGGCCGCCGCACCGCCGAGATCCACCGCCCCGACAAGGTGCTGTTCCCCGCGGACGGAAGCGGCGTCGGCAAGGAGTACACCAACGGCGACCTCGTCGCCTACTACCGTGCCGTCGCCCCCTACTCGGTGCTCGCCCGCGCAGGTGTGCCCGTGGCCACGCCTCTCACCTGGGAACAGCTCGACGACCCGGCTGACGCCCGCAGCCGGACCCTGACGGACGCTGTCGAACAGGCTCGCGCCAACCCCTGGACGGGGTCGATGAGCAGGGGCCGGGCGCTGGGATCGGCACGGCGGCGGCTCACGGCGCCGCGCGGCTGAGACCGGCGGGGCGGATGGGCACACCACCCGGAGATGTTTGGCCAACGGACGTGTGGCCACTCGGTGTTCGAGGTGGTCATGTCGAACACATCCAACACGTCAAAGGCACAAGGTTCACGCGAGTCCCAAGAAGCGGACGAACCGGACGAAGCGCAGAAATCGGCGGAGGACCGGCCCAGCCCCATGCAGGTGCTGCGTCATGCGCGGAGCCAGCTCGCGGAGCTGACCGGCATGGCGCCCGAGTCCGTGTCGTCGTTCGAACAGACCGGGGACGGCTGGACGTTGGAGGTCGAGGTCCTGGAGATCGCCAGGGTTCCCGACACGATGAGCCTGCTCGCGAGCTATCGCGTGGAGCTCGACCCCCGGGGCGAGCTAACCGGCTACCGGCGCGTCCGCCGCTACGAGCGCGGCAGGGCCGATCCGCATCGCCGTTAGGCCGTCGTCCGGCTCCAGCATCCACAGACAAGTTGCACAGACACGTTGAACAGACACGTTGAACAGACAAGATTCACAGACAAGGAGGACCGGCCGGTATGACCGTAGTCCCGGCACAGCAGTCCGGCGGTGGAGGCGGCAGCAGCGGCCTGTACGACGTCCTGGAACTCATTCTCGACAGGGGGCTCGTCATCGACGCCTTCATACGAGTCTCCCTCGTCGGCATCGAGATCCTGAAGATCGACGTCCGGGTGGTCGTCGCCAGCGTCGACACCTATTTGCGCTTCGCCGAGGCGTGCAACCGGCTCGATCTGGAGGCCGGGCCGCGCAAGAGCCCCGGCCTGCCGGACCTCGTCGGTGAGATCACCGAGTCCGGCGCGCGCGGTAAGTCCAAGGGCGCCCTGTCCGGCGCCGCCGAGACGATCTCGGACGCGTTCAAGCAGTCCCGCGAGGAGAGCCAGTCCGAGTCGCGGCCACGGGCCCGCAAGACCACGAGCTCGCGCAAGAGGGAGGAACAGGAGTGAGCACGTACGTCTACGGCATCACGGCGAGCTCGCACCCCGCACTCCCCGAGGGCATGGGGGGAGTGGGCGACCCGGCGCGCCCGGTGCGCGTCCTCAGGGAGGGCGAGCTGGCGGCGATCGTCAGTGAGGCTCCCGAGGGGCTGCGCCCCAAGCGCAAGGACCTGCTCGCCCACCAGAACGTTCTGGGCGAGGCGGGTGCGGGCGGTTCGCTGCTGCCCATGCGGTTCGGCAGCGTCGCACCGGACGACGCGTCCGTCACCGGGGTGCTCGCCGAACGCGCGAAGCACTACCTGGAACGGCTCGGCGCCCTCGACGGCAAGGTCGAGTACAACGTGAAGGCCAGCCACGACGAAGAGGCCGTGCTGCACCGCGTGATGGGCGAGAACCCCGAGCTGCGCGCCCTCACCGAGGCCAACCGGCAGGCGGGCGGCGGCACTTACGAGGACCGGCTGCGGCTCGGCGAGATGGTCGTCGCCGCGGTGCAGGCCCGCGAGGCCGACGACGCGGCGGAGCTGCGGCGGGCACTGGAACCGGCCGCCGCGGCCGTCAGCGCGGGCCCCGACTCCACCGGCTGGCTGGCCAATCTGTCGTTCCTCGTGGACCGGCAGTCGGCCGCGGCGTTCCTCGACGCCGTGGAGGACGTCCGCAAGAGCCATCAGCACATCGACGTGCGCGTGAACGGGCCGCTGCCGCCGTACAGCTTCGTCGAACCGGGGCCCGCGCAGCCCGCTGGGACGACGCACTGACAGTGCGTTCCGCGCGTGTCCACGGCGCGTCGCACGTACGGCGTTCCAAGGCTGGGGAGGCGAATACATGGGACTGATCACCGAGGTGCTGCTGCTGCCGTTCGCGCCGGTGCGCGGCAGCCTCTGGGCGGTGCGACAAGTCGTCACCGAGGCCGAGCGTCAGTACTACGACCCGGCGGCCGTCCGTGCCGATCTCGCCCGCCTCGAGCAGCGGCTCGAGGCGGGCGAGATCGACGAGGAGGAGTTCGACCGGCTGGAGGACGAACTCCTGGACCGGCTGGAGATCAGCTCGCAGAGGAGCACAGGAACCGGGAACGGGACGACACAATGAATCGAATCGGACTGGGCCTCGCCGTAGGGGCCGGATACGTCCTCGGACGTACGAAGAAGATGAAACTCGCCTTCGCGGTCGGCACCATGGTGGCGGGCAGGCGGATGCAGCTGAGCCC
This sequence comes from Streptomyces europaeiscabiei, assembly GCF_036346855.1. NCBI lineage: Bacteria > Bacillati > Actinomycetota > Actinomycetes > Kitasatosporales > Streptomycetaceae > Streptomyces > Streptomyces europaeiscabiei. Next base: position 8,586,707 of record NZ_CP107841.1, read on the forward strand.
GCGGGCGCTCGCGGACCTGGTGTCCCGGCAACTGCAGGACAACCCGCAGTTCAAGGAGATCGGGGACCAGCTCCGCGGGGACCTGCGCGGTGTCGGCAAGGCGGCCACCGGGGCGCTGATCGAGCGGCAGATCGAGGGGCTCGCGAGCCGACTGCACGGACGCACCTCGCAGATGCGGGACCAGCTCGCCGGAGTGGCACCGGACCTGCCGGGTCGCGGCGGGCAGGACCGCGAGGACGAGTACGTGGACGAGGCGGACGACGACGAGTACGCCGACACGCGTGACGAGTACGACGAGGAACCCGAGGAGGAGCCCTCGCGCAGGAGGCCGGCGAAGAAGGCCGCGCCCAAGTCGCAGGGGAAGGCCGCGCCCAAGTCGCAGGGGAGGCCGGCCGCGAAGAAGGCTCCCGCCGAGAAGACCGCCGCCCCGGCGGGGAAGGCACCGGCCAAGAGGGCGACCGCCAAGAAGGCCGCCCCCGGCAAGGCCCCGGCCAGGAAGAACGCCCGCAGGGCCACCGGGTCGCGGGCCACGCGGGGAGGCGGCGACGATGACTGAGACCCTCGGCGCGGCGAACGGACGCGCGACGGACCGGGCGAAGGACGCGACGCAGAGCAACCCGCTCTCCGAAGTGGTCCACGGTGAGGCCGTCGACCACCTCAAGGCCGAGGCCCGGGAGTATCTGGCCGCCCAGGCGCAGCGGCTCCTGGTCGGTGCCGGCCGCAAGCTCGGCGAGACGACCGGCAGGCTCAACGACATCGCCGACGGCAACAGCCCCGGCTTCGCCAAGCTCGCCCTCGACGGCGGGCGCAAGCTTGCCGAGGGCAAGGGGCCGCTGCGCACCGCCCTGGAGGTGGGCGCGGGCCGCGCCAAGGACAACGTGCTGGGCGCCTTCAAGAGCCTCGGCGCCGGCAAGGGCAAACGCAAGGGCGGCTCGGGCAGCAAGCCCACGGTGATCATCGAGTCCGTCGACGTCGGGGTGCCGGTGCGCACCGCGTACGACCAGTGGACCCAGTTCCAGAGCTTCAGCACCTTCGCCAAGGGGGTGAAGAGCGCCAACCAGGCCGACGACACCCACTCCGACTGGCAGCTGAAGGTCTTCTGGTCCAGCCGCAGCTGGAAGGCACACACCATCGAACAGGTGCCCGATGAACGGATCACCTGGACGTCGGAGGGCGCCAAGGGAACCACGAAGGGCGCCGTCTCCTTCCACTCCGTCGCGGACAACCTCACCCGGGTTCTGCTGGTCCTGGAGTACTACCCGAAGGGCCTCTTCGAGAAGACCGGCAACATCTGGCGTGCCCAGGGCCGCCGGGCCCGGCTCGACCTCAAGAACTTCGCCCGCTTCATCACACTCAGGGGCGAGGCCGAGGACGGCTGGCGCGGCGAGATCCGCGACGGCGAGGTCGTCGTCAGCCACGAGGACGCCCTCGCGGAGGAGGAGCGGGAGGAGCTGCCTGAGGACGAGGCGCCTGAGGACGAGGCGTCGGAGGACGGTGAGGCCGAGTACGCGGACGAGGAGCCGGACCCGGACGAGGAGCCCCGCGACTCCGACGAGGCGTACGAGCCGGACGAGACCGACGAGTACGCCGACGAGGACGACCCGGAGGACGCGGAGGACGCGGAGGACGCGGAAGAGGTCCCCGAGGACGAGTACGAGGACGTTCCCGAGGCCGAGGGTGACGCCGGGGAGGACATCGCGGAGGAACCGTACGAGGATGAGGACGAGGAACCGGCCGCCGCGGGCAGGAGTCGTCGATGACCTTCCCGAGCCGAGTCCCCGAGCCGTACGGCCAGAGCGGCGGGAGTGCCAACCTGGCCGACATCCTGGAGCGTGTACTCGACAAAGGTCTGGTGATCGCGGGTGACATCCGCATCAACCTGCTCGACATCGAACTGCTCACGATCAAGCTGCGCCTGATCGTCGCCTCCGTCGACAAGGCCAAGGAGATGGGGATCGACTGGTGGGAGACCGACCCGGCGCTGTCGTCCAACGCCCGCCGCGACGAACTCTCCCGTGAGAACGCCGAGTTGCGTGCCCGGCTCGCGGAGCTGGACGAGGGCGGGTACCGGCGGGAGCCGGAGCCGGCCATCGAGCGCGACCGCGCCAGAGAGGAGCCCTCATGACCGGACTGCGTTACGTGTACGCCGTCTGCCACCCCTTCGACGCGGCGCTCCAGTCCCAGCTCAAGGGGGTCGCGGGCGCGCCGCCCCGGCAGCTGCGCCACCACGACCTGATCGCCGTGGTCAGCGAGGTGCCGGAGCGAGACTTCGCGGAGCAGCCGCTGCGCGCCCATCTGGAGGACCTGGACTGGCTCACCGAGACCGCCCGCGCCCACCAGAGCGTGATCGACGCCCTCACCGTCGTCACCACGCCCCTGCCGCTCCGGCTCGGCACCGTGTTCCGCGACGACAGCGGCGTACGGGTCATGCTGGAGGCCCGGGAGGAGGGCTTCCGGCGGACCCTGGACCGGCTGGCGGGCCGGGTGGAGTGGGGCGTCAAGGTGTACGCGGAGTCCGAGGAGCAGGAGCGGCCCCAGGCGCCCGCGAAGGTCTCCTCCGGGCGCGACTATCTGCGCCAGCGGCGGCGGAGCCACCGGGCCCACGAGGAGATGTGGGAGAACGCCGACCGGTTCGCTCGCGGTCTGCACGGCACCCTCTCGGAGTTCGCCGAGGACACCCGGCTGCACGCTCCGCAGAATTCCGCGCTCTCCGGCGTTCCGGGACGCAATGTGCTGAACGCGGCCTACCTGGTGCCGCGGGCCCATTCCGAGGAGTTCGTGGAACTGGTGGACCGCACGAAGGGCGAGGAACCGGGATTGCGGGTGGAACTCACCGGGCCTTGGGCGGTCTATTCCTTCAGCGGAGAGAGCGAAGAGGGCCGGGAGGGCGTGGAGAGTGTGGAGGACGGCCCGTGACCGTGATCGAACGTCGTGAAGTGGCCCTGGTTGATCTCCTCGACCGGCTTCTCGCCGGCGGGGTCGTCATCACCGGTGACCTCACCCTGCGCATCGCGGACGTCGATCTCGTCCGCATCGACCTGAACGCGCTGATCAGCTCCGTGAACGAACAGGTTCCGTCACCCTGGGGAGGTATCGAGTGACCGGCCGCAACCGTGTCGAACTGGAGCCCGACACGGTGGAGAGGGACCTGGTCAAGCTGGTCCTGACCGTGGTCGAGCTGCTGCGCCAGCTCATGGAGCGGCAGGCGCTGCGCCGCTTCGACACCGGGGAACTCTCGGAGGACCAGGAAGAGCGCATCGGGCTCACGCTGATGCTGCTCGACGACCGGATGACCGAGCTGCGCGAGCGTTACGGACTGCGGCCCGAGGACCTCAACCTGGACCTCGGGCCGCTCGGACCGTTGCTACCGCGCGAATGAATCAGGGGGTGGATTCACCTGTGGCGCGGGTGAATTCACCACTTGTACCAGCGTCCCCTTCCGCCGGATGCGGACGTGCCGCGCACCAGGAATCCGAGGAGCCACAGCACCAGAACAGCAAGTGCGATGTACCAGAGAACCTCGACCGCGAATCCGGCACCGAAGAGAATCAGCACCAGCAGCAGTACCAGCAGGATGGGAACTCAGGCGAACCTCCTGATGGTCAGGGTTTCCAGAATGTTCCCTTTCAGGCCGTCTTACGGCAGAGAATTTCTCCGTGCAGTACGGCGAACCAGCCGTCCTCCTGCCGCCCCCATTCCCGCCAGGCCGCCTCGATCGCGTGGAGCCGCTCGACCGTCGCGTGACCGCTCTCCGTGGCCCGCTCGGCGTACGCGGAGGCGACCGTCCGGTCCGCCCACAGTCCGCTCCACCACGCCCGCTCGTCCGCCGTGGCGTAGGTCCAGGTGGCGGAGGTGGCCGTGATGTCGGTGAGCCCGGCGCGCAGGGCCCATGACTTCAGCCGGCGTCCCGCGTCGGGCTCACCGCCGTTGGCTCGGGCCACCCGGCGGTACAGGTCCAGCCAGTCGTCCATGCCCGGCGACTCGGGGAACCAGGTCATCGCCGCGTAGTCGGAGTCGCGGACGGCGATCAGACCGCCCGGCCTGGTCACCCGGCGCATCTCGCGCAGCGCCTGCACCGGGTCGCCGACGTGCTGGAGCACCTGGTGCGCGTGGACCACGCAGAAGGTGTCGTCCGGGTGGTCCAGCGCGTGGACGTCCGCGACGGCGAAGTCCACGTTGTGCAGGCCGCGTCCGGCGGCCGTGGCGCGGGCCTGGTCCAGGATGCCGGGGGCGTGGTCGACGCCGGTGACCTGCCCGTCCGGGACCAGGGCGGCCAGGTCCGCGGTGATGGTGCCCGGACCGCAGCCGATGTCCAGGATCCTCATGTGGGGCTTCAGCGAACCGAGGAGGTAGGCCGCCGAGTTGGCGGCCGTCCGCCAGGTGTGCGAGCGCAGCACCGACTCATGGTGTCCGTGCGTGTAGACGGCGGTCTCCCGTGCCTTCGACATGGCCGTTCCCCTTCCACGAGGTCCGTGAGGTCCACGAGTTCGTCCTCGAACCGTACGCGACCGTGCCGAATAATGAGACCGCCGTCTTGAATTGTGGACTCGCGCGGTGGGTCAGTGCACCGGCACCGGACGGTAGACCGTCAGCGCCTCCGGGATCTTCCGGAGCGTCAGATCCCCTTTGGTCTCGGTGACTTCGCCGTCGTACGCGAGCAGGGTGCCGGGCGCGATGCCGTCCACCCGGAGCCGCCGTACGCGGACCGCCGCGTGGGCCGGGGTGCGGGTCAGCGGGCCGGCGACGGCCGCGGCCAGCAGCCGCAGGGCCGGGCGGCGGCCGCCGTGCACGACACGGACGTCCAGCAGCCCGTCGGCGAGGTCGAACCGCCGGGCCGGGGCGAGGCCCAGCTGGTGGTACGTGCCGTTGCCCGCGAAGAGCAGCCAGATCGGGCGCGGCCGGCCCTCGAAGGTGGCCTGCAGCGGTTGGCGGTCGGAGCGCAGGACGCGAAGTGCCGCGATCACGCCCGCCGGCCAGCCGCCGATCACCTTCTCCCAGCGCTCCCGCTCCCGCACCAGCTCGGGATAGACGCCCAGGCTGAACGTGTTGACGAAGTGGCCCTCCGTGTCACCGGTCGTGAAGTGCCCCACGTCCACCCGGACGGCCTCGCCCCGGCGCACCGCGCGGCCCAGGTCGCGTACGTCCTCCACACCGAGGTCGTACGCGAAATGATTGAGCGTGCCGCCGGGGAGAACGGCGAGGGGGAGGCCGTGGCGCAGGGCCACCTCGGCGGCGGCGTTCACCGTGCCGTCGCCGCCGCACACGCCGAGCACGCGCGCATGGGCGGCGGCCTTCTCCAGCTCGGCCTTCACGTCCTCCGGTTCGCACTCCACGGTCTCGGCCCCGGGCAGCACGTCCCGCAGGGCGCGCACCCGGTCCGACGTCCCCGAGGCCAGGTTGGCGACCACGACCAGGCCGTCCCCGTCCGGCAGCGCGGGCGCGTCCACGTACGGGCGGCCGGGCGGCGGGAGCTGGTCGTGGGTCGGCACGATGCCCCGTACGGCGTAGGCGGCGCCCACGCCCAGGGCGGCGCCCACCAGCACGTCGCTGGGGAAGTGCACACCGGTGTACACACGGGACAGAGCCACGGCGGTCGCCAGCGGTGCGACCGCCGCGCCCCAGCCGCGCGACTCCAGGGCGACGCCGGCCGCGAAGGCGGCGGCGGAGGCGGAGTGGCCCGACGGGAAGGACGTGGTGATCGGCTGCCGTTTGAGCCGGCGCGTCAGCGGGACGTGGTCCAGGACCGGGCGTGGGCGGCGGATCGAGCGCTTGCCGAGGGTGTTGATCGTCGCCGAGGCGAGTGCGAGCGACGCGACGCCCCGGACGGCTGCCCGGCGGGCCCTCGGGCTCCGGGTCGCGGCGATCGCCGCCGCCGTGGCGAACCACAGCACACCGTGGTTCGCCGCGCGACTGAGCTTGGGCAGCATGGGGTGGGCGCCGGGCCAGTCGCGGGTCGCCACCGCGTGGAACAGGCGGCTGTCCGCGGCGAGGAAGCGGTCACGGAGGATGTGGTGGCCCGGGGGGCGGACGGTGAGGTCGACGTCTGGGGTCATGTGTCCACGGGTACCCCATGAGGGCACGAGCGTGTCGGGCGGGGTGCCGTTGGCGCCAGGGGGCTGATCCTGCCGGAACCGGGCAGGTCGGGAAATGGATTTGCTCGGTTGTTCCCCTGCCTCGGACAATGCGCCCCATGGGACATCTCGAAGCCGCTCATCTGGAGTACTACCTGCCGGACGGGAGGGCTCTGCTCGGGGACGTGTCCTTTCGGGTGGGGGAAGGGGCGGTCGTCGCGCTGGTCGGGCCCAACGGGGCCGGGAAGACGACGTTGCTGCGGTTGATCTCCGGGGAGCTGAAGCCGCACGGCGGATCGGTGACCGTCAGCGGGGGGCTCGGGGTGATGCGGCAGTTCGTGGGGTCCGTCCGGGACGAGACGACCGTGCGGGACCTGCTGGTGTCGGTGGCGCAGCCGAGGATCCGGGAGGCGGCGAAGGCGGTCGACACCGCCGAGCACGGGCTCATGACGGTGGACGACGAGGCGGCCCAGCTGAAGTACGCGCAGGCCCTCTCCGACTGGGCCGAGGTGCGTGGCTACGAGGCGGAGACGCTGTGGGACATGTGCACCTCGGCCGCGCTCGGCGTGCCGTACGAGAAGGCGCAGTGGCGGCAGGTGCGGACGCTCTCCGGCGGTGAGCAGAAGCGGCTCGTGCTGGAGGCGCTCCTGCGCGGCACCGACCAGGTGCTCCTCCTAGACGAGCCCGACAACTACCTCGACGTACCCGGCAAGCGGTGGCTGGAGGAGCGGCTGGCGGAGACCCGCAAGACCGTGCTCTTCGTGTCGCACGACCGGGAGCTGCTGTCCCGTTCCGCCGAGAAGATCGTGAGCGTGGAGCCGGGGCCGGCGGGCGCGGACGCCTGGGTGCACGGCGGCGGGTTCGCCACCTACCACGAGGCGCGGGCGAAGCGGTTCGAGCGGTTCGAGGAGCTGCGCAGGCGTTGGGACGAGAAACACGCCCAGCTGAAGAAGCTGGTGCTGACGCTTCGGCAGATCGCCGAGAACAGCCCCGACATGGCCTCCCGCTATCGCGCCGCCCAGACCCGGCTGCGCAAGTTCGAGGAGGCCGGTCCGCCCCCGGAGCCGCCGCGCGAGCAGGACATCACGATGCGGCTCAAGGGCGGACGTACGGGCATGCGGGCCGTCACCTGCAAGGGACTTGAGCTGTCCGGGCTGATGAAACCCTTCGACCTGGAGGTCTTCTACGGCGAACGGGTCGCCGTCCTCGGCTCCAACGGCTCGGGCAAGTCCCACTTCCTGCGGCTGCTCGCCGGCGACGACGTGGCCCACACGGGGGAGTGGAAGCTCGGCGCCCGGGTCGTGCCGGGACACTTCGCGCAGACGCACGCCCACCCGGAACTGGAGGGGCGCACGCTGCTCGACATCCTGTGGAAGGAACACGCCCAGGACCGGGGCGCGGCCATGTCCCGGCTGCGCCGCTACGAGCTGACCAAGCAGGCCGAGCAGTCCTTCGACCGTCTCTCCGGCGGCCAGCAGGCCCGCTTCCAGATCCTGCTCCTGGAGCTCCAGGGCGTCACGGCCCTACTGCTCGACGAGCCCACCGACAACCTCGACCTGGAGTCGGCGGAGGCCCTGCAGGAGGGGCTGGAGGCTTTCCAGGGCACCGTACTCGCCGTCACACACGACCGCTGGTTCGCTCGCTCGTTCGATCGCTATCTCGTCTTCGGCTCCGACGGGCGCGTACGGGAGACACCGGAGTCGGTGTGGGACGAGCGGCGGGTGGAGCGCGCCCGCTGACCCCACCGGCCTCACCGGCCTCACCGGCCTCACCGGCCTCACCGGCCTCACCGGCCTCACCGGCCTCACCGGCCTCACCGGCCTCACCGGGCCCCCGCGGCCCCACCGGGCGTGTCGGGTCCGGCTCCGTACGGCGTACGCAGAAGCCCGGGGCCAGGGATCTTCGTACAGTGGAGGGAGAAACGCGACGAAGATCGGGGTACCACCATGACCGGAGTGCACCCGGACCAGCTGGACGACCAGCAGTTGATGAAGGAGCTGGAGTCGATCCACCGCACGCGTCACGACACGCTGCTGCACGGTTCGACCGATGCGCTGCGCACCCACAACGAACGCATGGCGCAACTGGAGGGCGAGTACCTGCGCCGCCACGCGCGCCGGCAGGTAGTCCCGGGACGCACACGCGACGGCGCGCGGGATCGAGGACCGGCGACGACATGACGACGCAGGCGCGTACGCGTGCGCTGCTCGACCGGCACACCGAGGCCCAGGATCTCTTCGGTGCGCGGGTGCATGCCGTCCGTGACGACCAGTGGGGGGCGGGTACGCCCTGCGTCGAGTGGTCGGTCCGTGACCTCGTCAACCACCTCGTGTCCGAGCAGCTGTGGGTGCCCTCGCTAGTGCGGGACGGCTGCATGATCGAAGAGGTCGGCGACACGTTCGAGGGAGACCTGCTGGGGCCGGACCCCGCGGCCTCCTGGGACACGGCGGCGCACTCCGCGCGGGAGGCGTTCGCGGCGCCCGGTGCGCTCGACCGCACGGTTCATCTGTCGTACGGGGACACTCCGGCGACCTCCTACTGCGCGCAGATGGTCGCCGATCTCGTCGTGCACGCGTGGGATCTGTCGCGGGCGATCGGCTTCGACGAGCGGCTGCCCGAAGAGCTGGTGTCGTTCGCCGTGGACGAGATCACGCCGTACGCGGGGGAGCTGGAGAAGAGCGGGTTGTTCGGGGCGCGGGTGACTCCGCCGACGGGGGCCGACGCGCAGACGCGGTTGTTGTGTCTGCTCGGGCGGAGGCCCTAGCGAGCCGTTCAGAGCTCGGGTGCCTGGTGTGCGTCGCGGGCCGCGGGTGCGTCGTGGTCGATCGTGCCCACGCGGCGGAGCCGCACATCGACACAGCACCACGCCCCTGGAGGGCCGGGCCGCCCCCTTCGGGACGGCCCGGCCCTCCGGCCGTGGCTGTCAGCGGCGCGTCGGTGGGTGGTCCCGGTGACGGTCGCTCGTCAGGCGGCCTCCTGGGAGAACACGTCGAGGAACGCCTCGCAGAACGCCTTGAGGTCGTCCGGTTTGCGGCTGGTGACCAGCTTGCCCGGACCGTGGTCGCAGATCTTCACCTGCTCGTCGACCCAGGTGCCGCCCGCGTTGCCGATGTCCGTGCGCAGGCTCGGCCACGAGGTCAGGACCCGGCCGCGGACCACGTCCGCCTCGACCAGCGTCCACGGCGCATGACAGATCGCGGCGACCGGACGGCCCCGCTCGAAGAACTCCCGGACGAACGACACGGCCCGCTCGTCCAGGCGCAGGAAGTCCGGATTGGCCACCCCGCCGGGCAGGACCAGCGCGTCGAACGACTCGGCCGGTGCCTCGCCCACCACGGCGTCCACGGAGAACGTGTCCGCCTTGTCGAGATGGTCGAAGGCCTGGACCCGACCGGGCTTGGTCGACACCAGTACGGGCTCGTGTCCGGCGTCCTTCGCCGCCTGCCAGGGTTCGGTCAGCTCGATCTGCTCGACACCCTCGGGTGCGGTCAGGAATGCGATACGCATGGCTGCTCGGTCTCCTTTCCTCGGCTTGTTCCTCGCTCATCGGGCCACCGCCGACAAAGCCCCTATGTGTCCCGCCCGTGTGCGGATTCCGTGCCGCCGGCCGAGGGCCGCGCGGCACCGCCGGTTTCGTCCTCGGCGTCGACCACCGCCTCCGCGAGCCGGTGCGCCGACTCGTAGCGCGCTGTGCGCGGCAGCCGCTCCAGGGGCTCCACGAGTGCGTCCGGGGCGTGCCGGCCCCGCAGGACACCGATCAGCTCGGCGGGGCCCGCGGGGAAGGACGTACGGCCCAGGACCCGGGCCAGTTCCAGTTGCAGGACCTCCACCCGGGCGGGCGCACGGTTCGGCGTCACCGGCCCGTACGTGACCTCCGGGTCGTCCTCGGCGTAGGGCTCCGGATCGTGCCACTCCGCCGTCCGTGTGGGATGCCCCGAACGGAGCAACCCCTGTAGTTCCTGCTTCATCTCGTCGTCGCGGTGGGCGCTGTGCCGGTCGCTGCCTCGCTGCATGACTCCCCTCCAAATCGTTTGTGGCCCCCCGCGTACCCGAGCGCCCGGCAACGACACGGACGCGGCACACCCGGGGAAGGAACGGACTCATGGCGGCTGTCGCTGTGATCATTGCGCTGCTGTTGCCGTGCGTCCCGCCGGCGGTCGCGCGAAAGCGGTCGCGCGGCCTCCGCAAGATGTGATCGGCGACCGTGGTGCCCATACTGGACATCCCGGGGTGTGACCTCCCGAGCGAGTCGCCCTCAGGGAAAAGGGAAAACCCGAATGTGTTTGCCGTGCATGATCCGGGGCAGGCGCATAACAGTGCTTCGGACAGGAGGCACGTCCGTGGAAGAGGCGATCTTTCCATCACGGGTGTGTCGTTTCCTGTCACGTCCGCGCCCCCCACGGTGACCGTCCATCCCAGAAGCACCATCCAGGGAGTTGCGACGCACCATGCGTACTCAGGCGAAGCCCCATCCCCACGACGACGCCCCCGACACCGCGGAAGCCTTCCGCAGGCTTGCCGCTCTTCCCCCCGGTCACCAGCGGGACACCCTGCGCGACCAGATCATCGAGGCGTGGCTTCCCATGGCCGAACGGCTCGCGGGACGGTTCCGGAGCCGCGGCGAGAGCTACGAGGACCTCCGCCAGGTCGCGTCGCTCGGCCTGGTCAAGGCCGTCGACCGCTACGACCCCGAGCTCGGAAACGCCTTCGAGAGCTATGCGGTCCCCACCATCACCGGCGAGATCAAGCGGCACTTCAGGGACCACATGTGGACCCTGCATGTGCCGCGCCGGGTCCAGGACCTGCGCAATCGCGTGCGGTTCGCCAGTCAGGACCTGTCCCAGACGATCTCCGGGCGTCGGCCCACCATCGCGGAGATCGCGGAGCACGCGAACATGAGCGAGGAGGACGTCCAGGTCGGGCTCGAAGCCCTGGAGAGCTTCACGGCGCTGTCGCTGGACGCGGAGCTGCCGGGAAGCGAGGACGGGTACTCGCTCAGCGACGCGCTGGGGTCCGTCGACCCCGCGCTGGACACGGTGGTGGACAGGGAGGCCGTGAAGCCCCGGCTGGCCGCGTTGCCGGAGCGGGAACGGACCATCCTGTACATGCGGTTCTTCGGGGACATGACGCAGAGCCGGATCGCCGAGCAGTTGGGGATCTCGCAGATGCATGTGTCCCGGTTGATCAGCCGGTGCTGCGACCGGATGCGTGACCAGGTGATGCGGGACGTCGCGTAGTGCTCCGCTCCAGGGCAGGGCGTCGCAGGGCCAGTGCCATATGGCGGGACATCGTGTCCATCGCCTGCGCCTCGGCCATCGAGAAGGCCGGACGGGCTCCTGAGCGGAAACCGGACGGGCTCCTGAGCGGAAAAGAGTGAGGACACCTCGACGCGGCCGTCCGGCCGGCAGGGGCACCGCCGGCAGGGACGTCACATCCGCTCGGAGGAGGACGGGGGCGCCGGAACGGTCGTGGCCGAAGGCGTCGGGGTCGGCGGGCCGGATCCGGAGCTCGAGTGAGCCGCCCCGGGCGACTGTGACGACGAGGGGGCAGGTGGCGGGATCCTGGGCCTCCAGGAGCCTCGCCTCCTCCTCGGAGGGGACCAGGTCCGTCGTCCGCGTGAGACCGGAGGCCGTCGTGTCGGCGACCACCCAGTCGGCGCGGCGAAGTCCGGAGAGCGGGAGATTCGTTCTCGGCGCGGGCGACCGGGAAGGCGACCGGACGAGGAAGCGTGCGTCATACCGGACAGCGAACAACTCGGCCGTGTGGAAAGGGAATCGGCAAAATCCGCCCATCCGGACGGAAGGCTCGCCGAACTCGTCGAACAGGCCGCCCGTTGCACCAACGACTGCTGCGGCGCGAGCAGCAGCGTGTCGGACCGCGGCACCGAGCGTCCCGCTGCGGTCACCCACCCCGACCTCGCCGGACTGGTCGCGATGCAACTGCGCTCGGGCGAGGGGCCGATCCCGGACGCGCTGGAGCGCGGTGAGCCCGTCTGCTCCGCCGACCTGCTGCGGGAGGAACGCTGGCCGCCGACGTACCGGGCCGTGGCCCTCGAAGCGGGCGTACGTTCCAGTGTCACGCTCCCCTTCAGGCGCGCCGGCCTCACCGTGACCCTCAGCCTCTACCGCTTCCGCCCCCACACCCTGCAGGACGCCCCGCACGGCCCGGCCCGCGCCCTCGGCGACCTCGCCGCGACCTGCATCGTCCGCGACCGCTCCTACCGGGCCGCCCTCACCGAACTCGACCAACTCGGCGCCGCCCTGCGTTCCCGGCCGGTCGTCGACCAGGCCTGCGGCATGGTCATGCACGTCCTCGGCTGCGACGCCGACACCGCGTTCACCGTCCTGCGCCGCATCTCCCAGGGCACCAACCGCAAACTGTCGGACGTCGCGTCGGCGGTGGTGGAGAAGCGGGGCAGGGTTTTGGAGAGCAAATTGGTCTCCCTTTCCGGCTGAGTCGAGCCGAGGCGCCCTGAAGGGGCATCGGGGCCGTGTCCATGTGCGGGTCCGCCGCGGCGGACCGGCAGTCCGCGGCGGACCCGGCACACCAACGGCGCACAGCTGCCCGACCGGCGGAGCGCACCGTCACCCGCTCGGCGGCCCCGCGTCCCGCTAATGGTGCCCGGCGGCGCGCGCCGCGCCGGGCTCGGCGCTCTGATGGACCCGGGGCACGGCGGTCGTGCCCCGCCCGCCGGAGCCGGCCGAAGGAGCCCTACCCATGCGCCGCAGAGCCCGTGTACTGTCCGCCACCGCCCTGATCGGTGCCGTCCTGGGCGCCGCCGCCCCGCCCGCCCTGGCGGAACCGGCGGCCGAGGTGACCCCGCACTCCGTCGAACCGGGCGGCACGCTCACGTTCTCCGTCTCCTGCGACCCGACCGGCGGCCCCGCCCCCGAGACCATCGACGCCAGCTCGCAGGCCTTCGAGCAGGGCACCGTCACGTTGCAGCGCCTCCCCGGCAACGACGACTCCGCGGGCGGCCCCTCCTACCAGGGCACCGCCAGGATCGCGCCCGCCGCGGACTTCGAGACCGGCGCCGGCGCGGTGAACTCCGCCACCGAATGGGGCGTCGACGGCCTGTGCCCGGCGGCCCCGGGCGGCGAGGGCAAGCAGTGGAGCGCGGCCTTCGACGTCGCCCTCGGCGGCGATGCCCAGCACCACCCCACACATCAGCCGACGTACCAGCCCACGAAGGACCCGACCCGTCAACCGCCCCACCAGCCCACCCACCACGCCACCCACCCCACCGCTCCGGTCCAGCGGGGCGTCCACGCGGGCGGCGGCGGTGCCTTCACCGACTCCGTCCCGGCCATGGTCGCCGGCGGCCTCCTCATCGCGGGAGCACTCGGCGCGGCCGTCCACCGACTGCGCCGCCGGGACCGGTGGACGCCATGACGGGCCGGACGCGGTCGGCCGAACCCGCGGTCGGCCGGACCGAGGTGGGCCGGACCGAGGTGGGCCGGACCGAGGTGGGCCGAAGTCGCGGCGGGCCGAACCGCGGACGGCCAAAGGCGCGGCGGGCCGGAGTCGCCGCGGGCAGGAGTCGCGAACGCCCCGGACACGTGGCCGCTGTGACCGGCGCAACCCGTACGGGTGCCCTTGGGGCGCGTGAGCCTGGGTACTGACTGGCCGAGGGTGTGCACCACGCCGTCCGTCGTACGACGGCGCACACTCGCGGCACGACGGAGCGCCCTCGCCGTCCCGGAGCGATCCCGGAGCGCGAGGCACCGGACAACGCATCACGACTGCGCGGAGGCACACATGCGGCGGACGGATCCGGAAGGGCACGGTCCGGTCCGCTACGGCCCGTCCCCGCCCGCCCAGGGCCTGCCCGTGCTGCCCGAGCTGGCCGCCGCGCTCGCCGCCGCCGCGACCCGCCCCCACGCCGTACCGCCCGGTGGCGATCCCGTTCTCCTGGACGCCGCCTGCGGCTACTGGGACCGGCGCGGACTGCACACCGCACCGGACAGGGTCGTCGCCGCCCCCGGCGCCCCTGCCCTGCTTCTCGCGCTGACCGCGGCGATCGGCGGCGACGTCCTGCTCCCTCGGCCATGTGCCGCCTGGTGGGAGCCCCAGGCGCGGGCGTTGGGCAGATCCGTGTTCCATGTGGCCACGCCCGCCGAGTGCGGTGGTGTGCCGGACCCGTACGCGCTGCTGGAGACCGTGCACAGGATCCGGGCCGAGGGCGGTGACCCCCGACTGCTCGTGCTGTGCGGCGCCGACGACCCGACCGCCACCGTGGCCCCGCCCGAGCTGGTGCACGAGGCCATGGAGGCGGCCGCGGGGGAGGGGCTGCAGCTGGTCAGCGACGAGACCTGGCGCGACACCGTGCACGATCCGCACGACACCGTGCTCCTCAGCCCCGCCGAGATGCTGCCCGACCGGGTCACCGTCGTCACCGACCTCGCCGGACCCTTCCTGCCGCCGGGCTGGCCCGCCGCCGTCGCCCGGTTTCCGGCGAACGCGGACGGTACGGGGCTGCGCGACCGGGTCCTCGACGTGCTCACCGCGCTCGGCGCCCGGGTCGCCACCCCGGTCGCCGCGGCCGCCGCGTACGCTCTCGGCGAGCCCGCCCCCGTCACCGAACGGCTCGCCGCCGCCGTACGCCTGCACGCACGCCTCGCCGCCGCCGCGCACCGGGCCGTGGTGGCCGCCGGGGCGCTCTCCCTGCCGCCACGTGCCGGACGGCACCTGTACGCCGACCTGGCCCCGCTGCGCTCGTCGCTCGCCGCGCACGGCGTCGGTGACGCCCAGGAGGCGGAGGACTTCCTCGGCGCCCGGCTCGGGACGCCCGCGCCCGGCGGCCACCGGTTCGGGGACGACCTCGGGGCGCTGCGCGTCCGGCTGTCCACCGCTCCGTTCCTCGGCACCACCGACGCGGAGCGCGCACAGGCCCTCGAAGCGCCGGACCCCCTTGAACTACCGCATGTGGAACGCGCGTTGACGCTTTTCGGAGCGGCTTTCGAGGGCCTTCGATGACGCGGGCTCTCGTGGCCGACGAACTTCGACGGGCCTTCGGAGGCCCCTCCCGACCACCCCTGACGACCGTGATCCCCAGCGACTCCCGGCGACCTTCACCGACCTGGCGGCCTCCACCGGCTCATAGTGACCCTCACCGACTCATAGCGACCTTCAGCGACTCTTAGCAACCCTCAGCGACTCTTAGCGACCCTCACCGACTCTTAGCGACCTTCAGCGACGACGATTCTTCGTGACGACGCTCAGCGACGGGAGCCTCCTCGATGACGCAGCAGTCCGAGTCGACCACCTCAACCACGACCTCCACGACGACCCCCACGACGACCCCCACGACGACAACCGAGGACATCGACGATCCGGCGTCCACGTCGCCCTTCGCCCGCCCCCTCGCGCCCCATCCCTTCGCGCCCCCGCCGCTCACCGAGCCCCGCCCGCTCGGCGAGCGGCGGTGCTGGCCCAGGTCCTTCGCCGACCGGCTGACCACGCCCCTCCCCGGTCTGAAAGCCTTCGCCCGGTTCGCCCGCGAGGGCTCCGTCCGGCCGGGGGCGGACGGGCTCGCCGACATCGCGCGACTGCCGTACGAGCCCGCTCCGTTGCCCCGGGTGGACGCGCGTACCGTCGCCGTCTCCTGGGCGGGGCACGCGAGTTGGGTGGTGCGGGTCGGCGGGCTCACCGTCCTCACCGACCCCGTCTGGTCCCGCCGGATCCTCGGCACCCCGGCCCGGATCACCCCGGTCGGACTCGGCTGGGACGCACTGCCGCGCGTGGACGCGGTCGTCATCAGCCACAACCACTACGACCACCTCGACGCGCCCACCCTGGCGAGACTCCCGCGCGACACCCCGGTCCTCGTGCCCGCCGGACTGGGCCGCTGGTTCCGGCGGCGCCGGTTCGGCCGGGTCACCGAGCTGGACTGGTGGGAGGCGGCCGAACTCGACGGTGTCCGCTTCGACTTCGTACCGGCCCACCACTGGTCCAAGCGCACCCTCACCGACACCTGCCGCTCGCTGTGGGGCGGCTGGGTCCTCACGGCACCCGACGGCAAGCGTCTCTACTTCGCCGGCGACACCGGTTACGGCCACTGGTTCTCCCTCATCGGCCGCCGCTACCCCGGCATCGACCTCGCCCTGCTGCCGATCGGCGCCTACGACCCCCGCTGGTGGCTCAGCGACGTCCACTGCGACCCGGAGGAAGCGGTCCGCGCCTTCCAGGACCTGGGCGCCCACCGTATGGCCCCCATGCACTGGGCCACGTTCGTCCTGTCGGCGGAACCGGTCCTGGAACCCCTGGCGCGGGTGAGGTCGGCGTGGGCGGCGGCGGGCCTGCCCCGGGAGAACCTGTGGGACCTGCCTGTGGGCGGGTCACGGGTACTGCCCTGACTCAGCTGTGGAGCACCCGCGCAACCTGAGTCGCCCCTGAGACAGGGGCGCGGGGAACGACGCGACGGGCCACGACCCACCCGCGGCCCGCAACGCACACCAGGACCCGAGGCCTCAGCGGACCATCCGCCGCCACACACCCGGCACCACACTGATCAGCAACGTCAACACGACCGCCGCCAGCACGCCTTCCCACGGCTCCTCGAACAACGACCCACCCAGGATGCCGATCAACTGATACGTCACGGCCCATGCGAGGCACGCCGGCAGATTCCCCCGAGCGAACCGCCGCAGTGGCATCTTCGCCATCAGGCAGGCCAGCATCACCGGGATGCGCCCGGCCGGCATCAGCCGGGACAGCACCAGGACGGCCACCCCGTGGTCGTCGAGCTTCGCCTGTGCCTGCGTCAGCCGGTCCTCCGGCGCCCGGCGGCGGATCGCCTCCAGCCAGCGCGAGCCGTTCTTGGAGCCCATCCCGCGCCGCCCCAGCCAGTACAGCGCGATGTCCCCGAGGAACGCGGCGACCGACGCCACCACGAACACCAGCAGCAGCGCGAGCGGCGCCGCCTGGTGGAACGCCACCACGGCCGCCGAACTGACCAGTGCCCCGGTCGGCACCACCGGCACCAGCGCTCCGACCAGCACCAGCAGGAACAGCGTCGGATAGCCGATCGCCTGCTGGGTGGAGGCGTACGGCACGGGAGTGCTCACGGTGGCCAGGACGATCACCGGGTCTTCTCCATGGCCTGTGTCGGCCGGTGTCTCATCGCGCCACCCCCGGTCGTACGCTTTCCCCGTGTCCCAGCCGGTGCACGGTCACTTCGGGAGCGCGTGCGGCGGCAAGACGGACGAACTCCTCGCCGGGGGCGTGGAATTCATGGGGGCGCACAGCGTCCATGCCGATCGGCCAGTACGTGCCGTAGTGCACCGGCACCGCGCTCCGGGGCGCGAGCAGCGCAAGCGCCGCGGCCGCGCGCCCCGCGTCCAGATGGCCCTCGCCGAGGTACGGCCCCCAGCCGCCGACCGGCAGCAGAGCCACGTCGACCGGACCGACCTCCTTGGCCATCGACTCGAACAGCCCGGTGTCCCCGGCGAAGTACGTCCGAGCCTCACCCTCGACGACGAAGCCGAGCGCCGGCGAACGGTGCGGTCCGACCGGCAGCCGCCGCCCGTCGTGCCGGGCGGGAACGGCACGTACGACCAGGTCACCGACCCTGAGCTCGTCCCCGGACGCCACCTCGGAGAGCTGCAGGTGCGCCAGCCTGCGCAGCCCCGGCACCTGCCGCGAGGCGCCCTGCGGCACCACCAGCCGCGTACCCGGGGCGAGCCGGGCCAGGGAGGGAACGTGTAGATGGTCGGCGTGCAGATGCGACACCAGCGCGACGTCCGCGACCGCCGCCTCCGCCGGGGGCGGCGCACCCCGGCGCCTTCGCAGATGTGCGAGCCGGCGCGCGAACAGGGGGTCGGTCAGCACCCTTGTACCCGAGTCCTCCACGGTGCAGGTCGCATGACCCCACCAGGTGATCTCCACCGGCACTCCGTTCGCCTCCTTCGCGCTACTCCCCCGAGCCTACGGGCTGGAGTAGGGTCTGCGGCCTGGGCCTGTCCGGCGGATCATTCCGTGGGCGGGCGTACCGGGCCCCACGTCCGCGGCTTGATCCGCCCGGAGGGGCCCCGGGACCCGGAGGTGAGGGGGACACCATGGGAGACAAGGGAGACATGAGCGGCGCCTCCGGCATGGCGTACCAGGACGTGGCTCGCAGGCGCGGTGGGCCTGCCGGGTGCGGGGCTGTGGTGCGGGTCGCCGCCATAGCGAGCCTGACGCCGCTGGAGGAGCTGGAGGCGGACCCCTTCCTGGTCGACTCCCGCAGCCAGCACGCCATGTGCGCCCGCTGGGCCGCCGAGCGCGGCTATGTGGTGACGCGCGAGCTGCTCGTACGCGGTCTGCGCCCCGACCACTGTGCCCTGTGGGCCGATGTCGACGCCGGCCTCGTCGACCTCTTCGTCGCACCCAGCCGCCGAGTCCTCGAACGCGCCCTCGCCTCCGTCGACGACTTCACCGCCGAGTGCGCCAGGCGCGGTATCCGCGTCGAGACCGTCGGCCGCGCCGAACCCGCCTACGACGCCCAGATGAAGGCCCGGGTCCACCGCCGCCTGTCCATGCCGACAGCGGGCTACGACGGCCGCTGAGCCGGGGCGAAGGAGGGGCCCCTTCGAGCGCCGGGCGCGTACGCGCCCCTCAAGGGGCGTGGGGAACTGCGCGATCGCCCCCACGCACCCGCGGCCCGCAACGCACACGAAGCCCCGAGCTGTTCCCGGACCGTGCCCCCGGTCCTGCCCCCGGCCACCCCGAAGTGCCACCCCGGCGCCCCCACGCCGTGTGACAGGCTGAGGTCAGCGACAGGACGTGAGGTGGCCGGAACGTGGGCGGTGGTCGTTGGCGGAGGGTACTGAGCGGTGTCTGGCGGATGCTCGCCGTATGGGCGGTCTCCACACTGACGATGCTCGTGCTCGCGGGCGTGCTGCCCGACTTCCGGCTGCAGTCCGAGACCGGCGAGAGCGCCACGCAGATCGGCGTCACCGCGGCCTTCGGCGCCGGCGCGTTCGGTCTGCTCTCCGCACTCGTGTGGCCCCTGCTCGTACGGGCGCTGCTGCTGGTACCGGCGCTCGTCCTCGGCCTGCTCGTCTTCTTCCTCAACGGCTCGCTGCTCCTGCTCGCACTGCGGCTCAACCCCTCCGGCCAGGGTGCGGCCGCGCCCGAGACCGCCGTGGTGGTCGCCGCGGTGATGTCCGCCGTCGCCTCCGCCACGGGTGGCGCCCTCGCCGTACGGGACGACGACGCCTACCGGCGCCGCCTGTACCGGCTGGCCGACCGCCGCCGCAGGAACGCCGTCGGCGGCCCGGGGCCCGCGGGACCCGGCACCGTCTTCCTCCAGCTCGACGGCGTCGGCCACGACGTGCTGGAGGCGGCGGCGGAGAAGGGCCTCATGCCGACCGTCGCCACCTGGCTCGGCCGGCCGGCGGACGGGGCCGTGCACCCCCGGCCCACCCACCGGCTCACCCCCTGGCGCACCGACTGGTCCAGCCAGACCGGCGCCAGCCAGCTCGGCATCCTGCACGGCACCAACCACGACGTGCCGGCCTTCCGCTGGTACGAGAAGGACACCCGCGAGGTGATGGTCTGCAACCGGCCCTCGGGCGCCGCCGAACTCCAGCGCCGGGCCATCGACCGCACCGGCGACGGCGGCCTGCTCACCGTCGACGGCGCCAGCCGCGGCAACCTCTTCAGCGGCGGCGCCGAGCAGCTCGCGCTCGTCCTGTCGATCGCGGCCCGCCGGGGCCGGCGGAACCGTTCCCGCGCCGGGTACTTCGCCTACTTCTCCGACCCTGCCAACGCCGTCCGCACCGCCATGTCCTTCGTCGCCGACGTCGTGCGGGAGATCGGTGAGTCCACGCGCGCCCGGTTCACCCGGCAGCGGCCCCGCGTCAAGCGCGGCGGCCTCTACCCGTTCATCCGCGCCTTTGCGACCGTCATCGAGCGCGACGTCGTCGTCTCCGCCGTGATCGGGGACATGTTCGCGGGCCGCGCGGCGATCTACGCCGACCTGGTGGCCTACGACGAGGTCGCCCACCACTCCGGCCCGCACAGCCAGGACGCGGCGAAGGTCCTCGAACGCCTCGACCGTTCCCTCGCGTTGATCGCCCAGGTCGCCGAACACGCGCCGCGCGCCTACCGGATCGTCGTCCTCTCCGACCACGGCCAGAGCCCCGGCGAGACCTTCCTGGGCCGCTACGGCCTCACCCTCGGCAACCTGGTCCGCGCCGGCTGCGGCCTGCCCGTACCGCGCCGGGCCCAGCGCACCCACAGCGGCGCCGAGGCACGCACGGCGGTACGGGCCGCGCTGCGCATACCCGTCGAGGAGCGCGTCGACGAACACCGGCCGACGCGTCGCTCCGAGCCGGTCGTCCTCGCCTCCGGCAACCTCGGCCTCGTCTCCTTCCCGGACGTCCCCCACCGGATGAGCCGCGAGGAGATCGACGGCCGACACCCCGCCCTGCTCGCCACCCTCGCCAACCACCCGGGCATCGGCTTCGTCCTCGTCCGCAGCGAGGAGCACGGCGGCCTCGTGCTCGGCGCGCACGGCGCGGAGATCCCGATCGGCGAGCTGAGCGACGAACACCCCGGCCCTCTCGCCGACTTCGGACCGGGCGCCGCCGACGCCGTACGCCGCACGCACGGCTTCCCGCACACCGCCGACATCATGGTCAACTCCTGGTACGACCCCGTCGACGGTGAGGTCCTCGCCTTCGAGGAACAGATCGGCTCCCACGGCGGCCTGGGCGGCTGCCAGTCCCGCCCCTTCCTCATGTCCCCCCTGGCGCTCTCCGAGCCGGTGGAGGAGGACGAGGACCTGGTCGGCGCCGAACAGATCCACCGGGTACTGAGGCGATGGCTGCGCGAGTCGAACGGCCCCCAGGTACCGCTCCCGGGCCACGTCGGCGCGCCCCAAGGGGGCGCGGGGAAAAGCGCGACCGGCCACGACGAACCCGCACCCGCCGACGAACAGAACCCGGCAGACGCATAGGCACCCGGCCCACAGGAAAATGGGCTGCGCCTCACAGGACGGTCGACACACACTGTTCGCACCGGACGCCGCACATCCGCGCGTCCACACGAACACCTCCCGGAGCCCACACCTTGCAGGCAGCCGTCACCGTCACGCCCTCCCGCATCCCCGAACTGCTGCTCGGCCTCGCCACCGTCCGCCCCGTCTTCGTCTGGGGCGCCCCCGGCATCGGCAAGTCCTCCCTGGTCAGGGCCTTCGCCGAGTCGCTGGGCCTGGAGTGCGTGAGTCTCCTCGGCACACAGCTCGCGCCGGAGGACCTGATGGGCGTACCGCAGATCCGCGACGGGCGCTCGGTGTTCTGCCCGCCGGAGGCGATCGCCCGCGACGAGCCGTACTGCCTGTTCCTGGACGAGCTGAACGCGGCCACCCCGGATGTGCAGAAGGCCTTCTACTCGCTGATCCTGGACCGCCGAATCGGCAACTACGAGCTGCCGAAGGGATCGATCGTCATCGGCGCCGGCAACCGCGCCACCGACAACGCGCTCGCCCGCCCCATCGCCTCCGCCCTGGTCAACCGCCTCACCCATGTCCACCTCCAGGCGTCGGCGACGGACTGGCTCGCGTGGGCGGCGGACAGCGGCATCCACCCCTGGGTCCTGGACCACCTCACCGACCGCCCGGACCACCTGTGGTCCAAACCGCCGAAGACCGAGGAGCCGTTCTCCACGCCCCGCTCCTGGCACATGCTCTCCGACGCGTTGCACTCCTTCGGACGCGACCTCGACGAGGAGACCCTCAAGGTCCTCGCGCACGGCACGCTCACCCCCGCGCACGCGGTCGCCTTCTGCGGCTACGTCAAGATCGTGCGCAGCCGGTTCGGCATCGAGGCGATCCTCAAGGGCGAGGCCGGCTGGCCCAACCGCCTGGAGGACCGCGACCTGCTCTACTACCTCGCCGACTCCTTCCGCGGCCGGCTGATCAAGGAGCTGCCGGCGAGCAAGCAGCACATGTCCGCGAACGGGCGGCAGACCGCGTACCGGGCCAAGTCCCTGCTGGTGCAGCTCGCCGAGATCTCCGTCGAGGTCGCCCAGACCGTCATCGCCTCCGGCAGCGACGGCAATCCCGTCCTGCCCGCCTGGTTCCTCGTGGAGGCGGCCCGGGACATGCCCCGGCTGGTGGAGGCGCGCCGGTGAGCGCGTCCGGCGGCAAGGGCAAGGCCAGGCGGAAGACGCAACGGGACCTCGCCGGCGAGGCGTTCGCGGCGGGGCTGGCGACGGTGCGCGGCAACTCCGCGCTGAGCGCGGTCGGTTTCGACACGTGCCGCAAGGAGGAGTGCGCTCTCGCGCCCCGCGACGGCCTGGTCCGCGTCGATTCCGAGGGTGTGCTGCACGCGCACCCCGACCGGATCGCCGCACCCGACGCCTGGGCCTGGGCCATCGCCCACGCCGCCCTCCACCTGGGCTTCGGGCACGTCCCGGCGGCCCGGGGCGTGCGCGAACAGCCCGACCCGTTCGACCTCGCCGCCCGCTGCGTGGCCGTCAACCGCTTCCTGCTCACGTTCCCCGTCGGCCTGACACCGGAGAACCTGCCCGGCCGCTATCCCGACGGCGACGAGGAGCGACTCGCCGCCCGCTGGCGCCGCGACGGGCTCCCGTCGGCGTACGAGCGCTGCGGCACGGCCGGTGGCGAGCCCGACCAGCTTCTCCTGACCTGGCCCAAGTGGCGGCCGCAGCCCCCGGACCGGCAGCTCGCCTTCGCCCACGCCCTGACCAACACCATGTCCGCAGCGATGGACATGGCCGGTGGACGCCGCGAGTCCCTGCACGACGAGCCGACCCGCAGGCGGCCCTGGGAGAAGGCGCTGAGCTGGTTCATCTCCTCCTACCCGCTGCTCGGCGGCATCGCGGCCGGGATCCGGATCGTCGCCGACGTCGAACTCGCCCACGCCCACGGCATCGCCGTCGCGGCGGTCGACGCGGACGCCGGAGAGATCTACATCAACCCGCTCCGGCAGTTCGAGGACGAGGAATGGCGGTTCATCCTCGCCCACGAGATGCTGCACGCCGCCCTGCGCCACGGAGACCGCTGCGGCACCCGCGACCCGTACCTGTTCAACATCGCCGCCGACTACGTCATCAACGACTGGCTGCGCGAGATGCAGGTCGGCACCATGCCCGACGGACTCCTGTACGACCCCGAGCTGGCCGGTCTGTCGGCGGAGGAGGTCTACGACCGGATCGTCGGCGATCTGCGCCGGATGCGCCGGTTGTCCACCCTGCGCGGCAAGGGCGTCGGCGACATCCTCGGCGGCCCGCTCGGTTCGCCCGGTGCCTATGTGGACCTCGACGAGTTCTACCGCCGGGGCCTCGCCAGGGGGTTCGACCTGCACGAGCAGCAGGATCGCGGTCTCCTGCCCGCGGGTCTGGTCGAGGAGATCCGCGCCCTCAGCCATCCGCCGCTGCCGTGGGACGCCCAACTCGCCCGCTGGTTCGACGAGTTCGTGCCCAGCCCGCAGGCCGTACGGACCTACGCGCGCCCCTCGCGCCGCCAGTCGGCCACCCCCGACATCCCGCGCGCCGGACGGTACTTCCCGCCCGAGGAGACGGCCCGCTGCACCTTCGGTGTCGTCCTCGACACATCCGGCTCCATGGACCGCACGCTGCTCGGCAAGGCGCTGGGCGCGATCGCCTCGTACGCCGCCGCCCGTGACGTACCGGCCGCCCGGGTCGTGTTCTGCGACGCGGCCCCGCACGACGCGGGCTTTCTCCCGGTCACGGAGATCGCCGGGCGTGTCCGCGTCCATGGGCGCGGCGGCACGGAGTTGCAGCCGGGCATCGACCTGCTGCACCGGGCCGACGACTTCCCGCCGGGCGCTCCCGTCCTCGTCATCACGGACGGCTGGTGCGACGTGCTGCGCGTGCGGCGTGAACACGCCTATCTGATTCCACAGGGCGCTCGCCTGCCGTTCACCGCGCGAGGGCCGGTGTTCAGGGTGAGATGAGGCTCGGACCGCCCGGAGTGTGATCGGATGGGGGCAGGCAACCCGGAACCGGGAAACGGCAACCGGGAACCACATGCGAAAGGAATGACCGTGGCTACCACGCGCTCCGCACACACCGTCTGGGAAGGCAACCTGCTCGAGGGCAACGGTGTCGTCACCTTCGACTCCTCCGGTGCCATCGCCGAGCAGCCCGTGACGTGGGCGTCCCGCGCCCAGGACGCGAACGGCAAGACGAGCCCCGAGGAGCTGATCGCGGCCGCCCACTCCAGCTGCTTCTCCATGGCCTTCTCCCACGCCCTCGCCGGTGCCGGGACCCCGCCCACCAAGCTCCTCACCTCCGCCGACGTGACCTTCCAGCCGGGCGAGGGCATCACGGGCATCCACATCACCGTGGAGGGCACCGTGCCCGGCCTCGACGAGGAGGCCTTCGTGGCCGCCGCCGAGGAAGCCAAGGTGAACTGCCCCGTCAGCCAGGCCCTCAAGGCCGTACCGATCACCCTCTCGGCCAAGCTGGCCTGACCGACTGCTTCGCACGCCCCATTGACAAGAACCCACTCAAGTTTTGTGCTGGTGGTGGGGACACTTGGCGGAACCTTGCTGGAAGGGGACGGCGATGGGGCGTGCGGTCGGGGTCGATCTCGGTACGACGAATTCGGTGGTGGCCGTACTGGAGGGCGGCGAGGCGACCGTCGTCGCCAACGCGGAGGGACAGCGGACCACACCGTCGGTGGTGGCGTTCGCCAAGAACGGCGAGGTCCTGGTCGGCGAGGTCGCCAAACGGCAGGCCGTGACGAACGTGGAGCGCACCGCACGCTCCGTCAAACGCCATATGGGCGACACGAGTTGGTGGTTTCCCGAGCAGGGCTCCGTGGACGGCACCCGCTACCGGGCCCAGGAACTGTCCGCGCGCGTCCTGCAGAAGCTGAAGCGGGACGCCGAGTCGTATCTCGGGGAGGACGTCACCGACGCCGTCATCACCGTGCCCGCGTACTTCGACGACGCCCAGCGGCAGGCGACCAAGGAGGCGGGCGAGATCGCGGGCCTGAAGGTCCTGCGGATCATCAACGAGCCCACGGCCGCGGCCCTCGCCTACGGCCTGGACCGGGGCGAGGAACAGACCGTCCTCGTCTTCGACCTCGGCGGCGGCACCTTCGACGTCTCCCTCCTGGAGATCGGCGACGGGGTCATCGAGGTGAAGGCCACCAACGGTGACACACGCCTCGGCGGCGACGACTGGGACCAGCGGGTCGTGGAGTACCTCGTCCAACGCTTCCAGGGGCAGTACGGCGTCAACCTCGGCAACGACAAGATGGCGCTGCAACGGCTGCGCGAGGGCGCCGAGAAGGCCAAGATCGAGCTGTCCAGCTCCTCCGAGACGTCCGTCAACCTGCCGTACATCACCGCCTCCGCCGAGGGCCCGCTCCACCTGGAGGAGAAACTGACGCGCGCCCAGTTCCAGGAGCTGACCGCCGACCTGCTCGACCGCTGCAGGACGCCCTTCCACCAGGCCGTCAAGGACGCGGGGGTGAAGCTCGCCGCGATCGACCGTGTCGTCCTCGTCGGCGGTTCGACGCGGATGCCCGCCGTGAGCGACCTGGTGAAGGAACTCACCGGCAAGGACCCCCACAAGGGCGTGAACCCCGACGAGGTGGTGGCGGTGGGCGCCGCGCTCCAGGCGGGTGTCATCCGGGGCGACGTGAAGGACGTGCTGCTGCTCGACGTCACCCCGCTGTCCCTGGGCATCGAGACCAAGGGCGGCATCATGACGAAGCTCATCGAACGCAACACGACCATCCCGACCCGGCGTTCGGAGATCTTCACCACCGCCGTCGACAACCAGCCCTCGGTCGGCATCCAGGTCTACCAGGGCGAGCGTGAGATCGCCGCGTACAACAAGAAGCTGGGCGTCTTCGACCTCACGGGTCTGCCTCCGTCTCCGCGCGGGGTGCCGCAGATCGAGGTGGCCTTCGACATCGACGCGAACGGCATCATGCACGTGTCGGCGAAGGACCTGGCGACCGGTCGCGAACAGAAGATGACGGTGACGGGCGGCTCCGCCCTCCCCAGGGACGACGTCGACCGCATGATGCGGGAGGCCGAGCAGTACGCCGACGACGACCGTCGGCGCCGCGAGGCCGCCGAGACCCGCAACCACGCCGAGCAACTCGTGTACCAGACGGAGAAGTTCCTCCGTGACAACACCGAGCGGGTCCCCGCCGAGAGCCGCCCCGAGGTCGAGTCCGCGATCGCCGACCTGAAGCGCCTCCTGCAGACCCCCGAGGACACCGCCGCCGTCCGCGCCGCCGCCGAACACCTGGCCACCGTCAGCCAGCGCATGGGCCAGGCCATGTACGCCGCGGCCGCGGCCTCCGCCGGCCAGGCCGACGAACCGCCGCCCGGCCCCACCGACGAGGACGGCGTCGTCGACGCGGAGATCGTGGACGACGAGAAGGGGCCGAAGGGGGGAGCGGCGCAGCCCGGGGGCGAACAGTGAGCGGCGGATCGGCGGGCGCTCAGTACTGGTCGCGGTAGCGCCTCAGGAGTGTTCTCGTCTCCTCGGCGGAAGCCGCGTGCGCGGCCATGTGGTCGAGGACTTCGAGGTGGAGGGCGACCTCGGTGCGGGAGTCGAGGTAGAGGGCGCCGGTGAGGTACTCGGTGTAGACCATGTCGGGGAGTTCCGGTTCGGCGAAGCGGAACAGGGAGAAGGGGGCGTAGGTGCCCGGGTGGGGCCCGCTCGCGAACTCGCAGACCTGAAGGATGACGTTGTCCTTCTCGGTGATCTCCAGCAGCCGGTCGAGCTGGTCGCGCATCACCTGGGAGCGGATGCTCACCGGACGCTTGAGGGCGGTCTCGTCCATGATCACCCACAGATGCGGCGGCTGCTCCTGGGTGAGGAGCTTCTGTCTCGCCATCCGCAACGACACATGGCGTTCGATCGTCTCGGGACCGGTCCGGCCGACGGTCCCGGCCTCCATCACGGCCCGCGCGTACTCCTCGGTCTGCAGCATCCCCGGCACGAAGTGCGGCTCGTACTGCCGGATCAGATGCGCCGCGCCCTCAAGGCTGACGTACACGCTGAACCAGTCGGGCAGCACATCGTGGTACCGCTGCCACCACCCCGGCTTGTTCGCCTCCTCGGCCAGCGTCACGAAGGCGGCGGCGTCGTGCTCGGCGACGCCGTACGTCGTCAGCAGGACCTGGACGTACGGGATCTTGAGCGCGACATCTGCGGTCTCCATGCGCCGTACGGTCGCCGGGGCGACATGGAGGACGCGTGCCGCCTCCTCGCGCTTGAGCCCGGCGGCTTCCCGCAGTTCCTGGAGCCGTCTTCCGAGCACCACCTGACCCACGGTGGGGGCGGGTCGCCGCTCACTCACGCCACGCCTCCCCACGCGCCGGGATGTACGAACAGTCTGTCATGTTCCGGTGGACCTCTCACAGGGGCCACCGGAACGGGACGCCCCGGATTCCGGATGCCCGGAAGGTCCGACGCGTCGTCTCCGGCGGTCGCCCGCCACGACGACCCCAGAGGGTACGGGGTGCCATGACCCCGGAGGTAATCGACGGCCTCACGCCCCGCACGGCAAGGTGAGGTCACCGGCTTCCGGGCCGGTGCACTGCGGTCCGGGGTCCGGCCCCGGCGACCCGCGCCCGCTCGTCGGACGCTCCGCCCGCCGCTGCCCGTCCGGCCGCCGTCCCGGCCCCGCCGCCTCTTCCGATCTCCACCTCGACAGAGAGTGATTCGCCATGTCCGTGACCATGTCCTCGACCGGGCTCGCCGTACTCGCCAGGACCACCGACCCCCGGACCATGCTGCGCCGCTTCCTCGCGGTGGACGCCGTGGTGACCGGGGCGAACGGCCTCGCCTACCTCGCCGTGGCCGGGCCTCTCGGCCGGTTCCTCGGCGTCGGCCCCGGACTTCTCGTCGCGCTCGGCGCCCTTCTCGCGCTGTACGCGGTGGGCGTCGCCCTGTCGGCCTCGCGCGAGCGTCCGCCGGCGCTCCCCGTGCAGGCCGTGATCGGGGCCAACCTCGCCTGGTCGGTCCTCAGCCTCGTCGCCCTGGTGCTGTGGCTGACGCCGAGCACGGCGGGCGCGGTGTGGACCCTGACGCAGGCGCTGACCGTGGCCGGGTTCGCGGCGGTCCAGTACGTCGCCCTGCGCGCGGCCGACCGCTGAGGGGACGTCAGGACAACAGCGAGTGGAGGTACTTGACCGTCGCCGGGTCGGCCGGGAGGAACGTCTCGATGGCCAGCTCGGCCACGGTCACGTCCATGGGGGTGTTGAACGTGGAGACCGAGGAGATGAAGGACAGCACCCGGCCCTCGTGCTCGATCCGCATCGGCAACGCGAAGTAGGCACTCGCCCGCGCGCCGGGTTCCTCATCCGGTTCCTCGTCGGGCGTGCCCGGCGGCAGCGGGTACGCCGCCACCTCCTCGTACAGCGTGCGCAACGGCTCCGAGCGGTGCAGCGCGACCTGGCGTTCCATCTGCTCCAGAAGGTGCCCGCGCCAGGCACGCAGATTGCGGATGCGCGGCGCCATCCCCTCGGGGTGGAGAGTCAGCCGCATCGCGTTGACGGGCGGCGCGAGAAGCGCCTCGGAGACCCCGTCCAGCAGCATGACGATGCCCCGGTTGGCGGCCATGACCTCGTACGTCGCGTTCATCACCAGCGCCGGATACGGCTCGTAGCCCTGGATCAGCCGTTCCACGCCCTCGCGCAGCGCGGCCATCGACGGGTCGTCCAGAGGGGTCTCCGGGTAGCGCGGGGCGTAACCGGCCGCGAGGAGCAGCGCGTTGCGCTCCCGCACCGGTACGTCCAGGTGCTCGGCGAGCCGCAGCACCATCTCCTCGCTCGGGCGGGAGCGGCCCGTCTCGACGAAGCTGATGTGCCGCGCCGACGAACCGGCCCGCAGCGCCAACTCCAGCTGACTGACCCGCCGTTGCTCCCGCCAGGCTCGCAGCAGCGGGCCCACGCCCAGGTCGGAAGGGGCGGCGGGGGGACCCGGTGAACCGGTCGGGACAATGGTCATACGAAGAACGTAACCGAGGCGATCGAGGAGTGGCTCGTGTACAACCCGTGGAACCCGTCCTGGGAGGCGACGGCCGTCTACCGGGCGCGGGTACGAGGGTGCCTGCTGGGCGGCGCGGTCGGGGACGCGCTCGGCTATCCGGTCGAGTTCTCCTCGCTGCCGCAGATCCGGTCCACGTACGGCGAGCGGGGCGTGACCGGGCTCGTGCCGGACGGCGACGGCGTCGTGGGGCGGGTCAGCGACGACACGCAGATGACGCTCTTCACCGTCGAGGGACTCCACCAGGCCCACCAGCACGAGCGGCGCAAGGGCGTCGACGGCGTCTGGTCCGAGCTGGTCCGGGGCGCCTACGGCCGCTGGCTCGACACCCAGCGGCAGCCCGGCCCCGACCCGCGCGCCGTCTCCGGGCTCGCCGCCCAGCCCTGGCTCTACGCCCGCCGCGCCCCGGGCAACGCCTGTCTGTCCGGCCTCGCCAAGCCGTACCGGTCCGAACCGGCGGTCCCGCCGGGGCGGCCCGGACCCGTCAACCCGGACTCCAAGGGCTGCGGCACGGTCATGCGCTCGGCCCCCTTCGGGCTGGCCCGCGTGTCGGCCGAGACCGCGTTCGAGCGAGCCGTGCTGTCGGCCCGGATGACCCACGGCCACCCCACCGGCTACTACGCGGCCGGTGCCTTCGCCGCGATCGTCGCCCACCTGGTGGCCGACGAGTCCCTGGAGGGCGCCGTGCTCCGATCGCTGCGGCTGCTCGCCCGCCACCCCGGTCACGAGGAGACCACCACGGCCCTGACCCGCGCCCTGGACCTGGCCGGCGAGGGCGCCCCGACCGCCGAGAAGCTCGAATCCCTCGGCGCCGGCTGGGTCGCCGAGGAGGCGCTCGCGATGGGCCTGTACTGCGCCCTCGCCACGCACAGTGTCACCGAGGCCCTGCTCCTGGCCGTCAACCACTCCGGAGACAGCGACTCCACCGGCTCCCTCTGCGGCAACCTCCTGGGCGCCCACCACGGTGACCACGGCCTGCCCCAGGAGTGGGTGGCGGCGACGGAGGGCCGCGCCGCGATCACGGTGCTGGCGGACGACTTCGCGGCGGAGTGCGTACGGATCTGACGCTCGCGGAGGTGTCTGACCAGGGACTCGGCGGCTCGGCTGTGGCAGTCTGAAAGGGACCGCACGTCACGGAGGGGACGTCTCGGAAGGAGAGGGCCCATGCCCGTCGAACCCCTGTCGCAGAAGGAGATCGAGGACCGGCTCGTGGAACTGCCCGGCTGGTCGCTGGACGGGGGCCGGATCGCCCGCTCCTACCGGCTGGG
This sequence comes from Streptomyces europaeiscabiei, assembly GCF_036346855.1. Lineage (NCBI taxonomy): Bacteria > Bacillati > Actinomycetota > Actinomycetes > Kitasatosporales > Streptomycetaceae > Streptomyces > Streptomyces europaeiscabiei. The sequence continues at coordinate 8,617,038 of NZ_CP107841.1, forward strand.
CTCGCACTTCGCGGCGACCGCGCTGGTCGTGCACATCGCCCAGACGCAGGAGGAGCTGGGCCACCACTCCGACCTCACCCTCGGCTACAACACGGTATCGCTGACCATCAGCACGCACAGCGCGGGCGGCGCCGTCACCGAGAAGGACTTCGAGCTGGCCCGCAGGGTGGAGGCGCTCGCGCCGGGCCACGGGGCGAGCTGAGGCGGGTGCTGGACTACGACAAGGAGGCCGGTGACTACGACGCCCTGCGCGGCGGTGAGCCCCGGGCCGAGGCCGCCGCCCGCGCCGTACTGGGCCTCGTCCCCGAGGGCACCCGCCGACTGCTCGACATCGCCTGCGGCACCGGGATCGTGACCCGGCGGTTCGCGGCCGCACGGGACGGGATGCGGGTCACGGGCCTCGACCTCACCCACGCGATGGCGAGCCGGGCCGCCGTCCGGCTGCCCGGCTCCGTCGTCATCGGCGACGGCCGCCGGCTCCCCTTCCGCGAGGGGGAGTTCGACGCCGTCACCAGCGTGTGGCTACTGCATCTGCTCAGCGGTCCCGAGGACGTACGGGCCGTGGTCGGCGAGTGCGCCCGCGTGCTCCGCCCCGGCGGCGTCTATGTCACCACCGTCGACAAGGGCGCCTCCCACAACGTGGGCAGCGACATCGACGCCGTGCTGGCCCCCCGCCCCAGGGCCCCGGCCATGGACCCCGCGGCGGCCGTCGAGAGGTACGCCGACGAGCACGGTCTGCGCGCCGCCGGGCAGGCCCGCTTTCCGGGGCGCGGCCAGGGCCGCAGCCCCCGCCGCACCGTCGCCGATCTGCGCCGCGGCTGGTTCGTCACACTCCCGCCCGGCGATCCGCTGGCCGACGACTACGCGGTACGGCTCGCGGCCCTCCCCGACCAGGACCGGCCACGCCCGGATCCGGAGTTCAGCCTGCGGGCGTTCCGCAAGGCGTGAGAGCGGCCGGCGATCAGGACACCGTCGGCCGCGAGGACGTACGGGCCGCTCACGCGCGGTGTCCGGTGGCGGCGGCCCTACCGGCGGTTCCGCCGGGCAGGGAATCGGCCACGTACGCGTCGAGGTCGGGTACTTCTGGGGCGAGGACGTGCCGTACCCAGGCGTCGCGTTCGTGCTGGATCGGCTGGAGTTCCCAGACGCAGCCGATCCACGGCCGGTCGGAGTGACGAGGGGGGTGCCGCCGGTTCGAGCGAGGCCGAGAAGTGGGGGAGGGCGGGGTCGCCGTCGGGGCAGCCGAGCACCGGCTGGCCCGCCGCCGCGCCGCCGAAGTGGGGGACGTTGTCCCACACCCGGCTGTACGCGTTGAGGTGGGCCCCGCTGTCACCGCCCCGGTGCAGCACCACGAAGGTCGCGGCGGGGGCCCCGGGACGACGGCTGGACCACGGTCAGCGTGCCCATCGAGTCCGTCGAGCACGCACACGGTGAGTTCCTGCGGCTGGGCGCGGACGTCGAGGTGCTGGAACCGGCCGGGCTGCGCGGGACGATCGCCCGGACCGTGACCGAACTGGCCGAAAGGTACGGCAACGTGGCCGGGACCGGCGGCGACCGATAGTGCGGAACCCGTCCGTCCTTTCTGGAGGTTCGTCACGTGCAGCACCCGCACAGGCACCACAGACGCCGAGCCCTGCGCTCGCTGGTGACAGCGGCCCTCGTCGCCGCCGGACTCACCACGTTCACCGGCACGCCCGCCCAGGCCGCCACCGCCCGCCAGGTCGAGCGCCTCGACCGGGGCGTGGTCAGCGTGCACGTCGACAGCGGCAATCTGGTCAGCTGGCGCTGGCTGGGCACCGACCCGAACGACGTGTCGTTCAACGTCTACCGGGCCGGTACCAAGGTCAACCCGGTCCCGGTCACCGGCTCGACGAACTACTTCCACTCCGGCGCCCCCGCCCAGGCCGACTACACGGTCCGCGCGATCGTGAACGGCGTGGAGCAGGGCGACTCGGTGCACGCGGTCCAACTCCGCACCGGCTACAAGGACGTGCCGATCAGCGCACCCGCCGGCGGGACCACCCCGGACGGCGTCGCGTACACCTACGAGGCCAACGACGCCTCCGTCGGCGACCTCGACGGCGACGGCGCCCTGGAGTTCGTCCTGAAGTGGCAGCCGACGAACGCCAAGGACAACTCCCAGTCCGGCTACACCGGCAACACGATCATCGACGGCGTCAAGCTCGACGGCACCCGCCTGTGGCGTATCGACCTGGGCCGCAACATCCGCTCGGGCGCGCACTACACGCAGTTCCAGGTGTACGACTACGACGGCGACGGGAAGGCGGAGATCGCCGCCAAGACCGCGGACGGCACGGTCGACGGGGCGGGGACGGTCATCGGCAGCTCCTCAGCCGACCACCGCAACTCCAGCGGCTACATCCTGTCCGGCCCCGAGTACCTGACCATGTTCAACGGCCAGACGGGCAGGGCGATGCAGACCGTGGACTACGTCCCGGCCCGCGGCACGGTCTCGTCCTGGGGCGACTCGTACGGCAACCGCGTGGACCGCTTCCTCGCCGGGACGGCGTATCTGGACGGTGCCCGCCCCTCCCTGATCATGGCGCGCGGCTACTACACCCGTAGCGTGATCGCCGCCTGGGACTGGCGGAACGGCTCCTTCACCCGCCGCTGGACCTTCGACACCAGCTCCTCCACCAACACCGGCCGGGGCTACGACGGGCAGGGCTCGCACAGCCTCTCCGTCGGTGACGTCGACAACGACGGCAAGGACGAGATCGTGTACGGCGCGATGGCCGTGGACGACAACGGCAACGCCCTGTGGACCACGAGGACGGGCCACGGCGACGCCCAGCACCTGGGCGACCTCGACGCGTCCACCTCCGGCCTGGAGTACTTCAAGGTCTCCGAGTCCACCTCGCAGCCCGCCGAGCTGTACATCAACCCCGCGAGCGGCGCGGTCCGCTGGCAGCTCGCCGCCTGCTGCGACAACGGCCGGGGAGTCGCAGGGGACATCTACGCGGGCAACGACGGGCCCGAGATGTGGTCCGCCTCCGACAGCTCCGTCCGCGACGAGGCGGGCGCGACGAAGGGCCGCGAGCCCTCCTCCGTCAACTTCCTGTCCTGGTGGGACGGCGACGCGGTCCGCGAACTCCTCGACGGCACCAGGATCGACAAGTACGGCACCTCCTCCGACACCCGTCTGCTGACCGGCTCCGGGGTCTCCTCCAACAACGGCACCAAGGCCACCCCCGCGCTCTCCGGCGACATCCTCGGCGACTGGCGCGAGGAGGTCGTCTGGCGCACCAGCGGCAACACGGCCCTGCGGATCTACTCGACGCCGGTCGAGACCGGCACGAAGATCACGACCCTGCTGCACGACCCGATGTACCGCACGGGTCTGGCCTGGCAGAACACGGCCTACAACCAGCCCCCGCACACCAGCTTCTTCATCGGCCACAACATGCCGACGGCGCCCCGGCCGACGGTGTACACGCCGTAGGGAACCGGTCCGTGGGCCGGCCGGGAGCCCGGCCCGCCCACGGACTCCGGCGGGCTCGTCAGCCCAGTGTCAGCGATGCCTGCACGGGCAGATGGTCGCTGGGGAACTGGCCGTTCGACGCGAAGGTGTTGATGGCCGCCCGGTGGGCCGTGGTACCGGGCCTCGTCAGGATCCAGTCGATGCGGTCGCCGCCAGGAGTCAGCGGGTGGTAGCCGTGGAACGTCGCGTAGAGGTCGCCGCGCTCCGCCGTCGTGTCCCAGGTGTCGACGAGTCCGGCGCCCAGCATCGTGTCGTAGACCGCGTTCCGGTGGGCCGCGACATTGAAGTCCCCGGTGACGACGAGGGGGAGCGACGGGTCGAACCCGGCGACACGCCGGGCGATCAGGGCCGCGGCGCGCTCGCGGGCGTACTGGCCGGCGTTGTCGAGGTGGGTGTTGAGGACGTAGAACTGTCTGTCGCCGTCCCGCAGATCGCGGAATCTGACCCAGGTGACCATACGGATGGAGCCGCCGCCCCAGGTGTTCGACCCGGGCACGTCCGGGGTGTCGGAGAGCCAGAAGTGCTGGTACTCGACGGGCGCGAGTCGGCGGGTGTCGTAGAAGACCGCCATGAACTCGTCCCGGTTGCCGCCCGCGCGTCCGGTGCCGATCCAGCGGTAGTCCGGTCCGAGGTCGGTCTCGATGTCGAGCAGTTGCCGGTGGAGACCTTCCTGGGTGCCGATGACATGGGGTGCCTCCTGCCGCAGGAGTGCCCGCATCACCGGCCTGCGCACGGCCCAGCTGTTGGGCCGGGTGGTGTTCGCGTAGCGCAGATTGAACGACATGACGTCGAGACGGGGGACGGCCGGCTCCTCCGCCGCGTCCGCCGCGACGGCTGGTTCGGCGGACAACCCGGCGTGGGACAGGGGCAGCAGAACCGCAGCGGCGAGCGCGGTCTGCAGGCTGAGGCGACGCGTGACTCGGCTGTGGTTCGGCACAGGGGCTCCTTCTGCGGCGGCTTCCGGGCGAGTCGTGCGCACAACAGTGTGGAACGGCTTTCCATGTTAGGCATGAACATGTCGATGTATCGAGATGTACGGCTCGAAGATCGCAGACACATCGGAGCATGCGAAGAGGGCGCGCGCCCGACCCAGGCGCGCGCCCTCGCCTCGTCCTGCGCGGGTGTCAGGTCACCGTGCAGGACTGGTCACCGAGTTTGAACGCGGTCGGTCTGCCGTTCGCCCCCGACCGGCTTCCGGTGAAGCCGAAGCTCACCGACGAACCGGCCGCCACGGTGCCGTTCCAGCCGATGTTCCTGGCCGTGACCGCCGAACCGGACTGGGTGTGGGTGGCGTTCCAGATCTGGGAGACGCTCTGGCCGTTCGGGAAGGTCCAGCCGAGGGACCAGCCGGTCCACGCGCTCGTGCCCGTGTTGGACAGCTGCACGTCCGCCTGGAAGCCTCCTGACCACTCGTTGGTGACCTTGTACGTCACCGCGCAGGCTCCCGTCGGCTCGGGTTCCGGATCCGTACCGCCGCCCCCGCCGCCCGTGTCGGAGGAGTCGCCGTAGACGACCCCGCGCCCGTTCGTCGACACGTAGACCCGCCCGTACACCCTCGGGTCACCCGTGATCGCCGCCCCCGTCCAGCCCCACTGGTGGGCGTCGTCGTTGATCCGGGTCCAGGTCGCGCCCTTGTCGGTCGAACGGAAGATGCCGCGTACGCCGCCGATTTTGGCGCTGGTGTAGAGGGTCTGGTACGAGGCTCCCGTCGCCGCCTTGCCGAAGCCGATCGTGTCGGCCTGCTCGACGCCCGAGAGCTTGGTCCAGGTGGCGCCGCCGTCCGTCGAGTGCCACAGACCGTAGGCGCCGTCGGTCGCGCCGCCCGCCAGCCACACGTCACCCTTCGCACCGGGCAGCGCCTTGAAGCGCACGCTGTCGCCGCTCGGGAGGCCGGTCGCGTTCGACGCGGTGAAGGTGGCTCCGCCGTCCGTGCTGAAGTAGAACTTCCCGGACTTGAAGCCGTAGAAGGTCTTCGGGTCGACCCGGTCGGACTCCACGATCGCGTCTGCCGGGATGCCGCTCGACGCCGACCACGAGTTGCCGAAGCCCGTCGCGTACCGCACGCCCGTGCCCGCCGGGCTCCACACGAACCGGCTGCCGTCCGAGGCCGCCGCGACCGTACCGCCGCCGCTCACGCCCGACGGGTCGGTGCCCGCGAACCAGTTGGCGCCGTTGTCCGTGGAGAAGGCGATGTGCGGGCCCGAGTCCAGATTGCCGACCCGGACGACCGTGTTCGGGTTGGACTCGGCGTAGTCCAGGCTGGTCGTCGTCGTGAAGTTCGGCTGTGTGAACATCATCGACGGGACCTTGGTCAGATCCGTGTGCCGGAAGCCGCCGATGTCACCGAGCGCGCTGAGCAGCGGGGCGCCGGACGGGGGCGAGGCCAGGTCGTTGACGGCCGTCTCCTCCAGGCCCTGCACCATCGGTCTGATCGTGAACTGGCCGCCGCTGTCCCAGTTCCCCAGGTTCTCCGTTCCGTAGATCGTCGCGCCCGTCCCGTACATCATCCGGCCGGAGTCGAACGGGTCGATCTCCAACGCCTCGGTCATCCAGCCGAGTTTGGGGGTCTGCTCCGGCGGTGACGGGTTCGCGCCCCAGGTCAGCCAGGGGGAGGACGAGACATCCATGGTGAAGCGGTTCGAGCGGTTCGGATAGGACGAATAGTCCCACGCCTTGGTCCAGGTCGCGCCGCTGTCCGTCGAGCGGAAGATCTGTGTGTCCGGCCACCAGGAGCTGTACGCCGTCGCCATGACCGTGCCCGGATCCTGCCGGTCGACGGTCAGCCCGCTGAAGCCGTAGTACGTGTCGGCCTCCGCCACCGGGCTGATGTTCGTCCAGCTGCCCGTCGCGGTCGCGTACCGCCACAGCTGGCCCTTGCCGCCGTCGTACGGCCCGCCCTTGTCGCTGTACGACAGGTACAGATGGCCGTTCGTCGCGTCGAGGACTCCCTTGTGGGCCAGATAGCCGGTCGGCTGCCCGGCCACCCGCGACCAGGTCGCGCCCGCGTCCGTCGAGCGGTAGACGGCGTTGTCCTTGTCGGCGACCCCGACGTAGAGGGTCTTCGTGGCGTTCCCGGACGTACCGGTGGTCTCGTCGAAGGTGACCCAGACGATGCCCTGGTTGTCACTGGAGTACCCGCTAGTGTCGGACGGATCGGCCACGTAGTTGCCGACGTTCGGGAAGTTCGTCACCTGCGACCAGGTGACCCCCGAGTCCGTCGACCGCCACAGCCCCTTACCGCTCGGCGCGCCCAGATACAGCACGCTGTTCCGGTTCGGGTCCACGGCGAGGCGCTCGCCCATGCCCCGGCCCGGCATGTTCCCGCCCAGCTTGAACGGCAGGTTGGTCTTCTGCCAGCTCGCGCCCCGGTCGGACGAACGAAGGACCGCCCCGTTCCCCGGGTCCCAGCTGTTGGTGTACGTACCGGCCGCCACGTACACCTTGTTCGGGTCGACCGAGTCGGAGGCCAGGCTCACGACACCCGTGTGCCCCCAGTTGTCCCAGCCGACCGAGTCGAGCAACGGAGTCCACGTCTTCGACGCCTCCACCCAGCGATAGGCCCCGCCGATGTCCGTACGGGCGTACGCGAGGTTCCGCTCCTTGCGGTTGAAGACGATGCCGGGCACGAAGCCACCGCCGTCGATGCGGGCGTTCTTCCAGGTGTAGGTGTCGGCGGCGATGGACACCGACTTGTCGGCCTTCTCGGCGGCCAGCGCGGGTGGGGATCCGGCGAGAAGGCCGGCCGCGAGAGCCAGGACGGTGGTGAGGATGCGGGTTCTTCGCACCGTGGGGGGTCCTCTCCTGACGAGTGGGGGGAAGTTCTCAGAAAAGGGCGCAGCACCCCGCGCCCTTGAAGGGGCGCGGGGAACTGCGCGACCGGCCACAGACGGCCGTCGGCCGTCATACGAACCAGGCGGCTCTACTCCAGGAGCTCCGCGTACGAACCCATGGCCAAGGCGATGTCCGCCTGAGCCCAGAACCGGTGATACGTGAACGAGGGCGCGGCGCCACCGGCGAGATACGCCTCGATCTTCGACCAGGCCGGATCGTCCTCGTAGAACGAACGGATCGAGTCGAAGGTGGACGACGAGTTGATCGTGTCCCCGTTCGGCATCGTCCCGGTCCACCCACTGGGCACGTACACCCGGTCGTCGAACCGGTTGTAGTCGGACCGGGTCTCCGAGACGGCGATCCCGAGCCCGTCCTGGTGGTGGTCCCACATGCCGTCCAGCAGCGCCTTCGCGACCCGGGCCGCGTCGGCGTCACCGGAGCGGTCGGCGTAGTACGTCAGTGTCTTGGCGTACGCGGCCGCCACGCCCACGTCGTCGGTGTAGTCGGCGACGGTGACATGAAGTCCCGCGTTCGCGCCGGGACTTGACGCGCTCCAGGTGTCGGGTGCGCCGGACCACTGCAGCGTGGACGGAATCCGGTAGGTGCCGTCCGGGTTGATCGTCGTCTTGGAGAGCGCCCAGTCGACCCACTTGTCGAGGACGGTCTTCGCGGCGGCGTTCCCCGTCTGCTGGTAGTACTCGGCGACCCGCTCCATGGACCACGCCTGGAAGCCGAACCACTGGTTGGACGGCGGGTCGTGGTACACCGGCTTCTCGTCGTAGAACATGCCGTAGAAGGTCGGCGTCCCGGCCGGGGGAGTGGCGTACCGCCCCGCCCAGCTGTTGGTGGCGCCGCCCGCGATGCCGCCCTCGTTGGACTGCAGCCAGCGGTAGAACTCGATCTGCCGGTCGAGGGACTTGGCCCAGTCCGCCTGCCCGGTCGTCGACTTGGGCTTCAGCGGGGCGTAGTTGGCGAGGGCGTGCGCGGCCAGCGGGTTCTGGTAGCCGCCGTGCGTGTGGCTGGAGCCGATCCGCCAGGCCCAGCCGGCGTTGGTGTCGGTGGCGCCACCCCACGCGTAGTACCAGTTGAGAAGGTAGTGGGAGGCGTCCTTGCCGGTGCCCGCGGGGCAGCTGGTCGGCCCCACACAGTTCCCGATCTTCTTGAAGTACTTGTCGTACATCGCGTAGCGCAGATAGTCGCCCATCTTCGCGGCCTTGCCGATGGTCGCGGAGACATCGGCGCCCTTGCCCTGTTCCTTGGCCCAGATGTCCGCCCAGTACGCGGCCTGCACGGCACGCGCGTCGGCGTCCGGCGCGTTGGTGAACTTCCACTGCTTCGAGTACGACGCGTCACCGGTGAACAGGTCCAGGTACCCGTTCCTGCCGCCGTACTTGAACTGGTCGCAGGTGGGCTGCGGGACGGTCTCCCACACGGACTCCTGCGGCCCGCGCTGGAAGGTGTTGATGTACGACGGTCCGGTGTCGGCCGGGCCCGCCTCGCACTTGCCGGGCGAGTTGCCGTAGCCGTAGACGTTGTCGACGTCCTGCAGCCAGTGCATGCCGTAGACGTCGTCCGTGCCGTACGCGCTCTTCAGCTCCGCGGCGATGGGGTCCGAGCCGACCGAGACTCCGTTGTTGAGCTGCGCCGGATACTCGTTGGGGGTGTCGTGCTCGGGGGCGTACGTCGCCGGCTTGGAGGCGTTGTAGAAGGAGTTGGTCGGCTGGTCGGCGTGGGTCGGGATCATGAACTTCTCCATGATGTCCCAGGCCCCGTTGAACTTGGACCAGTCACCCGTCACCTTGCCGTACATGGCCTGCAGCCACAGGAGGTAGCTGTACGCCTCCGACGTGGTCTCATGACCGTGGTCCGGCGCCTCGACGATCAGCGTCTCCACCGAGTGGTACGGGATGCCCTCGGGGGAGAAGTAGCCGTTCGCCGGGTTGGTGATCTTGCCGTACATCTCCAGGAAGCGCTCGTCGTACGTGCTCGACGCGGCCAGCTGGGTCACGGTCACCGAGGCCTTGGCATGGCCGGTGGCCGTCGAGTCGAAGACCGCCGAACCGGTGCCGGACGCGTTGGCGCCGATGGTCACCTTCTGCGCGGTGTTCCAGTTCGACGAGGTGAAGGTCAGCGACGCGCCGCCCGTCACGGAGAGCCCGGTGTTGCCGGACGCCCGCGCGGTGGTCACCGTCACGTTGCCGGACGGCTGTGTCGAAAGTTTCACGTCGTACGTACCCGACTGGCCCTGGCGCACGCCCAGTTGGGTCGGCGAGACCACCACGGCGGGACCCGAGGCGACCGTGATGCCGACCGGTGTCGAGCTCGCCGACGCGCCCAGGCTGTCGTACGCCTTGGCCACCAGCGAATGACTGCCCACGGTCAATCCCGTGGCCGAGTACGTGTACGGCGAGGTCGTGTCCGTGCCCAGCAGGGTGGTGTCGTCGTAGAACTCGACCTTCGTGACCGTCGCGTTGTCCGCCGCGGCGGCGGTGGCCGCCATCGGCACCGCGGTGCCCTGCGAGTACACCGCGCCCGGCGCCGGGCTGGTCAGCACCGTGATCGGCGGCTGGTGCGCGCCCACGCACGTGGTGCCGTTGATCGCGAAGGAGGTCGGCGCGGTGTTCGTGCCGCTGTACGTGAACTGGGCGCCGGTGGTCACCGCGGCCCCGACGGCGATCGCGCCGTTCCAGGACGCGTTCTTCGCGGTCACCGCCTTGCCGGACTGCGACCAGGTGCCGCTCCAGCCGTTGGTGAGTGTCTGGTTGCCCGCGTAGGCGTACGTCAGGGTCCAGCCGTTGATGGCCTCCGTGCCCCGGTTGGTGATCGTCAGCTCGGCGGTGAAACCGGAGCCCCAGTCATTGGTCTTGTAGTCGACGTTGCAGGCGACCGCCGCGGCACTCGCGGGAGTCGATCCGGTGCCGAGCATCGTCAAGGGGAGGGCGAGGGCCGCGACCACGGCCGTCCACATGCGCCGCGAGGCACGGCGTCTCCGTCTGGGGTGCATGCTCTGGTTCCTTCCGTGCGGCTCTAGCGAAGGTGGGGGCGGAGCGGCAACAACAAGCCTTGAACCAGTGGGAGCGCTCCCATATTGAGGAGGAGGGCGCAAGGGGTCAAGGTGTTTGAAGAGTCGAAAAGATTCGATCAGGGCGAAAAGATTCAGCGGGCGCAATAACGCAACACCTCTGTCTTTTACCGTCACTTGGCGCTACCTTCACCAGCACCAGTGGGAGCGGTTCCACCAGTCGACGCGTACTTCCCAGACGTGTCCGAGCTGCGAGGGACGCTCAGAGCACACCCCCAGCGTTCAGGTCTTTTACTCGCCTCGGCGACAGCGCGACGACTCCTCCTCGTACACCCCACTACGGAAGAGGAAACCCGCACTCATGAGCCGTACCAGAACAGCACTCCTGGCTGCGTTGGCGCTGGTCGCCGGCGCCGCCGGACCCGCCATGGCCGCCGTACCGGACGACGCCGGCGTCCAGGCGATCCCCTGCACGGTCGACTACAAGGTGCAGAACCAGTGGTCCACCGGCTTCACCACCGCCGTCACGATCACCAACAACAGTGCCGCGAAGTCGTCCTGGGCCGTGAAGTGGTCCTATGCGGGCAACCAGCAGGTCACCAACGGCTGGAACTCCCGGATCACGCAGAGCGGTACGTCGGTGACCGCCGCCAACGAGACGTACAACGGCACGCTGGCGACCGGCGGTTCGGTCAGCTTCGGCTTCCAGGCCTCCTACAGCGGCACCAACGCCCTGCCGACGACCTTCACGCTCGACGGCGTGACCTGCAACGTCGACGACGGCGGCGGTGGCACGGACCCGGGCACACCGGGCACGAAGGTGGACAACCCGTACTCCGGCGCCAAGGTGTACGTGAACCCGGAGTGGTCCGCGAAGGCCGCCGCCGAGCCGGGCGGCAGCCGGATCTCCAGCCAGCCGACGGGCGTCTGGCTGGACCGGATCGCCGCCATCGAGGGCGTGGGCAGCGGCATGGGCCTGCGCGACCACCTCGACGAGGCGCTGCGGCAGAAGGGTTCGGGCGAGCTGGCCATCCAGCTGGTGATCTACAACCTGCCCGGCCGTGACTGCGCGGCCCTCGCCTCCAACGGCGAGCTGGGCCCGACGGAGATCGGCCGCTACAGGACCGAGTACATCGACCCGATCGCGGCCATCCTCGCCGACTCGAAGTACGCCGGCCTGCGCATCGTCACGACCGTCGAGATCGACTCGCTGCCCAACCTCGTCACCAACACCGGCAGCCGCCCGACGGCCACCCCCCAGTGCGATGTGATGAAGGCCAACGGCAACTACGTCAAGGGCGTCGGCTACGCGCTCAACAAGCTCGGTGACGTGGGGAACGTCTACAACTACGTCGACGCCGGCCACCACGGCTGGATCGGCTGGGACGACAACTTCGGTGCCTCCGCCACCACGTTCAAGGAGGCGGCGACCGCCGAGGGCGCCACGGTCAACGACGTCCACGGCTTCATCACCAACACGGCGAACTACAGCGCCCTCAAGGAGAACAACTTCTCCATCAACGGCTCCGTGGCCGGCAAGTCGGTCCGCGAGTCGAAGTGGGTCGACTGGAACCGCTATGTCGACGAGCTGTCCTTCGCCCAGGCCTTCCGCAACCAGCTCGTCTCGGTCGGCTTCAACTCGAACATCGGCATGCTGATCGACACCTCCAGGAACGGCTGGGGCGGCAGCGCCCGGCCCACCGGTCCCGGCGCCACGACCAGCGTGGACACCTACGTCGACGGCGGCCGCTACGACCGTCGCTTCAACACGGGCAACTGGTGCAACCAGTCCGGAGCCGGCCTCGGCGAGCGTCCGAAGGCCTCCCCCGAAGCCGGGATCGACGCCTATGTGTGGATGAAGCCGCCGGGTGAGTCCGACGGGTCCAGCTCCGCCATCCCGAACAACGAGGGCAAGGGCTTCGACCGCATGTGCGACCCGACGTACACGGGCAACCCGCGCAACAACAACAACATGTCCGGTGCCCTGGCGAACGCGCCGATCTCCGGGCACTGGTTCTCCGCCCAGTTCCAGCAGCTGATGCAGAACGCGTACCCCGCGCTCTGAGTCCGCTCGGTAGAACCGGTCCGCCAGGGGTCAGCCACACTTCCCCCACCCCCTGGCGGGCCAGCGGCACGTCTGTATGAGCCACATCACGATGGCGGAGGCGGGCGGGTGCGATGAGTTCCGGGCGACGCGGCGGTCTTCGTCGCCGTGAGCCCGTGACAGTACGAGAGACCCGTGACAGTACGAGGAAAGAGAACCCCAAGCGCCTCGTGATCTGTGAGTTCATGAGCCTGGACGGTGTCGTACAGGCGCCCGGCGGCCCCGACGAGGACACCGAGGGCGGGTTCGCCCATGGCGGCTGGACCCACCCGTCCTTCGACCCGGAGGTCGTCGGTGGCGCCTGGGACGCCGCGCTGGAGAAGGCCGACGCGCTGCTGTACGGACGCCGCACCTGGAAGGGCATGGCCGGGGCGTGGCCCGACCGTGCCGGCGATCCTCCCCCGCAAGCGGGGGGACCCCCAGCCGACCGGATGAACTCCATCCGCACGTACGTCGTGTCCGCCACCCTCACCGACTCCGGACCGGCCTGGGAGAACACCACGCGCATCCCCGGCGAGGACGCCGTCGCCCGCATCCGTGAGCTGCGCGAGACCAGCGGTGGCGACCTGCTCGTGATGGGCAGCCCCACCCTCGCCCGCACCCTCCTGCACGAGGGCCTCGCCGAGGAGCTCGTCCTGATCGTCATGCCGGTCGTCCTCGGCGGCGGAAAAGACGATCTTCCCCGGCGACGGCGCCAACACACCCTGGAGCTGGTCTCCACCACCACCAGCGGCGCGGGCGTGAACGTGTGCGTCTACCGAGTGGCGGAGAAGGACTGAATCGGCACAAAGGATTTGCCGATACGGCAAGGGGAGTGGCCGTTCTCCGGTGCGTCGGAGCAAGCTGACGGCACCCGGAAGAGAGGCTCCACGTCATGGGACAGCACCACCACGGCCAGGGTCGGCACGAGCAGGGCCACGACCACGGCCACCGTCACGGCGGTCACGACCACACCGACATCGACTGGGCCGAGCTGGCCGAGCACCTGGAGGGACAGGCGGAGCTGTTCGCGCCGCTGAACCGACGGGCCGCCGCCTGGGTGGCCGCCCGCCGGCCCGAACCGGGTCTGGTCGTCGACGTCGGCAGCGGCCCGGGGGTCGTGAGCTGTCTGCTGGCCGAGGAGTTCCCCGGCGCCAGGGTCGTCGCCCTGGACGGCTCCGGGCCCCTGCTGGAGCGGGCCCGCGCCCGTGCCGAACGCCTGGGTCTCGCCGACCGGTTCGACATCGTGGAGGCCGAACTGCCGGGCGGTCTGGACGACCTGGACTACCCCGTCGACCTGCTGTGGGCCAGCCGTAGCCTGCATCACCTCGGCGACCAGCGCGCCGCCCTCGCCGCCTTCGCCGAACGCCTCGCCCCCGGCGGCATGGTGGCCCTCGTCGAGGGCGGGCTGCCCAGCCGGTTCCTGCCCCGTGACATCGGAATCGGCCGCCCCGGACTGCAGTCCAGGCTCGACGCGGCCGAGGACCGGTGGTTCTCCGAGATGCGGGCCGCGGTGCCCGGCAGCGTCACGGAGACCGAGGACTGGCCGGGGCTGCTCACCGCCGTCGGCCTGCGTGACGCCACGTCCCACACCTTCCTGCTGGACATCCCGGCCCCCGTCCCCGAAGCCGCCCGCGCGTACGCCGTGGCCCAGTTCCAGCGCGGCCGGGGAATGCTCGCGGACTTCCTCGACGCCTCCGACCTCGCGACCGTCGACCGGCTCCTCGACCCCGACGACAAGGCGAGCCTGTACCACCGCACGGACCTCTTCGTCCTCGCGGCCCACACGGTTCACGTGGCCCGGCGGTGATTTCCGGCAGGGCCCCGGCCGCCTGCGGCTCTTGACTTCGAGAGCGCTTCAAGTGGTGGACTCCACCCGTCGGCCGGATCCGAGCCGGCCGATCCGCGTCAAGAGGGGGTAGCCATGTCCGAAGCTCCGGTCGCGCTCATCACCGGTGGCGGCACCGGTATCGGAGCCGCGGTAGCCCGGCAGTTGCTCGGCCACGGCCACCGGGTGGCCGTCACCGGGCGCGGGGCCGAGCGGTTGCGTGCGTTCGCCGCCGAACTGGGCGATCCGGAGGGGCTGTTGACCATTCCGGGCAACGCGGCCGAGTACGCGGACGTCCAGGCGGCGGTGGACACCACGCTGAAGGAGTTCGGGCGGATCGACACCGTCCTCGCCAACGCCGGGTTCGCCACCCATGACACCGTCGCCGAGGGGGACCCCGCCGGGTGGACGGAGATGGTGCTGACCAACGTGCTGGGCCCGGCCCTGCTCATCAGGGCCGCCATCGACGCCCTCAAGGAGACCCGGGGCCGGATCATGCTGGTCGGCAGCGTCGCCGGCTTCATCCACGGGCCCGGCAACATCTACGGGGCGACGAAGTGGGCCGTCACCGGGCTCGCCGAGAACACCCGGCGGCAGGTCACCGAGTGGGGTGTGGGGGTGACCCTGATCGCGCCCGGCCGCGTGGAGACCCCGTTCTGGGACAACTACGGAAGCCTTCCGCCCGGCCATCTCCTCACCGCCGACCAGATCGCCGACTCCGTGGTCTGGGCGATCCGCCAGCCGGCCGGGGTCGACGTCAACACCGTGGTCGTACGCCCGATCGGCCAGCCGGTCTGAGACCACGCCCGACCGGGACCGGGACCGGGGGCCACGGCCAGGTCGGGCCAGGACCGGGACCGCGCTGACCCCGGACGGGGGAGGGATGTCGGCCGGGACACCACTGGACGACGCGGACCGGAGGCCGTGGCCGGACGTCATCGTTGCGTGGGCGCACGGCCGGGACGGGTTCGGCGGGGTGGTCGGCTGTTTCCGCGGTCGAGCGCGCGTACCGGGACCGGCTGCACGGGCCGCGGCGCCCCGGAGTCGTGATCGTGCGCCTCGCCGGTGACCGTGCGCTCATCGAGGACCGGATGTCCCACCGGCAGGTCACGCTCGTCCCGGACCGGGACCCGCGCTCACGCCGGACGGGCCACCCCGCCCCGGAGCTGGAGAGCGGCCCCGCGCCGGAGCTGGACAGCGGCACTGTCCGCACGCACGAGACCGCCCGCCGGGAATCATCCGACGGGCGGTCTCCGCTGTCTTCGTGCTCTCGGTGAGCAGGCGTCAGCCATGGGCTCGCTCTCAGGCCTGGTTGAACGTCGCCGGGTCCGGACCGATGCGACGGTCCTCGTTCAGCGCGCTGATCGCGGCGATGTCCTCGGTGTCCAGGGAGAAGTCGAAGACCTCGATGTTCTCCTTGATGCGGGACGGGGTCACGGACTTGGGGATGACCACGTTGCCCAACTGGAGGTGCCAGCGCAGGACCACCTGGGCCGGGGTGCGGCCGTGCTTCTGCGCGATCGCGATGACCGCCGGGACCTCCAGGAGCCCCTTGCCCTGGCCGAGCGGCGACCAGGCCTCGGTGGCGATGCCCTGCTCCGCGTGGTACTCGCGGGCCGCGAGCTGCTGGAGGTGCGGGTGCAGCTCGATCTGGTTGACCGCCGGAATGACGTTCGTGGCCTCGATCAGCGTGTCCAGGTGCTCCGGAAGGAAGTTGGAGACACCGATGGCCTTCGCGCGGCCGTCCGCGTAGAGCTTCTCGAACGCCTTGAACGTGTCGACGAACGTGCCGCGGGCCGGCAGCGGCCAGTGGATCAGATACAGGTCCACGTACTCCAGGCCGAGCTTGTCCAGGGACTCGTCGAAGGCGCGGAGGGTGGAGTCGTAGCCCTGGTCGCTGTTCCAGAGCTTGGTGGTGACGAAGAGGTCCTCGCGGGCCACGCCGGCCGTGGCGATGGCCTTGCCGGTGCCCTTTTCGTTGCCGTAGATCGCGGCCGTGTCGATGCTGCGGTAGCCGGCCTCCAGCGCGGTGGTGACCGCCTGCTCGGCCTCGTCGTCCGGCACCTGCCACACGCCGAAGCCCAGCTGGGGCATCTCGACGCCGTTGTTCAGGATGATCGGGGGGACCTTGCTGCTCACGAGCTCTCGATCCTTAGGTCGGTCGGTTGGTACTTCCCATCGTCAACGATCACGGAGCACGATGCATTCCTGAGCGGACCGCTCGCGTCCCGAATCGCAGAATGGCCGGAAACGGATCCGACGGTTCAAGAGTATCGGTCTGGACCATTGACCGAGCACGGTCACGCGTGGAGTCTGTTCCCTGCCGCGACGCACGTCGGTGAATTCTGATCACATACGTGAATGGATGGCTCATGACCCCCACACGAAGGAACCTCCTCGGTGCCGCGCTCGGCGGCACCGCCGCGGCCGCTGCCGGGTTGCCGGCCCCTGCCGCGCACGCCGCCTCCTGGCAGTTGAAGTGGTCCCCCTCGGCGAGCACCGACGGGCTGCGGGCCTTCGAGACCCTGGAGGACGACCGCGCCGACTCGCACACCTCCGCCTCGCCGCACATTCACGCCACCGGCGACACCTGGCGGTTCGACATGCACACCGTCGACCGGGACACCTCCACCGACCGTCAGCGCCACGAGGTCACCGGCCTGCGCACGGGCAGCGGCTTCCTCCGCTGGACCGAGGGCCAGACCTGGCGGGTCACCTACGGGATGTACCTGCCGAGTTCGCTGAAGGCGACGACGAGTTTCACGCACATCATGCAGATGAAGCAGCCCGGCGCGGGCACCTCGCCCCTCGTCGTGCAGTCGCTGCGCCGGGTGAACGGTGCGCAGACCATCGAGCTGAGGCTGCCGATCGACAACATCCTCGTCGGCCGCACCGACCTGGTGCCCCTGCACAACTCCTGGGTCGACGTCGACTTCAGGGTCGAGGTCGGCAATGGCTCGGCCGGTTCGGTGCGCTGGATCCTCAAGAAGGGCTCGACCACCCTCGTCGACGTCTCCCGCACGGGCGTCGACACCTTCCTCGCCGACCGGCTGCGCCCCAAGTGGGGCATCTACCGCGCCCTCGGCGACACCTCGGGTTCCCTGCAGAACTGCCACATGCTGCTGCGGAACATGCGGGGCTACCAACTGGTCTGACCCCTGAGGCGAGTCCGGCCGACAGGACCGGGCGGGCTCACGCCCGGTGGGGTCTCGCGCCCGGTCCCGCCCGGTGGGGTCTCACGCCCGGTACAACGCCTCCACCTCGGTGATGTACGCCTTCTCGATCGCCTTCCGCTTCAGCTTCAGCGACGGCGTCAACAACCCGTGCTCCTCGGTGAACTGGTGCGCGAGGATCCGGAACGTACGGATCGACTCGGCCTGCGAGACCAGGGTGTTGGCGGCGACCACCGCCCGCCGCACCTCGGTCTCCAGCTCCGGGTCGCGCACCAGTTCGGCCGGTGACAGCCTGGCCTTGCCGTGCATCTGGAGCCAGTGCTCGACGGCCTCCCCGTCGAGGGTGACCAGGGCGGCGATGTACGGACGGTCGTTGCCGACGACGATGCACTGGGCGACCAGCGGATGGTCGCGCACCCGCTCCTCCAGGATCGCGGGCGAGACGCTCTTGCCGCCCGAGGTCACCAGGATCTCCTTCTTGCGCCCGGTGATGGTGAGATAGCCGTCCTCGTCGAGGGAGCCCAGGTCGCCGGTGGCGAGCCAGCCGTCGTGCAGGGTCTCGTCGGTGGCCTTCGGGTTGTTCAGATAGCCCTGGAAGACGTTGGGGCCGCGCAGCCAGATCTCGCCGTCGTCCGCGATGTGCACGGTCATGCCCGGGATGGCCTGGCCGACCGTGCCGTACCGGGTGCGCTCGGGCGGGTTGGCCGTGGCGGCCGCCGTGCACTCCGTCAGGCCGTACCCCTCGAAGATGTGGACGCCCGCGCCCGCGAAGAACAGCCCGAGCCGCCGGTCCATCGCCGAGCCGCCGGACATCGCGTACTTGATCCGGCCGCCCATCGCCTCCCGGATCTTGCCGTAGACGACCTTGTCGAAGAACTGGTGCTGCATCCGCAGCCCCGCCGACGGGCCGGGCCCGATGCCCCAGGCCCGCGCCTCCATCGCGTCCGCGTACTTCACGGCGACCTCGACGGCCTTCTCGAACGGGCCGGCCTTGCCCTCGCGCTCGGCCTTGCGCCGGCTCGCGTTGAAGACCTTCTCGAAGATGTACGGCACCGCGAGGAAGAAGGTCGGCTGGAAGGCGGCGAGGTCGGGCAGCAGGACGGCCGCGTTGAGCTGCGGCTGATGACCGAACTTGACCTTCCCGCGGATACCCGCGACCTGCACCATCCGCCCGAAGACGTGGGCGAGCGGCAGGAACAGCAGCGTCGCCGCCTCGTCGCCCTTGCGGGACTTGAACAGCGGCGCCCAGCGCTCGATGACCGTGTCCGCCTCGACCATGAAGTTGGCGTGCGAGATGACACAGCCCTTGGGCCGGCCCGTCGTGCCGGAGGTGTAGATGATCGTCGCGACCGACTCGGGCGTCACCGCCCGCCGGTGCCGGTGCACCACCTCGTCGTCGAGCTGTGCGCCCGACGCGTACAACTCCTGCACCGCGCCCACGTCCAGCTGCCAGAGCCGGCGCAGCTGGGGCAGCCGGTCGATGACCGTGGCGATGGTCATCGCGTGGTCCTCGTGTTCGACCATGGCGGCCGTGCACTGGGAGTCGTACAGCATCCAGAAGACCTGCTCGGCGGAGGAGGTCGGGTAGACGGGGACGACCTGGGCGCCGACGGTCCACAGCGCGTAGTCGAACAGGGTCCACTCGTAGCGCGTACGGCACATGATGGCGACCCGGTCGCCGAACCGGATGCCCTGCGCCAGCAGCCCTTTCGCCAGCGCGAGGACCTCGTCACGGAACTCGGCGGAGGTCATGTCGCGCCACTGGCCCTGCTCGTCCTTACGACCGAGCGCGATGTATGTCGGGTCCTCCTGGGCGTACTCGAAGACGACGTCGGCCAGGCCGCCCACCGGCGGCGCCGACGCCAACGGGGGGTTGGTGAACTCGCGCAAACCCGCTCCTCGTGGCGCTCCGCACAGCGCGTGAAAGCTACCTCACCGGGAGAACGGACGGGAGGGTTGTGGAGGGGCGCATTGGGACGGATGACACGAGTCGGTGCCGAAAAACTTACGCAGATCGGGAGGTCTCCGGCGGATGCCTGACGCCGCAGCAAGTTCGGGGAGGTCGATCTCCACCGAATCCGCACGCTCCGGTTACGGTGCGCGCTCCCTTTGAACACGGTCTGGCCTGGGGAAACGCGAACACTGCTCATGTCTGACGTGCCGGGTGGAGCCGGACACCGACGCGAGGACGACCGGCCCCGTCACACTCCGCGCGCACGGCCGTGGAGCCGGTCGCCACCGGAGAGGATGGCCGCCGCGAGGGCGTCCGCGGCGCCCGCGGCCGTTCCCGGGCGGCGGCCGTGGACGAGTACGAAGTCGACCTCGCCGAGTTCCGGCAGCCCGGCCCGCTCGGGGACGCGGACCAGGCCGGGGGGCACCAGGCGACGGGAGTGAGCCATCACGCCGAGGCCCGCACGGGCGGCGGCGATGAGGCCGTTGAGGCTTCCGCTGGTGCAGGCGATGCGCCAGGAGCGGCCCTCGCGCTCCAGCGCCTCCAGGGCCAGGGCGCGCGTGATGCCGGGCGGTGGATAGGCGATCAGCGGGACCGGGCGGTCGGGGTCGACGCGGAGTCGCTCCGCGCCGATCCATACGAGCCTGTCCGTCCAGACGGGTTCGCCGCGCGGGTCCTCCGGGCGCCGCTTCGCCAGTACCAGGTCGAGCTTGCCCGCCGTGAGCTGCTCGTGCAGCGTGCCCGACAGTTCGACGGTCAGCTCCAGATCCACCTCGGGATGGTCGTGCCGGAAGGCCTCCAGGATCTCCGGGAGCCGGGTGAGCACGAAGTCCTCGGACGCGCCGAAGCGCAACCGCCCGCGCAGCCGGGTGCCGGTGAAGAACGCCGTCGCCTGCTCGTGCACCTCCAGGAGCCGCCGGGCGAAACCGAGCATCGCCTCGCCGTCCTCCGTCAGCTCCACGGAGTGCGTGTCCCGCGAGAACAGCTGCCGCCCGGCCGCGTCCTCCAGGCGGCGCACATGCTGGCTGACCGTGGACTGACGCAGCCCCAGCCGCCGGGCGGCCTGCGTGAAGCTCAGCGTCTGGGCCACGGCGAGGAAGGTGCGCAGGTGGGAGGGCTCGTACACGATCGCCACCCTACTCGCTTATCGCTGAACGCGATGACAGTCAGAGCGGTATGACGGATTCCCGATCAAGTGTCCGGGGAGGACGATGGGGAGGGGCTTTCCGGCCCCCGAACGCACTCTCATCGAAAGCACGTGGAGCACCGTGAAACGCCTCAAGTGGCCGAGCCGGCTGCCGATCGACCCGTACATCCTGCTGTTGCTCGGGACCGTCGGCGTCGCGGCGCTCCTCCCGGCACGGGGTACGGCCGCCGAGGTCGCGTCGGGCGCCTCCACGGCCGCAATCGCCTTCCTGTTCTTCCTCTACGGCGCCCGGCTCTCCACCCGCGAGGCACTCGACGGCCTCAAGCACTGGCGGCTCCACCTCACGGTCCTGGTGTGCACGTTCGTGGTCTTCCCGCTGCTGGGCCTGGCCGCCCGCGGCCTCGAACCGGTGTTCCTCAGCCACTCCCTCTACACGGGGCTGCTCTTCCTCACCCTCGTCCCGTCGACCATCCAGTCGTCGATCGCCTTCACCTCGATGGCCCGGGGCAACGTGCCCGCCGCGATCTGCGCGGGCTCCTTCTCCTCCCTCGCGGGCATCGTCATCACCCCGCTGCTCGCGGCGACCCTGCTCGGCGGGAGCGCCGGGGGCTTCTCCGCCGACTCGCTGATGAAGATCGTGTTCCAGTTGCTGGTGCCGTTCCTCGCCGGGCAGCTCGCCCGCCGCTGGATCGGCGAGTTCATCACCCGGCACAAGCGGATCCTCGGCCTCGTCGACCGGGGCTCGATCCTCCTCGTCGTCTACGTCGCGTTCAGCGAGGGAATGGTGCGCGGGATCTGGAGCCAGGTCAGCCCGCTGCGGCTCGGCGGCCTCCTCGTCGTCGAGGCCGTCCTGCTCGCGGTGATGCTGCTGCTCACCTGGTACGGCGCCAAGGCCCTGCGTTTCGACCGGGCGGACCGGATCGCCATCCAGTTCGCCGGCTCCAAGAAGTCCCTCGCCTCCGGGCTGCCCATGGCGAGCGTCCTGTTCGGCCCCGAGGCCTCCCTCGCCGTCCTGCCGCTCATGCTGTTCCACCAGATGCAGCTGATGGTCTGCGCGGTCATCGCCAAGCGCCGCGCCCACGACCCGGTGGAGCCGGCGGTCACGGAGCAGCGAGACGAAGCGATACGAACCGCGGTCGGTACAGGGACACGTTCCGCGTGATGTTCACCTGTGCCGCCGCAGCGTCGGCGTCCAGCCAGTTGACGTCGTAGCTGAGCACCAGCCGCCCGTCGTCGACCGCCCGGTGCGCCTGCGGGTTGTACGCTGCGACGCCGCTGTTCGGCAGCGGGGGACTGAAGCCCTTGGAGGGCCCGTGCCAGGGCCCGGTGGGGGAGCAGGCCCAGTAGGCGGTCACGGTCGTCAGCCCCTCGGTACCGGCGGCCATGGTGAACAGCACATAGGTACGCCCGTCCCGTACGACGGTGAAGGCGCTGCCCACCCCCCTGTCCTTCCCGTTCCCGAGCACCGCCGCGGGCCGCCCCCGCACCGCCCACCGCGAGCCGTCCCAGTACTCCCACGCCCCCGGCTCCCCGAGCCGGCCGCGCGGCACCCGGGCGACGAAGGCGTGCGAGGTCGGCCGGGAGGCCGCCTGGGCGTCGGTGCCGCCGAAGACGTACGTCCACGCGCCCGCGTCGACGGCCGTCGTCCCGAACAGCACCCGCCGGGCCGGATCGGCGACCGACTCCTGGTCCAGCACCGTCGTGATCCCCTCCAGCCGCAGACCGGGCAGCGACAGTGTGGCGACCTCGGTGGCGGTGGGCACCCCGTAGATCCACGGAGACCTACCCGCCGTACGGGTCCACAGCAGCACCCGTACGACCTTCTCGTCCGAGCCGGGGGAGCGGGGTTCGACCCGGGCGGCCACCGGCCAGCGCCAGCGCTGCGGCGCCGGATCCGGGAAGACGGGGGCCGGGATCGTGGATTCGAGACGGCCCGAAGGGGACATCACCACGGCCGAGTTGCGCACCAGGGGGGTGGAGACGTCCCGCCACGCCACGGACTCGCCGGCCGGGTTGGGCGGGGGGTGCACCTGGCCCAGATAGGTGTCCGAGAACAGCCACAGCACCCGCCCGTCCGGAAGCCGCACCGAGTGGGTGCCGTCGCCGCCGGTCCAGTCGTCGGTGCGGGTCGCGTCGTCGCCGTACCGGGTGAACTCGCCGGTCAGGGCCGGGTCCGGGTCCCAGTCCCGGACCGTACGGGCCGTACAGGCGCCGCCGCCCTCCCGGTCGTCGTCCGGGAGGGCGGTGAGCAGCACGGCCGCGAGGGCCAGGACCAGTGCGAGGATCAGGACCGGTCCGGCCCCCGTCCGCTGTCGTGCTCCTGCGTCATCGGGCACGGAAGGGACGTTAGTTGCCCGCGCCGATCCGGTCCATGGGCAGTCGCGGGATCGCGCGTGTCTCGCGCAAGAGCTCGGGAGTTCGGTTCGTCGGCGGCCGCAGGTACGTCGTGGTTGCTCGCGCAGTTCCCCGCGCCACTCAAGGACAAGGGCACGGCCTTGCATTTCAGGGGCGCGGGGAACTGCGCGAGAAGCCCCACCGGACCGGACCCGCACCCGGCAACGCACCAGTGGACCAACGACAGTGGACCAACGACGTGTACCCGGCGGTCGAACCGGCGGAGCCCCCGGCGCAGGGGGCGCTCCCCGCCGGGGACCCCACCGTCGTGGACGCGGGGAGCCGCTCAGCCCTGGTCGGCCGCGGCCCGCAGGGCGATACGGTGCTCGCCCGCGTACACGTTCATGGAGGTGCCCCGCAGGAAGCCCACCAGGGTCAGCCCGGTCTCCGCCGCCAGGTCGACCGCGAGCGAGGACGGCGCGGACACCGCCGCCAGCACCGGTATCCCCGCCATCACCGCCTTCTGCGCCAGCTCGAACGAGGCCCGCCCCGACACCAGCAGCACCGCACGGGACAACGGCAACGAACCGCTCTGCAGGGCCCGCCCCACCAGCTTGTCCACCGCGTTGTGCCGCCCCACGTCCTCCCGTACGTCGAGCAGCTCGCCGTCCTCGCCGAACAGGGCCGCCGCGTGCAGACCCCCGGTCCGGTCGAAGACCCGCTGGGCCGCGCGGAGCCGGTCGGGGAGACTCGCGAGGAACTCGGGGTCGAGCCGGACCGGGGGAGCGTCACCGCCGTGCGTGTCGTCGATGGCCCAGCGGGCGGTCGTACGGACGCTGTCCAGCGACGCCTTGCCGCACAGCCCGCAGGACGACGTCGTGTACACGTTCCGTTCGAGAGTGATGTCCGGGAGCTCGACACCCGGCGCCGTCCGCACGTCCACCACGTTGTAGGTGTTCGACCCGTCCGCGGTCGCGCCCGCGCAGTAGACGATGTTCTGCAGGTCCGACCGCTCGGCGAGCACGCCCTCGCTGACCAGGAACCCCGCCGCCAGCGCGAAGTCGTCGCCCGGGGTGCGCATGGTGATCGCGAGCGGCTTGCCGTTCAGCCGGATCTCCATCGGTTCCTCGGCGACGAGGGTGTCGGGGCGGGTGGAGACCGCGCCGTCCCGGATGCGGATCACCTTGCGTCGTTCCGTGACTCGTCCCATGTCGTGTCTCAGTCCCGGTTCTGTACGTGCTGGTAGCCGAAGCGGCCCTTGATGCAGAGGTTGCCGTGGGTCACCGGGTTGTCGTGCGGCGAGGTGACCTTCACGATCTCATTGTCCTGCACATGGAGTGTGAGGTTGCAGCCCACACCGCAGTACGCGCAGACCGTGGTCGTCTCCGACTGCGCCGACTCGTCCCAGGTGCCCGCCGCCCGCATGTCGAACTCCGACTTGAAGGACAGCGCGCCCGTCGGGCACACCTCGATGCAGTTCCCGCAGTAGACGCAGGCCGAATCGGTCAGGGGAGCGTCGTGCTCCACGGCGATCCGCGCGTCGAAGCCGCGCCCGGCGACGGAGATCGCGAACGTGTTCTGCCACTGGTTCCCGCAGGCGTCCACGCACTTGTAACACAGGATGCATTTGTCGTAGTCCCGCACGTACAGCTCGTTGTCGACCCTGGGCTCCTCGTTCAGCCGGGCCGCGTCGGGGCCGAAGCGGTCCGGTTTCGCCTCGTACTCCTTGATCCACTCGGCGACCCGCGGGGTCGTCGAGAGGTCGACCGAGGAGGCGAGCAGTTCCAGGACGATCTTGCGGCTGTGCCGGGCGCGCTCGGTGTCGGTCCGCACCTCCATACCGGGCTCGGCCCGGCGGGAGCAGGCCGGGACGAGGGTCCTGGCCCCCTCGACCTCGACGACACAGACCCGGCAGGCGTTCTTCGGGGCGAGCGTGTCGCCCTGGCAGAGGGTGGGGACGTCCTTGCCCACGGCCCGGCAGGCGTCGAGGATCGTCGAGCCCTCGGGAGCGCGCACCGGCTCCCCGTCGATGGTGAACTCCAGGAGGCGACGCGGCACTCCGAGCGGGATCACGGTCATTCGTACGCCCCCAGACGGTCGATCGCGGATTCCACGGCGTTCCACGCGGTCTGCCCGAGACCGCAGATCGAGGCGTCCCGCATCGCGCGGCCGACCTCCCTGAGCAGGGCGATGTCACCGGCCGCCGCCGCACCGGTCCGCTCGGCGATCCGGTGCAACGCCTCCTCCTGCCGTACGGTCCCGACCCGGCACGGCACGCACTGACCGCAGGACTCGTCCCGGAAGAACTCCGCGATCCGCAGCAGCAGCCGGGGCAGCGGGACCGTGTCGTCGAAGGCCATGACGACCCCCGAGCCGAGCGTCGTGCCCGCCTCCCGCGTCCCCTCGAAGGTGAGCGGGATGTCCAGCTCGTCGGGGCGTACGAAACCGCCGGCCGCGCCGCCGAGGAGGACGGCCCGCAGCCGGTCCCGTACCCCGGCGAGCGCGAGCAGATCACCGAGCGTCGCCCCGAAGGGCAGCTCGTAGACGCCGGGCCGCTCCACGCTCCCCGACACGCAGAACAGCTTCGGCCCGGTGGAGCGCCCGGTGCCGATCGCCGCGTACGCCGGGGCGCCCATGGTCAGGATCGGCAGGACGTTCACCAGCGTCTCGACGTTGTTCTCCACGGTCGGCTTGCCGAACAGGCCCTTCTCCACGGGGAACGGCGGCTTCGCGCGGGGCTCGCCCCGGTAGCCCTCGATGGAGTTGAAGAGGGCCGTCTCCTCGCCGCAGATGTAGGCGCCCGCGCCCCGGCGGATCTCGATGTCGAAGGCGTAGCCCTGGCCGAGGACGTTCTCGCCGAGCAGGCCGCGGGCGCGTGCCTGGGCGATCGCGTGCTCCAGCCGGTGCAGGGCCCGCGGATACTCGCCCCGCAGGTACAGGTGACCTCGGTGCGCGCCGGTCGCGTACGCGGCGATCGTCATCGCCTCGACCAGGGCGAATGGGTCGCCCTCCATGATCACGCGGTCCTTGAAGGTACCCGGCTCGGATTCGTCCGCGTTGCAGACGAGGTGGTGCGGATGGTCGGGCTGCGAGGCCGTGGCCTGCCATTTCCGGCCGGTGGGGAAGGCGGCGCCGCCCCGCCCGACCAGGCCCGAGTCGGTGACCTCGCGGATGACCCCTCCGGGGCCGAGCTCGAAGGCCCGACGCAGGGCCGCGTAGCCGCCATGGGCGCGGTAGTCGTCGAGGGAGGACGGGTCGACGACACCGACGCGGCCCAGCAGCGTCAACGACGGGTCCCCGGCCTGCGGGACCGCCATGGCGGCCGGGGGCTCCTCGTCCGCGGAGTCGGGCGCGCTCGCCGCGAGCACGGCCCCCTCGACGGTCGCCGGTGCCGACACCGCCGTACGCACCGGGTCCCCGGCCTTGATCGCGAGGGCGGCCGGTGCCCGCTCGCACAGCCCCAGACACGGGCTCCGCTGCACGGCCACCCCGCTGCCGAGGCCGAGGCGGGCCTCGACGCCCGCGCACAGGTCGGCCGCCCCGGCCGCCGCGCACGCCAGGTCCGTGCACACGTGCAGGACGGTCGCGGGGCGCGGCTCGACCGAGAACATCGCGTAGAAGGTGGCCACCCCGTACGCCTCCGCCGGCGGCACCGTCAGCCGCCGGCACAGATAGTCCAGGGCGCCCCCACTGATCCAGCCGATCCGGTCGTTGACCGCGTGCAACCCCGGCAACAGCAGGTCACGGCGGGCCCGGGCCTCCCGGCCGCCCCGCGCCCACCGCAGGTCGGCGGCCCTCATCTCATCGCGGGCCGCGCCCTCCCAGGAGGACTCCGGCGGGCCGAGCAACGCGTCGACCGCCGCCTTCTCCTCGTCCGTGGGCTTGCTGTCACCGAAGTGCAGGTCCACTTACGTCACCTCACGATGGTCGCGACGGGCAGCTTCTCGATCCGGATCGCCGACGCCTTGAACTCCGCCGTGCCCGCGATCGGGCAGTTCGCCTCGATCGTCAGCTGGTTGGTGTCCACCTCGTCGGGAAAGTGCATGGTCATGAAGGCGAGGCCGGGCCGCAGGGCGAGGTCGATCCACACCGGCGCCACCACCGACCCGCGCCGCGAGGACACCCGGACCTCCTCGCCCACCACGACCCCGTAGCGCTCCGCGTCCTCCGGGCACAGTTCGACGTACTCCCCGCGCCTCAGCGGTGAGGCGTAACCGCCGCTCTGCACACCGGTGTTGTACGAGTCCAGCCGCCGCCCGGTGGTGAGCCGGATCGGGAACCGCTCGTCCGTCAGGTCCACCGGCGGATCATGCTGAACGATCCCGAAGGGGGCGAGCCGGCCCCGGCTCGCCGGGTCGGGATCCCACAACCGGCCGTGCAGATACGAGGGTTCGAGCCTGTCGGTGTCCGGGCAGGGCCACTGGATGCCCTGCTCCCGCGCGAGGCGTTCGTACGTCATGCCGTAGTGGTCCGGCGACACCGAACGCAGCTCGTTCCAGACGGCCTCGGCGTCGGCGTACTTCCACTCGTGCCCGAGCCGTGAGGCCAGGTCGCAGATGATGTCGATGTCCTCGCGGGCCTCCCCGGGAGGGGTGACGGCACGGCGTACCCGCTGCACCCGGCGTTCGCTGTTGGTGGTCGTGCCGTCCGTCTCCGCCCATCCGGCGGTCGCGGGCAGCACGACGTCCGCCAGCTGGGCCGTCCTCGTGAGGAAGATGTCCTGGACGACGAGGAAGTCCAGCTCCCCCATCCGCCGTACGGCCTGCTCGCTGTCGGCCTCGGACTGCGCGGGGTTCTCCCCGATGCAGTACACGGCCTTCAGCGAGCCCTCCTCCATGGCCTCGAACATCTCCGTCAGGTTCAGCCCGTAGTGCGGCTGGATGACGGTGTCCCACGCCGACTCGAACTTCAGCCGGGACTCCGCGTCGAGGATGTCCTGGAAGCCGGGCAGCCGGTTGGGGATGGCGCCCATGTCACCGCCGCCCTGCACGTTGTTCTGGCCGCGCAGGGGCTGCAACCCCGAGGCGTAGCGGCCCACATGGCCGGTCAGCAGCGACAGGTTGATCAGCGCGCGGACGTTGTCGGTGCCGTTGTGGTGTTCGGTGATGCCGAGCGTCCAGCACAGTTGGGCACGCTCGGCACGGGCGTATGCGTGCGCCAACTGCCGTATGGCGGCGGCCGGTACGCCCGTCACCTTCTCGGCCAGCGACAGTGTCCACGGCTCGACGAGCGCCCTGTACTCCTCGAAGCCGGTGGTCGCCCGCTCGATGAACGCCTCGTTGGCGAGGCCCGCGTGGATGATCTCCCGGCCGATGGCGTGGGCCATCGGGATGTCGGTGCCGACGTTCAGCCCCATCCAGCTCTCCGCCCACTCGGCGGTGGACGTCCGACGCGGGTCGACGGCGTACATTCGGGCGCCGTTGTGGATGCCCTTCAGCACGTGCTGGAAGAAGATGGGGTGCGCGAAGCGGGCGTTGGAGCCCCACATCACGATGACGTCGGTGTGCTCGATCTCCTCGTACGAGGAGGTCCCGCCGCCCGAGCCGAAGGCGGCCGAGAGACCGGCGACGCTCGGCGCGTGACAGGTGCGGTTGCAGGAGTCGACGTTGTTGGTGCCCATGACCACGCGGGCGAACTTCTGCGCCACGTAGTTCATCTCGTTCGTGGCGCGGGCGCAGGAGAACAGGCCGAACGCGCCGCGGTTGCGCGCGATGCCCCTGGCGGCCCGGTCCAGGGCCTCCTCCCAACTCGCCTGCCGGAACGGCTCGTCGCGGGAGTCGCGGACGAGGGGGTGGGTGAGCCGGGTGTAGGTCTTCGGTTGCCGTTTCTTCGTGCTCTTCGTGCTCTTCATGCGGCACTCCTCAGCGCGAGCAGGTCCGAGATGGCGTGAACGGTGCGGAGTGTGGGCACCTCGACACCCGTGATGTCCGCCAGCTCGACGACGGCGGCCAGGAGGACGTCGAGTTCCAGCGGTTTGCCGCGCTCCAGGTCCTGGAGCGTGGAGGTGCGGTGGTCGCCGACGCGTTCTGCGCCGGCCATCCGCCGTTCGACGGAGACACCGACCTCGCAGCCCAGGGCCTCGGCGACGGCCAGCGTCTCGGTCATCATCGTCTCGATGACCTTGCGGGTGCCGCCGTGCAGACACATCTGCCGCATGGTCGCGCGGGCCAGGGCGCTGATCGGGTTGAACGAGATGTTGCCGAGCAGCTTGATCCAGATGTCGCCCCGGAGATCGGGCTCCACCGGACACTTCAGGCCACCGGCCACCATGGCCTCGCTGAACGCGAGGCAGCGCGCCGAGACCGTACGGTCCGGCTCGCCGATGGAGAAACGGGTGCCTTCCAGGTGCCGTACGACACCGGGTCCTTCGAGCTCGGTGGCCGCGTAGACGACACAGCCGACGGCCCGTTCGGGCGCGAGCACCGCACTGACCGCGCCGGCCGGGTCGACGCTCTCCACCCGGTGGCCGTCGTGCGGGCCGCCGTGCCGGTGGAAGTACCACCAGGGGATGCCGTTCTGGGCAGCGATCACCGCCGTGGTGCTGTGCAGCAAGGGCTCGATCAGCGGCCCGCACGCCGCGTACGAGTTGGCCTTGAGGCCCAGGAAGACGAAGTCGACCGGGCCGATGTCGGCCGGGTCGTCGGTGGCGTGGGCGCGGGCGGTGAAGTCCCCGCGTGAGCTGAGCACACGCACCCCGTCCCGCCTCATGGCCGCGAGATGCGGTCCACGGGCGACGAGATGCGTGTCCGCGCCGGCGCGGTGGAGCGCGGCGCCGACGTAGGCGCCGATCGCACCGGCGCCGAGAACTGCGACTTTCATGATCAGGGAGCTCCGTTCGGTCGAGGGTACCGAGGAACTGCCGAACTCTGTCGACGAAATATTGTCTACAGTATGGAACTTGGCCCAGCAAGGGTTCGCGCAACGGACGGGCAAGGCATTACTCGGACATGAAGGTGGCCGGGACGTGCCGCGTGGGCGTGGGCCCAGGACCTGTCGAGGGCATGTGGCCTGGAGTCGAGGCCGAAAGTGGCCGGGGAACGACCGTTCGGCGCGCGGTGGATACCGCTCACCGCACACGGTCGACGCGCCGCCTTTTCAACCCCCCTTGTCACTCCCTACCGTCCGGGATCATGAGTCCCCCCGTCGCACCCCCGGGCTGGAGCCGCTGGCTCGTTCCCCCGGCCGCGCTCTCCGTTCATCTCTCCATCGGGCAGGCCTACGCCTGGAGCGTCTTCAAGCCGCCGCTCGAGTCCGCGCTCGGCCTCAGCGGCACGCAGAGCGCACTGCCCTTCCAGCTCGGCATCGTCATGCTGGGCCTGTCCGCCGCGTTCGGCGGCACCCTCGTCGAGCGCAACGGGCCGCGCTGGGCGATGACCGTGGCGCTGATCTGCTTCTCCTCCGGCTTCCTGATCGCCTCGCTCGGCGCGGCCACCGAGCAGTACTGGCTGATCGTCTTCGGCTACGGATTCGTCGGCGGCATAGGCCTCGGCATCGGCTATATCTCGCCCGTCTCCACCCTGATCAAGTGGTTCCCGGACCGGCCGGGCATGGCCACCGGCATCGCGATCATGGGCTTCGGCGGCGGCGCGCTCATCGCCTCGCCGTGGTCCGCGCAGATGCTGGAGTCCTTCGGCTCCGACTCCTCCGGCATCGCCGTCGCCTTCCTGGTGCACGGACTGTCGTACGCGGTGTTCATGCTGCTCGGTGTGGTGCTGGTCCGGGTGCCGCGCACGGAGAAGCCGGTCGACTCCGGGCCGAGTGTGCTGGAGGGCCCGCAGGTCTCGGCCCGCGACGCCATCCGCACCCCGCAGTTCTGGTGCCTGTGGGTCATCCTCTGCATGAACGTCTCCGCGGGCATCGGCATCCTGGAGAAGGCCGCCCCGATGATCACGGACTTCTTCGCCGAATCCTCCACCCCGGTCTCCGTCACCGCCGCCGCCGGGTTCGTCGCGCTGCTCTCCGCGGCCAACATGAGCGGCCGTATCGTCTGGTCGTCGACGTCCGACCTGATCGGGCGCAAGAACATCTACCGCGTCTACCTGGGCGTGGGCGCGCTGATGTACCTGTTGATCGCGCTGTTCGGCGACTCCTCCAAGCCGCTGTTCATCGTCTGCGCCCTGGTCATCCTGTCCTTCTACGGCGGTGGCTTCGCCACGATCCCCGCCTATCTCAAGGACCTCTTCGGCACCTACCAGGTCGGCGCCATCCACGGCCGGCTGCTCACCGCCTGGTCCACGGCCGGCGTCCTCGGACCGCTGATCGTCAACTGGATCGCGGACCGGCAGGAGGAGGCGGGCAAGTCCGGCCCCGACCTCTACGGCACGTCCTTCTTCATCATGATCGGGCTGCTCGTGATCGGCTTCGTCGCCAACGAACTGGTCCGGCCCGTCAACCCCCGCTTCCACATCCCCGCCCCGAGGGAGGCCGCCAATGTCGTCCAGCGACACCAGTCCGAATCCGCCTGACCGGCGCCCCTTGATCGTCTTTGCCTGGGTGTGGGTGGGGGTGCCGCTCACCTACGGACTGTACGAACTCGTACGAAAGGCTACGCAATTGTTCACCGGGTGAGTGTTCGGACGCCCTGGAGCCGACCTGAGGTCTGACAGAAGCCCACAACTCGGGCCACGCTTTACTGTCGCCTCACCCGCCCTCGTACCCGCGAGTCACTGATCAGACTGGTGGATCCCGCTGACCACAGGCAACGAGGGGAACCACCCATGAACGGCTCGCGAATCGCCGCCGTCGGCCACTACCAGCCCGCCAAGGTACTCACCAACGAGGACCTGGCGGGCCTGGTCGACACGAGTGACGAGTGGATCACGAGCCGCGTGGGCATCCGCACCCGGCACATCGCAGGACCCGACGAACCGGTCGACGAGCTGGCCGGCCACGCCGCCGCCAAGGCCCTGGCCTCGGCCGGCCTCGGCCCGGAGGCCATCGACCTGGTCGTGGTCGCCACCTCCACCGCCATCGACCGCTCCCCGAACATGGCGGCCCGGGTCGCGAACCGGCTCTCCATCCCGAACCCGGCCGCCATGGACGTCAACGTCGTCTGCGCCGGGTTCACCCACGCCCTCGCCACCGCCGACCACGCCGTGCGCGCCGGCGCGGCCACCCGGGCGCTCGTCATCGGCGCCGACAAGATGTCCGAGGTCACGGACTGGACCGACCGCACGACCTGCGTCCTCGTCGGGGACGGGGCGGGCGCGGCCGTCGTCGAGGCCGCCGAGGAGCCCGGCATCGGGCCGGTGCTGTGGGGATCGGTGCCCGAGATGGGCAACGCCGTACGCATCGAGGGCACCCCGCCGCGCTTCGCGCAGGAGGGCCAGAGCGTCTACCGATGGGCGACCACCAAGCTCCCGCCCATCGCCCGCGCGGCCTGCGAGAAGGCGGGACTCACGCCCGCCGACCTCGCCGCCGTTGTCCTCCACCAGGCCAACCTGCGCATCATCGAGCCCCTGGCCGCGAAGATCGGCGCGGTCAACGCCGTGGTCGCGCGGGACGTCGTCGAGTCCGGCAACACCTCGGCCGCGAGCATCCCGCTCGCCTTCTCCAAGCTCGTCGAACGCGGCGAGATCTCCAGCGGCGACCCCGTGCTGCTGTTCGGCTTCGGCGGCAACCTGTCGTACGCGGGACAGGTGGTCCGCTGCCCGTGAGCAGGGCGTTCGTGGTGTTGCTCACGGCGATGTG
This sequence comes from Streptomyces europaeiscabiei, assembly GCF_036346855.1. Lineage (NCBI taxonomy): Bacteria > Bacillati > Actinomycetota > Actinomycetes > Kitasatosporales > Streptomycetaceae > Streptomyces > Streptomyces europaeiscabiei. Next base: position 8,649,599 of record NZ_CP107841.1, read on the forward strand.
ACGAGGCGTACTCGTCGGCTCCCTGGCCATCACGGGTCGTAGACTGTAGACGAAAGACAATCCATACTGGCTGTTGACTCGGACTTTCCAGTTCTTTCCAGTACGGGCCGTTGACTTTCCGTGTGCAGTACACCCAGTGGTGCTCTGGAAGGGGACCCGATGTTGTCGACAGGACTTCCGCAAGGGGCGGTGCCCAAGCTCGAACGCCCCGGCCCGCTGCGCGACCGCGTCTACGAGGCCCTGCTCGAACTCATCACCACGCGCGCGCTGCGCCCCGGCCAGCACCTCGTCGAGAGCGAACTCGCCGGGCACCTCGGAGTGTCCCGGCAGCCCGTCCGCGAGGCCCTGCAGCGCCTCAACACCGAGGGCTGGGTCGACCTCCGGCCCGCACAGGGAGCCTTCGTCCACGAGCCGACGGAGGCGGAGGCGGACCAACTCCTCACGGTCCGCACCCTGCTGGAGGCCGAGGCCGCCCGCCTCGCCGCGGCGAACGCCGGCACGGCGGGCATCACGGCCCTGGAGGAACTCTGCGCGGAGGGTGAGCGGGCCGTCGCCGCCGACGACGTCGACGCGGCCGTCGCCATGAACGCCCGCTTCCATGCCAAGGTCATGGAACTCGCCGGCAACACGGTCCTCGCCGAACTCGCCGCCCAGGTCGACCGTCGGGTCCGCTGGTACTACACGCCCGTCGCCCGCCAGCGCGGCCACCAGTCCTGGATCGAACACCGCGACCTCATCACGGCGATCTCCGCACGGGACGAGCAGCGTGCGACGGAGGTCATGCGGGCGCACACGGAGCACACGCGGAAGACATACCACGAGCGGGAGAAGTAGCCGGGTGGAGTAGCCCGTCGGCGGGCTAGGTTCGGGGTGTGACGGTAACCATCGAGTTCCATGACCGCAGCCGCGATGTGGTGAGCTACGCCGACGGGGAGGTCGACAGAACCGAGTCGCGTATGTATCGCTACGACGTGACGGCGAACGGCTCCCTCACCGTGTACGTGTGGCAGCACACCGTGAAGCGGGGAAAGATCATCTCGACGACGGACGCTCAGCTCCTGGTCGTGTACAGCCCGTCGGCCTGGTTCTCGGTGCACGGCGACCCGCTCCCCGGCTGACCATCCCTTCACCCCCTCCGGCGGCCCCGCACACCCCTCTTTGTCCTCTCAGTGGAGAAAGTTGACGGCAATTCCTACGCAACTTCTTCCCAGTCCCGGTAGTCGCTGCTACGTTCCCCTGCGAAAGGTCGGTCGCCGTGAGGCGGCCGGAACCTGACGGACGTAGAGGCCGTGCGAGGCGGGGAGGGGCCAGTGAGACGTATGACCGCTCGACCCGCGAACGCACATCAGGCGCGGCTGCTGCGGCTGTTGCGGGACGGTGGGCCCAACTCCCGGGCTCAGCTCGGGGACCGGGTCGATCTCTCACGGTCGAAGCTGGCCGTGGAGGTGGACCGGCTTCTGGAGACGGGACTGGTCGTGGCCGACGGGCTCGCCGCCTCGCGGGGTGGTCGCCGGTCGCACAACATCCGACTCGCACCCCAACTCCGCTTCCTCGGCGTCGACATCGGCGCCACCTCGATCGATGTGGCCGTCACCAACGCCGAGTTGGAGATCCTGGGCCACACCAACCAGCCCATGGACGTCAGGGACGGCCCCGTCGCCGTCTTCGAGCAAGTGCTCTCCATGGCCGCCAAACTGAAGGCCTCGGGGCTCGCGGAAGGGTTCGACGGCGCCGGGATCGGCGTCCCCGGACCGGTCCGCTTCCCCGAAGGCGTCCCCGTCGCCCCGCCGATCATGCCGGGCTGGGACGGGTTCCCGGTGCGCGAGGCGCTCAGCCAGGAACTCGGCTGCCCCGTCATGGTCGACAACGACGTCAACCTGATGGCGATGGGGGAGCAGCACGCGGGCGTCGCCCGTTCCGTGGGCGACTTCCTCTGCGTCAAGATCGGCACCGGCATCGGCTGCGGCATCGTCGTCGGCGGCGAGGTCCACCGCGGTGTGACAGGCAGCGCCGGCGACATCGGCCACATCCTCGCCGTACCGGACGGCCGCCCCTGTGCCTGCGGCAACCGGGGCTGCCTGGAGGCCCACTTCAGCGGCGCCGCGCTCGCCCGCGATGCCAAGGACGCCGCCCAGCAGGGACTTTCGGCGGAACTCGCCTCCCGGCTGGAGGCCCACGGCACCCTGACCGCCGTCGACGTGGCCGCCGCGGCCGCCGCCGGCGACGCCACCGCGCTCGACCTGATACGCGAGGGCGGAAACCGCACCGGCCAGGTCATCGCCGGACTCGTCAGCTTCTTCAACCCCGGCCTGGTGGTGATCGGCGGCGGGGTGACCGGCCTCGGCCACACCCTGCTCGCCGCCATCCGCACCCAGGTCTACCGCCAGTCACTGCCCCTCGCGACCGGCAATCTGCCCATCGTGCTGGGGGAGTTGGGGCCCACCGCCGGAGTCATCGGCGCGGCCCGCCTCATCAGCGACCACCTGTTCTCACCCGCGTAGGCCCGCGCGAGCGCGCGGCCTTCCCCACCGACAGCGACAACCACCGACAGCGACGACCACCGGCACGGCGTCCTGCTTCGCCGCGCCCTGCTCCGGCCTGCCCGAACACGTAGGCCCAGCAAGCGGATTCACCCTGAAACCGGCCCGCACGCCCGCCAAGGGGAACTCATGGCACCAGAATTACCGCTGCTCACCATGTCCGGCATCACCAAGTCGTTCCCCGGAGTCCGGGCCCTGGACGGCGTCGACCTCGACGTCCAGGCCGGAGAGGTCCACTGTCTGCTCGGCCAGAACGGCGCCGGGAAGTCCACCCTGATCAAGGTCCTGGCCGGCGCCCACCAGCCCGACGACGGCACGATCACCTGGCGGGGCGAACCCGTCACCCTGAAGTCCCCGATCGCCGCCATGCGCCTCGGCATCGCCACCATCTACCAGGAACTCGATCTGGTGGAGGGCCTGTCGGTGGCCGAGAACGTCCACCTCGGCCATGAGCCCACCTCCGCCGGCTTCGTCGTACGCGGGAAGGCGGCGCGGGCATCGACCACCGCTCTGCTCGAACGACTTGGGCACCCGGAGGTCGACGCGTCCCGGCTCGTCGGTTCGTTGTCGGCCGCCCAGCAGCAGATCGTCTCCATGGCGCGGGCGCTCTCCCACGACGTACGGCTGATCGTGATGGACGAGCCGTCGGCCGCGCTCGACCCGGACGAGGTCGACAACCTGTTCAGGATCGTGGGTGACCTGACCGCGGCAGGGGTGGCCGTCGTCTACATCTCGCACCGTCTGGAGGAGATCCGGCGGATAGGCGACCGGGTGACCGTGCTGAAGGACGGGCGGGCCGTCGCGGGCGGGCTGCCCGCGAAGTCCACGCCCACGCGCGAGGTCGTGGCGCTGATGACCGGGCGGAACGTCGAGTACGTCTTCCCCGACCGGCCGCCCGTGCCGCCGACAGGGGGCACCCCCGTGCTGGAGGTGCGGGGGCTGGCGCGTGCGGGCGAGTTCGAGCCGTTCGACCTGGAGCTGCGGCCAGGCGAGATCGTGGGCCTTGCCGGACTCGTCGGCTCGGGACGGTCGGAGATCCTGGAGACCGTCTACGGCGCCCGCAGGCCGACGGCCGGTCAAGTCCTGGTCGACGGCAAGCAGTTGCGGCTCGGCAGCGTACGCGCCGCCGTACGGGCCGGGTTCGGACTCGCCCCCGAGGAGCGCAAGGCGCAGGCGCTGCTGATGCTGGAGTCCGTCACCAGAAACGTTTCCGTGTCGTCGATGGCCCGCTTCGCGCGCGTCGGCTGGATCGACCGGGGCGCCGAACACCGCGCCGCGCGGGCCGCGACCCGCGAGCTGTCCCTGCGCCCCGACAACCCGGACGTACCGGTCCGCACCCTCTCCGGAGGCAACCAGCAGAAGGCGGTGCTCGCCCGCTGGCTGCTGCGCGGCTGCCGGATCCTGCTGCTCGACGAGCCGACGCGGGGCGTCGACGTGGGCGCCCGCGCCGAGCTGTACGCGGTGGTCCGCCGGCTCGCCGACGAAGGCCTCGCCGTACTGCTGGTCTCCAGCGAGGTACCCGAAGTGCTCGGCCTCGCCGACCGGGTGCTCGTCCTGCGCGAGGGCCGGGTCGTGCACGCCGCGCCCGCCCGTGAACTCGACGAGCACCGCGTCCTCGACCTCGTGATGGAAGGAAGCCCGGTGGCCAGTGTGGGAAGCCCGGTGGCCGGGGCGGGGAGCCCCGTGACCGGTGAAGGGAGCCAGGCGTCATGACCCAGCCCGTGTCCCCGCCCAGGGGCGCAGACAAGGTGACACCCGTCGACGAGCCGCCCGCCTGGCGTGCCCTCGTGTTCCGCGCCGACGTCCGCACCCTGTCGCTCCTCGGTGTCCTCGCCGTGCTGATCGCCATCGGCGGCGTCACCAGACCCGACGAGTTCCTCGACACCCGCAACCTCCAACTCGTCCTCACCCAGGCCTCGGTGATCGGCGTCGTGACCGTCGGCATGACCTTCGTCATCACCTCCGGCGGCATCGACCTCTCCGTGGGCGCGATCGTCGCCCTGGCGTCCGTGTGGGCGACCACCGTGGCCACCCAGGAGTACGGTTTCGCCGGCGTTCTCTTCACGGCGGTGATCGTCGGCGTCGGCTGCGGCCTGGTGAACGGGCTGCTCATCGCCTACGGCGCCGTGGTGCCCTTCATCGCCACCCTCGCCATGCTCGCCTCGGCCCGCGGACTCGCCCTGCAGATCACCGACGGCAGCACCCAGGTCGTCGGCATCGACGCCATCCTGGATCTCGGCGAGCGCGACGCCTACGTCCTCGGTATCCCGCCGCTCGTCCTGGTCTTCGCGGTCGTGACGATCATCGGCTGGCTGGTGCTGAACCGCACGACCTTCGGCCGGCGCACGGTCGCCGTCGGCGGCAACGCGGAGGCGGCCCGGCTCGCGGGCATCGACGTCCGCCGCCAGCGCCTCTACCTGTACCTGCTCTCCGGGCTGTGCTGCGGCATCGCCGCGTTCCTGCTGATCGTGCTGTCCGGCTCGGGCCAGAACACCAACGGCAACCTCTACGAACTCGACGCCATCGCCGCCGCGATCATCGGCGGCACCATGCTCAGCGGCGGCCGGGGCACCATCACCGGCTCCGTCCTCGGCGTCCTGATCTTCACCACGATCACCAACATCTTCGCGCTCAACAACCTGCAGAGCGACGTCCAGCAGATCGCCAAGGGCGCGATCATCGTCGCCGCGGTCCTGGTCCAGCGACGCACGGCAAGCACGGCCTGAGACACCGAAGAGCCGACACGGGAAAGGTCCACCGCCATGCCAGAGAACTCCAGCCGCAGAAGACTGCTCTTCGGAACCGCCGCCGTCTCGGCCGGCGCCCTCCTCGCCGGTTGCACCAGCAATGAAGCCAAGAGTGACCCGGCCGCAGGCGAGCAGCCGGCCGCGGACGACAAGCCGGGCAAGGCGGTCACCATCGGCTTCGCCGGACCGCAGGCCGACCACGGGTGGCTCAACGCGATCAACCAGAACGCCAAGAGCCGCGCCGAGCGGTACGAGGAGGTCACGCTGGAGATCACCGAGGGCTCCAACGACACCGCTCAGCAGATCGGGCAGATCGAGACCCTCATCAACAAGAAGGTCGACGTCCTGGTGGTGCTGCCCGCCGACGGCAAGGCGCTCACCCAGGTCGGTCTCAAGGCGATGCGGGCGGGCATCCCCGTCGTCAACCTCGACCGGATCTTCAACTCCCCGCAGGCGTACCGCTGCTGGATCGGCGGCGACAACTACGGCATGGGGCTCAACGCCGGGCACTACATCGGTGAGCAGCTCAAGGACAAGGGCGACGCCCGTGTCATCGAGCTGGCCGGGCTGGACAACCTGGAGCTGACCAAGCAGCGCACCCAGGGCTTCGACGACGCGCTGAAGAACTACCCGAACATCAAGAAGGTGGCCCGGCAGGCCGCCGAGTTCACGGTCGAGTCGGGCCAGGCCAAGATGGCCCAGCTGCTCCAGGCACAGTCGAACTTCGACGCGCTGTGGAACCACGACGACGACCAGGGCGTGGGCGCCCTGCGCGCCATCGAGCAGGCCGGGCGCGACGACTTCCTGATGGTCGGCGGCGCGGGTGCGCTGTCCGCGTTCCAGGCCATCAAGAAGGACGACGGGGTGTTGAAGGCCACCGTCCTCTACCCGCCGACCATGGCCGCCTCCGCGATCGACCTCGCCCGTGCCCTCGGCCAGGGCAAGGGGGTCGGTGGCCTCGCCGAGTTCGAGATCCCGTCCTCGCTGACGCTCTACTCGGCCGTCGTCGACAAGGACAACGTCGACCAGTACATGTCCACCGGCTTCAAGTGACGAGTCCTGCCGGACGGGCCTGACCGGGAACGAACACCGAGACCGGGGGTCGGGGGTCGGGGGGAGAGGGCCGGGGGACCGGGCACGGACAACCGGGCCCCGACAACCGGGCCCCGACAACCGGGCCCCGACAACCGGGCACGGACAACCGGGAACCCGGCACCAAGGCCCGGAAACCGGGGGCCCGGAATCCGAGGCCCCGGCACGGAGGACCGGAATCCGAGGGCCGGTAACCGAGGCCCCGGCACCCAGAGCCGGTAACCGAGGCCCCGGCAACACCCAGGGCCGGAACTCGAGGCCCGGGGACCGGAATGCGAAGCCGCCGGATTCGGAGTCAGGCCCCACCTCACACCGCGCAGCGACCACGAGGAGGACACACGCATGGGACAGCCGCAGCAGCCCGACCAGGCCGAGGCGGAGGAGTCAGGAGCGCCGGGGCCCGACGCGGGTGCCGGGGCCGGAGCAGGGGCCAGCACGGCCGGGGTCTCGTCGGGAGCGGCCTCGCCTGGGGCCGGCCCCCGTGCCGCCGGCCTCGCCGGGGGCCTCGGCAAGCCACCGCTGCGCGTCGGCATGGTCGGCTACGCCTTCATGGGGGCAGCTCACTCCCAGGGGTGGCGCACGGCGGGGCGGGTCTTCGACCTGCCGCTCGCCCCCGTGCTCGCCGCGGTGTGCGGGCGGGACGGTGACGCGGTGCGGGCCATGGCGGACCGGCACGGGTGGGCGACGACGGAGACCGACTGGCGGGAGCTGATCGCCCGGGACGACATCGACCTGGTCGACATCTGCACCCCCGGCGACAGCCACGCCGAGATCGCCCTCGCCGCGCTGGCCGCCGGCAAGCACGTGCTCTGCGAGAAGCCCCTCGCCAACACCGTCGCGGAGGCGGAGGCGATGACCACGGCGGCCGAAGAGGCCTACGGGCGCGGCAGGTTGGCGATGGTCGGCTTCAACTACCGGCGTGTGCCCGCCACCGCGCTCGCCCGCCGCATGGTGGCCCAGGGCCGACTGGGAGCCCTGCGGCACGTGCGGGTGACGTACCTTCAGGACTGGCTCGTGGATCCGGAGTTCCCCCTCACCTGGCGGCTGCGCAAGGAGTCGGCCGGCTCCGGAGCGCTCGGCGACCTCGGCGCCCACATCGTCGACCTGGCTCAGTACGTGGCCGGCGAGCCGGTGGTCGGCGTCTCCGCGCTGATGGAGACCTTCGTACGCGAACGGCCCCTCCCGGCCGGCGTGTCCGTCGGTCTCGCATCCTCCGGCGGCACGGCCGGGCGAGGCGCGGTCACCGTCGACGACACGGCCCTGTTCACCGGCCGCTTCGCCTCCGGCGCCGTCGCCTCCTTCGAGGCGACCCGCTTCGCCACCGGTCGCAAGAACGCCCTGCGCATCGAACTCAACGGCGAGCGGGGCTCGTTGGCCTTCGACCTGGAACGGCTCAACGAACTCGCCTATCACGACCACACCGAACCCGGCACCCACGCCGGCTTCCGCCGCATCCTCGTCACCGAGCCCGACCACCCCTATCTGGACGCCTGGTGGCCGCCGGGTCACGGCCTCGGCTACGAACACTCCTTCGTCCACCAGGCCCGCGACCTCGTGCACGCCGTCGCGGCAGGCCGACAACCCGAGCCGTCCTTCGCCGACGGGCTCCAGGTGCAGCGTGTGCTCGCGGCGGTCGAGGAGAGCGCCGAGAAGAACTCCGTCTACACCCCGACCCACACCCCCACAGCGGTCTGAGGAGGCCCGGACATGCCGCGCGAATTCACGCTCTTCACCGGCCAGTGGGCGGACCTGCCCCTCGAAGAGGTCTGCCGACTCGCCCGCGACTTCGGCTACGACGGTCTCGAACTCGCCTGCTGGGGCGACCACTTCGAGGTCGACAAAGCCCTCGCCGACCCGTCGTACCTCGACTCCCGTCACCAGCTCCTGGAGAAGTACGGCCTGAAGTGCTGGGCCGTCTCCAACCACCTCGTGGGCCAGGCGGTCTGCGACGCCATCATCGACGAGCGGCACCGGGCCATCCTGCCCGCCCGCATCTGGGGCGACGGCGAGCCCGAGGGCGTACGGCAGCGGGCCGCCGCCGAGATGGCCGACACGGCACGGGCCGCGTCCGCCTTCGGCGTCGACACCGTCATCGGCTTCACCGGCTCCGCCATCTGGCACCTGGTCGCCATGTTCCCACCCGCCCCCGCGTCGATGATCGAGCGCGGCTACGACGACTTCGCGATGCGCTGGAACCCGATCCTCGACGTCTTCGACGCCCAGGGCGTGCGGTTCGCGCACGAGGTCCACCCGAGCGAGATCGCGTACGACTACTGGACGACCCAGCGCGCCCTGGAGGCGGTCGACCGGCGCCCGGCGTTCGGCCTGAACTTCGACCCCTCGCACTTCGTGTGGCAGGACCTCGACCCGGTCGGCTTCCTGTGGGACTTCCGCGACCGGATCTACCACGTCGACTGCAAGGAGGCCCGCAAGCGCCTCGACGGCCGCAACGGCCGTCTCGGCTCCCACCTGCCCTGGGGCGACCCCCGGCGCGGCTGGGACTTCGTGTCGGCGGGCCACGGCGACGTCCCCTGGGAGGACGTCTTCAGGATGCTCCGCTCGATCGACTACGGGGGACCCATCTCCGTCGAATGGGAGGACGCCGGCATGGACCGGCTCCAGGGCGCCCCCGAGGCCCTGGCCCGCCTCAAGGCGTACGACTTCGAACCGCCGTCGGCCGCCTTCGACGCGGCGTTCGGCGGCAACGACTAGGGCGCTTCTGATGGCTCCTGGTCGGAGATCATCCGGCCGATCGGCGCCGCGCGAGGAGACTCGTGAGGCTCCGGCTGCCTCACCGGACTCGTCCGTGACCGCTCACGAACGGCATCAAGAGCCGTCAGAAACGGCCTGGTGCCGCGGCAGGCAACGTTCGCCCGTGAAGGAGCGGCGTCCGGTGCGTGCTCTCGGCGTGTCGGCCGAAGGCCCTTGTGCTCGACGTACTCGACGTACTCGGGTCCTCGGCCGGTGCGGCGAGAGGGCGTGCCGGGCGTCGCGACGGGGCGAACCCTGCCTGCCGAGGCACCAGGCCCGGGCCCAGCCCATCGGGCCACCTGTCGACCGGGCCCCCACGGCCCGGTCATGTCTCCGGGGTGACGGCGCACCCCGGCGTACCGCACACACCCGTACACCTCCGTACGACCAGCCCCTCACTGGAGGCATTTCGTGCACCCGTACGACGACGACAGACACCCCACCAGCCCCTTCGGACGCCGCAGAGTGCGCGGGCCGATCGCACTGTTGAGCGGTCTGCTGCTCGCGGGCGCTTCGCTCTCGCTCACCGCGCCCGCCGCGGGCGCGGCCGACGACGCCCCGAAGTCCGCCGCTGCCGCCGCTGCCGAGGACTTCCAGCAGGTCACCCTCGCCAAGGGCGAACCGGAGGTCGGCGAGCCCATGTCGCTCGCCGTCCTCCCGGACCGCTCGGTCCTGCACACCTCGCGCGACGGTGAACTGCGGCTGACCGACGCGGCCGGCAACACCACGCTCGCCGGCAAACTCGACGTGTACTCCCATGACGAGGAGGGACTGCAGGGCATCGGCGTCGACCCGGGCTTCGCCGACAACCGGTTCATCTACCTCTACTACGCGCCCCCGCTGAACACCCCGGCCGGTGACGCCCCCGAGACCGGAACGGCCGCCGACTTCGCGCCCTTCGACGGTGTCAACCGGCTCTCCCGCTTCGTCCTGAAGACCGACGGCACCCTTGACAAGGCCAGCGAGACGAAGGTCCTCGACGTCCCCGCCTCCCGGGGTATCTGCTGCCACGTCGGCGGCGACATCGACTTCGACGCGGCGGGCAACCTGTACCTGTCCACGGGCGACGACAGCAACCCGTTCCAGTCGGACGGCTTCACCCCCATCGACGAGCGCGCCAACCGCAACCCGGCCTTCGACGCCCAGCGCACCTCCGGCAACACCAACGACCTGCGCGGCAAGATCCTGCGCATCAAGGTGAACGCCGACGGTTCGTACGCCGTCCCCGACGGCAACCTCTTCGCGCCCGGCACGGACAAGACACGCCCCGAGATCTATGCGATGGGCTTCCGCAACCCGTTCCGCTTCAGCGTCGACAAGAAGACCGGCATCCTCTACGTCGGCGAGTACGGCCCCGACGCAGGCGCCGCCAACCCTTCGCGCGGCCCGGCCGGACAGGTCGAGTTCGCCCGTGTGACCAAGCCCGGTAACTTCGGTTGGCCGTACTGCACCGGAAACAACGACGCATACGTCGACTACGACTTCGCCAGCGGCACCTCCGGCGCGGCCTTCGACTGTGCGGCCCCGAAGAACACCTCGCCGAACAACACCGGCCTCACCGACCTGCCGCCCGCCGAGCCCGCCTGGATCCCCTACAACGGGGCCTCCGTCCCGGAGTTCGGCGACGGCTCCGAGTCCCCGATGGGCGGCCCGGTCTACGACTACGACGCCTCGCTCGACTCCCCGGTGAAATTCCCGGAGGCCTACGACGGCGACTTCTTCGCCGGTGAGTTCGGCCGCCGCTGGATCAAGCGGATCACGAGCGACGGCGACGGCACCGTGCAGTCCATCAACAACGTGCCGTGGACCGGCACTCAGGTCATGGACATGGCCTTCGGCCCGGACGGTGCGCTGTACGTCCTCGACTACGGCATCTCCTGGTTCGGCGGCGACGAGCACTCCGCCCTCTACCGCATCGAGAACGCCACCGACGGCCACTCCCCGGTCGCCGCCGCGGCGGCCGACCGCACCTCGGGCCAGGCGAAGCTGAAGGTCCGCTTCTCCTCGGAGGGCACCGGTGACCAGGACGGGGACGCCCTCACGTACAGCTGGGACTTCGGCGACGGCGGCACGTCCACGGTCGCGAACCCGAAGCACACCTACAGGACGAACGGCACCTACACGGCGACGGTGACCGCCAAGGACACCTCTGGCCGCACCGGCAGCGCGAGCGTGCAGATCGTCGTCGGCAACACCGCGCCCAAGGTCGAGCTGCAACTCCCGCAGGACGGGCAACTGTTCGCCTTCGGGGACGCCGTACCGTTCAAGGTGAAGGTCGGCGACCCGGAGGACGGCCGCCCGATCGACTGCGCCAAGGTCAAGGTCACCTTCATCCTCGGCCATGACAGCCACGGCCACCCGGTGACCTCCGCCAACGGCTGCACCGGCACCATCCAGACCAGCGCAGACGGCGGCCACGACGAGAACGCCAACATCTTCGGGGTCTTCGACGCCGAGTACACCGACGGCGGAGGCGGCGGCCAGGCCCCGCTGACCACCCACGACCGACACGTCGTCCAGCCCACCCACCGTCAGGCCGAGCACTACGGCGACTCGTCCGGCATCGTGGTGCAGTCGAAGGACACGGCACACGGCGGCAAGACCGTCGGCGACATCGCGAACGGCGACTGGATCTCGTTCAAGCCGTACGTCCTGTCCAACGCCACGAAGATCACCGCGCGTGTCTCCTCCGGGGGCGCCGGCGGCAAGCTGGAGGTCCGCGCGGGCTCTCCGACCGGTCGTCTCCTCGGCAGTGCGACCGTGCCGGTGACCGGCGGCTGGGACACCTTCCAGGACGTCACCGCCGATCTGTCCAGGGCCCCGCGCGACAGCACCACGCTCTACCTGGTGTTCAAGGGGAGCGGCTCCGGCGGCCTGTTCGACGTGGACGACTTCACCTTCACGAAGCGGTGAGGGGACGCCATGTCGACGAACGGACGTCCATGGGCCGCGCTGGGTGGCGCCGCCCTGCTGATCGGATGTGTGTCGGGACCGGCCGTGTCCGATGAGGCGGGCCGCTCCCGGGGCCACGCGGACGAGCACCGAGTGCTGGTGTTCTCCAAGACCGCCGGATTCCGGCACGACTCGATCCCCGAGGGCGTCGCCGCCGTACGGGAACTGGGCGCGGCCCACGGCTTCGCGGTCGACGCCACGGAGGACGCCGGCGCCTTCACCATCCGCAACCTCGGGCGCTACGACGCCGTGGTGTTCCTCTCGACGACGGGTGACGTCCTGAACCCGGCCCAACAGGGGGCGTTCGAGCGGTACATCAAAGGCAGAGGCGCCTACGTGGGTGTCCACGCGGCCGCCGACACCGAGTACGACTGGGCCTTCTACGGCGGGCTCGCGGGCGCGTACTTCCAGTCGCACCCCGTGATCCAGCCCGCGACGGTCGACGTCGAGGACCACGCCCACCCGGCCACCGCCGGTCTGGGTGCGACCTGGAACCGCACGGACGAGTGGTACAACTACCGCTCCAACCCCCGTGAGCGGGCCCATGTCCTCGCCTCGCTCGACGAGTCGTCGTACCACGGCGGCACCATGAACGGCGACCACCCGATCGCCTGGTGCCAGAAGTACCAGGGCGGCCGTGCCTTCTACACCGGCGGCGGCCACACCAAGGAGTCCTTCGCCGAGCCTGCCTTCCGGCAGCACCTGTTGGGCGGCATCCGGTGGGCCGTCGGCGAGGACCGGGCCGACTGTAGGCCGGAGAACGGCTACCGATCGCTGTTCGACGGGACACAGGCCTCGCTGGACGGCTGGCGACAGGCGGGGCCCGGTTCGTTCACGCTCGCCGACGACGGCACGATCACGTCGTCCGGTGGCATGGGCATGCTCTGGTATGCCGGGCAGAGTTTCGGGTCGTACTCCCTGAAACTCGACTGGAGGACGGCCGGCGACGACAACTCCGGTGTGTTCGTGGGCTTCCCGCCGTCGGAGGACCCCTGGTCGGCCGTGAACAACGGCTACGAGGTCCAGATCGACGCCACGGACGTACCCGAGAGGACCACCGGGTCCGTCTACGGCTTCCGGTCCGCCCACGTCAGGAAGCGCGACCGCGCCCTGAACCCGCCGGGAGAGTGGAACACGTACGAGATCCGCGTGGAGGGCGAGCGCCTCCGCGTCTGGCTCAACGGCGTGAAGATCAACGATTTCACCAACACCGATCCGGTACGGAGCCTGCGCGACGGGCACTTCGGCATCCAGAACCACGGGGCCGACGATCAGGTGTCCTTCCGCGACATCCGGATCAAGGAACTGCCCGCACGGGCCGCCGCATCGGCCGCGGCCCGCACTCCGGGCGACTGAACGGCGGCGGGCGGGGGACGCCGGACCCCCGCCCGCCGTCTCCCCCCTTCCCCCTTCCCTCTTCTCCCGTCCCCTCGGAGGGGTCCGGCTTTCCACACCACTCGCTCGACGAGAAGGGTGCCCATGTCCACGTCCGTGTCCGTTTCCCCACCGAGCGTCGGCGTCTGGCTGATCGGGGCGCACGGCTCCGTCGCCACCACCGTCGTCGCAGGCTGCGCGGCCGTCACGGCGGGCCTGCGCACCCCGACGGGCATGGTCACCGAGACCCCTCTCCTCGCCGACTCCGGCCTGCCCCCGCTCGCCTCCCTCGTCTTCGGCGGCCACGACACGGCCGACTGCCCCCTGCCCAAACGCGCCGAGGCCCTGGCCGCCGGTGGAGTCCTCCCGCAGGCATCCCCGCACCGATCCCTCCCGCACCGATCCCTCCCGCACCGATCCCTCCCGCACCGATCCCTCCCGCAACGACCCTTCCCGCACCGAACGACCGGCCGTACGGCCCCTCCCGGGAGCACCTCGTGATCCACCACCGCACCCCGGCCGACGCGACGGCCGGCCCCGCTCACCCTGCGCTCGTCACCCCCGCCGACCTCCGCGGCCACCTGAACGCCCACCTCACGGGCGCCGCCCGCACCTGGCTGGGGCGGGCGCTGGACGAGGCCACCGGCCATCCGGGCACCCACGGGCCCATCTCCGTCTGGGAGTTGCGCCTCGCCGAGGCGGGCCGGCGCTGCGGCAGCGAGCACGCCGACGCCGCCCGCGTCCTGATCCTGCACGCGGCCCACGCGGACCCCGACGCGCTCACCAGGGTCTACCGCCAGGGCACCGCCGACGAACGCCGGGCGGTCCTGCACGCGCTGCCCCACCTGGTGCCCGGCCCCGACGCGCTGCACCTGGTCGAGGACGCCCTGCGGACCAACGACACCCGCCTCGTCGCCGCCGCCCTCGGCCCGTACGCCGCCCGCCATCTGGCTCCGCACCAGTGGCGGCACGCCGTGCTCAAGTGCCTGTTCACCGCAGTGAGCGTCGACGAGATCACCGACCTGGCCCGCCGTGCCCACGGCGACGCCGAACTGGCCCGCATGCTCGGCGCCTTCGCCGAGGAACGCACCGCCGCGGGCCGTCCCGTACCCGAGGACCTGTACCGCGCCCTGGCCCTGACCGCGCCCCCTCCGGCCGACGAGATCGGCATCGACGGCAAGGAGTCCTGATGCGCCTCTTCGACCCCCACATCCACATGACGTCACGCACCACCGACGACTACGAGGCGATGCACGAGGCGGGCGTCCGCGCGGTCGTCGAGCCGGCCTTCTGGCTGGGCCAGCCCCGTACTTCCCCCGAGTCCTTCGTCGACTACTTCGACTCCCTGCTGGGCTGGGAGCCCTTCCGCGCCGCCCAGTACGGCATCGCCCACCACTGCGCCCTCGCCCTCAACCCCAAGGAGGCGAACGACCCGCGGTGCACACCCGTCCTGGACCGGCTGCCCCGATACCTGCTCAAGGACCGGGTCGTGGCCGTCGGAGAGATCGGCTACGACTCCATGACACCGGCCGAGGACCACGCGCTCGAACACCAGCTGCAACTGGCCGCAGACCACGGCCTGCCCGCGCTCGTCCACACCCCGCACCGGGACAAGCTCGCCGGTCTGCGCCGCACCCTCGACGCCGTACGGGACTCCGCCCTGCCCGTCGAACGGGTGCTGCTCGACCACCTCAACGAGACCACGGTCGCGGAGGCCAGGGACAGCGGCGCCTGGCTCGGCTTCTCCGTCTACCCGGACACCAAGATGGACGAGGAACGCATGGTCGCCGTCCTCAAGGAGTTCGGCCCCGAGAAGGTGCTGGTCAACTCCGCCGCCGACTGGGGCAGAAGCGACCCCCTCAAGACCCGCAGGGTCGGCGACGCCCTGCTCGACGCCGGATTCGACGAGGACGACGTCGACCTGGTGGTGTGGCGCAACCCCGTCGCCTTCTACGGACTCAGCGGTCGCCTGGCCCTCGACGTCACCGCGACGGACGCCACGCACGAGGGCAACAGCATCCTGCGCGGCGGTGAGTGACCCATGCGCTTCCGCCACCCCGACGGCTCCACCGTCCACCTCGCCTACTGCACCAACGTGCACCCGGCCGAGACCCTCGACGGGGTCCTCGCCCAACTGCGCGACCACTGCGCGCCCGTACGCCGCCGCCTCGGTCGCGACCGCCTCGGCATCGGCCTGTGGCTGGCCAAGGACGCCGCCGCGGCCCTGGTGACCGACCCTTCCGCCCTGCGCGGCCTGCGCACCGAACTCGACCGGCACGGCCTGGAGGTCGTCACCCTCAACGGCTTCCCCTATCAGGGCTTCGGCGCCGAAGAGGTCAAGTACCGCGTCTACCAGCCGGACTGGGCCGACCCCGTACGCCTCGACCACACCACCTCCCTCGCCCGCCTCCTCGCCCGACTGCTCCCCGACGACGTCACCGAGGGCACCATCTCCACCCTGCCCCTGGCCTGGCGCACCGCCTACGACGACACCCGCGCCGCCCGGTCCCGCGCGGCCCTGCGCACCCTGGCCGAACGCCTCGACGCCGTGGCCGAGCTGACCGGCCGTTCCATCCGCGTCGGCCTGGAACCCGAACCCGGCTGCACGGTCGAGACGACCGCCGACGCCATCGGCCCCCTGACCGCCATCGGCCACGACCGCATCGGCATCTGCGTCGACACCTGCCACCTCGCCACCTCCTTCGAGGACCCGCGCACCGCCCTGAACGCGCTCACCCGAGCCCACGTCCCCGTCGTCAAATCCCAGCTCTCGGCCGCCCTGCACGCCGAACACCCGCACCTTCCCGAGGTCCGCGCAGCCCTCGCCGCCTTCGACGAGCCCCGCTTCCTGCACCAGACCCGCACCTCCACCGCCGCCGGCCTGCGCGGCACCGACGACCTCGGCGAGGCCCTGGAAGGGGACGCCCTCCCCGACGCCTCACCCTGGCGCGCCCACTTCCACGTCCCGCTCCACGCAGCCCCTGCCGCACCCCTCACCTCCACACTCCCGGTGCTCAAGGCCGCCCTCACCCACCTCGTCGGCGGCGCGCACCCCCTCACCCGTCATCTGGAGGTCGAGACCTACACCTGGCAGGCCCTGCCGCCCGAGCTGCGCCCCAGCACCCGCGCCCAGCTCGCCGACGGCATTGCCGCCGAACTCGCCCTCGCCCGGGATCTGTTGACGGACCTCGGCCTCAAGGAGCTGCCGTGACGCCGCCGCAACCCGAAGCCGGTCCCACCCCCCTCCTCGTCCTGGACGTCGTCGGCCTCACCCCCCGTCTCCTCGACCACATGCCCCACCTCAAGGCCCTCGGGCAGTCCGGCTCCCGTGCCCCGCTCGGCACCGTCCTGCCCGCCGTCACCTGCGCCGCCCAGTCCACCTTCCTGACCGGCACGCTCCCCGCCGAGCACGGCATCGTCGGCAACGGCTGGTACTTCCGCGAACTCGGCGACGTCCTGCTGTGGCGCCAGCACAACGGCCTCGTCGCCGGGGACAAACTGTGGGACGCCGCCCGCCGCGTCCACCCCGGCTACACGGTCGCCAACATCTGCTGGTGGTACGCCATGGGCGCCGACACCGACATCACCGTCACCCCCCGTCCGATCTACTACTCCGACGGCCGAAAGGAACCCGACTGCTACACCCGGCCCCCGGCCCTGCACGACGAACTCACCGCGAAACTCGGCACGTTCCCCCTGTTCCACTTCTGGGGACCGGGCGCCGACCTGGTCTCCAGCCGCTGGATCATCGAGGCGACCCGCCACATCATCCGCACCCGCCACCCGGACCTGGCCCTGTGCTACCTCCCTCACCTCGACTACGACCTGCAGCGCTTCGGCCCCGACGACCCGCGCGCCCTCAGGGCCGCCGCCGACCTCGACAAGGCCGTGGCGCCCCTGCTCGACGAGGTCCGCGCGGAAGGCCGCAGCGTCGTCGCGCTCTCCGAGTACGGCATCACCCGCGCAGACCGCCCGGTCGACATCAACCGCGCCCTGCGCCGGGCCGGCCTCCTCGACGTGCACACCCAGGACGGAATGGAGTACCTCGACCCGATGGCCTCACGGGCCTTCGCGGTCTCCGACCACCAGATCGCCCATGTCTATGTACGCCGCCCCGAGGACCTGGACGCCACCAGGGAAGCCCTCGCGGATCTGCCCGGCATCGAGCAACTCCTCGACGACGAGGGCAAGAAGGCCCATCACCTCGACCATCCGCGCTCCGGCGAGTTCGTCGCCGTCGCGGAGCCGGACGCCTGGTTCACGTACTACTACTGGCTCGACGACGACCGCGCGCCCGACTTCGCGCGACTGGTCGAGATCCACCGCAAACCCGGCTACGACCCGGTCGAGCTGTTCATGGACCCGCTCGACCCGTATGTGAAGCTCAAGGCGGCCACGGCACTGGCCCGCAAGAAACTCGGTCTGCGCTACCGCATGGCGGTCGTGCCGCTGGACCCCTCGCCTATTCGAGGCAGCCACGGCCGCCTTCCCACGAGCGACGACGACGGTCCGCTCATCATCTGCTCCACCCCCCGAGCCATCGGCGACCGCGTGGCGGCCACCGATGTGAAAGCACTCCTGCTGCGCCTGGCCGGTCTCTCCCGACCGGTGACAAGTACCCACAAGTCCTGACTGGTCACAAGTGAAGCACTCACCACTGACAACGCCCGCCCACCCGGAGGAGTTCCAGAAATGAGCCGCACCGACAAGACCGATCCCGAACTCGCCCACCGCCTCAGCAGACGAGGCATGCTCGGCGTCGCCGCGGGCGCCACCGTCGCCGCCCTGCTGGGCTCGGCCGCCCCGGCCCAGGCCGCCGCGGGCACCGAAGCCGCCGCGGGCAAGGGCAGGGGCCGCCCCGTCCTCCCGCCCGGCCGCCTCGGCATCCAGCTCTACAGCCTGCGCGACAAGGTCTCCACCCTCGGCTTCGCCCCGGTCTTCGCCGAGCTGGAGAAGTACGGCTACGACGAGGTCGAGTTCGCCGGCTACACCCAGGGCTCGGCGGGCCCCATCACCCTCGCCCAGCTGAAGCGGCTGGCCCGCAACCACGGCCTGACCCCGATCGGCAGCCACGTCGGCTACTACTCCAGCGACCCGAACGCATACACCTTCGCCCAGAACCTCACCAAGGTCCTCGACGACGCCCAGGCCCTCGGCCTGAAGCACATCGGCACCGCCGCCGGCCCCTTCCGCTACGGCATGACCGTGGACGCGATGAAGCGCGCCGCCCACGAGTTCAACACCTACGGCGCCGCGGCCAGGGCGCGCGGCATGAAGTTCTACCAGCACAACCACTCCGAGGAGTTCTCCTTCGCCACCGACAACCCCAAGGTCCGCCTCTACGACGTGCTGCTCCGCGAGACCGACCCCCGCCTCGTCTACCTGGAGATGGACATCTTCTGGGCGTACGTGGCCCAGTTCCGCTTCTCGAAGCGGCCCGACGGCACCTCTGCGCCCTTCGAGCCCCTGGACTACGTGCTCAGGCGCCCCGACCGCTACCCGCTCTTCCACGTCAAGGACGGCGAGAGCGATCCGTCGAACCCGTTCGGCTACCGCATGACGGACGTCGGCGACGGCGACATCGACTACCAGAAGTTCATCTCGGCCGTCACCCGTCTGAAGGGCCACCGCCTGGCCCACCACTGGCAGGCCGAGCACGACAATCCCGCCGAGTCCTTCACGTTCGCCCGCCGCTCCAGCGAGCACCTGCACTCGCTGAGGGAGAAGTGCTGACGGAGGTCGCCGAACCGACGGCAGCAGGCGGCCGCCCCGTGGTGCGAGACCACGGGGCGGCCGCCTGCTGCCGTACGCGTAGGGCGTCAGGCCACTTCGTCACCGAGCGGACGGGGGTTGGGAGCGATGTGCCGGTTGCGGGGCCGTCCCGGCGGATGGAGGAAGACCGCCACGAACCCGGCGAACAGCGAGATGGAGCCGGCGAGCACGAACGCGCCCGCGTAGTCCCAGGCGCCCACGACCACGGCGCCCATGCCGGAGCCGAGCAGACCGGACACCAGTTTGGAGCTGTAGACGAGACCGTAGTTGGAGGCGTTGTTGTTCTCGCCGAAGTAGTCCGCGGTCATCGCCGCGAACATCGGAAAGATGGCGCCGCCACCGAACCCGGAGATGCTGGAGAACACCAGGAACAGCGGCAGGTTGCCGATGTTGCCGGACCAGAGGATGCCGTACTGGGACAGGCCCAGCACGATACAGACGAAGATCAGGCACTGCTTGCGGCCGTAGCGGTCGGAGAGCCAGCCGATGACACCGCGTCCGGTGCCGTTGACGATCGCCTTCAGGGACATGGCCGTCGCCACGATCCCGCCCGCGAAGCCGGCCTCGTTGCCGAACGGCACCTGGAAGGCGATACCGAAGATGTTCACACCCGACGTGCACAGCAGGCAGAACCACATCAGCGCGACGCGGCCCGTCCGCCAGGCCTCACTCGGGGTGTACTGCTTCACGGCCGGCGGGTTCTTCTCCAGTGCGCGCCGCGCGCGCGGGTCGTCCGGCTTGCGCAGCGGGTCGACCTCCGCCGGCCACCAGTTCTTCGGCGGGTCCTGGAAGAAGTGACCGGCCACGGCGACGACCGACGCGAGGAACACGCCGACGCAGACGAGCACCCAGCGGAAGTTCGTCAGGTCCATGAACCCGGTGAAGATGAACACGAACGGCACCGAACCGTAGGCGAAACCGCCGTTGACGAAGCCGGTCTTGCCGCCCTTGCGCTCCGGATACCACTTGCCGACCATGTTCACGCAGGTCGCGTAGACCATGCCGGCGCCCATACCGCTGAACATGCCGAATCCGACGTACGCGACGACGACGTGCGGTGCGAACGCGAGGGAGAGATAGCCGAGCAGGGTGCCGACGGCGCCCAGCATCATCGCCCAGCGGGCCGGCAGCTTGCCGCTCTCACGGAGCTTGCCCGCCGGGAAGGCCACCGCGGCCTGGAAGAACACCCACACGCCCAGCATCCAGAAGATGTGCTGGTTGCTCCAGCTGTGCGCCGTGTGCAGCGTCTCCTCGGCGGACGCGAACGCGTACTCCGCCGAGCTGATGCCCATCATGCCCACCCAGGGCAGGATGACCATCCACTTGCGTTTGCGCCCCATGATGTCCAGGTCGGACTCGCCGACCCGGTACATCCGGCCGTTGGCGTCCGTCACCTCCCTGTAGGGGACGGATGTGGAGATGTCAGTTGTTGCCATGTCGATCGAACCCTCCGCGTGGAAGAAGTCTGGCCAGCGCCCCCTGTCCGTGCTTCTTTGCGCCGGGGCCCGCGGTGAGCGGTCGCCGCAGGCCCCGTGGTTCGAGCCGTCGCTCAGCTCATCGACACCGCCCCCCGACAGCCGCGCCGCCCGCGCCCGTCACAGCAGCCCCGCGGCCCGAGTCCGGCGAGCTGTGTCACGCCCGGGGGACAACCCCCGGACCCCCGGCCGTACCACGGCGAGCGTGCCCATCAGAGCAGCCCCGCGGCCCGCGCCCGGCGAGCTGTGTCACACCCGGGGGACAACCCCCGGACCCCCGGCCTTACCACGGCGAGCGCGCCCGTCACAGCAGCCCCGCGGCCCGAGCCCAGCGATATTTCGCGCCGAGTACGGCCACCGGCTTCTCGGTCGTGTACGGGTACGCCACGACCCCGCGCTCGAAGAGGTACTGGCAGGCCTCCTCCACCTCCACGTCGCCCGCGAGCGACGCGACGACCGGTTTCTCGATGCCCCGCTCGCGGAACTCGGCGACCACGCGCGCGGTGAGCTCGGCGAACACCATGGGCGGGGTGACGATGGTGTGCCAGTAGCCGAGGACGAGGGAGTGGATACGCGGGTCCTCGAGGCCCAGCCGGATCGTCGCCTCGTACGTCGACGGCGGCTCGCCCCCGGTGATGTCCACCGGGTTGCCGGCGGCCCCGAACGGCGGGATGAACTTCCGGAAGGACGCGTCCAGGTCCGGCGGGATCTCCATCAGAGTCAGCCCGTTGTCCGTCACCGCGTCCGACAGCAGCACGCCGCTGCCGCCCGCGCCCGTGATGATCACGACGTTGTCGCCCTGAGGGGCCGGAAGCACCGGCAATGCGCGCGCGTACTCCAGCATCTCGTTCAGGCCCGGCGCCCTGATGACACCAGCCTGCTTCAGGATGTCCTCGTACACGGCGTCGTCGCCCGCCAGCGCGCCCGTGTGCGAGCCCGCCGCCTTCGCCCCGGCCGCCGTACGGCCCGCCTTGAGGACCACCACCGGCTTCTTGGGGACGGTCGCCCGCGCGGCCTCCACGAAGGCCCGCCCGTCCTTGAGGTCCTCCAGGTGCATCGCGATGCACTCGGTGTGCGGGTCCTCGCCGAACCAGGTCAGCAGGTCGTCCTCGTCCAGGTCCGACTTGTTGCCGAGCCCGACGATCGCCGACACACCCGTCTTCGTGGTCCGCGCGAAGCCCAGGATGGCCATCCCGATGCCGCCGGACTGCGAGGTCAGCGCCACGCCGCCCTTGACGTCGTACGGCGTGCAGAACGTGGCGCACAGGTCGTGCCACGTCGAGTAGTAGCCGTAGATGTTCGGCCCGAGCAGCCGGACGCCGTGCCGCTCGGCGATCTCCACGATCTCGTCCTGGAGCCCGTGCTCACCGGTCTCCGCGAAACCCGACGGGATCAGCACGGCGTTGGGGATGCCCTTGCGACCCACCTCCTCCAGCGCCGAGGCCACGAACCTGGCGGGGATCGCGAAGACCGCCACATCCACCTCACCGGGAACGTCCGTGACACTCTTGTACGCCTTACGGCCCAGAATGTCATCGGCCTTGGGATTCACCGGATGGATCTCCCCGGCGAAACCGCCGTCGACGAGATTGCGCATCACCGAGTTGCCGATCTTGCCCTGTTCGTTGGAGGCCCCGATCACGGCGACCGACGAGGGCTGCATCAGCCGGCGCATCGACGTGAGGATCTCCTCACGCGTGTACGTGCGCCGGGGCTTCGGCACCGACTCCGCGAGGATCACCCGGATGTCCGCCGCGAGGGCACCCTGCGGGGTGGCGATCACCGGGTTCAGATCGACTTCGGCGATCTCCGGGAAGTCCCCGACGAGTTCGGAGACCCGGCGGATCTGCTCGGCGATCGCCCACCGGTCCACGGCAGGCGCCCCGCGCACCCCGCGCAGGATCTCCGCCGCGCGGATCGAGTCCAGCATGGAGACCGCCTCGTCCGCGTCGAGCGGCGCGAGCCGGAACGTCACGTCCTTGAGGACCTCGACCAGCACCCCGCCGAGCCCGAACGCGACGACCTTCCCGAACGTCGGGTCCGTCACCGCGCCGACGATGACCTCCTGCCCCTTCGGCAGCAACTCCTGTATCTGGACACCCTCGATACGGGCATCGGGCGCGTACGCGCGCGCGTTGTCGACGATCGTGTGGAACGCGGCCCGTACGTCACCGGCGCCCTCCACTCCGACGATCACACCGCCCGCGTCGGTCTTGTGGAGGATGTCCGGCGAGACGATCTTCATGACCACGGGCCCGCCGAAGCGCGCCGCGTACGACACCGCCTCGTCGACGTCCCGCGCCAACTCCTCACCGGGTACGGCGATCCCGTACGCGTCGGCGATCACCTTGCCCTCGGGAGCGGTCAGCGCGCTCCGGCCCTCGGCCCGTACGGCGTCGAGGAGCGTGCGCACCCTCAGCACCCGGTCTTCGGCCATCAATCAGATCACTCCGTTCGACTTGAGCAGGCGCAGTTCCTCGTCGCCGAGGCCCAGCTCGCCGACGTAGACCTCTTCGTTGTGCTCGCCGAGCAAGGGAGAACTGGTCACGTCCACGGGGGAGTCGGACAGCTTCAGCGGGCTGCCGACGGTCACGAAGTCGCCGCGCTCGGGATGCGGCACGGTGACGACCATCTCGTTGGAGACCAGGGACTCGTCCTCGATGATCTCCTTGGTGGAGAGGATCGGCCCGCACGGGATGTTGTGGGCGTTGAGCCGCTCCAGCACCTCCCACTTGGGAAGCGTGGACGACCACTCCTCGATGAGCTGGAACATCTTGTTGAGTTTGGGCAGCCGGGCCTCCGGCGTCGCCCACTCGGGGTCGTCGGCCAGCTCGGGCCGGCCGATCAGCTCGCTCATCGGCTGCCAGCCCACGGGCTGCACGATGACGTACACGTAGTCGTTCGGGCCGCCCGGCGCGCACTTGACCGCCCAGCCGGGCTGGCCACCGCCGGACGCGTTCCCGGACCTGGGAACCTCGTCGCCGAAGTCCTCGTTGGGATATTCACGGAGCGGGCCATGTGCCAGCCGCTGCTGATCCCTCAGCTTCACCCGGCAGAGATTGAGGACGGCGTGCTGCATGGCCACGTTGACCCGCTGACCGCGCCCGGTGTTCTCCCGCTGGTACAGCGCCGCGAGAATCCCCGCCACGGCGTGGATGCCCGTGCCCGAGTCCCCGATCTGGGCCCCCGTCGCCAGCGGCGGCCCGTCCTCGAAGCCCGTGGTCGCCATCGACCCGCCCATGGCCTGCGCCACGACCTCGTACGCCTTGAAGTTGGTGTACGGCCCGTCCCCGAACCCCTTGATGGAGGCGTAGACGATACGCGGATTGATCTCCTGGATGCGGTCCCAGGTGAAGCCCATGCGGTCGACCGCGCCGGGCCCGAAGTTCTCGACCATGACGTCGGAGCGCCGGATCAGCTCGGTGAGGATCTCCTTGCCGCGCTCGGTCTTGGTGTTGAGGGTGATGCTCCGCTTGTTGCAGTTGAGCATCGTGAAGTAGAGGGAGTCGACGTCCGGGAGGTCGCGCAACTGCTTGCGCGTGATGTCCCCGGTCGGCGCCTCCAGCTTCACCACGTCCGCGCCGAGCCAGGCGAGCAGCTGGGTGGCGGACGGGCCGGACTGGACGTGCGTCATGTCGAGGACGCGGATGCCTTCGAGAGCCTTGGTCGACGTTCCTGCGCTGGACGTTCCTGCGGTAGGGGTCATCGGGGGCACCTCACTTGTACATCGTCTGGTTCATGGTTCCGGGGGCGTACGCGTCCGGGTCGACCCAGACGTTGATGAGCGACGGCTTGCCCGACTCACGGGCCCGCTGGAGCGCGGGGCCGATGTCGGCGGGGTCGCGGACCTCCTCGCCGTAACCGCCCAGCATCTGGGCGAACTTGTCGTAGTGGACGTCGCCGAGGGTGTTGCCGATGCGCTCGCGTTCCTCGCCGTACTTGGCCTTCTGGCCGTAACGGATCTGGTTCATGGAGGAGTTGTTGCCGATGATCCCGACGAAGGGCAGGTCGTAGCGGACGAGGGTCTCGAAGTCCCAGCCGGTGAGGGAGAAGGCGCCGTCGCCGAAGAGGGCCACCACCTCCTTGTCGGGCCGCGCCTTCTTGGCGGCGAGCACGAAGGGCACGCCGACGCCGAGGGTGCCGAGGGGGCCCGGGTCCATCCAGTGCCCGGGTGACTTGGGCTGCACGACCTGACCGGAGAAGGTGACGATGTCGCCGCCGTCGCCGATGTAGACGGAGTCCTCGGTGAGGAACTCGTTGATCTCGCTGACCAGCCGGTACGGGTGGATCGGCGAGGCGTCGGATTTCAGGCTGGGCAGCCGCTTCTCGATGGCGGTCTGCTCGGCGGCGCGCAGCTCGTCGAGCCACTCCTTGCGCCTCGACGCGCCCCCGTTGATGCGCCCGGAAGCCGCCTCCGTCACCGACTTGAGCACGAGGCCCGCGTCGCCGACGATCCCGAGGTCGATGTCGCGGTTCTTGCCGACGGTCCGGTAGTCGAGGTCGATCTGCACGACGGTCGCGTCCGGCGACAGCCGTTTGCCGTAGCCCATGCGGAAGTCGAAGGGCGTCCCGACGACGACGATGACATCGGCGTTGGAGAAGGCGTACCGGCGGGAGAGCTGGAAGTGGTGCGGGTCCCCGGGCGGCAGCGTGCCGCGACCGGCGCCGTTCATGTACGCCGGGATGTTCAGCGTGCGCACCAGCTCGATGGCGGACTCGGTGCCGCGGGTCGTCCACACCTGGCTGCCCAGCAGGATCGCGGGCTTCTCGGCGTGCACCAGCAGATCGGCGAGCCTCTCGATGGCCTCGGGGTCGCCGGCCGACCGGGTCGAGGCCCGGTAGGCGCCGGCCTTGGGCACGCGTGCCTTCTCCACGGGCACCTTGGCGTCGAGGACGTCGCGCGGGATCTCCAGGAAGGAGGGACCGGGCGCGCCGTGGTAGCACTCGCGGAACGCCATCGACACCATGTCGGCGGCACGGGCCGTGTCCGGCACGGTCGCCGCGAACTTGGTGATCGGCGTCATCATGTCGACGTGCGGGAGGTCCTGCAGGGACCCCATCTTGTGCTGGGTGTGCGCGCCCTGGCCGCCGATCAGCAGCATCGGGGACTCCGCGCGGAAGGCGTTGGCGACACCGGTCACGGCGTCGGTCGTACCGGGGCCGGCGGTGACGACCGCGCAGCCGGGTTTGCCGGTGATGCGGGCGTAGCCGTCGGCGGCGTGGGCGGCGACCTGCTCGTGGCGTACGTCGACGACCTCGATGCCCTCGTCGACGCAGCCGTCGTAGATGTCGATGATGTGGCCGCCGCACAGGGTGTAGATGACCTCCACACCTTCCGCTTTGAGTGCCTTGGCGACGAGGTGACCACCGGAGATGAGGTCCTGGCTGTTGCCGTCGGGCATGGCGAAGTCCTGTCCCTTCGTAGGGGTTTTCGTGGGCCTTGGTGGGCGTCTTCGTAGGTGCTGGAGCGGTGCTGGAGCGCTCTCGCGGTTGATTGCATACAGTCGACGAATACTGTATGAAGCTTGTTATCCCGCATCCGGTGGGTGGTGTCCAGGGGGCGTGCGGCACTTTTGAGTCAGGAGCCGGAATGGACCTTTTCGAGCACCAGGCAAGGGAACTCTTCGAGGAACACGGCATCCCGGTGCCAAGGGCCGAGGTCGCGGACTCGCCCAAGGAGGCCCGGGAGATCGCCCGCAGGCTGGGCGGACGCGTCGTCGTCAAGGCGCAGGTGAAGACCGGCGGACGCGGCAAGGCGGGCGGGGTGAAGCTCGCCGCCGACCCCGCCGCCACCGAACTGACGGCACGACAGATCCTCGGCATGGACATCAAGGGCCACACCGTCCGCAGGGTGATGGTGGCCGAACCCGCGGAGATCGAGAGCGAGTTCTACGTCTCGTACGTCCTCGACCGCGCCGCCGGCCGCTTTCTCGCGATCGCCTCCGCCGAGGGAGGCATGGACATCGAGGAGGTGGCGGCGACCCGGCCCGAGGCCGTGGCCCGTGTCCCCATCGATCCCGTCGAGGGCGTCACCTCGGCGAGGGCGGCCGAGATCGCGCGGGCCGCCGGCCTGCCCCCGCAGACCGTCGACGTCCTCGTACGGCTCTGGGAGGTGCTGACCCGCGAGGACGCGTTGCTCGTCGAGGTGAACCCCCTCGTCCGAACCGCACAGGGCCGGATCCTCGCCATCGACGGCAAGGTCACCCTCGACGACAACGCGAGCTTCCGGCAGACGCGTTGGGGCGACGAGGGCCTCGCACACGACGACCCGCTGGAGGCGGCCGCGGCCGCCAAGGGCCTCAACTACGTGAAGCTGGACGGAGAGGTCGGCGTCATCGGCAACGGCGCCGGACTCGTCATGTCGACCCTCGACGTGGTCGCGGGCTGCGGCGCCCGCCCCGCCAACTTCCTCGACATCGGCGGCGGCGCCTCGGCCCGGATCATGGCCGACGGCCTCTCCGTCATCCTCTCCGACCCCGAGGTGAAGTCGGTCTTCGTCAACGTCTTCGGCGGGATCACCGCCTGCGACGCGGTCGCCGACGGCATCGTGCAGGCCCTGGACAGCGTCCAGTTGACCAAGCCGCTGGTCGTCCGCCTCGACGGCAACAACGCCGTACGCGGCCGGGCCATCCTCGACGACCGTGACCATCCCCTCGTTCACCAGGCCACCACCATGGACGGCGCCGCGCGCCGCGCCGCCGACCTCGCCCACGCGATCTGAGGAGCCCGGACATGGCCATCTACCTCACCAAGGAGAGCAAGGTCCTCGTCCAGGGCATGACCGGCGGCGAGGGGATGAAGCACACCCGCCGGATGCTCGCGGCCGGCACGAACGTCGTCGGCGGCGTCAACCCCCGCAAGGCGGGCCGGACGGTCGACTTCGACGTCCCCCAGTGCCTCGAAGGCCTGGGAAGTACCGCCATGGCCGTCCCCGTCTTCGGTTCCGTCCACGAGGGCATCGAGGTCACCGGCGCCGACGTCACCGTCGTCTTCGTCCCGCCCGCCTTCGCCAAGGCGGCCGTAGTCGAGGCCGCCGACGCCGGCATCGGCCTCGCCGTCGTCATCACCGAGGGCATCCCGGTCCACGACTCGGTCGCCTTCACCGCGTACGCGCAGTCCAAGGGCACCCGCGTCATCGGCCCCAACTGCCCCGGCCTGATCAGCCCCGGCCAGTCCAACGCCGGCATCATCCCCGCCGACATCACCAAGCCGGGACGCATCGGCCTGGTCTCCAAGTCCGGCACCCTCACCTACCAACTCATGTACGAACTCCGCGACATCGGCTTCTCCACCTGCGTCGGCATCGGCGGCGACCCCGTCGTCGGCACCACCCACATCGACTGCCTGGCCGCCTTCCAGAACGACCCCGACACCGAGCTGATCGTCCTCATCGGCGAGATCGGCGGCGACGCCGAGGAACGGGCCGCCGCATACGTCCGCGACCACGTCACCAAGCCCGTAGTCGGCTACATCGCCGGGTTCACCGCCCCCGAGGGCAGGACGATGGGCCACGCGGGCGCGATCGTCTCCGGCTCGTCCGGCACGGCGCAGGCCAAGAAGGAGGCGCTGGAAGCGGTCGGGGTGCGGGTCGGCAGCACTCCCACCGAGACGGCCCGGCTGGTGCTGGCCGCCCTGGAGGACGAGGCCTGACCTCTCACCCGTACCCGAGCACCTTGGCACCCGAGCACCTTGGCACCCGAGCACCTTGGCACCCGAGCACCTTGGCACCCGACCCCAATCGTGGTCGGCGCACCCCCGCCCCCGACTGTGCACCGAGAGCGGAGAAGCCCATGGCACCATCCACCCTCACTCCCAACCTCACCCTCAAATCCGGCACGGCCTGGACCGACGCCTGGCAGCGGTGTCTCGCCGTCGCCCCCGAGGCATTCCGGGACGACCGGGTCCTCAACCACTGGAACGGCTCCTGGCAGGCCGACGGCCGGCCACTCCCCGCCACCAGCCCCGTCGACGGCAGCCCCATCGCGGGCCCGCCCCGCCTGGACGGTGCCACGGCGCACCGGGCGGTACGCGCCTCCCTCGACCAGCACCGGGCCTGGCGCCACGTCCTCCTCGACGAACGTCGCGCCCGGGTCGCCGCCACCCTCGACGCCCTCACCCAGCACCGCGAACTGCTCGCCCTGCTCCTCGTCTGGGAGATCGGCAAACCCTGGCGGCTCGCGCAGGCCGACGTGGACCGGGCCATCGACGGCGTGCGCTGGTACGTCGACGGCATCGAGCCCATGGTCGAAGGACGCGTCCCCCTCGACGGCCCCGTCTCCAACATCGCCAGCTGGAACTACCCCATGAGCGTGCTCGTCCACGCGATGCTGGTCCAGGCGCTGGCGGGGAACGCGGTCATCGCCAAGGCCCCGACCGACGGCGGCGTCGCCTGCCTCACCCTGGCCGGTGCGCTCGCCGCCCGCGAGGGCCTCCCCGTCACCCTCGTCAGCGGCAGCGGGGGCGAACTGTCGGAGGCGCTGGTCCGCGCCCCCGAGATCGGCTGCGTCTCCTTCGTCGGCGGCCGAGACACCGGTGCCGCCGTGGCCACCGCCGTGGCCGATCTCGGCAAACGGCACGTACTGGAACAGGAGGGACTGAACACCTGGGGCATCTGGAACCACACGGACTGGGACACCCTGACCGCCGTCATCCCCAAGCTCTTCGACTACGGCAAACAGCGCTGCACGGCCTACCCGCGCTTCGTCGTCCAGCGTGAGCTGTTCGACGAGTTCCTGGCCGCGTACCTCCCGGCGGTCCGCACGCTCCGGATCGGCCACCCCCTCGCCGTGGAGCACCCCGACGACCCGTACCCGAAGCTGGACTTCGGGCCCGTCATCAACGCGGCCAAGGCCAAGGAGCTGACCGACCAGGTCGCCGAGGCCGTCGACCGGGGCGCCGTCCCGCTCCACCGGGGCCGGCTCGCCGACGCGCGCTTCCTGCCCGGCCAGGACACCGGCGCATACGTCCAGCCCGTCACCCTCCTCAACCCACCCTCGTCCTCCCCGCTCCACCACGCGGAACCCTTCGGCCCGGTCGACACGATCGTCCTGGTCGACACCGAGGCCGAACTGCTCGCCGCCATGAACGCCTCGAACGGCGCGCTCGTCGCCACCCTCTCCACCGACGACCGCGCGACGTACGAGCGGCTGGCACCCCAGATCCGCGCGTTCAAGGTCGGCCACGGCACACCCCGCTCGCGCGGCGACCGCGAGGAGCTCTTCGGCGGCTTCGGCGCGTCCTGGCGGGGCGCCTTCGTCGGCGGTGAGCTGCTCGTCAGGGCCGTCACGCGCGGTCCGGCGGGGGAGCGGCTGCCGGGCAACTTCCCCGAGTACCACCTCATGCCGTCCGCGGCCTGACCTGGCCGGATCGTGACCGTCCGATCACCTCTGGTGAGGTCGTGCGGGCCTGCTCGCCGAGGCCCGCACGACCCCGTCCGAGGCGTGAACAAGCAGGTGGATATGCAGGTGAAGGGCACTCCGAAAGCTTGGTATTGTTGTCCATGTCGCCGCCGGGAACACCCCTGGCAAGGCGGCAGACACCTGGTCCGGGTGGCGGAATGGCAGACGCGCTAGCTTGAGGTGCTAGTGCCCTTTATCGGGCGTGGGGGTTCAAGTCCCCCCTCGGACACATCGACCCCATCGACCGCTTTCGGTCGGTGGGGTTTTCTTTTGTGCGAGGTCTCCGTGCGAGGTCTCCGTGTGAGCACGCGGTGCTGAAAACGTGGTGCTGAAAATGCGGTGCGCCTGCCCCTCCGCCCTCCCTAGACTCGCCCCACCAAGTGACGAGAGAGGGGAGCCCGGCCGTGTGTGACCGTACCGCCGTCGTCGTTCCCCGTTCCCTGTACGAGGTGATCCTCGTGTCCTCGTCCGTCCGGTGCCCGCTGCGCGGCCGGTACCGGATGTCCGTGACGAACGTCTGACGTCGAAACCCATGTGCCTGCGGGTGGAGTGACAGCTCCGGCCGCGCGCTCACCCTTGCCGTCCGCCGTCCCCGCACGGGAATCGCGCTGCCCCGAAACAGCTCAGCTGAAAGGCCACGGGCCATGCGCAGCAACGTCGACAACATCACCAACCCTCTGACCGTCGTCCGCAACCTGGGCATCCTCGCCCACGTCGACGCCGGCAAGACCACCGTCACCGAGCGGTTCCTGTACGCCACCGGGACCACGCACAAGCGCGGCGAGGTCCACGACGGCACGACCGTCACCGACTTCGATCCGCAGGAGCGCGATCGCGGCATCACGATCTTCGCAGCGGCCGTGAGTTGTGCCTGGGACGGTCATCGGATCAACCTGATCGACACCCCGGGCCACGTCGACTTCGCCGATGAGGTGGAGCGTTCGCTCCGGGTGCTCGACGGCGCGATCGCGGTGTTCGACGCGGTCGCCGGGGTCGAGCCGCAGAGCGAGTCCGTGTGGCGGCAGGCCGACCGGCACGGCGTACCGCGCATCGCCTTCGTCAACAAGCTGGACCGCGCGGGCGCCGACCTCGACACGGCCGTCGAGTCGATCCGTCAGCGGCTCCATCCGGCGCCGCTGGTGGTGCAGTTGCCGATCGGTACGGAGGACGGGTTCGTCGGAGTGGTGGACCTGCTGCGTATGCGCGCCCTGGTCTGGGCGGACGGTGGCGACACGGCCGAGGAGGGGCCGGTACCGGACGCCCTGCGGGACGAGGCGGAGCGACGCCGACGGCGCTTGGAGGAGGCGGTCGCGGAACTGCACCCCATGGCGCTGGAGGAGTTCTGCGCCGAGTCCACGCTCTCCGCGCGGACGCTGGCCTCCGCGCTGCGTGACCTGACCCGCACGGGTGAGGGCGTGGTCGTGCTGTGCGGCTCGGCCTACCGCAACCGTGGCATCGAACCGCTGCTCGACGCGGTCGTGGCCTATCTGCCCTCGCCGCTGGACGTGCCGCCCATACGCGGTACGCACGACGGCAGGGAGCAGGAGCGGGCCGCCGACGAACAGGCGCCGGTCGCGGCCCTGGCGTTCAAGGTGAGCGCCACGGCCACGGGACGGCTGACCTACCTGAGGCTCTACTCGGGAACGATCCGGAAGGGGGACACCGTGCTGGACGCGGGCACGGGGCGCACCGAGCGGATCGGCCGGATCCTGCGCGTCCGGGCCGACCGGCACGCCGAACTGGACCGGGCGGTGGCCGGGGACATCGTCGCGGTGGTCGGGCTGAAGTCGGCCCGCGCGGGGACCACCCTGTGCGCGCCGGTGGCGCCGCTGCTCCTCGAACCCCCGTCCGTCGCCGACCCGGTGGTGTCGGTGGCCGTCGAGGCACGGAAGAGCACCGACACCGACCGGCTCGCGACGGCCCTCGCACGCCTGGCCGAGGAGGACCCCTCACTGGTCGTACGGACCGACCCCGAGACCGGCCAGACCCTGCTGTCGGGAATGGGCGAACTGCATCTGGAGGTGGCGGTGGAGAAGATCCGGCAGAGCCAGGGGCTCGAAGTCGCCGTCGGTCGCCCTCGTGTCGCTTATCGCGAGACGGTCGTGCGCGGGGTGTCCGGTCTGGTCTTCCGGCACGTCAAACAGGACGGCGGGGCCGGGCAGTTCGCCCATGTCGTCCTCGACGTGGCACCCCTGGAGGCGGACGGCGACGGCGGTGGCGCCCCCACGGGTTTCGTCTTCCGATCGACCGTCGTCGGCGGCCGGGTGCCGCAGGAGTATGTCCGCGCGGTCGAGGCCGGCTGCCGTGACGCCCTCGCCGAAGGGCCGCTCGGCGGTCACCCGGTGACCGGGCTGAGCGTCACCCTGACCGACGGGGCGACCCACTCCAAGGACTCCTCGGAGATGGCGTTCCGCACGGCCGGGCGGTTCGCGCTCCGGGAGGCCATGCGGGTCGGTGTGATGGGTCTCCTCGAACCCGTCGTCGACGTCACGGTCACCGTGCCCGCGGATGCCGTGGGCGGGGTGCTCGGTGATCTCGCGGCGCGCCGGGGCCGGGTCTCGGACTCCGTGCCCCGGGCGGGCTCGGTGGTGATCACCGCGACCGTGCCGCTGGCGGAGTTGTTCGGGTACGCGACGCGGCTGCGCAGCCGCACGCAGGGGCGGGGCACGTTCACGACGCGGCCCGCGGGGTACGCCCCGGCGCCGGGGACGGTGCCGGTGAGTTAGAGGTTGGCGGGGGCGGGGAGTTTTCCTCGCCCCCGCCGCCCCTACCCGTCCCATGCCCGGGGCTCCGCCCCGGACCCCGCTCCTCGAACGCCGGAGGGGCTGAACTCTCAGCCCCTCCGGCGCTGTCACCGCGCGGTCAGGCCCAGGGGCTCACCGCCCTGAAGGAACTGTCGGCGCGGAAGGTGTCCGTCGCCTGGTACACGTCCAGGCGCAGCTCGTAGTTGTAGTGCCGGATGTAGCGGCCCGGGTAGTTGTACGACTCCAGGCGTACCGTGCCGGAAGCCGTGCCGGGTCGGGCGCAGTACGTGGCGTCCTTGTCGAAGACGGTCGTGCCGTCGTCCGTGGCGAAGCGGATCCGGTAGTCCCAGTGGCGCAGATAGCGGCCGGCGGAGTCGCGGAAGGAGTAGCAGTTGGCGTCCGCGAGGCCGGGCACGACCGTGAAGGTCGCGCTCTGCTTGACGGCGGTGGTGCTGGAGGAGGTCACCGGGTCGACGTAGCCGAGGCTGTCGGAGCGGACCACGGCGTAGCGGCCCGTGTAGTTGACGGACTGCAGGGACCGGGTGGTGTTGGTCGGCAGGGTGACGCCGCCGGACACGGTCTCCTTGAGGACGGTCAGGTGGCGTACGAAGCCGGTGAGGCCCGGCAGTTCGGTCGGGGTCGACCAGGTGGCGAAGTTGTCATAGCTGTCGCTGTACCAGTACTTCTGGTCGCCGTAGGCGTCGTAGTAGATCCGCCAGCCGCCGTTGTCGAGCTGGACGAGCGCCGGGCCCTCCTTCCCGGAGCCGAAGCCGGCCCAGTTTCCGGTCTTCTGGAAGGTGTACGGGCCGGTGAGGCTGGAGGCGGTCGCGTACTCGATGTACTTGGTCGTCTCGTTCTTGGTGAACGCGTGGTAGGTGGAGCCGATCTTGACGATGAAGGTGTCGATGTAGTTCGGGCTGATGCCGGAGAGCACGGTCGGTGCGGACCAGGCGGTGAGAGCGGAGTTGGTCGCCGTCAGCTTGTACGGCTTGAAGATCCACTCGCCGCCGGCCGCGACGGACGCGGACAGGATGATGTTGACGCTGCCGTTGGTGTCGACGAACCACTCGGGCGCCCAGGCGCGCTGCAGACCGCTGATCGGGACCGTGTAGTCGTACAGGAAGGTCCAGTTGACGCGGTCGGTGGAGCGGGCGAAGCCGATGGTGGTGGAGAGCGCCGACCAGGTGCGGGTGGTGTAGGTCAGGTAGTAGTAGCCGTCCGTGTGCTTGAAGATGCTGGGGTCACGGATCAGGCCGGAGGGCGGGGTGTACGCCGGGCCCTTCTGGAGGGTGAACCCGGTCGCGTCCGGCGAGTCGTAGACGTACATGTTCGACTCGCTGCTGTTGGTGAACGCGGTCATGGTGTACCGCGTCGCCTGTCCCGCCGACGGGTGGGCGGCTCCGGCCGCGCCGGCGAAGGCGGTGGTGAGCCCCAGGAGGGCGGCCACCGAGGTGAGTAGGGCGAGGACTGCCCTGAGGGTTCTGTTCAACGCTCGTCCCGTCGCTGCGTGAACTGCCTTGAAGCGTGGGATGTTGTTCGAAATGTCGGCTCTTGTGCGGAACTTCGGTCAGAAGATAAGAGGGGGGCATGTGCGCGTCAATGGATTCGGTCAGGTTTTCTGCGAGACGAGATTCCGCTTTGAGCCCGCCCTGACTCCGCTGTGATGCGGCTGTGCCCGCCTTCCCCTTCCCCCCGTACCACTCCGGCGTTGCCTCCGGTTCCGTGTTTCCGCAGGTCGCCCCCCGTTTCCCGGTTGCCGCACAGGAGGGCAACAGGAAACCCGTCGACCCCGGTGGGCGGCGGAGCAACTCTTGAGTCGTCAGCAGCGACGGAGCCCGGAAACGGGACGGATGAGGCCAAGGGGGGTGGAGGTCATGAGACGAGCGCTCATGTCTCTGTGCGTGGTCATGGCGGCCACCGCGGCCGTCACCACCGGATGCGCCGGCGGTGACAGCGGCGACGGGGGCCGGGAGCAGGCGGACCGGCAGCCGCGTCCCCCGGCGCTGACCTGGCAGCAGGAACTGCGCAACAACGACGCCCAGCAGCGCCTGACGGCCCAGTGCATGAAACGCCAGGGCTTCACCTACTGGGAGGACCGCACCCTGACCCTCCAGGAGAGCCGCCCGGTGCGCTACGTCCAGGACGACGTGGCGTGGGCCCTTACGTACGGGTACGGCGGGCGGATCGATGCGAAGAGCCAGGAAGTCCGTGAGGACAACCCCATCGGCACCTACCGTCAGAGCCTCTCCCCGTCCCGGCGCGACGCCTTCGACATCGCACTCGACGGCGGCGACGACGCCCGGCTCCTCACCGCGCCGCTGCCGGGCGGCGGTGAGATCCGCAAGCGCGTCGGCGGCTGCACCGAGGAGGCCGAGCGCAAGCTCTACGGCGACCCGGCCGCCTGGTTCCGCACGAGCAAGGTCGCTGCCGGCCTCAACGCCCTCTACGCCGACGACCTACTGAAGGACCGTCAGTTCAGTGCGGCGGTACAGGCATGGGCCCGGTGCATGACGAAGGCCGGGCAGCCCTACAAGGACCCCCAGGCGGCCCGCGACGCCGCCCGGGTCAACACCAGTCGGCTGGGCGCCGCTCGCGCCGACGAGGCGTTCGCCGCCGAGCGTAGGACGGCCCTGGCGGACGCGACCTGCGCCCGCGAGACGTCCCTCCGGGCCGTGGTGTCGGCCCGGGAGACCCACTACCAGGACCGCCTGCGCGACCGGTACGGCAAGGATCTCGACACCTACCGGAACCTCGGTCGGCAGGCCTACGACCGGGCGGTGCGCATCGTTCCGGCGCGCGACTGACCATCTCGCGCGCCGGCGCACACCGTTCACCGGTGGCGGCACCGGGCAACCGCCCTGCGCACCGTCACCGCCGCACCGCCACCCCGCACCATCAACCGAAACGAGGGGAAACACCATGCGCAAGTTCACCGTCACGGCAGCGCTTCTCGGGCTCACCGCTCTGGGCGTCGTCGTACCCACCGCCACCGCGCAGGCAGCCGAGAGCGCCGTCGCGGGCCCCGGCTGTGACAGCAAGTGGGGTCCGCGCAACGGCAACGTGTACGCCTGGGACGGCCAGGACTGCTCGGGCGAGCAGTTGATCGGTACCCCCAACAGCAGCGGCGACTGGGGCAACTCCAGCAACAGGGCCTCGTCCGTCATGAACCGCGGCTACACCGGCAATCTGGCGATCGTCAAGTTCTTCTACCTGCGGAACCACGAAGGAGGCCACACCTGCCTCCACCCGGGCGAGCTGTACGCCGACAACCTGACAGACAACAACTTCACCAACGGACAGATCGTGGACAACAACATCATGTCGCACCAGTGGGTGAACGGCGGCTGCGGGGTCAACCTCACCTGATCCGTCCGACCGGCACGGGCGGCACGGTACCGACCACCCCGGGCCGCCCGAGCCCTTGCCGACAGAGCTGACGAACGTCCGGAACCGGCCGCCCTGCCCGCGGTTCCGGACGTTCGTGTTTTCGCCACTCCGGGTGAAAGACTTGGTCACCCTCACCGAACCGACAGTAACCTGGGCATCCGCCGTCTCACGGCCAGCACTGCCTTGGGGGACACCTTGGGGGACCCGCAGCTCGGCGATGACCCAGAGCACCGCGACGACCGGGAGCGGACCGCGCTGACCACGCGATCCCTCCCTGCACAGCAGTCCTTTCCCGCCCAACTGCGACGACTGCGGCGCGAACGCGGACTGTCGCTCACCGACCTGGCCCGCCGGACCCACTACAGCAAGGGCTATCTCAGCAAGATCGAGACCGGTACGAAACGCGCCACTGTCGACGTCGCCCGCTTGTGCGACCAAGTCCTGTGCGCCGAGGGTGAATTGCTGCGGCTGGTGCAGCAGGCTCCACCCCGCGACGCCGACTGCGAACGCGAGGCCGACGCCGGGCCCCGGCCGTCGGGCGGGACTTGTCCCTACCGCGGCCTGTCGGCGTTCACCCCGCAGGACGCGGAATGGTTCTTCGGCCGGGAGCGCGCGACGGCCGCCCTGGTGGAACGGATCTTCGAACACGTCGGCCGTGGACCGCTGATGCTGGTCGCTCCTTCGGGCGCGGGCAAGTCGTCCCTGCTCAACGCCGGCCTCGTCCCCGCCCTTCGGCGCGGCGATCTCCCGATGCCGGGCGCCGACCACTGGCCGGTGGTGCTGCTCACCCCCACCGCGCGCCCGCTGGACGAACTGCTGGAACGCACCGCCAAGGTGCTCGGCGGGGACCTCGGCATCACCGCCGACGAGGTGCGGGAGAACCCCGCCGCCCTGCTCGACTCGGTACGCGCGTTGCCCGACGAACCGCCGACGGCTCTCGGGGACCGCAGACCCCCGCCCCCTCGACTCGTCCTGATCGTGGACCAGTTCGAGGAACTGTTCACCCTCTGCTCCGACGACGAGGAACGACGCGCCTTCGTCCGGGTGCTCCGCGCCCTGGCGACGGCCGGGCCGGATGAGGACACGCACGCCCCGGCCGTCGTGGTGCTCGGGGTACGTGCCGACTTCACCGGCAGCTGTCTGGGACTGCCCGAACTGACCCCGGTCCTCACCGACGGGCTGTTCGTCCTGGCGCCGATGTCCGTGACGGAGCTGCGGGAGTCGATCACCCGCCCCGCCGAACTCGCCGGTGTCACCCTCGAACCCGGCCTCGTCCCCCTTCTCCTGCGCGACGCCGGCCTGCGCGACGAACCGGAGACAGCACTCCAGGACACCGCGCGGGTCACCGGGATCGGCGCCCACGAGACGCCGTCCGGCGCCCTCCCCCTGGTCTCCCACGCGCTGCTCGCCACCTGGCAGCGCCGCACGGACTCCGCGCTGACCGTCGACGGGTACGAACGGGCCGGCGGCATCCAGGGCGCCATCGCCCGCACCGCCGAGAACGCGTTCGCCCGGCTCTACCCGGCCGAACAGAAGACGATCCGCCGCATTCTGTCCCGGCTGGTACTCGTCGCGGACGGCGCCGGGGCGACCCGCCGCCGGATGAGCCGGGACGCCCTGATGGAACAGCTCGGCGAGGCGGACGGCACGGCCGCCGCCCTCGACGCCTTCGTACGGGCCCGGCTCATCACCCTGGACAGCGACACCGTCCAGATCACCCACGAGGCCCTGCTGCACGCCTGGCCCCGGCTGCGCGACTGGATCCACGCCGACCGGGCCGGACTCCTCCTCCACCAGCAACTGGCCCACGCGGCCGCCGAATGGGGGCGCGAGGACCGCGACCCGTCCGCCCTCTACCGGGGTTCGAGGCTGGACACAGTACGGTCCTGGGCCGACGAGTCGGACGGCTGGAGCAGGCTCGGGCCCGGCGAGGAGGCCTTTCTGAGGGCAAGTCAGGCCGAGGAGGACGGCCGCCGCAGACAGGCCGGACGGCAGGTCCGGCTGCGCCAGTCCATGCTCGCCACGCTCGTCGTCCTGCTGGGGCTCGCCGTGACCGCCGGCGGACTCGCCTACCAGCAGCGGGAGGGCGCCCTCGACCAGGAGCGGGTCGCCCGCTCCCAGGCCCTCGCCGTGCGCTCCGCATCCCTCGCCGGGGGCCAGCCGGAGGCGTCGATGCTGCTCGCGGAGGAGGCCTACCGGGCCGACACCACCTCCGAGGCACGCGGCGCCCTGCTCAGTACCCAGTCCCAGCCCTTCTCCGCACGGCTCGGCGGACACCGTGGACCGGTCAACGTGGTGGCCTTCGCGCCGGACGACCGGACACTGGCGACGGCCAGCTCCGACGGCACCGTCATCCTGCGCAGCGCGGGCGGCGACCATCGGAAACTCGCCACCTTCACCGTCCTCGGCCGCGTCCGCTCGGTCGCCTTCAGCCCCGACGGCCGCGTCCTCGCGGCCACGTCGACGGACGGGCCCGTGACCCTCTGGGACGTCGCCGACCGCCG
Source organism: Streptomyces europaeiscabiei (assembly GCF_036346855.1). Lineage (NCBI taxonomy): Bacteria > Bacillati > Actinomycetota > Actinomycetes > Kitasatosporales > Streptomycetaceae > Streptomyces > Streptomyces europaeiscabiei. The sequence goes on from NZ_CP107841.1 coordinate 8,688,335, forward strand.
CCGCACGGCCCATCTCTCCGCGAGCACGAAGGGCGCCCGCGCGGTGGCCTTCGACCCGCGCGGCGGAGCGCTCGCCGTCGCGACCGTCGACGGAACGGTCCAGCTCTGGGAGACCGGGCGCACACCCCGGCGCACCGCCTCGCTCAGGGGCCACGAAGGCACGCTCCACGCGCTGTCGTACGCCCCCGACGGCAAGACCCTCGTCTCCGCCGGCGCCGACCGGACCGTACGCCTGTGGGACACCGACCGCGTCCGGAGGATCGACGTGCTCAGGGGCCACACCGACGAGGTGCTGGGCGCGGCGTTCTCCCCGGACGGGCGGCAGGTGGTCTCCGGCGGCATCGACCGGACCGTCCGGCTGTGGGACGTGCGGGACAAGCGGGACGGCCGGGCGACCGCGACGTTCACCGGGAGCAGCGACGACATCAACGCAGTCGCCTACACACCCGACGGCACGGCGGTGGTCGGCGCGGTCGGCGACGGCACGACCCGACTGTGGGACGTGCGCAGCGGCCGGCAGACCGCGGTGCTCGCCGGACACACCGACTACGTCATGGGGGTCGCCGTGACCTCCGACGGCGCCCTGCTGGCCACGGCCGGATTCGACCAGTCCGTAGTCCTCTGGGAGCTGGGCGGAGCGGTGCTGACGGCGCGTCCGTTCACGGAGGTCTGGCAGGCGGTGTACAGCCCCGACGGGTCACTGCTGGCCACCGCCGACACCGACCACACCGTACGGCTCTGGGACGCCCGCAGCCACCGGCTCCTCAAGCGGCTGACGGGCCACACCGAGACGGTCTTCTCGGTGGCCTTCGCGCCCGATGGCAAGACCCTCGCCTCGGCGGGTTCCGACGGCACGATCCGTCTGTGGGACGTGGCCTCGCGCAAGCACCTGGCGACGCTCACCGGCCATGCCGGGGAGGTCTTCTCGGTGGCCTTCGCCCCCGACGGCAAGACCCTCGCCTCGGCCGGCGCCGACCGCACGGTCCGCCTGTGGGACGTGGCCTCGCGGCGCGACGTCGCCACCCTCGACGGGCATGAGGACTACGCCAACGACGTGGCCTTCAGCCCCGACGGCCACACCCTGGCGAGCGTCGGCGACGACCTGACCGTACGGCTCTGGGACGTCCGGTCGCACCGCGCCCTGGCCGAACTCGCCGGCCACACGGGCGCGGTGCGGGGCGTCGCCTTCAGCCCCGACGGCCGCACCCTCGCCAGCAGCGGCAACGACGGCACCGTACGTCTGTGGGACGTCCGCGAGCACCGCTTCGAGGTCGCTCTGACCGGACACACCGGCTCCGCCCGGGGCCTCGCCTTCTCGCCGGACGGCCGGATGCTCGCCAGCAGCGGCAACGACCGTACGGTGCGGCTGTGGGACGTGGCCTCGCGGCGGCCATGGGCGACCCTGACCGGCCACAGCAACGCCGTGTGGGGTGTGGACTTCGCCCCGGACGGCCGGACGGTGGCCAGCAGCAGCACCGACGGCACGGTACGGCTGTGGGACCTCGACCCCGGGGCCAGGCTGGCGCAGATCTGCCGGCTCAGCGCCGGAATGGACCCCGACGAACGCGCCGGCCTCCTGCCGGGGGTCCCGATCTCGGCGGAACCGGCCTGCGGTCGCACCTGAGGGCGCTGTTCAGCCGATGGCCGACCGCCCTGCTCGGAGGGGGTTTCCCAAGTGTTTCCCCGTTGCCCGATCGGGTGGGCGACGCACGGGCCTCGACGAGCGGGCCGTACCGCCAGCAGGCTGCTGCACGACCACACCACCACACCACCGCACGACCACGCCACGGCGCGACCACGCCACGGCGCGACCACGCCACGGCGCGACACACCCACACTTGATCCACGCCCACACTCGATCCACGCCGAACAGGAAACGGGGGTCCCGGCATGGTGAGCCGGACCGCTTTCATTCGCACACTGATCACGCTCCTGGCCGTCCTCCTCTGGGCGCCGGTGTCCCTGACAGCCACCGCGCAGGCGGCGCAGACGGCACCGGCCGCTGCCGCCGCCGACGACTGCCGCGCCCTCGCGCCCGGCGCGTCCGCGGCCGCCGAGCGGGCCATCGCCGCCGCGTGCGCCCAGGTCGCCGCCGGCACCTGGTACACCTGGGGCGGCGGCCACGGGGCTCAGCCCGGCCCCACGTACGGGCAGGTGGACCCCACCGACCCGGCCAGTGAACACGACCCCGAGCGGCGCGGCTTCGACTGCTCCGGCCTGGTCCGGTACGCGTACGCCCAGGCCGCCGGCTCGGACATCCTCAACGGGGTCGCGAGCCAGCAGTACTACACGCACCGCGCCGCCGCCCGCTTCACCGCCGCCCAGGGCCTCGCGCCGCTCCTCCCGGGCGACCTCCTGGCCTACGGCACCAAGAAGGACCTCCAGCACATCGCCATCTACCTCGGCGCGGGCAAGATGGTCGAGGCCCGGCAGTCCGGCACCAAGCTCATGGTGAGCGACGTCCGTCTCGGCAACACCTACTTCGGGGCGGTCCGCGTCAACACCGGCCAGGTCACCGGCAACATCCACCGGACCTGGGGCACCGACGTCTGGACCAAGGCCGAGCCCAGCCTCGGGGCCGACCGCGTCTACGCCTTCCCGTACTCCACCACCATCCGCGTCCACTGCCAGAAGCACGCGGAGTTGGTCTCCGCCGAGGGCTACGAGAACGACGTCTGGTCCTACCTCCCCGACTACAAGGCCTGGGTCACCAACATCTACATCCAGGGCCCGGCCTGGCTGGAGGGCGTGCCCGACTGCAAGGACAACCCTCCCGCACCGTGACATGACACGTCCCGCACCATGACGCTTCCCACACCATGACAGTGCCCGCACCATGACGCCGCTCGCGCCGGTGACCGCCAGGGGGACGGTCGCCGGCGCGAGTTCTGTGCTTCGCTCAGTTCGACCTGCGAGGCAGCGGATCAGTGCAACAGCACGACCTGAGTCCTGAATGCCGAGGATTCGCGGGCTCTGCTGGAGCGACTCCGAGGGGAACCAGACCTATGAACTCGACGGAACTGGCGTGGTTCAAGTCCAGCTGCAGCGGCAGTCAGGGTGACAGCTGCGTCGAAGTCGCGGTCACCCGGCAGGCCGTGTGCGTACGTGACTCCAAGGACGTGGCCCTTCCGCACTTCGCGGTCGGACGTGCGGGATGGTCGCGGTTCGTGGGGTTCGTGGGGTGCGTGGGATTCCAGGGAGACGGGGGAAGCCCGCGACAGCAGGGCCTCACCTCGTGGACCCGACAGTGGGCGCCTCCCGTCCGAGGAGGCGCCCACCGGCACGTCACGGGCGCTGCCGGGAGTCCAGGATCAGTAGCCGTAGATCATCTTGTAGGCGACCTCGGGGAGGAACTGTCCGGCCGAGGAGCCGGATCCGACGCCGCAGTTGCCGTCGGACTCACCCGGGACCTTGATCCACAGGAGCATCTCGGCGCCCCCGCCCATCTGGGTGGCGGGGCCGATGCGGCGCCCCGAGGGGTTGCACCACTGGCCGTTGGAGCCGTTGCCGTTGCGGCTGGTGTCCACGACGAAGGGCTTGGTGTAGCCGTAGCGGGCACTGAGCTGACTGTTGACGGCGTTGCCGTAGGCGGTGTTCTCGGCGGTGGTGAGGTAGTTGGAGACGTTGAGTGAGAAGCCGTGCGCCTGACGGACGCCGGCCTCGTGGAGGCGCCGGGCCATGGTCCCCGCGTCCGTCCAGGCGGGGTTGCCGGCGTCCATGTAGACCCAGGTGTTGGGGGCCTGGCGGGCGAACTGGGAGACGGCGCCGCTGAGCATGTTCTGGCGTTCGGTGATCTGGGCCTGGTTCATGCACCCGTAGTCCCCGAGGGAGTCCGGTTCCAGGACGACCAGGGCCGGGCGGTTGCCGATCCCGCCGGCGAACTGGGCGATCCAGCTCGCGTAGGCGGACGGTGAGGCGGCCCCGCCCGCGGAGTGCCCGCCGCAGTAGTCGCGGTTGTAGATGTTGTACGCGACGAGCAAGGGAAGCTTGTCACGGCTGTCCGCGGCGCCCGTGTACGCGCCCGTGGCGGTGCCGATGGTTCCGCTCCAGGAGCCGAACCAACGGGCCGTCGGGGTGTTGGCGATGGAGGCGTTGATCGCGGACGCCCGGCCGTCACCGGGGTTGGCGGCGACCCATCTCTTCGCGCTGGAATCGGGGTCCACGTAGAACCCGCTGGTCATGGTGGTCGGGTCGGCCGCGTGGGCGGACGGCGCGACGGTGAGCGCCAGTGGCAGAGCGAAGAGCGCTGCCGTCAGGACCCGGAGTCTGCGGCGCATGACATCACCTCGAATTCCTGGGAGGGACACGTCACGCGCTCTCGTCCCGAGCGTGTGACGCGCTGAGGAAGTGCGGTGGTAAGGCGTTCCCCGGATGCTGGGAGCGCTCCCATTGGAAGCGCTCCCAGTTGCACTGAGAACCGTCGGGGTGTGGTGGGTATCGTGTGGCTGGCTGGGAGAACTGTCAAGGGCCGGAGTGCGAACCTTCCTCTGTACAGCGCGAGTTCGACGCTCTACCGTCCTGATGACCGGAAGCGCTCCCAGTTTTCGGGCCAGGGGGAAGAGGCTCATGGGCATGGCAGCGGATCCGGCGCGTCGGCAGCCCACGCTCGACGCCGTGGCCGAACTCGCCGGAGTCTCCCGGTCCGTGGCCTCCCGCGTCCTCAACAACGCACCGCACGTCAGCCGTTCGAAACGCGAGGCGGTCGAGCGGGCCGTCCGGCAACTCGACTACGTACCCAATCCGAGCGCCCGCGCCCTGGTCACCCGGCAGACGCGAGCGGCCGCCCTGGTCATCTCCGGAGAGGAACCGTCGATCTTCGCGGATCCGTTCTTCGCCCAGGTGATCGTGGGGGCCTCGGCCGCGCTGGAGGAGGCCGACCTGCATCTGATGCTGTGCCTGGCCGCTTCCGACCGGGGCCGTGAGCGAGTGGCGGAACTGCTCCGCTGCAAGGGCGCCGACGGCGTCATGATGATGGCGCTGCGGGAGGACGATCCACTGGCCCGGACGGCCGAGGAGGCGGACCTGCCCGTGGTGTTCGGCGGACGCCCGGTCGGATCCGTTCCCCGCTGGTACGTGGACGTCGACAACACCGGCGGAGCCCGCGAGGGGACCGAGTATCTGCTCTCACGCGGCAGGACTCGGGTCGCCGCGCTCTGCGGGCGTCTGGACACCGAGGCGGGGCGTGCCCGGTATCGCGGCTACCGGGACGCCATGCTGGCGGCCGGGCTCGATCCGTTTCCGCCGCGGGAGGGGGACTTCACCGAGTCCGGCGGCGCCGCGGTCATGGCCGCGCTGCTGGCCGAACACCCTGATCTGGACGGGGTGTTCGCCGCCAGCGACAACATGGGGGCGGGGGCGCTGCGCACCTTGCGTCGGGCGGGACGGTCGGTCCCCGCGGACGTCGCCGTGGTCGGTTTCGACGACCTGGCGGTGGCCCGGATCGCCGATCCGCCGCTCACCACCGTCCACCAGCCCATCACGGCCCTCGGACGGGAGATGGCGCGCATGCTCGTCGCACTCATCGACGGTCAGGACCCCACCCCGCTGATCCTGCCCACCCGCCTGGTCGTCCGTTCCAGCACCTGACACAGCGGGGCCCGAGGCCGCGCGGGCGGGTGCAGATTCCGCCCGGCCGCGCGGCCCCGCTCGTTCCGGGCCGCAGGTCCCTCAGCCGGCCTGCCTGCGCACCTCGTCCAGCCGCACCGGCCGGTGCTCCGCCACCGACAGCGTGGCCGCCTCGGCGATCCAGCTGGCCTCGATGGCGTCGGCGACGGTGCAGGGGGAGGTGCGGGTGCCGGCGACGACCTCGGTGAAGGCGATGAGTTCGGCGCGGTAGGCGGGGGCGAAGCGGTCCATGAAGAAGTTGTGCGGCGGTCCTGCGGGGAAGGTGACGCCCGGCTCGGCGGAGCGGAGCGGGAGCTGGGTGTCGAGGCCGGCGGCGATGCTGTCCTTCATGCCGTGAAGTTCCAGGCGGACGTCGTAACCACGGGCGTTGTGACGGGAGTTGGAGATGACGCCGATCGTGCCGTCGTCGAAGGTGAGGAGCGCGGAGGCGGTGTCGACGTCGCCGGCCTCCTTGATGTAGTCCGCGCCGCGGTTGCCGCCGGTCGCGTAGACCTCCACGACCTCCCGGCCCGTCACCCAGCGGACGACGTCGAAGTCGTGCACCGCGCAGTCCCGGAAGATGCCGCCCGAGGACGCCACGTACCCGGCCGGCGGGGGCGCCGGGTCCAGGGTCGTGGAGCGTACGGTGTGGAGTTCGCCGAGTTCGCCGTTGAGGAAGGCCTCCCGGGCGGTCACGCAGCCCGCGTCGAAGCGGCGGTTGAAGCCGATCTGGACCTGCACGTCACTGGCCTGGACGGCCCGCAGCACGTCGAGGCTCTCCTCGATCGTCTTCGCCACCGGCTTCTCGCAGAACACCGGGATGCCCGCCTCGACCGCGGCCAGGATCAGCCCCGGGTGCGCGTCCGTCGCGGCGGTGACCACGACACCGTCGATCCCGGAGGCGAACACGGCCTCGGGCGAGTCGGCCACCGTCGCGCCGAACTTCTCGGCGGCGGCCGCGGCGGCCGCGGCCAGCGGGTCGGAGACCACCAGCTGCTCCACGACGTCGAGCCCGGCGAGAGTCCCGGCATGGAAGGCGCCGATACGGCCCAGCCCCAGGATGCCAATGCGCATGACGAGTGTCCCTTTCGGAAAGTGCGGATGAACGCGTGCAGATGAGAGAGGTCGAAGCAGGTGGAGGCAGGTGGAGGCAGATCAGTCGGAGGTGCCCAGGACGTTCTGGTCCCAGTCGATCACCGAACCGGTCACCACGCCGCTGCGGGCGGACAGCAGCAGGACGACGAAGTCGGCGATCTCGTCGACCTGGCCGAGCCTGCCCATCGGGAGGCGCTCGGCGGCCCGCTCGCGCCAGTCGTCGCCCGCGCCGTGGAACTCGCGCTGGATCGCGTCCTCGCCCTCGGTCTCCGTCCAGCCGATGTTGAGGTCGTTGATCCGGATGCGGTCCCAGCGGTGGGCGTGGGCCGCGTTGCGGGTGAGGCCCGCGAGGCCGGCCTTCGCGGCGGAGTAGGGGGCCAGGTGCGGCGGGCCGCCGTGCGCGCAGTTGGAGCCGATGTTGACGATCGTGCCGGGTGCCTCGCGGGCGACCAGGTGTTCCACCACCGCCTGCATGGCGAAGAACGGGGCGCGCAGGTTGATCGCGATGTGGGCGTCGAACAGTTCGGGCGAGGTGTCGAGGAGCGAGCCCCGGGAGGTCAGGCCGGCCGCGTTGACGAGACTGTCGACCCGGCCGTGGGCCGCGACCACCCGTTCCACGGCGCCGCGTACCTGCGCAGGGTCCGCCAGGTCGGCCCGTACGAACGTGGCCCCGGTGTCGGCCGCGAGCCTCTCGCCGACCTCGGCACGGCGGCCGGTGAACGCGACGGTCGCGCCCTCGCGCAGGGCCGCCCGGACGATGCCCGCGCCGACGCCCTGGCTGCCGCCGTTGACGAGGACGACCTTGTCCTCGAGTAGTGCCATGAGGGGAGTTTCCTTCCGGGCTGGGCCCCGCGGGGTGCCGGGTCCGTTGACAGGTCTGGTCGCGGGAGCTTCCACGGCGCCCTCGCCTCTGTCAGTCTTGGGGCGCGTGGCCCCTCGTACAACCCGCAGCGGGCCATCAAAAACCCATCATCCTGACCACGCCGAGATCCAGGACGCACCGCCATGACACACCCCTACACGATCCGTGAGATCGCCCGTCAGGCCGGCCTGAGCCAGGCCACGGTCGACCGGGTCCTCAACGGCCGGGGCGGGGTGCGGGAGAGCACCGCCCGTGAGGTGCGGCAGGCCGTCAAGGACCTGGACCGGCAGCGGACGCAGGTGCGCATCGGCGGCCGTACGTTCATGGTCGACATCGTGATGCAGACCCCGGACCGGTTCTCCACGGCGGTCCGGGAGGCGCTGGAGGCCGAACTGCCGTCGCTTCATCCGGCCGTCGTACGGTCCCGCTTCCACTTCCGGGAGACGGGGTCCGCCTCGGAGATGGTCAGGGTGCTCGACCGGATCGGCCGACGCGGTTCGCAGGGTGTGATCCTCAAGGCGCCGGACGTCCCGGAGGTGACCGCGGCCGTCGAACGGCTGGTCGCGGCCGGGGTCCCCGTGGTCACCTTCGTGACGGACCTGCCGAGCAGCCCGCGCGGCGCGTACGTCGGCATAGACAACCGGGCCGCCGGGGCGACCGCCGCGTATCTGCTCCGGCAGTGGCTCGGCGACCGGCCGGGTGCCGTGCTGGTGACGATCAGCCGCAGCTTCTACCGCAACGAGGAGGAGCGCGAGATGGGCTTCCGCGGGGTGATGCGGGCCGTCGAGCCGCGGCGGACCCTCGTCGAGGTCACCGACAGCGACGGTCTCGACGCCACCCAGCGCGACCTCGTCCTCGACGCGCTGCGGCGGGAGCCGGGGATCGCCGCCGTCTACTCGATCGGCGGCGGCAACACCGCGACGCTCGACGCCTTCGCCGCGCTCGGCCGGGAGCCGCACGTCTTCGTCGCCCACGACCTCGACCACGACAACACCCGGCTGCTGCGCGAGCACCGCCTCTCCGCCGTGCTCCACCACGACCTTCGCCAGGACGTACGACGCGCCTGCCAGATGATCATGCGAGCCCATCAGGCACTCCCCGACGAGGGCCCGTTCCTCCCGTCGGCGATCCAGGTGGTGACGCCGTACAACATGCCGCCCGGGGCCGGGGCCGTCACCGGCTAGCCCCTCAGGGAGCGGCGCTCCCCGCCCGGAACGTACGCCGATACGTCAGCGGCGGCACTCCGATCGCCGCGTGCAGATGCCGGCGCAGGGACGTACCCGTGCCGAAGCCGACGTGGCCGGCGATCTCGTCGACCGGGAGGTCGGTGGATTCCAGGAGGTGGCGGGCGCGGGACACGCGTTGCTGGACGAGCCAGCGGCCGGGGCTCCTCCCGACCTCGTCGTTGAAGCGGCGGGCGAAGGTGCGCAGGCTCATCCGGGCGTGCTGGGCGAGGTCGGCCAGCGCCAGCGGAGCGTCCAGGTGTTCGAGCGCCCACTGCCGGGTGGCGGCGGTGCCGCTGGCCGGATCCTGGGGGACGGGGTGTTCGATGTACTGAGCCTGGCCGCCCTCCCGCCACGGCGGCACCACGCAGCGGCGGGCGACCCGGTTGGCGACCTCGCTGCCCTGGTCCCTGCGCACGAGGTGCAGACAGAAAGCGGGCCGCGGAGCTGGGCGTACGGCTGGAACCGATGCTCGTGGAGGCCGACCACGAGGGGATGTGGGCCATCGCCGAGCTGGTGGAGAAGGGGCAACTGCGGGCGCTCGTCGACGCGACCTTCCCGCTGGCCGAGGGCGCCGAGGCACACGCTCACGGGGAGACCTACCGCCGACCGGACGACCGGGAGGATCGTCCTCACGGTGCGCTGAGCGGCCCCGTACGGGGTCGGCTCGCGGTGAGCCCGTCGGTCAGCTGGTGACGAGTTCGGCGGTCCGGCGCTCGGCGGGGGCCACCACGGCCATGGTCACCGTCTCGTTCGCGGTCGCCGTGGCCGTCGGCACGTTCCGGCCCTCCCGGTTGCGGAACAGCCAGGCGATGTCCCGCCCGAACGACCAGAGCAGCGAGCCCAGCGCCAGCGCGACCAGGCCGAAGCCGGCCGCGTACGGGAGCAGGCCGGAGGCGGCGACCAGCAGGAAGACGCCCTGGATCGCGGCGACCGTCTTGCGGGCCATGCTGTGCGGGAGGGCGCCGTTCAGCCACGGCATGACCTTGGCGGCGGCGACGAAGACGTACCGCATGAGACCGATCAGCAGCACCCACGGGCCCATCGACATGGAGACGTAGACGCTCAGCACCAGGATCAGGAACGCGTCGACCTCCATGTCGAAGCGGGCGCCCAGCGCGGTCGAGGTGTTCGTACGCCGGGCCACCTTGCCGTCGACGCCGTCGAGGATCAGGGCCACGGCGGTCAGGCCGACGAAGAGCGAGACGGGCGGCGAGCTCTGGAACGAGTCGGCGACCAGGGCGGTGACGGCGCCGACGAGTATCGCCCGCCCGAGGGTGACGCGGTTGGCGGGGCCGAACGTGCGGGTCCGGGTGCGCAGCAGGGCACGGTTGAGGACGGCCCAGGTGGCGAGCCCGAAGGCCAGCCCGGTCAGCCAGCCCGCCGGGCCCAGTCCGATCGCCGTGCCCAGGAAGGCGAGGAGCAGCACCTGGGCGCCCGCGCCCACGGTCGTCTCCGAGAGCAACAGCCGGCCGTCGTATGTGTTGATCAGGGCCACCGCATACCTTCCGAACGTGTGACAAGTGGATCATCGCCGCGTACCGTGTCCGCGACTTCCACCGCTGCGTACGTGGCGAACCGCTCGACCGTTCACGGAGACGCACATGAAACCGACAGCCGAGGCCTTCTGGCTACGCTCCCCGGGGCAGGGTGAGATCCGCGAGGAGCCCCTCGCCGAACCCGGCGAGAACGAGGTGCTCGTCCGTGCGCTGTACTCAGGAGTCAGCCGGGGCACCGAGACGCTCGTGTTCCGCGGCCAGGTGCCCGAGAACCAGCACGCGACCATGCGCGCGCCCTTCCAGGAGGGCGAGTTCCCCGCTCCCGTGAAGTACGGCTATCTCAGCGTCGGGCGGGTGGAAGAGGGGCCGGACGCACTGGTCGGCAGGACCGTCTTCTGCCTGTATCCGCACCAGAGCCGCTACGTCGTTCCCGTGAGCGCCGTCACCGTCGTGCCGGAGTCCGTGCCCGCCGCGCGGGCCGTCCTCGCCGGGACCGTGGAGACGGCCGTCAACGCCCTGTGGGACGCGGCCCCCCTCGTCGGGGACCGGATCGCCGTCGTGGGCGGCGGCATGGTCGGCTGCTCGGTCGCCGCGCTGCTCGCCCGCTACCCGGGCGTGCGGGTCCAGCTCGTCGACGCCGACCCGGCGCGCGCCGACATCGCCCGCGCGCTCGGCGTCGACTTCGCGCTGCCCGGGGACGCGCTGGGCGAATGCGACCTCGTCGTGCACGCCAGCGCGAACGAACACGGGCTCGTACGCTCCCTGGAACTTCTCGCCGCCGAGGGCACGGTCATCGAACTGAGCTGGTACGGCGACCGCCGGATCGCCCTGCCGCTCGGCGAGGCCTTCCACTCGCGCCGGCTCACCATCCGCAGCAGCCAGGTCGGAACCGTCTCCCCGGCCGGACGCGTCGGACGTACGTACGCGGACCGGCTGGGGCTCGCCCTCGAACTCCTCGCCGACGCCCGCTTCGACGCGCTGGTCACCGGAGAGTGCGCCTTCGACGAGCTCCCGGACGTCATGCCGAAGCTGGCGAGCGGAGAGCTGCCGGGGATGTGCCATCGGGTCCGCTACGACGCCGAGTGAGCCAGAGGTCGAGTGTTCCGGGTCACCCCACCCGCCCCTGAACTGCCCGAACGGAACATTGACCTCCAAAGAAACCGCAAAACTCGGCTGAACAACGGGTAGGGAGCAGCCGTACTACACGGCATGCCCCGGCCCGGGGGCAGACGTACCGCACTGGAGGGTCGTCCGTTGTTCAGCATCACCGTCCGCGATCACATCATGATCGCCCACAGCTTCCGCGGGGAGGTCTTCGGACCCGCGCAGCGCCTCCACGGCGCCACGTTCCTCGTGGACGCCACCTTCCGACGCGCCGAACTGGACGACGACAACATCGTCGTAGACATCGGGCTGGCCACGCAGGAGCTCGGGGCCGTGGTGAGCGAGTTGAACTATCGCAACCTCGACAACGAGCCCGCCTTCGCCCACACGAACACCTCCACGGAGTTCCTGGCCAAGGTGATCGCCGACCGCCTCGCCGAGCGGATCCACAAGGGTGCCCTGGGGGAGAACGCCAAGGGCATCGCGGGAATCACGGTCACCCTGCACGAGTCGCACATCGCCTGGGCGAGTTACGAGCGTGCTCTGTGACCGACGTGACCATCGACCGGGCGGCCGTCGGCACCACCGCCCAGGCAGGCGGGGGAGAGCAGTTGAGGCTCGGCTATGTGCCCGTGCAGAACGCGGCGCTGAAGAACGCGGCCATCGTCCCCATGTCGCTGCGTTCCCTGCACTTCGTGATGCCGGGTGGCGTGGACGACCTGGCCCGGCCCAGCGGCGGCAACGCCTACGACCGCCGGATCTGCCTGGATCTGCCCGGCTTCGGCTGGCAGGTCCACAAGCACGCCATCGACGGCGGCTGGCCCAGCCCGTCCGAGACGGCGCGCGCCGAACTCGCCCGTACGCTGAGTGAATTCCCCGACGGCACGGTCGTCCTCCTCGACGGCCTGGTCGCCTGCGGAGTCCCGGAGATCATCCTCCCCGAGGCCGAGCGCCTCTGCCTGGCCGTGCTGGTGCATCTGCCGCTCGGCGACGAGACGGGCCTGGAACCCGACGTCGCCGCCGAACTCGACGCCAAGGAGCGGGCGACCCTGCGGGGCGTGTCCGCCGTGATCGCGACCAGCGAATGGGCCGTCCGCAGACTCGTGTCACACCACGGGCTCGCCCCCGAGCGCGTTCACGTCGCCGCCCCCGGCGCCGACATCGCGCCCCTCGCCTCCGGCACCGACGGTGTCTCCCGGCTGCTGTGCGTGGCCGCGGTCACCCCGCGCAAGGGGCAGCACCGGCTGGTGGAGGCCCTCGCGACCGTCACCGAACTGCGCTGGAGCTGTGTGCTGGTGGGCAGCCTCGACCAGGAGCCCGAGTACGTCGACCACATCCGCACGCTGATCGCGAAGTTCGGCCTGGAGGACCGGTTCCACCTCGCCGGACCGCAGGCCGGCGCGGAACTCGGCGCCAGCTACGCCGCCGCCGACCTGATGGTCCTCACCTCCTACGCCGAGACGTACGGCATGGCGGTCACCGAAGCCCTCGCGCGCGGAATCCCCGTCCTGGCCACGGACGTCGGCGGTCTCCCCGAGGCCGTCGGACGTGCCCCCGACGGCGGGGTCCCCGGCATCCTCGTCCCGCCGGAGAACCCCGCGGCCATCGCGGCGGAGCTGCGCGGCTGGTTCGGGGAGGCCGACGTACGGCGTCGGCTGAAGGCCGCGGCGCGCGGGCGACGGGCCGCGCTGGACGGGTGGGCGACCACGGCCCGCAGCCTCGCCCATGTACTGGGCCGGCTGCGGCACGAACCTCGGAGGGCGGCATGACCACTTCTGCCGATATGACCGCGTCCGCGGGTGGGCCCCTGTCCGTGGGTGCCACCGCCGCCGCGGGTGCGGCCGTTTCCGGTGCCGCGCTGAGCATGGCGGGACGCGGTGGTGACACACCGGCGCCCGAGGGACACCAGTACGCGCCGCAGTGGCTGGAGCTGCGCGAGAGCGCCGACGCCGACGCCCGTGCGGCGGATCTGCTGGACCCGCTGCGGATCCGTCTCGCGAACCTGCCCGGCCGGGCCACCGGGCTGACCGTCCACGACCTGGGCTGCGGCACCGGCTCGATGGGCCGCTGGCTCGCGCCCCGGCTGGACGGCGCCCAGCGGTGGGTCCTGCACGACCAGGACCCGAACCTGCTGCGGCTGGCCGTCGCGCGGGCGCCCCGTGCGGCCGCCGACGGCAGCCCCGTCACGGTCACCACGCGGCGCGGCGACATCGGGCGGCTGACGGCGGCTGACCTGGACGGCGCCTCGCTGGTCACCGCGTCCGCGCTGCTCGACGTCCTCACCCGCGAGGAGATCGAGGCGCTCGCCGCGGCCTGCGCGGGCGCGGGGGTCCCCGCCCTGCTGACCCTGTCGGTCGTGGGCCGCGTGGACGTCGTCCCCGCCCACCCCATGGACACCGAGATCGCCGAGGCGTTCAACGCCCACCAGCGTGCGAGCGATCTGCTCGGTCCGGACGCGATCACCACGGCCTGCGAGGCCTTCGCCCAGCAGGGCGCCACGGTCCGGGTCCACCCGAGTCCCTGGCAGCTCGACCGGCGGCACACCGCCCTCACCGAGGAGTGGCTGCGCGGCTGGGTCGGCGCCGCCTGCGAACAGCGCCCCGAACTCACCGAGCGCGCCGACGCCTACCTCCGCGACCGCCTCCGGGACAACGCGGCCGGCGAACTCCGCGTCGTCGTCCACCACAGCGACCTCCTGGCCCTGCCCCGGCCGACGGGCGGAGTCTCATGACAGCGCCGGTGGAGGAGGCGGTCGAGGCCCACCCGCCGGCGACGGGGGACCGTATACGCCTGCGCCCGCGCGGAGTCCGGGCCCGGGTGAGGGCCAGCACGTCCGGGGCGCCGGCGAGGATGCGCGCGCTCGGGCCCGGCACGGGGCCGCGTGAACTGCCGGCCACCGCGGCGGTACCGGGCACGGACCTGCGCGGGGCGGCCCCGGACGCGGGTTCCGAAAGAGGCTCGGCGGCGATGTCCGCTGCCACGGCGGACGGCCGCACCGCGTCGCCGACGGTCGCCTCGGACATGGGCGCCGACTCATCCACCCCCGTCCTCGGTGCGACCTCGGTGTCGGTCACTGCCTCGCAGGCCGCTGCCGACTCGGCCACGCCGGTCGGCCCCACGGCCTCGACGGAGGGCGTCCCGGGCGGAAGTTCCGTCGAGCCGGTGTCCGTGGCGGGGCCTCGGACGGTCGTGGCGCACGGAGCGACGGAGCCGGCCGGTGGCCGGAGCCGGGACGAGGCCGGTGCGGCATCCTGCCGGGCGGCCGCGCAGACGACCGCGAGCGGTGTCCTGCCCGAGGCCCCCGCGGTGTCCGTCGCCACGCCGGACGTCACCTCGCCCCAGGCCCCCGCCGAGCCCCGCCCCACCGGCAGGTTCACCCGTGTCCTGCGCACCCACTTCGGCACACTCGCCGGAACGGTCATCCTCGCCGTCGTCTTCTGGCGGATGGGGACCGGCGTGTTCGTGGACGGGCTGCGGCGGATCGACGGCGCGACGCTGGCGGCGGCGGTCGGGATCGGCGTGTTCACCACGGTGTGCAGCGCGTGGCGCTGGTGCGCGGTGACCCGGGCGCTCGGGATCAGACTGCCGCTCGGGCCGGCCGTCGCGGACTACTACCGCGCGCTGTTCCTCAACGCGGCACTGCCCGGCGGTGTGCTCGGCGATGTGCACCGCGCGGTGCGGCACGGCCGGAGTTCCGGGGACATGGGCCGGGGCGTGCGGGCGGTCGTCATCGAGCGCACCGCGGGCCAGTTGGTGCTGGCAGCCGTGGGCGTAACGGTTTTGCTGGTGCTGCCGTCCCCGGTGCTGGAGCAGACCCGTCACGCGGCGGGTGTGACCGTGCTCGTCGCGCTGGGCGCGCTGGCGATCTGGGCGGCGCTCCGGATGGGCCGCAGGCCCGGCGCGGCCGCGGGCCGGGGCCGCCGGGTCCGGGCCGCCCTCACCGAGGCGCGCGGCGCGCTGCTGAACCGCGACAGCGGCCCCGCCGTGCTGGTCTCGTCGGTGGCGGTACTGGCCGGATACGTGGCGACGTTCCTGCTCGCCGCACGCGTCGCCGGGTCCGCCGCGACCCCGCTGGAGGTGCTGCCCCTGGCGCTGCTGGCCCTGATCGCGATGAGCCTGCCGCTCAACGTCGGCGGCTGGGGCCCCCGCGAGGGCGTCACCGCCTGGTCCTTCGGCGCCGCCGGTCTGGGCGCCTCCCAGGGGCTGACCGTGGCCGTCGTCTACGGTGTGCTCAGCTTCGCGGCCGCCCTGCCCGGGGCCCTCGTGCTCGTCGGACGCTGGTACGGCTCCCTGCGGGCCCGCCGTCAGCCGACGGACGAGGCGGGTGCCGACGGCGCCTCGGGCGGAACCGTTCCCGTGTCCCAGGCGTCCGAGGTGACCAATGAGAAGTACGCCCCGAAGGATTCGACGAACCCTGCAAGCAGCTCCTTCCCCTTCGCGGCGGATGCCAGGGACGGACGGCCGATGACACCGGAATCGGTGTAGGCCGACATACCGAGGGAGAGGAGATGACGGCGGTCGTCGGCAAGGAAATCGGTGGTCTCGTGACCGGGCCGGACCAATTCGGGGTGGCAATGCAGAAGTATGGAGGTCTCTATTTCTCCCGCATGCATATCGCTGAGCAACGAGGTCTGTACGCCCGCCCGTTCGCGGGCGGATTCCCAGTCCTCCATCGCCGGGAAAAGCGCCATTCGATGTCCCGCCGCGGTGGATTCCTGGACGACATTGCCCAGAACATAATTCCCACCGTGACCGTTCACCACCACCAGAGCCTCGACGCCCGACCGGCGCAGGGACGCGGCGATGTCGCGGACCATCGCGTGCAGGGTCGTCGCGGAAATGCTGACGGTGCCCGGCCAGGCCGCGTGCTCGTGCGAGCAGGCGATGGTCACGGGCGGGAGGAGATGCACCGGGTACGCGGCGGCTATCTCCCGGGATATGGCGCAGGCGACGAGCGTGTCGGTGGCCAGCGGCAGATACGGGCCGTGCTGCTCGTAGCTGCCGACGGGAAGCACCGCGACCTGTCGGCCGGCCTTCGCCCCCCGCGCGCGGACGTCCGCGGTGGTGTCCGTCGGTACAAGACTCGAACTGCTCATCTTTTCAAGGCCTCTCGTCTCTGCTGATGCTCCGTCATTTTCGCATGACGTCAGGGCTTACCAGATTGGAATCAGATCATGACAGAAAATGTTGGTGTACTCGGCACGAATGCCCAGTCCTCCGGCGCCGTACGCGTGGTGAACGCCCCCCTGCCCACGACGTACGGCGACTTCGAGGCCGTAGGTTATCTCGACCAGGACCGCGGCGAGGAACAAGTGGCGTTGGTGTTCGGCGACATCAGCGGCGGTGAGGGAATTCTCATACGGCTGCACTCGGAGTGCCTGACCGGTGACGCGTTCGGTTCCCAGCACTGCGAATGCGGCGAGCAGCTCGACAGCGCGCTCCGGTCGATAGTCGCCGAGGGGCGCGGCGTTCTCGTCTATCTGCGCGGCCACGAGGGCCGCGGCATCGGTCTGCTGGCCAAGCTCCAGGCGATGAAGCTCCAGGCGGAGGGGCTGGACACCGTCGAGGCGAACCTCGCCCTCGGGCTGCCGGTGGACGCCCGCGACTACCGGGTGGCGGCCGAGATGCTGCACGACCTCGGCGTACGGTCGGTCCGGCTGATGTCGAACAACCCGCGCAAGCGGGAGGCGCTGCTGCGCCACGGCATCGCGGTCTCCGAGCAGGTGCCGCTGTTGATCACGCCGTGCGAGGACAACATCACCTACCTGCGCACCAAGCGGGAGCGGCTCGACCACTACCTGCCGCACCTGGACGCGGTGGTCCACTCGTCCTGAGCGCCGGGGTTCGCGCGGCGGCCGTCCCGGAGGCGACTGAAAGCTCCGACACCGGCCGCCGCGCCCGCCCGGAGCCCCGTACGCAACTCCCCTTCGGGCAAGTACCGGGGCGCTCCGCTTCGGGCAAGTAAGGGGACGCTCCGCATGAACGTTCGCCCGTGGTGGAAGACCTGACTCCGTCGGGTGGTCCGACCACGTCCGGTCGAAGGGAGCGTTCGTGATCCGCAGCGCACGGGTCGTCGTCATCGGCGGAGGCGTCATCGGGACGAGCATCGCCTACCACCTGGCCGCCGCCGGAGTGGACGACGTCGTCCTAGTCGAACGCGACGAGCTGGCCTCCGGATCGACCGCGAGGGCCGCCGGCGGGGTCCGCGCGCAGTTCTCCGACGAACTCAACATCCAGCTCGGCGCCCGCAGTCTGGAGGCGTTCGGCCGTTTCAGGCAGGAGCTGGGCCACGACATCGGACTCCACCGGGTCGGCTACCTCTTCCTCCTGACCACCCCCGACGAGGTCGCCCAGTTCGAGGCGGGCGTACAGCTCCAGAACGACCTGGGTGTGCCCAGCCGCATGGTCGATCCCGCCGAGGCCCGGCGGCTCTCCCCGCTGATCTCCACCGAGGGCCTGCTAGCCGCCGCGTTCTCGCCCGACGACGGGCACTGCACCCCCGAGTCCGTGGTCCACGGCTACGCCGCCGGGGCCCGCCGCCACGGCGCGACCGTGCTGCGCAACTGCGAGGTCCAGTCCATCGAGACCTGGCGGGACACGATCACCGCGGTGGTCACGAGCAAGGGCCGCATCGTCACCGACACGGTCGTGTGCGCGGCCGGCGCCTGGTCCCGGTCCGTCGGCGCCATGGTGGGTGTGGACCTCCCGGTGGAGCCCCTGCGCCGCCAGATCGCCGTCACGGAACCGGTCCCCGGCCTCCCGCCGAACCTCCCCATGACGATCGACTTCACCAGCAGCCTCTACTTCCACACCGAGGGCCCCGGTCTCCTCGTCGGCATGTCCGACCCCGACGAACGGCCCGGCTTCGCCACCGACACCCACGACCGCTGGATCCCCCGGCTGTACGAGGCCATGGAGCGCCGTGCGCCCGGCCTGCTCGATCTGCGCCGGACCGGCGGCTGGGCGGGCCTGTACGAGATCACACCGGACCACAACGCCCTGATCGGCGAGGCCGGTTCGTGCTCCCGCTTCCTGTACGCGACCGGGTTCTCCGGCCACGGTTTCCTCCAGGGCCCGGCGGTCGGCGAGGTGGTCCGTGACCTGTACCTCGGGCGCGTACCCTTCGTCGACATCAGCCCGCTGAGCGTCGACCGGTTCACGGCCGACTCCCTGCGCCCGGAGGCCAACCTCGTATGACCGATCTCCACTTGTGGCTCCGCCACGAGACCCGCACCACCGAACGCCGCACCCCGATCGTGCCGTCCGACGCCCGGCGGCTCGTCGAGAGCGGGGCGAGGCTCACGGTCGAGGACTCCCCACAGCGGATCTTCCCCACCGAGGAGTACGAGGCGGCCGGGTGCCAGGTCGCCGACCCCGGCTCGTGGGTGTCGGCGTCCGCGCAGGCCGTGGTCGTGGGGCTCAAGGAACTCCCGGACGCACCCACGCGATTGACGCACCGTCATATCTTCTTCGGGCACGCCTACAAGGGACAGCCCGGTGCCGGGACGCTGCTGCGCAGGTTCGCGGCCGGGGGCGGTGCGCTGCTCGACCTGGAGTACCTGGAGGACGACCGGGGCCGCAGACTCGCCGCCTTCGGCTTCTGGGCCGGCTATCTGGGCGCGGCCCTCGCCGTACTCCACCACCGGGGCATGCTGCGGGCCCCGCTCCGGCCGACCTCCAAGGAGGCGATGGAGGCCGAGCTCCGCGCGTCCACCGGTGACGTGAGCGCGCTGGTGATCGGCGCCCTGGGCCGCAGCGGCCGGGGTGCGCGCGTGGCGCTCGGCGAAGCGGGCGTCGAACCGACCTGCTGGGACCTCGCCGAGACCCGTGACCTGGACCGACCGGCGCTGCTGGCACACGAGTTGATGGTCAACACGGTCCTGACGACCAGTCCGGTCCCGCCCTTCCTGACGGACAAGGACCTCGACGGCCCGGACCGCCGGCTCAGGACGCTCTCCGACGTCACCGTCGACGTCGGCTCACCCATGAACGTCCTGCCGGTCTACGACACGACCACGGAATGGGACCACCCCGTACGGCGGCTGCGCGAGCACCCTCCGCTCGATCTCATCGCCATCGACAACCTGCCCTCCCTGCTGCCCCGGGAGGCGAGCACCGACTTCTCGGCCGCACTGCTGCCGCAGTTGCTGGACTTCGAGACCGGGGGTGCGTGGGGCCGCTGCCTGGACCGATTCCGTCAGGTCAGCGACGAACTGGGGCTCACAGAAAGGTAGTCGCCCGATGACCGAGATGGTCCCCGCGAGCGGTACCGTCCACTGGGTCGGCGCCGGCCTGTCCACGGGCAGCGGCCTGGCGGCGCTGTGCGACACAGCCGCCCGGGTGCGGCTGTGGCACCGCACCGAGGAGCGCGCCGGGCAGGCCCTGGCCGCGCTGGGCCTGGCGGGCCGCGCCGAGCCCCGCGCGTACACCCTGCCGGCACTCGTGGCCGAGCTGGCCCCCGGGGACATCGTGGTCTCGATGCTCCCGGCCCCGGACCACGGCCCGCTGCTCCACGCGTGTGTCGGGGCGCGGGCCCACTTCGCCTGCTCCAGCTATGTCTCGGACGCGATCCTGGAGCAGGTGCCGGCGGCCTCGGCCGCGGGGGTCACCGTCCTGACCGAGGCGGGCCTCGACCCGGGCATCGACCACCTCTTCGCGCACAGCCTGATCGCCCGGGCGACCGCCGCGATCGGTCCGCGGACCGCCGCCTCGTACACCCTCACCTCGTACTGCGGCGGCGTCCCCGCCGTACCCAACGACTTCAGGTACCGCTTCAGCTGGGCACCGGCCGGTGTGCTCAACGCCCTGCGCTCGCCCGCCCGTTACATCGAGGACGGCGCCGAGACGACGGCCGACCGGCCCTGGACGGCGACCCGCCCCCATGTCGTCGACGGCGAGACCTTCGAGGCCTACCCGAACCGCGACAGCGTTCCCTTCGTCGGCCAGTACGGCCTCCCACCGGCCTGGAAACCGCAGACCTTCGTGCGCGGCACCCTCCGTCTCGACGGCTGGCTCAGCGCCTGGGCGCCGGTCTTCGCGGAGCTGGAGGACGGCGACGACCTGCGCATCGCCGCGCTGGCACGGGAGTTGGCCGCCCGCTATCCGACCACCGACACCGACCGCGACCGGGTCGTCCTGACCGTCAGCCTCGACGTGCGCGCCGGTTCGGGCGAGCGCTGGTCCGGCCGCTACCTCCTCGACGTCGTCGGCACGCAGGAGGAGAGCGCGATGGCCCGCCTGGTGTCCCGCCCCCTCGCCCTCGGGGTGGGACACATCCTCGACGGCTCACTGCCGGTGGGCCTCAGCCGGGCGGCGGAGACGGGCGGGCGATCCGAGACGTGGCTGTCCGAACTGGCACGGGCCGGTGTGGAGTTCGGGTTGCGGACCGACTAGGGGTGCGGTCCGCTTCTGTCCGGGGGCGCGGGGGCTGTGTCCGCTCTGCGGCTCCGCCGCGTGGGCGCGACAAGTCCCCACCGACCCGCGGTCGTGCCTTCCGGAGTCAGCCCACCACGGCCTCATGCACCAACCGCTTCAGCTGCGGATACACGGAGAACGACGAACGCCGCCGCACCTGCGTCATGAACTGGACCGTCAGGTCCCGGCGCGGATCCACCCAGAAGATCGTCGTCGCCGCCCCGGTCCACCCGAACGTGCCCGGAGAGGAGGGGCATTCGGTCACGGAGGGGTCGATGACGACGGAGACCCCGAGGCCGAAGCCGACGCCCACATTGCCCGGCTGCCGGTGGAACGCACTGCCGTGCGAGTGAATGTCGACGCCCCCCGGCAGCTGATTCGTGGCCATCATGTCGACGGACTCGGCGGAGAGCAGCCGTACGCCGTCGAGTTCGCCGCGGCGGCGCAGGAACTCGGCGAAGCGGTGGTAGTCCCGGGCGGTGGCGGCCAGGCCGCCGCTGCCGGAGAGGAAGCGCGGCCGGCCGCGCAGCGGGAGGCCGGGAACGGGCGTGATCGAGCCGTCCTCCTGCTCGCCGTACAACTCGGCCAGCCTGCCCGCCTGTTCGGGGCTGATCTGGAAGCACGCGTCCGTCATGCCGAGCGGGCCGAGGATCCGCTCGGCGAAGAACGCGTCGAGGTCCTGTCCCGACACCACCTCGACGATCCGGCCGAGGACGTTGGTGGAGACGGAGTAGTTCCACTGCGAGCCCGGCTCGAACTGCAGCGGCAGGCGCGCGTACTCCGCGCACGTCTGCGCCAGGGTGGCGCCCGGCCGTACGGAGTTCTCCAGGCCCGCGTCGCGGTAGAGCGCGTCGACGGGGTGGTCGTAGTAGAAGCCGAACGTCAGGCCCGAGGTGTGGGTCATCAGATGGCGGACGAGGATCGGCTGCTCGGCCGGGCGGGTCCGGACGTCGGCGCCCGCACCGGACTCGTACACGCGCGGCTCGGCGAACTCCGGGAGGTAGCGGGAGACCGGGTCCGAGAGCGACAGTCTTCCCTCCTCGATCAGTATCAGTGCGGCGACCGAAGTGACGGGCTTCGTCATGGAGTAGACCCGCCACAACGTGTCGGTCTCGACGGGGAGCCGTGCCTCGCGGTCGCGCTGTCCGTACGTCGTCAGGTGGGCGACGCGACCGCCGCGGGCCAGGGACAGCAGGTAGCCGGGCAGCCGGCCCTCGTCGACCTGCCGTGCCAGGTACTCGTCCAGACGGGCCAGGGTCTTCGGGTCGAGGCCGGCCTCGCGCGGCTCGACCTCTCGGCGCAGTCGTTCCATGATGGTTCTCCTCCGGTGACCCGGGTTACGGCTCTGTTTCATCGTTCTTGTCTTCATCGTTCCGTACTGATCGCGTTCCATCCCTCGCGGGGCGGGCGGGTCGGGGCATTCGTAGGGCGAGGGGTGCACCGAGCGCGGCCACACCGGCCAGGAGCAGCAGCGCTGGGCCCGTGCCGAGCGGCATGAGCGTGGTCGCGGCCGCCACCCCCAGCGTGGGGCCGATGTTCATCGCGGTCTGTTGCAGCCCGCCCGCCACGCCCGCCGACTCCGGCGGCGCATGCCGTACGACGACGGCGGTCGCGGTGACCATCAGCGCGCCGAAACCGGCCCCCAGCAGCAGGAATCCGCCCCCGATCACCATCGTCGACGATCCCGGGCCGAGCCGGGACAACGCCAGGACCCCGCCGGTGAGCAGCACCGTGCCCGTGAGGGCCGTGGGACGGGCGCCCCAGCGGCGCAGCAGTACGGCCGACAGCGGTGCCCCGAGCACCATCGTCACGCCGCCGGGCAGCGCGACGAGGCTCGTTGTCAGCGGGTCCATGCCCAGTACGTCCTGGAGGACGAAGCTGCACACGAACAGCGCGCCGAGCATCGCCGCCGACGCGGCCACCAGCACCCCGAGCGCGGCACACACCGTGGCCGACCCCACCACGGCGGGCGGCAACAGCGGGTCGGGGGTGCGCTGTTCATGCCGGACGAGGGCGAAGGCGGACGCGGCGCCGATCAGCAGGCCGAGCACACCGGTCGCCGTCCAGCCGTGCTCCGCCACCCCGACCAGCGTGTGCACGAGAGCCGCCAGGGCCACGGCCAGCAGCGCGGCGCCCGGCAGGTCGAGGCGGGTGGTGGAGACCCGCTTCGCGTCGCGCGCCATCGGGGTGCGCACCGCCAGCGCCAGCAGGCCCATGACCAGGGCCGGTACGACGTTGAGGAAGAACACCGCCCGCCAGCCCAGCTGGGCGACGAGCGCACCGCCGACCAGTGGGCCGGCGGCGACCGCCACACCGATGGCGCTGGTCCGCAGCGCGATGGGCATCCCCAGTCGGTCGGGCGGGAAGGCGCCCCGCAGCATCCCGAGGGTGGCGGGCTGCAACAGGGCGCCGAAGACGCCCTGGACGACCCGCAACCCGATCACCCAGCCCACACCGGGAGCGAACCCGATACCGGCGGAGGCCGCGCCGAACCCCAACACCCCGCAGGCGAACACGCGTTGGTGCCCGAACCGGTCACCCAGGCGCCCGGCGAACACCAACAGCCCGGCCACCGCGATCAGATACCCGGTGCTGGTCCACTGCGCCTCGGTGAGGGAGGCGTCCAGGTCCCGCCGCAGGGTCGGCTGAGCGATCGTCAGCACGGTTCCGTCGAGGGCGACGATCACGGCACCGAGGACACTGTTGGCGAGGGTGAGACGGCGGTGCGGCGCGGACATCGGTGCGCCCCGGTCGACGCAGGCCTGCGACGTGGCGGCCGTCATCGCTCCTCGCTCCCCAGGTGCGCGTCCAGCGCGGTGTGCAGCAGGGGTGCGAAGTCATCGACGCCCGTGGTGAGTTGGAGGCTGCCCCAGATCCACAGCTGGGCGATGCCGTAGAGGTTCGCCAGCAGCGCGCCCGCCACCAGCCGGGTGTCGGCGTCGGGCCGGGCCCGTCCGACCAGGTCCACCAGCAGGGAGAAGACCGGCAGGCTGGCGTCGCGCAGCCCCAACTCGTTGCTCTCCAAGAGATCGTGACGGAACATCAACTCATGCATGCCCCGGTGGGTGAGCGCGAAGTCGAGATACACGCGCCCCAGCGTCGCGATCTGCTCGCGCGGGCTCGCCGTACCCTCCCCGAGTGCCTCTGCCCCCTTGGCCGCCAACTCCTCGAAGCCCCGCCGCGCGATGGCCGACAGCAGCTCCAGGTGGGTCGGGAAGTAGCGGCGCGGCGCCCCGTGCGACACCCCCGCCCGCCGTGCGATCTCCCGCAGGGACAGCGCCTGGACGCCCTCCGCCGTGACCAACTCGACGCCTACGTCGACCAGCCGGGACCGCAGCCCCGAGTTCGGCTCGCTCATAGACACTGTCTACCAGGCAGCGGTAGACAGTGTCTACTGAAGTGGATCTGCTCGCTGATCTACTCCTTGGTGCGGTCGGCCGCTCTCTCCAGTACGCACAGCCGGCTTTCGTCGGGATCGCCGATGTACGTCCACAGGACCGGGTCCTTCGACGTGCCTCGCGCTTCGTACTGGCCCCGCACACCGCCGGGCGTGAACGTGAGAAGGACCGTGGAGGTGGGGGTGTCCGTGCCGATGCCGTTGTCGGTGTCGTGTTCCCAGGTTCCCGCGCCGGGGGTCGGGGAGGCGACATCATCGAAATGGTCGTCGTCGTTGTCGTCGAAGTCGCCGCAGATCTTGGCCGATGTGAACGTCCCGCCCTCCTTCAGCACCAGACGTCCACCCTGCCCGTCCACCCATGCGCCCGTGACCTCGGCCGTGCTCATGGTCAAGGGCTCGCCGTCGGGTACGGGGTTGAACACGCGGCTCACTATGAACAGCAGCGCGAACGCGCCGATCCCGAGCAGGAACAGCAGACCGCACCCCGCCGCTCCGACGAGCGGGACGATCAGCCCGATCCGCCAACGCCGTCGGCTCATCTCGGCCGATGGCCACCCCTGCCACGGAGGCGGGGTGGCTCTGTAAGGGTTCTCGCCGCGCTTCACATCGTCCCCCTGATGGTGGTGCCGCCCTGTCGCGGCGGTGCGGTCATCATGCCGCTGAGCTGGGAGGGTCTTCGCATCGGGGTCGTTCGCGGGGGCCGCCCTCGTGCCGTCCGCCGCCACGCACGAGTCCCCGGACACCTCGAAGGTGTCCGGGGACCCGGAGCGGAACCCGGTCGTGGCTCAGGCCGCGACGCGCTCCCGGTCGTTCTTCTCGCGCGGGGTGCGGACACCGAGGAGCTCGGTCGGGACCTTGTGGGTCTCGCGGGCGGTGAGCGCGGCGACGACCGGAGGGATGCACAGGGCCGTGGTGAAGAGGGCCACGGCGAACCAGTCGTCGCCGTCCGGGCCGGCGATCTGCGCGGCGAAGGTGACCGCGAAACCGGCGACCGCGAAGCCGATCTGGGTGCCGATGGCCATGCCGGACAGGCGGACCCGGGTGGAGAACATCTCGCCGTAGAAAGAGGGCCAGATGCCGTTCGCGGCGCTGTAGACGACACCGAAGGTGACGATGCCCAGGATCAGGACCAGCGGGTAGGAGCCGGTGGAGATCGCCCACAGGTAGGCGAACATCATCACCGCGCTGCCGGCCGCGCCGATCGCGAACACCGGGCGGCGGCCGATGCGGTCGGAGAGCGTGGCCCACAGCGGGATCGCGCCGAGCGCGACCAGGTTGGCGAGCGCGCCCACCCACAGCATGGACGAACGGGACAGACCCACCGACTCGCTCGTGCCGTACGCCAGCGCCCACACGGTGAAGATCGTGGAGACCGAGGCGACCAGCGCGCCCGCGATCACCCGCAGCACGTCCGCCCAGTGCTCGCGCAGGAGGATGGCCAGCGGCAGCTTGGCGACGCCCTCGGACTCGGTCTGCGCGGTGAAGGCCGGGGTCTCCTCCAGCGTGCGGCGGATGACGTAGCCGACGACGGCGACCGCGATGCTCATCCAGAACGGGACGCGCCAGCCCCAGGACAGCAGCTGGTCCTCGGGGAGCGCGGCGATCGGGATGAAGACCAGGGTGGCGAGCAGCTGCCCGCCCTGGGTGCCGCTGAGGGTGAAGCTGGTGAAGAAGCCGCGCCGGTCCGACGGCGCGTGTTCCAGCGTCATGGAGTTGGCGCTGGCCTGCTCACCGGCCGCCGAGATGCCCTGCAGGACACGGCAGAGCACCAGGAGGACCGGGGCGAGGGTGCCGACCTGGTCGCGGGTGGGCAGGCAGCCGATCAGGAACGTCGACACACCCATCAGGATCAGCGTGAAGACCATGATCTTCTTGCGGCCCAGCCGGTCCCCGAAGTGCCCGAGGAACAGCGCGCCGATCGGCCGTGCCGCGTACGCGACACCGAACGTGCCCAGCGACAGCAGGGTCGCGGTGGCCGGATCGGACTCGTCGAAGAAGACCGTCGGGAAGATCAGGGCGGCGGCGCTGCCGTAGATGAAGAAGTCGTAGTACTCCAGGGCGCTGCCGATCCAGGCGGCCGTGGCGGCCTTCTTGGGCTGGCCCGGAGGTGCGGCGGGGACGGACACGGCGTGCTCCTTCGAGGGATCTCCACCGTAGGCGGAGGAAGGCAAGTGCTGCTGGGGGAGGCAGGTGCTGCAGAGGGGGGAGGGGTGCCGGATCCCTGGGGGTGGCGGGGCGGCCGTGCCGGGGGCTACCCGGCTATGTAACGCACTGGATAGTTAATAGCGGTTGGCTACGGATGTTGCGCCGACGTTTCTCGGGTGTCAAGAGGTCATGCGGAAGGATCTTCCCGGCGGGATCCGGCCGAGACCCGGCCGGGACCGTTCACCTCGCCGCCGGGGCCTCAGTCCGCCGCGCGGTCCGCCGTCAGGTAGGTGATCACCATGTCGCCCAGCATCTGGCGATAGTGCTCGCGCCTGCCGGGGTCGACCAGGTCGCGGCCGAAGAGGGCGCCGAAGGTGTGCCGGTTGGCGACGCGGAAGAAGCAGAACGCGCTGATCATCGCGTGCAGGTCGACGGCGTCGACGTCCGCCGTGAACAGGCCCGACTTCTGGCCCGACTCCAGGATCCGGCGGATCACGTCCAGTGCGGGCGAGCCGATCTTGCCGAGCATCTCGGAGGAGGCGATGTGCTCGGCCTCGTGGATGTTCTCGATGCTCACCAGGCGGATGAAGTCGGGGTGGGCCTCGTGGTGGTCGAACGTCACCTCGGCGAGCCGGCGGATGGCCGCGACCGGGTCCAGATGTTCGACGTCCAGCTCCTGCTCCGTCTGCCGGATCACGGAGTACGCCCGCTCCAGCACGGCGGTGAACAGCTGCTCCTTGCCGCCGAAGTAGTAGTAGATCATCCGCTTTGTGGTGCGGGTCCGGGCGGCGATCTCGTCGACCCGGGCACCGGCGAACCCGGAACGCGCGAACTCCTTGGTCGCGACGTCGAGAATCTCGGCCTTGGTGCGGGCGGCGTCACGGATGCGCCCGTTCGGTCGTGCCGGTTCTTCGACGCTGGTCATCGCGTTCCTTCGGGCAAGGGGCCAGTGTCCGCGATTGTAGAAGCCCGCGCCCCGGGGCTCGGTGCCGAGTTCCCTGTCGCGTGCCCCGTCCCCGTCCCCGTCCCCGTCCCTGTCGCAGCCGTCGTCGCCGTCGGGTTCGCGATGGGGGCTTCCCCTGCTCGCCCCTGGCTGCTATGACTAACGTACTAGTTCGTACATTAGTGAGCCGCTCAGGAGGCCCGCCGTGCCCAAGGTCTCGAACCCTGTCTCTTCGCAGGACTCGTATCTCGTCGGCCTCATCGGCTCCGGTATCGGGCCCTCCCTCAGCCCCGCCCTGCACGAGCGCGAGGCCGACCGGCAGGGCCTGCGCTATGTGTACCGGCTGATCGACATCGACGACCTCGGAGTCGGGCCGGAGGCGGTCGGCGATCTCGTGCGCGCCGCCCGTGACCTGGGCTTCGACGGGCTGAACATCACGCACCCGTGCAAGCAGCTCGTCATCGAGCACCTCGACGGGCTCGCCCCGCAGGCCGCCGCGCTCGGCGCGGTCAACACCGTCGTCTTCGAGGACGGCCGCGCCGTCGGCCACAACACGGACGTCACCGGCTTCGCCGCGTCCTTCGCCCGCGGTCTGCCCGACGCCCCGTTGGAGAAGGTGGTGCAGCTGGGCGCCGGGGGCGCGGGCGCGGCCGTCGCCCACGCCATGCTCACCCTCGGCGCGGAGCACGTCACCGTCGTCGACGCGATGCCCGACCGGGCGACCGACCTCGCCACCTCCCTCAACCGGTACTTCGGCCCGGGGCGGGCCGCCGCGGCGACGCCGGACGCGCTGCCGGCGCTGCTGGGGGCGGCCGACGGGGTCGTCCACGCGACGCCGACGGGGATGGCCGCGCACCCCGGGCTGCCGTTCGCCACCCAGTCGCTGCATCCCGGGCTGTGGGTGGCGGAGGTGGTGTACCGGCCCTTGGAGACGGAGCTGTTGCGGGCCGCCCGGGATCTCGGCTGCGCCACGCTGGACGGGGGAGGGATGGCGGTGTTCCAGGCGGCCGACGCGTTCCGCCTGTTCACCGGGCGGGAGCCGGACGCTTCGCGGATGCTGGCCGACATCGCCGAGTTGGCCGGGGTTGCCGGGGTTGGTCCCTGAGCGTCGTAGGGGCGCGGCCGGTCGCGCAGTTCCCCGCGCCCCTTGTAGGGCTCGGCAAGTCTTGAAGGAGCTCCATATGCGTACATCCATCGCCACCGTCTCCCTCAGCGGGTCCCTCACCGAGAAGCTCACCGCCGCCGCGCGGGCCGGCTTCGACGGGGTGGAGATCTTCGAGAACGATCTGCTCGCCAGTCCGCTCGCGCCCGAGGAGGTGCGGGCCCGCTGTGCGGATCTGGGGCTGAGCGTCGACCTCTACCAGCCGATGCGGGACATCGAGGCCGTGCCGGCGGAGGTGTTCGAGCGGAATCTGCGGCGTGCCCGGCACAAGTTCGAGGTGATGGGGCGGCTCGGCTGCGACACGGTGCTCGTCTGCTCCAGCGTGCATCCGCTCGCCGAGGACGACGACGCGCTCGCCGCGTCCCACCTGCACCGACTGGCCTGTCTGGCCGAGGAGTTCGGCATCCGGGTCGCGTACGAGGCATTGGCCTGGGGGCGGCACGTCAGTACGTACGACCATGCGTGGCGCATCGTGGAGGCGGCCGGCCATCCGGCGCTCGGGACCTGTCTGGACAGCTTCCACATCCTGGCCCGGGGCTCCGATCCCAAGGGCATCGAGGACATCCCCGGCGAGAGGATCTTCTTCCTCCAGCTCGCCGACGCGCCGCTGATGGCGATGGACGTGCTGCAGTGGAGCCGGCACTACCGGTGCTTCCCGGGGCAGGGCGGCTTCGACGTCACGGGGCTGGTCGAGCACGTCATGGCGGCCGGTTACGACGGGCCGCTGTCGCTGGAGGTGTTCAACGACGTATTCCGGCAGGCCGAGGCGGGCCCCACCGCCGTCGACGCCCACCGCTCGCTGCTGATGCTCCAGGAGGCGGCGGGCATCGCCACGCTGCCTAAGCGGGTGGTACCCACGGGTGTCGCCTTCGCCGAACTGGTCACGCCCGACGCCGAACCGGTGGGCGCGCTGCTCGGTGCGCTCGGCTTCGCCCGGACCGCCCGGCACCGGAGCAAGCCGGTGGACCTGTGGCAGCAGGGTGAGGCACGCGTGCTCGTCAACACCGGGCCGGCCGCGCGGCGCGACGGCACCCAGCTCGCCGCGATCGGACTGGAGTCACCGGACCCGGCCGGCGCCGTCCGCCGCGCCGAGGCGCTGCTCGCGCCGGTGCTGCCGCGGCGCCGGGCCGCCGAGGACGCGCCGCTGGACGCGGTGGCAGCGCCCGACGGGACGAAACTCTTCCTCTGTGCGACGGACCGCCCCGAACTCCCCAGCTGGACCGGGGACTTCCGGCCCGTGGAACACCCGGAGGCCGCCGGCCACGTCCACCGCGTCGACCATCTCGCCCTGACCCAGCCCTGGCACCAGTTCGACGAGGCGGCCCTCTTCCACCGCACGGTGCTGGGCCTCCACGCCAGCGACAGCGTCGATGTCGCCGACCCCTACGGCCTGTTCCGCAGTCGGCCGGTGACCAACGAAGGCGGCACCGTCCGGATCGCCCTCAGCGTCGGCCCCGCCCCGACCGACGACACCGCCCGCGCCCAGCACATCGCCCTCGCCACGGACGACGTCGTCGCCGCGGCCCGTGCCTTCCGCGCGGCCGGGGGCCGGCTGCTGGCCGTCCCCGCGAACTACTACGACGACCTGGCCGCACGGTTCGAGTTCGCCGACGGCGAGCTGGAGACGTACCGCGAACTCGGTGTCCTCTACGACCGCGACGAAACGCACGGCGAGTTCCGTCACTGCTACACCGAGACCGTCGGCCGCGTCTTCTTCGAACTCGTCCAGCGGGACGGCGGGTACCAGGGTTACGGCGCGCAGAACGCGTCCGTGCGCCTTGCCGCCCAGCACGTCCAACGACCGGCCAGGTAAGAGAAGTTACTGGCGGCTGACGGTACGCGTCACACCCGTGACGACCGTCGTCGCCAGAATCCAGCCGGTGATGACGAGGACGTACGACAGCCACTGCGACCCGCCCTCGGGCGCGTAGGCCCGCTCCTGTCCGAAGTCGATGATCGGGAGAAGCAGGTCGAGGGTGTAGACGACCGCGTTGAAGGGCGGGGCCTCGTCCGCCTTCAGCGGGCTCGGTGGTTGCACGGCGTACGTCACCGAGCCCACCGCCATCAGCGACAGCAGCCAGACGGCCGCGCGCAGCGGGCGGAAGCCGTAGCCGACGGCGGCGTCCTGGGCGTAGCCCCAGAGCCGCCCGTACCAGCGGAGCGTGTCGCGATGGCGTCGCTGCTTGGCGAGTTGGACGCGCCGGGCGGCGTCCTCGTCGCCGATCCTGCGGTACGCGGCGGTCAACTGCTCGTAGGAGTACGGCAGATAGGCCTCCCCGTCCCGCTCCAGCATGGGCAGCCTTCGCTGCGCGGGCTCGTGCGGGATGAGGGAGGTGTAGGTGAGACTGTTCAGGAGGACCTTGTCCGGCAGCATGTCCGGTTCCACGAACAGCACTTCTATCTGGGCGCGGCGCATATTGAGGTCACCCTCCATCGGAGGTCCCTTGCGCAGCCAGAGTTCGCTGATGACGCAGCTGCTCACCCGCAGCGCCGTACCCCCGGGGTTCGACAGCCTGGCGTACGACAGCTCCAGCCAGCCGCCCACCCGGGCACCCCGCAACTCGACCCGGCCGCGTACGTCCGCGTGCCGCAGCACCACATCGGACTCGGTGACGAGCGCCTCCGCGCTGAGAGCGGTGCCGCCGGGCCGGTGCAGCCGGGCCCGCTTCAGGTCGAGCGCGCCGGCGACATGGGCACCGCCGAGCCGGACCTCGCCGTCCGCGCGCAGCCCGGGAGCGCACAATTCCTCACCGATCTCCGCCTGGTTGAGCCGCAGCGCGGGCTCGTCGCCCGACGCGGTGAACTCGGCCCTCTCCATGAACAGGGTCCCGGAGATCTGTGCCCCGGTGAGCCTCACCGGACCCCGGAACCGGCACCCCGACAACCGCAGCCCGCCGTCCACCCGCACCCGCGCCGAACGCAGCCCGGGAAGCACGGACCCGGTCAGGTTGAGGTAGGTGAACTGCGCGCCCGAGAAGTCGGGGACCTCGTCGAAGTGGCAGCCGCTCAGCCGTACGACGCTGTCGACCGCCGCGTACTTCAGTTCCAGTCTGCCGGTGATCCGGGCGCCCTCGATCTTGAGCGCGGCGACCTCGCCCTCCTGCTGGGGAGCGGTGAGCAGCAACGCCCGGAGCACCCGGGCCCGTACGGTCCGTTCGGGGCCCCATCCGGCGCCGTCCGCCGCGTTCTCGTCCTCGGCGGTCCCGAGGGCCAGGGCCCTGAAGTCCACCGCCGCGCCCAGCGGAAAGGCCTCCCACACCCGCCGCTCGGCCGCCGTCAGATCGTTGATCATCATCACCCGGGACTCTCACCCGGAACGCTCGTACCTGTCAACAACCGCGATCCGGCCGCGCGTTCCGGCCGGACCCCGGCCGATGTCACCGCCGCTGGTGAGCCCAGGCCTCGTCGTGGGCGCGGTGCGCGTCCGTGAGACCGTTCGTGAAGAACTTTTCGTAGTACTCGTTCTCCACGTGATGGACCTGGAGCCACACGCCCGGGACATGGATCGCGTCCGTGTGGGCCGGGAAGCGGCCGTGCGTGCGGTGGATGTACTCGCAGATGTCGCGGGCGCAGTCGATCACCCGCTCCTCGTACTCACTGGCCTCGGTGAGATAGCGCTGCCCGTAGTCCTCCCGGTAGATCCGGGCGAAGACGTCCCGGTCGGTGTAGACGCCGTCGCGGCCGAACTTCTCCTGGATGATGGTGTCCACGGCCTCCGACATGCTCCCGAACATCGGCGGGCACGCGGCGGCGATCAGTGGGGCGCCGCCGTCGGGGGCGGGCAGCCGGACCGGGTGCGAGCGCACAGCGGCGTACTTCGGCAGCGGGATGTGCCAGCGCCAGATGTCGGCGGGCCGCCAGCGCGGAGTGACGAAGTCGAAGCCGAGCATTCTGCCGTACGTGCGGGAGAACTTCGGGTCGCCGAGGGCGATCTGCGGGTTGATGGTGGCGTGGATCCAGGCGCCCAGGCCCATCGCCTCGGCCGTGAGCATCAGGTTCTGCAGCAGCAGATCCGCCTCTATCTGGGTGCGCATCGGGCCGAGGGCGCCGAGGGGCAGCTTCAGATCCCCGTTGAGGAAGCCGTTCTTCACCCACTTCCTCACCCCGGCGGGACGGTAGAAGTTGCGGTCGTCCACGAGGGTGGGGCGGGCGCCGTCCGGCTGGGTGAGCAGATACATCAGCGCGTTCACGTACTGGTGGGAGAGGTCGACCACCGGGAACAGCAACGTCGTTCCGGGCAGGTTGGACAGGAAGCGGTTCGAGTCCAGGTACGCCGGGAAGTCCCGCTTGCCCGGCGCGACGTCGAGGCGGTGGTCCAGGACCTTCACCTTCGCCTCGTGTGCCCGCGTGACCAGGGTCTCGGCGTCGAAGGGCTCGTCCGGTGCCGGCTTCAGCCTGCGCAGGAAGTACGTGCCGGAGTCGTTCACGAGGAAGAAGTGGGTGCCCTGCGCGTTGTCCGGGCTCCCGGCGGTGCGGCCCGCCATCGTCAGGTTGGGCTTGGACATGATGGGCGTGCCGTTGTCCGGGTCCTCGAAGGGCCGGTCGGGCATGGTGAGCCCCGTGGTGCCGGTGATCGCGATCAGCACCGCCTCCTCCAGCTCGGTCAGGGGCTGCACCGCGTTGCGGGACGTGTAGGTCATGGTCCCGGCGGACACCTTGGCGCCACGGCTCACCCGGTGCGTACGGCGGCGCCACACGGTCCGCAGCAGTGGGCGCCCGAAGAGGTCGGCGAGCCCCGGGTGGGTGGTGGCACCGGCGACGCCGGACGGAGCCTCCCGTACTGTCGGCTGCTCCCCGGCCCCGGCTGTCGTGGACAGCTCCCCTGTTCCGGGCAGCTCGGAGTGGTTGTCGGTGAACGTCATGCGATTTCCCCCGTTGTGGTTCGGACCCGGGGCGTGCCACACCCCGGGTCGTGTGTCACGGCGTCATGGTGAACCGCCGTTGTTCGTACCGCCGTTGTTCGTACCGGCGTTGTTCGTACCGCCGTTGTTCGTACCGGTGTCGTTCGTACCGCCGTTGTTCGTACCGCTGTCGCTCGTACCGCCGTTGCCGGTCTCCCGCACCGTCCGCCAGGGCGCGAACGCGCTCGCGTCGCGCGGCAGCAGCGGAGCCAGCTCCGGGCAGTGGCGCAGGATCACGGAGTTCATGCCGCCCTTCTCGACCCAGTCGATGCCGAGCGGTGTGTAGACCTCCGGCCGGTAGTCGACGGTCAGGAACCGGTCGCTCTGCAGCCGTCGGCTGGCCATCAGGATGAAGATGCGGAACGCGGTGTCGCTGAACCCGAAGCCCTCCGGCGGGTTCTCCGCGAACAGGCCGACCACCGTGTCGACCTCGTCGACGTCGCGGTAGACGTCCTTCAGCCGTGCCAGCGTCCGAGGGTTCTCGGTCAGCTCCTCGAAGGAACGGATGCGTCCCCTGTGGAGCCCGGCCCGGAAGTCGTTGTAGCGCGGCACCCCGCGCCGACGCGTGCGGACGAGGTCGACGACGGACAGGTCGATGATCTCCCCGTCACGCTCGAAGCGCTGCAGCGAGCGCGGGAAGTTGTGCAGCGTGATCGCGCCGGGATGGGCGATGCCGAAGGAGTACAGCGAGTTCGCGAGGCCCGTCTTGCGGATCTGCGACTCGGCCGCCCCGCCCTGGATGTCCGAGAAGCCCACCGTCTCCAGCCGCCGCCCGAACTGGTGCTCCCGCAGCTCGTAGTCGTCCGGGATCAGCGGATGCATGCGGTAGACGGTCGTGAAGTCCTCTGTCAGCGAGTACGGCGCAGCGTGATGGTCCGGCAGCGTCTTCGGGATGCCGGTCAGCGAGTGCGCCTCGAACAGCCACAGGCCCAGCTGGTTGAGCCAGTTCCTGGGCGGGCCCGACCAGTTGGTGTGCAGCGCGAGATCGATCGCCTCGGTGGCGAGGATCGCCGGTGTCCACTCCACGGTGTGGATCTTCGCGATCAGCGCGGACACCACGAGCCGGGCCGTGTGGTGGATCTTCTCCTCGCTCATCGACGGGTACTCGGCGCGCAGTGCGTCGCACACCGCGTTGTGCTCCCGGGCGAACAGCGTGTGCATAGCGCTGAGCCCCATCCACCAGCTCTCGTTGAACCCGGTGAGCGGGACGCCGTTCGCCCCGCCCGGCAGATGGCCGTCCTCCAGGCGGAGTCCCGCGCCCCCGCCCGGCTCGCGCAGGAAGCGCGCGGTCCGCTCGTTCTCGCCGTACACCTCGGAGCCGTCCCACCAGTGCGAGGCGGAGTTGGCGAACAGGATCGGCGGGCGGCCGGGCGCCTCGATGCCCTCGTTCTCCGCGAACCGCATCACCCGCTCCGTCGGCCCGCCCGGCACGTTCCGCCAGTCGCCGTCGAAGCCGGGCGGCAGCGGCACCTCCACACTGCGGTCACCGGTCCTGTACCGCCGGTGGTTCACCCAGTCGTGCACCTGGAACTGGATCCACGCCGCCGCCAGCACATTGAGCGAGGTCGCCGGCACGAAGCTCTCCCGGTACAGCAGCTGCCTGCTGACCGTGACCGGGTTCGGCGTGTCGAAGAGATCCGGCCGGTAGTCCGGCTTCAGGTTCCGCCCGAAGGCGGCCCCCACGGCACCCATCGCCGGCTCCGACAGATCGTTGTACGTCCCGTCGTACGACCGCTCCGTGCGCAGCCGCTCGGGGACCGGCTCCGGCGCGGGCCGGGCCTTCGGCGGCGCCTCACGCACCTCGGTGTCGATCAGATTCCTCCTGCGCAGCACCTTCCGCAGGAACATCAGGTTCAGCAGGCTCAGCGACAACGGCAGCCGGTGCCACGGCACGGCACGGTTCAGCAGCCCGAGGACGGCACCCACGGGACGGCCGAGCACCCGGTTGCGCAAGGGTTCCGCGGTGACGAAGCGCAGCCCGAGACGGTGTGCGCCACTCGCCCGGTACCCCGCCTTCCGCGCCCGGTTGATATTGCCCAATGGCCGGAACTCATCGGTCGTGTACCAGGGGTTGAAGGTCAGATCCTCGACCCGCCGCGCGGCCGCCCGCGCCTCGGCACCGTCCAGTTCCTGGGCGGGGACGGTCAGCCGGGCGATCGGCACCGCCGGTGCCACCGCGTCCTTCCACTCCACCGCCGCGTCCTCGATCGGTGTGCGCCGCTCGTCCACGTACCGCTGCACACACAGGTCGAACGCGACGTCCGCCCGGCCCAGCCGCCGCGCCAGTTCGCGGTGCAGGAAGTCCGGGTCCCGGCGATCGGGCTCGGCGGCGGCCGGCGTACCGGGCGCGGGGCGCAACAGATACCGCACCGGCCCGGCCTCGCCCCACAGCACGGCCCCACGACTCCAATAGGTCTCGTTGGCGAGGGAGTCGACACTCCGCCGGGTGGCGTCCTGCACGTTGCGCCGCATCCGCGTGGCCGTCGCCGGCCCCACCGCGAGCGGTAGTTTCACGAACAGCCCGAGCGCCTTGCGCAGCGGACTCCGGGCCCCCGCCATGGCCTTGGCGAACGCCACGAACTCCCGCGCGTCGCTCGCGTGCGACACGGGGTGGTTGGTGGCCAGC
The DNA here is from genome assembly GCF_036346855.1 of Streptomyces europaeiscabiei. Lineage (NCBI taxonomy): Bacteria > Bacillati > Actinomycetota > Actinomycetes > Kitasatosporales > Streptomycetaceae > Streptomyces > Streptomyces europaeiscabiei. The sequence goes on from NZ_CP107841.1 coordinate 8,724,310, forward strand.
AGGTCATGGCTCACCCCGTCCGTCACCTGTATCCGCACCGCCGCGCCCCGCAGGTCCGGTGAGCCGTCGCCCTGCCGGATGCCGCTCGCGTTGGACAGCCGGACCACCGCCGGATAGTCGGCGCCGGGCTGCGCGAACCCGACGCGCAGCGCCACCGGCAGATCGTCGTGGAACCGCAGCCGCGCGTTCTCCACGCCCAACGGGGCCTTCGCGTGGAACGCACGCGCGATGTCACCGCCTCCGGCCCGCCGGTTCCTGACCTGGACCGCCATCAGCTCCCGCGCCAACCGCTCGAACACGAGCCGCTCGGCCTCGGGGCTGCCACCGTCGTACCGCTCGTAGCGCTGATCGTGCTGCCCGGTCTCGGCCATCTGCGTTTCCTTCGTACAAAGGCATACGGGATGCATGCGACGTGCATACGGGACAGGGGCCGCACGCTACCGGCGGCGGGGTTCCGGCCGCAGCGACAGTTCACGCCATGTACACATCTGATAGTAATGCGGGTGAATATCGCATTCCGTCACGTCGCGGCGGGTTCGGACGGTGGAACGAAAGTTCCCCGCGCCCCCGAAGGGACGCGGGGAACCGCGTGACCTGTCACGTACCGAAGGGGCCGCGCCTGTCTCGTCGCCTACTTCTTCGCCTACTTCTTCGACTCGACCGCGTGGCCCCCGAACTGGTTCCGCAGCGCTGCGATCATCTTCATCTGCGGGGAGTCGTCCTGGCGTGACGCGAAGCGCGTGAACAGGGACGCGGTGATCGCCGGCAGCGGTACCGCGTGGTCGATGGCGGCCTCGACCGTCCACCGTCCCTCACCGGAGTCCTCGGCGTAACCGCGCAGCTTCTCCAGGTGCTCGTCCTGGTCGAGCGCGTTGACGGCGAGGTCCAGCAGCCAGGAGCGGATGACGGTTCCGTCCTGCCAGGAGCGGAACACCTCGCGGACGTCCGTCACCGAATCGACCTTCTCCAGCAGCTCCCAGCCCTCGGCGTACGCCTGCATCATGGCGTACTCGATGCCGTTGTGGACCATCTTGGAGAAGTGCCCGGCACCCACCTTGCCGGCGTGGACGTAGCCGTACGGCCCCTCCGGCTTGAGCGCCTCGAAGATCGGCTGGAGCCGCTCGACATGCTCCTTGTCGCCGCCGACCATCAGGGCGTAGCCGTTCTCCAGCCCCCACACGCCCCCGGAGACACCCGCGTCGACGAAGCCGATGCCCTTCGCGCCCAGCTCGGCCGCGTGCTTCTCGTCGTCCGTCCAGCGGGAGTTGCCGCCGTCGACGACCGTGTCGCCGGGCGACAGCAGCTCCGCCAGTTCGTCGACGACGGACTGGGTGGCGCCGCCTGCGGGCACCATCACCCACACCGTGCGCGGGCCGTCGAGGCGCTCGACCAGTTCGGCCAGGCTGCCCACGTCGGAGACGTCGGGGTTGCGGTCGTAGCCGACGACGGTGTGGCCCGCGCGGCGGATCCGCTCGCGCATGTTGCCGCCCATCTTGCCGAGACCGATCAGGCCCAGCTGCATGGCTGCCATGTCAGTTCACTTCTCCCTGAGTGTCACGAACGTTGCGAAGGGTCTTGCCGGTGTTCTCGCCGCCGCGCAGGGCTACGGCGTACATCTCGTCGGCGTCGAGGCGCCGCAGCTCCTCTGCGATCAGCTCGGAGGTGGGGCGCACCTTCAGGGCGAGGGTGCGGGACGGCTGGCCCGGCAGGGTGAGCGTGGCGAGCGGGCCCTCGGGGCGGTCGATGACGATCTCGCCCTTCGCGGTGCCGAGGCGCACACCCGTCACGACCGGCCCGGCGGTCAGGACCCGCTCGACGGACACGCCGAGACGGGCCTCCAGCCAGCGGGCCAGCAGTTCGGCGCTCGGGTTGTCGGCCTCGCTCTCCACGGCCGCCGTGGTGATGGTCTCCTTGGCCTGGTCGAGGGCGGCCGCCAGCATCGAACGCCACGGCGTCAGCCGGGTCCAGGCGAGGTCGGTGTCGCCGGGGGTGTAGGAGGAGCCCCGCTGCTCCAGGGCGGCGAGAGGGTTCTCCACGGCGTACATGTCGGTGATCCGGCGTTGGGCGAGCGCGCCCAGCGGGTCCTTCGCCGGGTGCTGCGGCGCGTCCACCGGCCACCACACCACCACCGGCGCGTCGGGCAGCAGCAGCGGCAGGACCACGGAGTCGGCGTGGTCGGACACCTCGCCGTACGTCCGCAGCACGACCGTCTCGCCGGTGCCGGCGTCGGCGCCGACCCGTACCTCGGCGTCCAGGTGCGACTTGGTGCGGTCCTTCGGGGTGCGGGCGTGCCGCTTGATGACGACCAGGGTGCGCGAGGGGTGCTCGTGCGAGGCCTCCTCGGCCGCCTTGATCGAGTCGTACGCGTTCTCCTCGTCCGTCACGATCACCATCGTGAGGACCATGCCCACGGCGGGCGTGCCGATGGCCCTGCGGCCCTTCACCAGGGCCTTGTTGATCTTGCTTGCCGTGGTGTCCGTCAGGTCGAATTTCATGGCCTGCGCCAGCTCCGTCCGTCTCGTGCGAGCATCTCGTCCGCTTCCTCGGGGCCCCAACTGCCCGAGGCGTACTGCGCGGGCCTGCCGTGCTTGGCCCAGTACTCCTCGATCGGGTCGAGAATCTTCCAGGACTCCTCCACCTCCTGATGGCGGGGGAAGAGGTTGGCGTCGCCGAGCAGCACATCCAGGATCAGCCGTTCGTACGCCTCCGGGCTGGACTCGGTGAACGACTCGCCGTACGCGAAGTCCATGGTGACGTCCCGGATCTCCATCGAGGTACCCGGCACCTTCGAACCGAAGCGCACGGTCATCCCCTCGTCCGGCTGCACCCGGATGACGATCGCGTTCTGCCCCAGTTCCTCGGTGGCGGTGGAGTCGAACGGGGAGTGCGGGGCGCGCTGGAAGACCACCGCGATCTCCGTCACCCGGCGGCCGAGGCGCTTGCCCGTCCGCAGATAGAAGGGGACGCCCGCCCAGCGGCGGTTGTCGATGCCCACCTTCACCGCCGCGTACGTGTCCGTCGTCGAGGACCGGGCGATGCCCTCCTCCTCCAGATAGCCGGGCACCTGCTCGCCGCCCTGCCAGCCGGCCGCGTACTGGCCGCGCACGGTGTGCCGGCCCAGGTCCTCCGGCAGCCGCACGGCCTTGAGCGCCTTCAGCTTCTCGGCCAGCAGCGACTCGGCGTCGAACGCCGCCGGTTCCTCCATGACGGTCAGGGCCAGCAGTTGGAGCAGGTGGTTCTGGATGACGTCACGGGCCGAGCCGATGCCGTCGTAGTACCCGGCGCGACCGCCGATGCCGATGTCCTCGGCCATCGTGATCTGCACGTGGTCGACGTAACTCCGGTTCCAGATGGGCTCGTACATCTGGTTGGCGAAGCGGAGCGCCAGGATGTTCTGGACGGTCTCCTTGCCGAGGTAGTGGTCGATCCGGAAGACCTGCTCGGGGTCGAACACCTCGTGCAGGACCGCGTTCAGCTCGCGGGCGCTGGCCAGGTCGTGGCCGAACGGCTTCTCGATGACCGCGCGCCGCCAGGACCCCGCGGGCGGGCCGGCCAGCCCGTGCTTCTTGAGCTGCTTGACGACCTTCGGGAACATCTTCGGCGGCACGGAGAGATAGAACGCGAAGTTGCCGCCCGTGCCCCGGGAGCCGTCCAGTTCCTCGACGGCCTCGCGGAGCCGCTTGAACGCCTCGTCGTCGCCGAAGTCGCCCGGGATGAACCTCATCCCCTCAGAGAGCTGCTGCCAGACCTCCTCACGGAACTCGGTGCGGGCGTGCTCGCGGACCGCGTCGTGCACGATCTGCGCGAAGTCCTCGTCCTCCCAGTCCCGGCGCGCGAACCCCACGAGCGAGAAGCCCGGCGGCAGCAGACCCCGGTTGGCCAGGTCGTACACGGCCGGCATCAGCTTCTTGCGGGACAGGTCACCGGTCACCCCGAAGATGACGAGCCCGGACGGGCCCGCGATCCGGGGGAGCCGGCGGTCGTCCGCGTCCCGGAGCGGGTTGAGCCACTCGTCGGTCATTCCCCATCAACTCCCTTGCTGTTCAAGGACTTCGCCACCACGTCCAACAGGTCCTGCCACGCCGCCTCGAACGTGGCGACGCCCTCGTTCTCCAGTAGACCCACGACCTCCTCGTAGGAGACGCCGAGCGCCTCCACCGCCGCGAGGTCGGCGCGGGCCTGCGCGTATCCACCGCTCACCGTGTTCCCGCGGATGACGCCACGGTCCGCGACGGCGTCGAGCGTGGCCTGAGGCATCGTGTTGACGGTGCCGGGCGCGACCAGCCCGTCCACGTACCGGGTGTCCCTGTACGCCGGGTCCTTCACGCCGGTCGAGGCCCACAGCGGGCGCTGCTTGTTGGCGCGGGCCCCGGCGAGGGCGGTCCAGCGTCCGCCGGGGTGAGCGCAACCGTCGGCCCCGCCGAACACCTCCTCGTACGCCTCGTGGGCGAGCCGAGCGTTGGCGAGCGCGGCGCGGCCCCTGAGGGCGAGCGCCTCGGCCGTGCCGAGCAGGGTCAGCCGCTTGTCGATCTCGGTGTCGACGCGGGAGACGAAGAAGGAGGCGACGGAGTGGATGGCGGACAGGTCGAGGCCCGCGGCCCGCGCCTTCTCCAGGCCCGCCAGATAGGCGTGCATCACCTCGTAGTGGCGCTCCAGCGAGAAGATCAGGGTGACGTTGACGCTGATGCCGAGCCCGATGACCTCGGTGATCGCCGGGAGGCCCGCCTTCGTCGCCGGGATCTTGATCATCACGTTGGGGCGGTCGACGAGCCAGGCGAGCTGCTTGGCCTCGGCGACCGTCGCCGCGGTGTCGTGGGCCAGCCGGGGGTCGACCTCGATGGAGACCCGGCCGTCCCGTCCCGCCGTCGCGTCGTACACCGGGCGCAGGACGTCGGCGGCGGCGCGTACGTCGGCGGTCGTCAACATCCGTACGGCCTCGTCGACCGTCACCCCGCGCACGGCGAGGTCGGCGAGCTGGTCCTCGTAGCCCTCTCCCGAGCCGATGGCGGCCCGGAAGACGGACGGGTTGGTGGTCACGCCGACGACGTGCTGCTTCTCGACGAGCTTCGCGAGGTTGCCGGAGGTGACGCGTTCGCGGGAGAGGTCGTCGAGCCAGACGGAGACGCCTTCGTCGGAGAGGCGCCGCAGGGGATCCGTGACGGTGCTCGCCACGGTCGCTTCGGTGGTCACAATGATCATCTTCCTTCAGGCGCTCGCATCAACCGCGGACGGCGACGAGTGATTCCCTCGCGGCGGTGACGACGTTCTCGGGGGTGAAGCCGTACTCGGCGAACAGGGTCTTCGCGTCGGCGGAAGCGCCGAAGTGTTCGAGGGAGACGATGCGGCCGTGGTCACCGACGTAGCGGTACCAGGTCAGACCGATCCCCGCCTCGACCGCCACGCGGGCCTTCACGGACGGCGGCAGCACGCTCTCGCGGTATTCGCGCGGCTGTTCCTCGAACCACTCCACCGACGGCATCGACACCACCCGTGTCCCGACCCCCTCCGCCTCCAGCCGCTCCCGCGCGGCGACGGCCAGTTGCACCTCCGAGCCGGTGGCGATCAGGATCGTCTCAGGAGTCGCGGTCGAGGACTCCTGGAGCACATAACCTCCCTTCGCCGCCTCGGAGTTGGGCGCGTACGTCGGCACGCCCTGGCGGGTGAGCGCCAGCCCGTGCGGCGCCGGGTCGGTGGCGTGGCGCCTGAGGATCTCGGCCCAGGCGATCGTCGTCTCGTTGGCGTCGGCCGGGCGGACGATGTTCAGGCCAGGAATGGCCCGCAGGGAGGCCAGGTGCTCGACCGGCTGGTGCGTCGGGCCGTCCTCGCCCAGACCGATGGAGTCGTGCGTCCAGACGTACGTCACGGGGAGCTGCATCAGCGCGGACAGGCGCACGGCGTTGCGCATGTAGTCGGAGAACACCAGGAACGTGCCGCCGTAGACACGGGTGTTGCCGTGCAGCGCGATGCCGTTCATCGCCGCGGCCATGGAGTGCTCGCGGATGCCGAAGTGGATGGTGCGGCCGTACGGGTCGGCCTCCGGGAGCGGGTTGTCCGCCGGGAGGAAGGACGACGTCTTGTCGATCGTCGTGTTGTTCGAACCGGCCAGGTCGGCCGAGCCGCCCCACAGCTCCGGGATCACCGCGCCGAGCGCCTGGAGCACCTTGCCGGACGCGGCCCGGGTCGCCACCGGGGTGCCCTCCTCGAAGACGGGCAGTGCCTGTTCCCAGCCCTCGGGCAGCCGGCCCGCGACCACCCGGTCGAAGAGCCGGGCCCGCTCGGGCCGGGCGGTGCGCCACTCGGCGATCCGCTTGTCCCAGGCGGCGTGCGTCTCCGCGCCCCGGTCGAGGGCCCGGCGGGTGTGGGCGAGCACGTCGTCGGCGACGTCGAAGGTCTTGCCCGCGTCGAAGCCGAGAACCCGCTTGGTGGCCGCGACCTCGGCCTCGCCCAGCGCCGAGCCGTGCGCGGCCTCGGTGTTCTGCGCGCCCGGAGCCGGCCAGGCGATGATCGTGCGCATCGCGATGATCGAGGGTCGGGATGTCTCCTCCCGCGCGGCCAGCAGCGCGTCGTACAGGGCGTGCACGTCGACGTTGCCGTTGAAGGCGGGCTCGATCCGCTGTACGTGCCAGCCGTACGCCTCGTACCGCTTCAGCACGTCCTCGGAGAACGCGGTGGCCGTGTCGCCCTCGATGGAGATGTGGTTGTCGTCGTACAGGAAGACGAGGTTGCCGAGCTTCTGATGGCCCGCCAGCGACGAGGCCTCGGCGGAGATACCCTCCTCCAGGTCACCGTCGGAGACGATGGCCCAGACGGTGTGGTCGAACGGGGACGCTCCCTCGGGGGCGTCCGGGTCGAACAGGCCGCGTTCGTAGCGGGCGGCCATCGCCATGCCGACGGCGTTGGCGGCGCCCTGGCCCAGTGGGCCGGTCGTGGTCTCCACCCCGGCGGTGTGGCCGTACTCGGGGTGGCCCGGCGTCTTCGAACCGTGCGTCCGGAACGCCTTGAGGTCGTCCAGCTCCAGTTCGTACCCGGCGAGGAAGAGCTGGGTGTAGAGGGTCAGCGAGGTGTGGCCGGGGGAGAGGACGAAGCGGTCGCGGCCCGTCCACTCGGGATCGGCCGGATCGTGACGCATCACCTTCTGAAAGAGCGTGTACGCGGCGGGCGCGAGGCTCATCGCCGTTCCCGGGTGCCCGTTGCCGACCTTCTGCACGGCGTCGGCGGCCAGCAGACGGGCGGTGTCGACGGCGCGCCGGTCGAGTTCTGTCCAGTTCATGTTCAAGAAGTCCTCGATGAGACGGCGGAACTGCTCTGACGTGTTCAAAAGTAAAAGTCTGACCTTTGTTGGGGAAGGTCGTGGTGTGCCAGCCTTCGGTGAAACTGGGACACCGACGACGACGCGGCGGCGAGGACATGACGGACAGAGACTTCCCGGACGGCGACCGGATCAAGACCTTCCCGTTCCCCGTCGACCGCAGCCTCTCCGGTGTCGGCATGCAGATCGGCCCGATGGACGGCGGCGGCCCCTGGCGCGCGGACACACCCGTGGAAGGGGTCCACCGCATCGACTTCCATGTGGTGATGCTGTTCGACGGCGGCCCGGTGCACCACATGATCGACTTCACCGGGTACGAGGTGGGCGCGGGCGACGTGTTGTGGATCCGTCCGGGGCAGGTGCATCGATTCTCACGCGTGAGCGAGTACCGCGGGACCGTCCTCACCATGCAACCGGGCTTCCTGCCCCGCGCGAGCGTCGAGGCGACGGGCCTCTACCGCTACGACCTGCCGCCGCTGCTCCGCCCCGACGAGGCCCAACTGGCGGGGCTGCGCGCCTCGTCGGCCCAGCTCGAACGCGAGTACGTCGACACCGCCACGCTGCCGCTCAGCCTCCACACCGCCGTACTGCGGCACTCCCTGACGGCCTTCCTGCTGCGCCTCGCCCATCTCGCCGCCAGTTCGGCGGAGGCGGAGCGCCGGCCCGGCGACACCACCTTCACCCGCTTCCGGGACGCCGTCGAGCGGGACTTCGCCGGCAACCACAGCGTCAGCGCGTACGCCGACGCCCTCGGTTACTCCCGCCGCACCCTCGTCCGCGCGGTCCGCGCCGCGACCGGCGAGACACCCAAGGGCTTCATCGACAAGCGGGTCGTCCTCGAGGCGAAACGGCTGCTGGCCCACACGGATCTGCCGATCGGCCGGGTCGGCGTGGCCGTCGGCTTCCCCGACGCGGCCAACTTCTCCAAGTTCTTCCAACTGCACGCCGGGGCAACGCCGGTAGCGTTCCGGGCGGAGATGCGGTGACCCTCCGGGGTGAACGCGGGGGCCGGCGTGCGAGCGGTGCTGTCGGGGGTGAAGTGGGCGGCCGGCGTGCGAGCGGTGCTGTCGGGGGTGAAGTGGGCGGCCGGCGTGCGAGCGGTGCTGTCCGGGGGTGGACGTGGGTGGTTGGCGTGCGAGCGGTGCTGTCGGGGGTGGACGTGGGTGGTTGGCGTGCGAGCGGTGCTGTCGGGGGTGGACGTGGGTGGTTGGCGTGCGAGCGGTGACCCGTCGGGGGTGAAAGCGGGTGGTCGGCGTGCGCGGTGACCCGTCGGGGGTGAACGCCCACGGCCGACGGCCGACGTGCGGGCGGTGGCCCATCAGGGGTGAACACCGACGACCGGCGTGAACGTGCCCGAGGGGCTCCGCGCTCGTGCGCGAAACCCCTCGGGGATGTGCCGACGCGCCGCTCAGCGGCCGAAGTTGAACCAGTTCACGTTCACGAAGTCCTGCGACTGCCCGCTCGTGAAGGTCAGATAGACGTCATGGGTGCCGGTGACCTGGCTCATGTTCATGGGCACCGTCCGCCAGGACTGCCAGCCACCGGTGTTGGCGATCGAGAAGTTGGCGACCGGTGCGCTCGTCCGGCTGTCGAGTCTGACCTCGACCAGACCGCTCACCCCGGTGTTGGCGCCGGAGGCGACCCGGGCGATGAACTGGGTGGCCGCCGTGGAGCCGAAGTTGACGTTCTGGAACAGCGCCCAGTCGCCGTTGGCCAGGGAGCCGATGTTCTGGCCGCCGCCGGTGTCGGTCGTGGTCTCGGTGAGGGTGCCGCTCTGGCTGTTGTACGACTCGGCCTGGATGGCGCTGTACGCGTCACGGGTGCCCGTCGGCGGCGGTGTGGTGGTGCCTCCGCCGGCCGACAGCACCTGCACGTAGTCGACGACCATCGGGACACCGGACCGGGTGTCGCCGTCCAGGCCGCCGCCGAACGCGTCCGGGAAGGCGCCGCCCATCGCCACGTTCAGGATGATGAAGAAGCCGTGGTTGGTGGCGTTGGACCAGGTGGTCGCGTCCACCTGGTTCGCGTTGACCGAATGGAACTGGGTGCCGTCGACGGAGAACCGGATCGTCTCGGGGGTCACCGAGCGGTCCCACTCCATGGTGTACGTGTGGAAGCCGGACTGGCAGGTCGTGTTGGGGCAGGCCGTGGAGTTGCCGATGCCGGTCGTCTCGTTGCACGGGCCGCCGGGGTTGGTGCCGCAGTGGATCGTGGCCCAGACCTGGTTGCGGCCCTGGACGTTCTCCATGATGTCCAGTTCGCCGACGCTGGGCCAGTTCTGGTAGTTGCCCCGGTAGGGGGCGCCCAGCATCCAGAACGCCGGCCAGTAGCCCTCGGCGGCCGTTCCGGTGACGTTCGGCATCTGGATCCGGGACTCGACCCGCAGCTTGCCGCCCGCCGGGGGCTGGAAGTCGGTGCGGTTGGTCTCGATCCGGCCCGAGGTCCACCTGCCCGCCGAGTCGCGGACCGGGGTGATGCGCAGGTTGCCGCTGCCGTCGAGGGAGACGTTGGCGGTGCTGTTCGTCATCGTCTCCACCTCGCCGGTGCCCCAGTTGGCGGGGCCACCCGGGTACGAAGTCCCAGTTGCGTACTGCCAGTTGGAGGTGTTGACGCCGGTGCCGGCGGTGCCGTTGAAGTCGTCGACGAAGACCTGGGTCCAGCCGGCGGGCGGTGCGGGGGCGGCTCCCTGCGCGGTCGTCGCCCAGGCCGTGGCCAGCGCCAACGCGCCGGCCATGGCGAGGAACGCGCGCCTGAGCGGGCGGCGGCGTCTGATGGGTATGCCGGAGGTTTCACTCATAGCGGCCTCTTCGGGTGTACGGAGTGAAATGCGCGGGTGGGGGGAGCGCTCCGTGGAGTCCCGTCCTGAGAGCGCTCTCAAGAAGAGCGTGCGGTCAATGTGCGCTCCGGCGCTGCGGCCGTCAAGAGTTAAAGCGGAGAAAGTCCGTGCGGGAGGGGCGAGTTCACCAGGTGAAGATCGGCCGATGTCGGGCGGTCACGGACCGGGCGGGTGAGGGGAAGAGGGGACGGTGAGTCAGTCCCCGGCGGCGGACGCGGACGGCCGGGCCTTCGGCTCGTCCGGGTTCACCGAGAGCGCCGTGTCCCCGGCCACCGCCACGATCGCGTCGTCCACGAGCAGCACTCCGGGCGGCGCCTCCGCCGCGATGTCCCCCGGGTCGTCGAGCGCGTCCGTACGCCACAACTCGCCGCCCGTGGCTCTGTCCAGGGCCAGCAGTCGGCCGAACCGGTTGGCGAAGTAGATCTCGTCGCGGGCCGTCGACACCACCGGAGCGGACAGGTTCTCCATGTCCGTGGCGCGTTCCCACAGCTCCTTGCCGCTCGTCGCCGACACGGCGGTGACCGACCCGTTGGTCCGCACGAAGTACACGACCCCGTCCACCAGCCTCGCCGAGCCGCGCAGCGCCCGTTCCAGCGCGATCCGGTCGGTCTTCCCGGTGTCCGGGTCCACTCGCAGGAACGCGTTGTACGGCCGCTCGTACCCGGCCTGGTACACCTCCTCGGTGGTCTCCGCCTTCAGGAACAGCGGCCGACCGTCGACGGTGCCCAGGGCGAGCGACTTCTCGGGCAGCGCGGCGAGCTCCCGCCGTGTGCCGTTGTCCGGATCGAGCCGTACGAGCTCGAACGGCCTGGTGTCGAGGAATTCGTCGCCCGTCCAGCACAGTTCGTACGGGTCGCCGCCGAGCACCGAGGGGACGCAGCTCACTTCGCCGGGCACGGACGACCGCCACAGCTCCTTGCCCGCCGTGGAGTAGGCGATCAGCTCCTGGTGGTCGGGCGCGAGGGTGAGGATGCCGCCGTCATGGAGGTAGGCCGGTTCGCTGGCGCTGATGTTCCGGGCCCACCGCTGCTTCCCGGTCCGGGTGTCCAGGGCCACCAGGCGCCGTCGGGTGGTGTCGGGTTCTGAGTAGGCGTACACCAGGCCGTCCCGCACGCCGACGGGGTGCGAGGTCTGGGGCAGGGTGCCGTGCCGCCAGCCCATGCGGCCGGTGCCGGCGTCCACCTTCGCGACGACGAAGCCCGTACCGCCGCAGTACAGGTCCGTTCCGTCCGTCAGGCACCCCGGTTCCTTGTAGCCGGTCGCGAGGTACTCGGAAGGGAAGCCGTGGTCGTTCCGCAGTGGTGTACGCCACGGCTGCCAGCCCTTGGGCAGGGACACGGAACGGTAGTCGACGGCGGTGTCGGGGGCGGACGGCGTCGAGCTGTCCTCGAACCCCGCGTACCCGAGCAGTGCGGCGCTCAGCGCGGTGACGGTGAGGGCGGCGCCGAGGCCGATGAGGAACACCTGCCGTTTGGCGCGGCGCTTCGCGGGGCGTCCGTCCGCCGGCCGGTCGTCCTCCGGCCGGCCGGTGGCCGTCCTGGCGTGCGCCTGTCCCCCTTCTGTGCGCCCGTGGTCCGTCGGCCGGTCGAGCGGCACGGGCGCGGTCCCGGTGGCGGCGGGGCCGGCTCCGGGCGAGACCGGCAACTCCAGGAACAGGCGGTGCAGTTCGGAGAGGTCCGGCCGGGCCGTCGGGTCCTTGTCCAGGCATCGTCCGGCGATGCTCCGCAACGGCTCGGGCACCGCGTCCAGTTTCGGTGCCTCGAACATGACCTGGTAGCCCGCCAGATAGGGGCTCTCCGCCTTGAACGGGCTGTGCCCACTGGCCGCGTACACCAGCAGTGAGCCCAGCGAGAACACGTCCGACGCGGCGGAGACGTCCCTCGGCGAGCGCAGCTGCTCCGGTGACATGAACGGCGGCGTGCCGATCACCCGGCCGGTCACGGTGAGCTGCAGGTTGTCAGCGGCACGCGAGATGCCGAAGTCGATGACCCGCGGGCCGTCCTCGGCCATGAGGACGTTCGCCGGTTTCAGGTCCCGGTGCACGACTCCCGCCCGGTGGATGTCCCGCAGTGCCTCGACCAGCCCGAGCGCGAGGCCCCGCATGCCGGCCCCGCTCAGCGGACCCTCCTCGCGGACCAGATCGGAGAGGGTCGGCCCCGGCACGTACAGCGTCGCCATCCACGGCCGGGCCGCCTCCGGGTCGGCGTCCACCACGGGGGTGGTGAACGCCCCGCTCACCCGCCGCGCCGCCGCGACCTCCTGCCGGAACCGGGACCGGAACTCCTCGTCGTCGCAGTACTGGGCGTGCACCAGCTTGATCGCGACCAGCCGCCCCGACGCGGACCGGGCACGATAGACGACCCCCATGCCACCCGCGCCGAGCCGGTCCTCCAGGACGTATCCGTCTATGACGGTGGGATCGTCGTCCTTCAGCGGCATTTCCCACCACGTTCTCATCCGTACGGCAGCTGCCGCCGATCAGCCTAGGGGATGGGTGCGGGGCCGCCGGACCAGGGGCGCCGGAGCGCCGTGCGAGGCCGCGGTGCGGTTCGGAGCGCGCTCCCGTCCTTCCGGCCGGCCCAGGACCGGCTTCCGGCCGTTGAGGCCGTCGGACGCGTCGAAGGTCCGCCCGCCCGGGTTCTTCACGATCACGACGTGCCGAGCGGCGAGCCGTCGCGGAACTGACGGTCCGGCACCGAGGCGTCGCCGCGCCCTTCGTGCCGCGCCCTTCGTGCCGTGCGATTCGTGTCGTGTGAGCGGTTCACGCAGGAGCCGTGGACGGCGGGGGCCCCGCGCCCGCGGCCTCCACGACGGTCTCGCCGGCCCGGGTGCGGGCGTACAGCACCTCTCGGCCCGCCCGGTGGGCGCTGACCAGACCGGCGGTGCGCAGGGCCGTCAGGTGCTGGGAGACGCCACCGGGAGTCAGTCCGGCACGGCGGGCGAGGTCGGTGGTCGAGGCGGGGGCGGTCAGTTCGGTCAGAAGGGTTGCGCGGGAGCGGCCCAGTACCCCCGCCAGGGCATCGGATCCGGTCCCGGCCCGCTTGTGCCAGAGCGTGCCGACGGCGCGTGGCGGATAGCGCAGCGAAGGCTGCCACGGCTCGTCGAGTACGGAGAACACACGCGGCCACACGAAGGCCGACGGCACCAGCAGCAGGCCACGGCCGTCGAGCCGGCGTGCCCCGCGCACGGTGCGGTGCTCCAGACGCAGGTTGCCCCCGGCCCAGGTGACCTGCGGGTCGAGGTCGGCGAACAACTGCTGGGCGCCGCCTTCGACCAGACGGCCGGCGCGGTAGCGGATGTCGTCCTCCAGCAGGGTGAGGATCCGCGACCAGTACGGTGCGAGAGCCAGCTCCCAGTACGCCTCGATCACCTCGGCCAACCGCCCCAGTCCGGCGGCCGGGTCGGCATGCAGCGCCGCCATCCGTGGGGGCGGTATTTCGGCCGTCGTGCGCAGCAGCGCCTGCGGGGTGGCCCGGACCGTGGCCAGCTCCACCTCCAGCGACGGCAGCGGCGTCGTGGGCGGCGGACAGACAAACCCCGGGACGCGACCGGCCCAGGGTGAGCGGGTCGGTACCGGGACGAGGTCGAACAGCGGGCTCAGATCGAGGTCCGCTGCCGCCAGCCGCGGGCGCACCTGCTCGGCCCAGGTGCGATGCACGCCCTGTCCGTCCGCGCCCTTGAGCACCCGGACGCTGGCCACCACCTCCCACAGCGGGGAGATCGCGAAGCGGGTACGGGCCACGTCCTCCACACCGAGTTCGATCTCGATCATTCAGCCGAGGGTAAATCAGTAGGTGCGAGGCCGGCGGTCGCGCACGGTGGCGCGCATGACCGAAGTCCCCGATTCCCCGTGGCGGTCGCGCGACTTCCGCGTGCTCTTCGCCGCGGGCGCCCTCAGCCACCTCGGCGGCAACGTCGGCTACGTGGCGATCCCGCTGCTCGCCGTCACCACGCTCGACGCGGGTCCCGGCCAGGCCGGTGCGCTGGCCGCGCTGTCCACCGTCGCCTTCCTCGTCATCGGCCTGCCCGCGGGCGCCTGGCTGGACCGTCTGCCCGGCCGCCGGGTGCTGGTGGCCGCCGACGCCGCCCGCGCGATGCTGTTCGCCTCGATCCCCGTCGCCTGGTGGCTGGGCACTCTGTCGCTGCCGCAGCTGTACGCGGTGGTGCTGCTGAACGGCTGTGCCACGGTGTTCTTCGACGTCGGCTCGCAGAGTGTGCTGCCCGAACTGGTCGGCCGCGAGCGCCTGGTGCGGGCCAACACGGCCGTCGTGAGCCTGATGGCCGGCGCCAACATCGCGGGCCGCGGTGCCGGCGGCTTTCTGGTCCAGCTCCTCACCGCCCCCCTGGCGATTGTCGGCGGGGCCGTCGCCTACCTTGTCTCCGCCGTCGGCCTCACCGGCATCGTCCGACGACGCGCTCCCGCGACGCCGGGGGAGGGAGGAGTGGCGGGGGCCGGTCGGCGACGGCTGTCGGCCGAGATCGCGGAGGGGCTGCGCCACGTCCTCGGCAGCCGGGAGCTGCTCGCGCTGGCCCTCACCGCGACGCTCACCAACCTCGGCGCACAGATGATCAACGCCGTACTGCCGGTGCTGTTCACCCGGGATCCACACCTGTCCGCCGGGGCACTCGGGGTGTACTGGGCCGCCGGCGGCGTGGGCATCCTGCTCGGCGCAGGTCTCGCGCGCCGCTTCGCCGCCCGCCTCGGCCACGGTCGCACCCTGGGGCTGGCCGGCCTGTGGTTCGCGCCCGGCGCACTCGCCGTCGCGCTGATCGGCTCCGGGCCGTGGCTGTGGGTGGCCGGCGCCGGATGGCTCGTGGTCATGACGAAGACGGGCATCGACAACGTCCTCGGCGTCACCCTGCGCCAGCACCTGACCCCGGACCCGCTGCTCGGCCGCATGAACGCCACCTTCCGCTTCCTGCTCACCGGCGCACTGGCCGTCGGCTCCGCCCTCGGTGGCCTCGTCGGTCAGGTGGCGGGCGTACGCGTGGCTGTCTGGACGGGCGCGATCTGCCTGGCCGGCGCCTTCCTCCCGGTCTTCTGCTCCCCGGTCCGTACGCTGCGCGAACTTCCGCCGCCCGCCACGCCACAGCACCCGGCGGCAGCGGCGTCCGCCACCGAGGCGTGACGCGCGGACCGGGCATCGACGGTGAGATCCGCAGCAACGTTTCCTCGTCGGTGCCCCCGTTTATTCGATGGCTCCGCCCGAGGGCCCCCGCTACCTTCCCCTCATGGCGTTGACTTATGGCACGTGCACGGACCGGTTCGCAGCGGTGCGCGAGGCGTTGGCGGCCTCGCTGGACGACAAGGACGTGGGGGCGTCGGTCGCCGTGTACGTGGACGGTGAGCCGGTGGTCGACCTCTGGGGCGGATACACCGACGCGGACCGCACCACACCGTGGGAGCGGGACACCCTCACCCATGTGTGGTCCACCACCAAGACGATGACCGCGCTGTGCGTGCTGATGCTCGCCGACCGGGGCGAACTGGACCTGGACGCGCCGGTGGCGACGTACTGGCCCGAGTTCGCCGCGGCGGGCAAGGAGGACGTACGCGTCAGGCATGTGCTCGCGCACACGGCCGGCCTGCCCCGCTTCGAAGCACCCACGACGCTGGAGGACCTGTACGACTGGCCGACCGTCACCTCCCGGCTCGCCGCTCAGGCACCGGCCTGGGAGCCCGGTACCGAGGCCGGCTACCACGCGGTCACCCAGGGGTATCTGCTCGGGGAGATCGTCCGCCGGGTCACCGGCCGCAGCCTGGGCACCTTCCTCGCCGAGGAGGTCACGGGCCCGCTGGGCGCCGACTTCCACATCGGGCTCCCCGCCGAGCACGACCACCGGGTGGCGCCGATCATCGCGCCGCCCTCGTCCTCGCCCCGGGGCGGCCCGCCGCCCAACCCGGCCATACCGGACGGCACCGCCAACACGACCGCCTGGCGCCGCGCCGAGATCCCGGCCGCGAACGGTCACGGCAACGCCCGCTCGGTCGCCGCCGTGCAGTCGCTGCTGGCCTGCGGCGGGGCGGCGCGCGGTGTGCGCCTGCTGTCGGAGAAGGGGTGCGAACGGGTCCTGGAGGAGCAGTTCGACGGCACGGACAGTGTCCTGGGCGTACCGATGCGCTACGGCATGGGCTACGGCCTCAACGGCGGCCAACTGCCCAACCCCCGGACCTGTTTCTGGGCCGGCTGGGGCGGCTCGATCGTCCTGGTCGACCTCGACGCCCGGATGGCCGTGGCGTACGTGATGAACCAGATGATCGACGAAGGACTCGGCGACGACCGGGCCTTCATGATCCTCGCGGCCGTCTACGAGGGCCTGTCCGGCTGAAGCCGACGGCGCACTCCTGCTGACCGCACCGGCCACACGACCGCACGCCTCGCACCGGCCCGGGAACCCCGGGCCGGTGCGAGGCGTGGCAAGGGTGTCTGGCAAGATCAACTGTCCTCGGTGGAACCAGAACCCCGCCTTCCCCCTCTCCAGGGTCGGGGGGCGCACAGGTGAGGACCGCGGCCTCCTCCGGCCTGCCGCCACACGATGTTCATGCCCTGTGCATGGTGTTGCTCCAGGGGACCCGTCCACCATCGGATCACGATCGTCCGCCCGTCATCGCCCAGGAGTTCGCATGCCCAGCCGCCGTCGCTTCCTCACCGGGACCGCCGCCGTCGGCGCGACCGGGGCGGCGGCCGGATGTGTCGAGCACGAGGGACGCAAGGCGGGGGTGCGCGAGGTCGCCGCTCCGCAGGTGAGCCGCCCGTCCGCGCCGGTCGTGCCCGCCGCCAGGACCCCGTCGCGGCGGCCGAACTTCGTGGTCGTCCTCGCCGACGACCTCGGCTACGGCGAACTCGGTTCCTACGGCCAGGAACTGATCGACACCCCGCGCCTGGACGCCCTGGCCGCGGAGGGACTGCGCTTCACCGACGCCTACGCCGCCGCCCCGGTCTGCGCCCCCTCCCGCTGCTCCTTCCTCACCGGACTGCACAGCGGCCATGCCACCGTTCGCGAGAACCCCTGGGGTCCGGGCGGCCAAGGCGCTCTCACCGAGCAGGACTTCACCTTCGCCGAAGCGCTGCGCGCCCTCGGCTACCGCACCGCGCTCATCGGCAAATGGGGCTTCGGCCCCGAGCGGCCGGATCAGCCGAGCCACCCCAACTCCCGTGGCTTCGAGCAGTTCTACGGCTATCTGACGCACAAGCACGCGCACGAGTACTACCCGACTTACCTCTGGGACAACGGCAGGAAGCAGGACATCCCCGAGAACCGGGACGGCGCCCGCAGGACCTACGCCCCCGACCTCATCGAGGACCGGGCGCTCGGCTTCGTCGACGCCCACAAGGACGAGCCGTTCCTGCTCTTCCTCGCCCCGACCGTGCCGCACGCCCCGAGCCGCGCCCCGCAGCTGGGGGCGTACGCCGACGAGCCCTGGACCCAGCCGAACAAGGCGCACGCGGCCCAGGTCACCGGCCTCGACACCCTCGTCGGCAACATCGTGGACCGGCTGCGGACACACGGCATCGACCGGCGCACCGTCGTCCTCGTCACCAGCGACAACGGCCCGCACGAGGAGGGCGGCACCGACCCCGACCTCTTCGACGGCAACGGACCGCTGCGCGGCTACAAACGCAACCTGTACGAGGGCGGCATCCGCGTCCCCCTCATCGCCTGGTCCCCGCAGCGCGTCCCGGTCGGCACCACCGACCGGCCGACCCCGCTGACCGACCTGCTGCCCACCCTCGCCGAACTCGCGGGCGCGCCCGCCCCGTCGGACATCGACGGGCTCTCCGTGGCACCGCTGCTGAGCGCCGGTGACGGCGAGGCGGCACGCCACGACCACCTGTACTTCTACCGCAACCACAGCGGTGTCACCTCGCGCGCCGACCAGGTCGACCGGGGCCGGGCCCGGCGACTGGCGGAGGCAGTGCGGCGCGGAGACCTCAAGGCGGTGCGGTTCGCGCCCGGCCAGAACCGCAAGGCGCCCGACGGGAGGTGGGAGGTCGAGCTGTACGACCTCGCCAGGGACCCCGGTGAGCGGAACGACCTCGCGGCGGCGCGGCCCGCCCAGGCCGACGCGCTGGTACGGCTGATGCGGTCCTCCTGGGTGGACGACTACCGGCGCAAGCCCTACGGCGTCACCCTCCAAGTCCAGCCGGAAGACGGGAAGTTCCTGGTCATCGCGTCCTTCGCCAACGGCTCCGCCCGCCCCTGGACCGCGGCCCGCCTCGCCCTCACCGCGCCCAGCGGCTGGCAGGTGCGCGACCTCGGCACGGTCACCACGGACCGCATCCGCTCCGGCGGCCGGTTCGCCGCCCGCTGGGAGGTCACCCCAGACGCGGACACCGACCAGGTCCTGTTTATGGTCCGTGGCACGGCGACACACGCGGGTGCCGTCGTGACGTACGCGGCGCAGGCCCTGGCCGGGAAATAGCCGCGCGCCTCGCTCAGGAAACGGCCGCGCGCCTCGCTCAGGAAACGGCCGCGCGCCTCGCTCAGGAAACGGCCGCGCGCCTCGCTCAGGAAACGGCCGCGCGCCTCGCTCAGGAAACGGCGCCGCGCGCCTCCCTCAGGCGGGAGAAGTGCCCCGGCCCGGAATCAGTGACCCCCGGCGGGGTTCGTCCGGCTGCCAGCCCAGAGCGCGGGAGATCCCGCGTGCCGCCACCCGGACGGCGGGCGTCAACACCGGTACCTGGGCGCCGACGTGGGGCACGACGACGGACACGGCGGCCACCACGGCCCCGCCAGGACCGCGTACCGGCGCGGCCACCGACAGGGCGTCCTCGGTGACCTGACGACCGCTCACCGCCACGCCAGTGCGCCGGACTTCGGCGAGCACACGCCGCAACCGGGTCGCGTCGGCGATGGTGTACGGCGTGAAGGAGGCCAACGACCCCTGGCAGTAGGTCTCCTGGGACGAGGCGTCGCCGTGCGCGAGGAGGGCCAGGCCCACCCCCGTGGCGTGCAGGGGCCAGCGTCCGCCGACCCGGATGTGGACGCCGACGGCGGAGCGCCCGGAGAGCCACTCGATGTAGACGACCTCGTCACCGTCGCGCACCGCGAGCTGCACGTTCTCGTGCGTGGCCTCGTACAGGTCCTCCAGGTACGGCAGCGCGATCTGCCGTAGCGCGAGCCCGCGCGGGGCGAGCGCCGCGAGCTCCCAGAGCCGGAGCCCGACGTGGTAGATCCCGTCCGCGTCCCGCTCCAGGGCGCCCCACTCGGTGAGCGCGCCCACCAGCCGGTGGGCCGTGGTGAGGGTCAGCCCGGCCCGGCGGCTGATGTCGGTGAGGGAGAGCGCCGGGTGGTCGTGGTCGAAGGCGGCCAGCACGGCGAGGAGCCGGTCGGGGGCGGAGCGGACGGCCCCCGGGGGCGCGGTCCTCGGCGACGCGGCCTGCTGGGGCACGGGTCCCGGCGAGGGGAGAGCGTCGGTGGTCATCGTCATGGCGTCACCCCAGTCCGGCTTCGGCGACCTTCTGCAGCAGCACGTGGAGGGTCTCACGCTCGGCGGCGTCGAGGGGTTCCAGCAGTTCGTTCGTGACGCGCTGTCCGGCCTCGTCGGTGTCGCGGAGGAAGGACCGGCCGTCATCGGTCAGGACGATGATCCGGCTGCGGCGGTCGTCGGGGGAGGGGCGCCGCTCGGCGAAGCCCAGCTTCTCCAGGTCGTCCACCAGCCCGACGATCGCGCTCGGGTCGTAGCCGAGCGACGCGCTCAGCTCGCGCTGGAGAACGCCGGGGGACGTGGCCAGGAAGCGCAGCAGCGCGTAGTGCCGCAGCCGCAGCCCCGACTCCTGGAGGGACGAGTTGAACAGCTGCCCTGACCGCAGCCCCAGGCGGTACAGCAGATAGCCCGTGTCCGCGTGCAGCCCGCGCATCCACGGCTCGTGCGCGTCGATCGAGGCGGCGTCCTGAGTCTGCTGGCGGGCGATGGCGGGCTCCCTGGTCTTTGGGGCCTGTCTTTCGGATCAGGCCTGGTCGCGGGGTTGGGTGCGCGCGTCCGCGGCGTTGTCGTCGGTGGCCGACGCTTCGCGTCGACGCCCTCCTCCGCCCTCGCGGCCGTACGCGCCCAGCCCCGCTCACCGGTGTTCGTCCGGCACCCCGGCCCGCAGCCGGCCTGATCCGAGAGGCAGGCCCTGGGTCCCGAGCAAGGGTCGGCGCTTGTGTACCGCCCCAGCATGACGCAACGCCCGGGGAACAACAACTATTGACGTCAACAACTATTGCTCTTAGCTTCGATCTCGTAGCCGCAGTCGGCAGGCGCTCGACAGCGTCGGCCGTCGCACCCCATCCGAAGGGATCCCCTCGTGCCCAGCATCGATCTCACCGGCAAGGTCGCCGTCGTCACGGGCAGTGGCCGTGGCCTCGGTCTGGCCTACGCACAGGCCCTCGCCGCCGTCGGCGCCTCCGTCGTCGTGAACGACATCGACGAGGCCGTGGCCGAAGCGGCCGTGAAGTCCATCACCGAGGCGGGCGGCAAGGCCGTCGCCGAGGTCGTCGCAGTCGGTACGACCGAGGCGGCCGACCGGCTGGTGGGCCGCGCGGTGGAGGAGTTCGGGCGGCTCGACATCCTCGTCACCAACGCGGGCATCCTGCGCGACAAGGTGCTGTGGAAGATGTCCGACGACGACTTCGACGCGGTGATCAACACCCACCTCAAGGGCACCTTCACCTGCGCCCGCGCCGCCGCGATCCGGATGCGCGAGCAGGGCGAGGGCGGCTCCCTGATCCTCGTCGGCTCCCCGGCCGGCCAGCGCGGCAACTTCGGCCAGACGAACTACGCCGCCGCCAAGGCCGGTATCGCCGCCTTCGCCCGCACCTGGTCGATGGAACTGGGCCGCGCCGGCATCACCGTCAACGCGATCGTCCCGGTCGCCGCCACCGCGATGACCGAGACCATCCCGGTCTTCGCCCCGTACGTCGAGGCGCTGCGCGAGGGCAAGCCGTTCCCGGAGTTCCTGCGCAAGGGCGAGGGCTTCGGCACCCCCGAGGACTGCGCGGCCCTGGTCCCGTTCCTCGCCTCGGAGGCGGCGCGCGGTGTCACCGGCCAGGCCATCGGCATCGGCGGCGACAAGGTGGCACTCTGGTCGCACCCGCAGGAGATCAGGACGGCGTACGCGAACGGCGGCTGGACCCCCGAGGCCCTCGCCGACGTCTGGCCGACCTCGCTGGGTGCCGAGCCGCAGACCGTGGGCGTCCCCGCCCCGAAGATCCCGGAGGCGTGATGAGTCCCGCCAACCCCGCCATGAACGTGGACGAGCTGGTCGCGATCGACGTCCACACCCACGCGGAGGTGTCCTCCAAGGGCAACGCCTCCCTGGCCGACGACCTGCACGACGCCTCCTCGGCGTACTTCAAGGTCGAGGGCAAGCGGAAGCCCACCCTGGAGGAGACGGCCGCCTACTACCGCGAGCGGAGAATGGCCGCCGTGATCTTCACGGTGGACGCCGAGTCCGCGACCGGCACCGAGCCCGTCCCGAACGAGGAGGTCGCCGAGGCGGCCGCCGCCAACGCGGACGTGCTGATCCCCTTCGCCTCCATCGACCCCTTCCGCGGCAAGGCGGGCGTGAAGCAGGCCCGCCGCCTGGTCGAGGAGTACGGGGTGAAGGGTTTCAAGTTCCACCCCAGCGTCCAGGGCTTCTTCCCCAACGACCGCGCGGTGGCGTACGCCCTGTACGAGGTGATCGAGGAGACGGGCACGATCGCCCTCTTCCACACCGGCCAGACGGGCATCGGCGCGGGCGTCCCAGGCGGCGGTGGCATCCGGCTGAAGTACTCCAACCCGATGCACGTGGACGACGTGGCCGCCGACTTCCCGCACCTCAAGATCATCCTGGCGCACCCGTCCTTCCCCTGGCAGGACGAGGCGCTCGCGGTGGCCACGCACAAGCCGGGCGTGCACATCGACCTGTCCGGCTGGTCGCCGAAGTACTTCCCGCCGCAGCTGGTGCAGTACGCGAACACCCTGCTCAAGGACAAGGTGCTCTTCGGCTCCGACTACCCCGTCCTCACCCCCGACCGCTGGCTCTCCGACTTCGAGAAGCTGCCGATCAAGGACGAGGTCAAGCCGAAGATCCTGAAGGAGAACGCCGCCCGGCTGCTCGGACTGACGAAGCCATGACGACGCCATGAGGAAACCGTGAGGGACCACCCCATGTGCAATGACGGACAGGGGCACAGACATGCGCAATGAGGGACTGGGGTCGTGGCCCGCCCGCCGTGCCCGCAAGACCCCGCAGCGCACCGCGCTGATCCACGGCGACACGAGCATCACCTACGGGGAGCTGTACGAGCGCACCACGCGCCTGGCCCACGCACTTCGCGCCTCCGGCGTACGCCGCGGCGACCGCATCGCCTACCTGGGGCCCAACCACCCCTCGTATCTGGAGACGCTGTTCGCCGCCGGTACCCTCGGCGCGGTCTTCGTCCCGCTCAACACCCGCCTCGCGGGCCCCGAGATCGCCTACCAGCTGGCGGACTCCGGGGCCAAGGCGCTGGTGTACGGGCCGGCTTTCACCGGGCTCGTCGCCGGACTGCCGGGCGACGGCACCGGCGTCCGCACGTTCGTGGAGACCGGCGCGGAGTACGAGGCACTGCTCGCCGGGGCCGAGGCCGAGCCGATCGACCAGCCCGTCACCGCCGACGACACCTGCATCATCATGTACACCTCGGGGACGACGGGCCGCCCCAAGGGCGCGATGCTCACGCACGGCAACATCATCTGGAACGCCGTCAACGTGCTCGTCGACCAGGACGTCATCACCGACGAACGCGCCCTGGTCTCCGCCCCGTTGTTCCACACGGCAGGGCTGAACATGCTCACCCTGCCCGTGCTGCTCAAGGGCGGCACCTGCGTCCTGGTCGAGGCCTTCGCCCCGGAGGCCACCTTCGACCTGATCGAACGGCACCGGATCACCTTCATGTTCGGTGTGCCGACCATGTTCGACCAGGTCGCCCGGCATCCCCGCTGGGCCGACGCCGACCTGTCGTCGCTGCGGATGCTGTCCTGCGGCGGCTCACCGGTGCCGACCCCGCTCATCGCGAAGTTCCAGGAGCGCGGGCTCACCTTCCTCCAGGGCTACGGCATGACGGAGGCGGCCCCCGGCACGCTCTTCCTCGACGCGGAGCACGCCGTGAGCAAGGCCGGTTCGGCGGGTGTGCCGCACTTCTTCAGCGATGTGCGGGTCGTACGGCCGGACATGACCCCGGTCGACGTCGACGAACCCGGCGAGGTCGTGGTCCGCGGACCGCACGTCATGCCCGGCTACTGGGGGCTGCCCGAGGAGACGGCCGCGGTCTTCGCCGACGGCTGGTTCCGCAGCGGGGACGCCGCCCGGGTCGACGAGGACGGCTATGTCTTCATCGTCGACCGCATCAAGGACATGATCATCTCCGGGGGAGAGAACATCTACCCCGCCGAGATCGAGGACCAGCTCCTCGCCCACCCGGACGTCGTCGAGTGCGCGGTCATCGGCATCCCCGACGACAAGTGGGGCGAGGTGCCGCGCGCGGTCGTCGTGCCGCGGGAGGGCAGCGCCCTGGACGCCGACGAGGTGCTCGCCTCGCTGGCCGGGCGGCTCGCCAAGTACAAGATCCCGAAGTCGGTGGTGATCGCGGACGAGCTTCCGCGCACCGCCTCCGGAAAGCTCCTCAAGGCCCGGGTGCGCAAGCGCTACGGCACGAACTCTTAGCTAAGGAACGTCATATGAGCATCACCGTGAACGGCATCGACGAACTCAAGAAGCTCGCCGGCAGCGACCTCGGCACCAGTGAGTGGATCGAGGTCACCCAGGAGCGCATCGACACGTTCGCCGACGCGACCGGGGACCACCAGTGGATCCACGTCGACCCCGTGAAGGCGGCCGAGGGCCCCTTCGGTGCGCCGATCGCCCACGGCTACCTGACCCTGTCGCTGTTCATCCCGCTGTTCACCGAGCTGCTGGATGTCGAGGGTGTCTCGACGAAGGTCAACTACGGCCTGAACAAGGTGCGTTTCCCGTCGCCGGTGAAGGTCGGGTCGAAGATCCGCCTGGTGGGCAGGCTGGCGTCGGTGGAGGACGTGCCGGGAGGCGTGCAGATCACGGTCGACGGCACGATCGAGATCGAGGGCGCGCCCAAGCCGGCGGCCGTCCTGCAGAGCCTTTCCCGGTTCTACGCCTGAGCGCTCCGCCGGGAGCGCCACAGGGGCGCGGGGCGAGGGGAACCGCCGGGCCGACGTGGCCGGTCGCGCGGTTCCCCACTTCCCGGAGAAGGCCCTGGTGCTCAACTCACGTCCACGAACACCGGGTTCGAGTAGAACCACGTGTCCTCCCACGGGTCCCCGTCGCCGGGCGAGTGCGGGATCGGGCCGTGGGGGTCGGTCGCGGCGCCCAGGTAGCCCGCCCCGTTGCGCTTGCCGTCGCTGCCCCGCAGCCGGAGATAGAAGGACTCGTCCCCGGCCGTGACCGGGATGCGCAGGGTGTACGTGCCCTTGCGGCCGCTCACGTCCTTGGTGTGGACGACCTTGGTGGCGGGGGCCTGCCAGGCGTCCCGGTCCGTCACCGGGCCGCGCACCGCGCCCCGGATGACATCGACATGGGCCAACTCCGGCAGGATTCCCCGGGGGTTGGCGCGCGACGCGGTCGTCACCGTCACGCTCAGCGTGAGCCTCTCGCCCTTGCGGACACGCAGCCGGCCACCCAGGGTGACGCCCCGCCCGTGGTCGCGGTCGCGCCGCACGCGGACGTCGAGGCCGTCCAGCAGATGGCCGTGGTCGACCCAGACGCGGCCCGCCCGCAGGCCCGCCATCACCGCGCGGTAGCCGTAACGGGTCACGCCCACGTGGGTGCGGCTGAACTGGCCGGGCCAGAAGTCGCTGCCGGGCTGCGGGGTGTCGGTGTTCACCGGGTCGGGCAGCTTGCCGGTGTTGTCGAAGTTCTGCCCGGCCGGCCAGTCGCCGTTCTTCCAGGTGTCGAAGACGATCCGGTGGGCGTCCGAGTTGGTGGTGATCGAGAACAGCCTGCCCTCGGCCAGCATGGAGTCCCAGAGACCGCCCACGGTCGATGTCGACCAGTCGAAACCGCCGTACGTGAGGTAGGCCTCCGCCGGGTAGCCGGGCCAGGACTGGGCCGACGGCTTGTTCTCGTACTCGCCGCGTATCGAGGTGGCCCCCCGCCAGCCGGGGATCGCCGCGCCCTGGGCGCCGGGCGCGCCCTCCATGCCGATCATGATCTCGGGGGCCGCGTCCCGCCAGGCGCGCATCTCGTGCGGGGAGTCGATGCCGAGGCGCAGGGGGTGGTTGGCCAACACCAGCACGTCGTCCACGTATCCCTTACGGCGCTGCTCGGCCAGCCACTTGACCGCCCTGACGGCATGCGCCTCGTTGCGGGCGGTGTCCGCGCCGCCCACGGAACCGTCCGTGTAGCCCAGCAGTTTGCCGTCGTAGTCGCGCTCGAAGCGGGTGAGCAGGTCCACCTCGTGCCGGCCGGGGGTCGTGAAGACCGTGCAGTGCTCCGCGGCCGGGATGTACCACTCCAGGCCCTGGAAGATCAGCTGCCGCGGGTTCTCGGCCCGCGCCTTCAGGATCTCCTTGTGCTCCAGCGCGGCCCCGAAGTCGGCGTGCCCGAAGTTGGAGTGCTCGGTGAACACCATCCAGTCGAGGCCGTACTTCGCGCCCGCCGCGGCCAGTTGGGAGAACGTGTACTTGGCGTCGTGGCTGTAGACGGTGTGGATGTGGTGGTCGCCGACCAGGTAGGCCAGGCGCGGGTCCTCGCCGCCGTAGGGGCGGGAATGCGCGGAGGCGGGTGCCGTGAGGGCCCCCGTGGCGCCCATCGCGAAGGCGGCGCCGAACAGGCCCGCGCCGCGCAGCAGGCCGCGGCGTGACACGCCCTGCGCGTCGAGGTCGGCGGGGGAGACGGACGGATCGGCCCAGGCGGGCAGTTGCTGCTCGTGCGTGCCGGACAGGCCGGACGGGTCGGACATGATCGGGGTCCCTTCGCGTCTCAGTGGTTCATGAACGACTCGACGGGCAGCGCCCGTTCGACGATCCGGACGTCACCGAGCCGCCCGTGCAGGATCTGGTCGATCTTCCCGGCGTACTCGTAGCCGCCGAGGATCCAGGGCAGGCCGACGGAGGCCAGTCCGACGACGGTGGCCTTCGGGTTGCGCACGACCGGGCAGCCCTGGACGTAGAGCGTGGTGTGCTTGCCGTCGTTGACGATCGCGAGGTGCCACCACGTCTCCAGCGGGGTCTCCTGGCCCCAGTTGGTCGCGATGCCCTGCTGGTTGAGCGGGCGCACCGCCCACTGCGGCTCCCTGTCGTTCGACAGCGACAGCGTGGCCAGCGGCTCGTCCGGGTCGTCGGCGGTCCTGCCCGCCGCGCCGCCCGTGCCGGTCCGGCCGAGGAGGCCGGCCCAGGCGTGGTTCGACGGGTTCCAGTCGGCGGGCAGCCGGTAGAACGCCTCGATGGTGTAGCCGCCCTTGAACGTCTTCGAGTTGAGCGGCGCCCCGTCGACCGTCCGCAGGTACGCGCCCTTCAGCGGGGGCTTGCCGCCGTGGAACTCCAGGCTGCCGTGGCCGGGCTGGTCCGGGTGGTGGTCGGCGGACCAGGTGAGCGTGCCGCCGCCGACGGCGACCAGGCCGAGGTCGTTGCCGTGGCCCGAGCGGTCGCGGATCGTGCCCCTGACGGCCGCTCCGTCCTCCTGTCCGTCGAAGCGCCAGTACGCGACCGTGCCGGGCACCAGAAGCTCGGCGACCGGCCTCGACGCCCGCGCGGGCACCGGCGCGAAGCCGGCGAACCGCTCGTCGAAGTCGACCTCGACCGTGAACCGGTCGGAGTCGCCGGAGAGTTCGCTCTCCTGCCGCTCCAGTTCGTTGAGCCCCTTTGCGGCCCGGCCCAGGATCCACGGGGAGATCGTCTCCACGTCGATGGTGTTCCGGTCGAGGTCGAAGCGGTAGAGGCGGATCATCGCCGCGCCGCCGAAGTACCGGTTCTGGTAGTTCGTGAGGTGCAGATGGACATCGTTGTCAGCACTGTTCTTCCGCGTCGCGCGCGCCGCCGGCCAGTAGTGCCCGTTGAGGGTGAGGAAGATCTGATCGTGGTCCTTGATCAGCCGGTCCCACAGCGTCTGCCCGTACGAGGAAAGGGAGTCGTCCCCGTCGACCAGTTCGTGCGTGGTGAGGACGACCGGCGTTCTCGGGTGCCGGGCCAGGACGTCCTGCGCCCACGCGAAGCCCTTCGCGGACAGCCGCCAGTCCAGGGCCAGCACCATCCACTGCCGGCCGCCCGCCTCGAAGAGGTGGAAGGAGTTGTAGCCGTCCGGGGAGGCACCCCCGAAGGTCGGACGGCCCTTGAAACGGGCGGGCCCGAAGACGTCCAGGTACGGGGTGGAACCCCGCTGGTCGTCGGTGGAGGAGCGCACGTCGTGGTTGCCCGCGAGGACGCTGTAGCCGACGCCCTTGCGGTCGAGCAGCCGGAACGCCTCGCCGATCGCCGCGGTCTCCTGTGCGCTGCCGTTCTGGGTGAGGTCTCCGAGGTGGGACAGGAACACGAGGTTCTCGTCCTCACCGTGCTCCAGGAGGTAACGCAGGGACGCCTCGACGGGCTTCTTGTCGATGCTCGGTCCGTCGAAGAGGTACTGGGTGTCGGGCATGACGGCGAGTGTGAAGCGGCGGCTCGTGGGGTCGGGCTTTCGGCGCCGCGGCGCCGCCTGTGCCGCCGTGGCGGGCAGCGCGACCGTCGCCGCCGCGCCCAGCAGGGCCGTGGCACGGAGGAAGTTGCGTCTGCCCGAATGGGCCTGGGCAGACTCCTGCCCCGGTTCGTGCGAGGTGCACACAGTGACTCCGTAGAAAGGGTTGGTGGGTCAGAGCGCCCGCAGCGTCCACGACCAGCGGTGGACGCCCGACGGGACGAGATAGGAGGGCGAGGTGTCGGGCCCGCACGAGGCGGTGCCCAGCCCCCGGTGAGCGGCGTCGATGTGGACCACGCAGCCCGGCCGGGGTGTCAGTTCGTCGTGGTGCGCGGCGGCCGTCAGGTCCGCCGCGCGGTGGCGGGTCACCGAGACCTGCCGGGGTCCGTCCAGCCGCACCGACAGGACGTGGTCGTCGCCGGTGAGCGTGAAGTGCCGTACACCGTGCCGGCCCCCGCTCTCCTGCGGCCGTAGATAGGGGGTGAACAGCTCGTCCACGGTGGCCGAGTGGTGTCCGACGGGCGCTCCGGCCGCACGGTCCGGGTAGCTCTCCCAGGGGCCCTGCCCGTACCAGGCCAGACGGTCGAAGCCGTCCGCCGTCTCGAACACCGTGCCGACGCGGGCCACGTCCGTCAGCTCCTCCGGCAGCACGGCCGTCTCCTCGACGAGGATCCGGCCGTCCACCAGCGCCGTGAACGCCTGCTCGTGCTCCACGGCCCCGGCCCCCGTCGCCCAACGGGAGCGGACCCGCACGGTCGACCCCTTGCGCTCCACGGCGACCAACGCGCGCTCCGCGCGGTCCAGGCCCAGTTCACGCCAGCGCTCGGCCATGCCGCCGAGGACGTCGTTGTCGGTCGGGGCCCGCCACAGGCTCAAGCCCGGCGGGGAGGCGAGCAGCGGGTGCAGCAGCAGCCCGGCCTCGTCCGTCTCCGGCGGCGGGATGTGCCCGAGGTCCTCGTCGGCGCCCACCACCGGCTCGCCCTCCTCCGGCTCGTACCACTGGACCTGCGGGAGGCACACCTCGGTGCCGCGCGGTGCCCAGGGCTCGTCGGCGGCCGTCGTCACCCGCAGCGTCAGCCAGATCTCGCCGCCCCCGCCCGCCGGCTCGGGCCGGTCGATGACGGCCGAGCCACCGGGCGGTACGTCGGGCAGCCGGGCCGGCAGCGTCCAGGTGCCGCCGTCGGCCGCCGCGAACTCCCACTCGGCGGCCAGCCACGACAGATCGCGGAAGTGCTGCCGGTTGTGCACCCGCAGCACCCGCCAGGTCCCCTCGCCCTCCACGGACAGCCGCACCGGGGCGGCGATCTCCCGGTGCTCGAACATCACCGGCTTGGGCGTGCGGTCGGGGAAGACGACCCCGTCGGCGATGAAGGCCCCGTCGTGGACGCTCTCGCCGAAGTCGCCGCCGTAGGCCCAGCGCAGGCCGGGGCCCGCGACTCCGTTCTCGTACAGCCCGGTGCCCCCACGCCCGGCCGGTCGTCCGTCGTTCACACGCTGGAGGATGCCGTGGTCCCAGAACTCCCAGATGAACCCGCCCTGAAGACCTGGGGTTGCCTCGATGGCGGCCCATGTGTCGGCCAGGGTGCCGTTGCTGTTGCCCATGGCGTGCGAGTACTCGCACTGGATCAGCGGCCTGGTCTGCTCGCCCGACAGCGCGTGCGCCACACAGTCGTCGATGGGCGCGTACATCGGGCAGGCGATGTCGGAGGCGTCGTCCGTGGCCGCCCAGTCCAGCTTCGCGGCCCCCTCGTACTGCACCGGCCGCGTCGGATCGTGCCGCCGCAGCCAGCCCGCCGCCGCGTCGTGGTTGGCTCCGTAGTCGGACTCGTTGCCCAGCGACCAGACGATCACCGACGGATGGTTCCTGTCCCGCAGGACCATCCGGGAGACGCGGTCCACGAAGGCGCCCAGATAGCGAGGGTCGTCGGCGATCTCGTGGGCGTGGTCGTGGGACTCGATGTCCGCCTCGTCGACGACGTAGAAGCCCAGCTCGTCCGTGAGGTCGTACAGGGCCGGGTCGCCCGGGTAGTGGGAGGTGCGGATCGCGTTGAAGCCGAACCGCTTCAGCGTCAGCAGGTCCGCGCGCATGTCCTCGTACGACACCGTCCGCCCCGTCAGGGGATGGAAGTCGTGCCGGTTGACGCCCCGGATGTAGACGCGCTCCCCGTTGACCAGCAGGTCCCGGCCGTGGATCTCGACGTCGCGGAAGCCGACCCGGTGGTGCGAGGTGTCGGCGACCGTGCCGTCGGCGCGGTGCAGGCGGACGGTGAGGTCGTACAGCTCGGGGGTCTCGGCGTTCCAGGTCCGTACGCCCTGGACGACCGTGCCCATCCGGGCCTCGCCGAGGAAGTCGGAGACCCGGTCGTCCTCGGTGTTGAGCCGGTCGAACTCGGTGTCCTGGGCCAGCTCCAGGCCGTCCAGTTCCCCGCTGACGTACCACCCGGCGGGCAGCGCGCCCGTTTCCGTCCCCGCCGCCGAGCGCACCCGGCAGTCCACCCGCAGCTCCCCGTCGCGGCGCGCCCGCACGCTCACGTCCGCGAGATACAGCGGATCGGTGGCGTACAGCAGCACCGGGCGGGTGATCCCGCCGAGCCACCACTGGTCCTGGTCCTCGATGTGCGAGGCGTCGGACCACTTCACCACCGTGAGCCGCACGGTGGCCCTCTCCCCGGGCCGGACCAGACCCGACAGGTCGAACTCGGCGGCCAGATGAGAGTCCTTGGAGAGACCGGCCGGCCGCCCGTCCACATGGACGAGCAGCACGCTCTCGGCGGCGCCGACGTGCAGGACGATCCGGCGGTCGGCCCAGTCGGCGGGTATGTCGACCTCCCGCTCGTACACACCGGTCGGGTTCTCGGGCGGCGAGTCCGGCGGGAACTCGGTCCACGGCATACGGACGTTGGTGTACTGCGGGGGGTCCGCCGCCACCTGGAGCGCCCAGGAACCGGGGAGTTCGGCCCAGGACCAGCCGGGGCCGGGTTTCCCCTCGGGCGACGGCAGTAGCTGGAACCGCCAACGGCCGTCGAGCGACAGCGCCCCCTCGCGCCGGTCGACGGCGTTCATGGGCAGCCGCCCCCAGGAGGTCAGCTCAGGTGCTTTCCAGGGGCGCAGGGCGAAGAGTGCGTCGGTCATGACCGTTCCGAAGTCGCTGGTGGAAGGGGGGAGGCGGCCGGCCGGGGCAGGATGCGGCCCGGCAGGCCCCAGGCGGGGTCGACGGGGATGCCGAGGCGGTCCAGGACGGTGGGGGCGATGTCGACGAGGCGGGGTGTGTCCAGCCGGGTGCCGCCGGGCGTTCCCGGCTCGGCGAGGACGACGAAGACCTCGCGCTCGGCGCGCGTGTCGCCGCCGTGGCCGCCGGTGTCGAGATGCCCGTGGTCGGTGGTGACCAGGACCGTCCAGTGCTCGTCCGCCCGGACGGGATCGGAGCGCCGGGACTCGACGGCGTCCAGCAGCCGCCCGAGGTGGGCGTCCTGGGCGAGGAGGGCCCTGTCGTAGGCGGGGCTGAGGGGGCCCGTGGCGTGTCCGGCCTCGTCGGTGGCGCCGAAATACACGAACACGACGTCCGGGTCGTCCTCGGCGAGGCGGCGCACGGCGGTGTCGGCGACGAGCCGGTCCGCGCTCTCGTAGCCGTCGGACTCGCCGTCGTACCGCGCGCGCTCGCCGATGGCGGGGCCCAGGGTGCCGCGGTCCACCAGTTCCGGCCAGGACACCGCGGCTACCGTGCGCAGGCCGGGCCGTGCGGTGACGGCGCGGCTGAGGAAGTCGGGGTGGCGGGAGTAGTCGGCGCCGGTGAAGTCGTTGCCGGTCACCCCGTGCCGGTCGGGCCACACCCCGGTCAGCACGCTCGACCAGCCGGGGCCGGAGTCGGTGTAGGCCATGCTGGTGGACGGCCCGCCCTCGGCCTGACCGTCCACCTCGCCGTAGGGCAGCAGGCTGCTGCCGTGGGCGCCCGCGGCCATCAGGCCGTGCAGCACGGGTGCCGTGGACGGCGGGCGAAGCGAGTCGGGGGTCCCCCCGCGCGGAGACCGGGGGAGGGGCAGCCGGTCGAAGCGCACCCCGTCCATCCCCACCACGAGCACCTTGCCGCGCCCCGGCCGTCCTTCGCCGGCGACGACATCCACCATCGCGCACCTCTCTCCGGGGAGCGGTTCAGCTGCCCTGTACCGCGCCCTCGGTGGCGCCCGCGATGAACCCGCGCGCGAAGATCGCGAAGACCACGACGAGCGGGATGGACGCCATGAGCACACCGGCCATGACCATGCTGTAGTCGGTGTTGTGGCCGAGGTTGAGCTGTGCCAGCTCCACCTGGAGCGTGACGTGTTCGGGGTTGGTGAGCACGATGAGGGGCCAGACGTAGTCGTTCCAGGCACCGACGAAGGCGTAGATGGCCAGGAAGGACAACGCCGGCTTGATCATCGGCAGCGCGACGTTCCAGTACTGGCGGAAGAACCCGGCGCCGTCGATGCGCGCCGCGTCCAGCAGTTCGTCGGGCACCCCGTTCTCGATGTACTGGCGCAGCCAGAAGATGCCGAAGGCGTTGGAGAGCGCGGGCCAGACCAGTGCCTTGAGCATGCCGACCCAGCCGACCTCGGACATCAGGATGAACTGCGGCAGGACGGCCAGCTGTAGCGGCAGCATCATGAACACCAGCAGCGTGCCGAAGAGCACCTTGCGTCCGGGGAACTCGAACTTGGCGAAGGCGAAGGCCGCCAGGGAGTCGACGAACAGCACCAGGACCGTGGTGACGCACGCGACGACGACCGTGTTGAGCATCGACCCGAAGAAGTCGATCGTGTCGAGCACATGCCGGATGTTCTCCAGCAGATGGGAGCCGAAGGTCAGTTTCGGTGGGCTCTTGTAGATGTCGCGGGTGGTGTTGGTCGCCATCACGATCGTCCACACGAACGGGAAGACCGAGATCAGGACGGCCAGGACGAGGAGGACGTGCGCGGTCAGACCCTTGGGGCGGCGCGAGCGCTTCGTGCCCGTGGCCGGCCGTGGCGTGGCGGCTGTCGTCATGACTTCCTCCCTCGTTGCACGATGCGCCAGTTGACGACGACGAGCACGATGATCAGCACGAAGAAGGCCCACACGATGGCCGCGCCGTAGCCGTAGTCGTTGTCGAGGAAGGCCGACTGGTAGAAGTACAGCAGCGTGGTCAGGCCCGCCTGGCCCGGGCCGCCGAGGTTCTGGTTGGCGGCGTTGCTGGCGAAGAGCACCTGGGGTTCGCTGAAGCTCTGCAGACCGTTGATGGTCGAGATGACGACGGTGAACAGGATGATCG
This sequence comes from Streptomyces europaeiscabiei, assembly GCF_036346855.1. Taxonomy (NCBI): domain Bacteria; kingdom Bacillati; phylum Actinomycetota; class Actinomycetes; order Kitasatosporales; family Streptomycetaceae; genus Streptomyces; species Streptomyces europaeiscabiei. The sequence goes on from NZ_CP107841.1 coordinate 8,757,390, forward strand.
GCCGCATGATCGGGATGGTGATCTGGAAGAACGTACGGATCGGCCCGGCGCCGTCCATCCTGGCCGCCTCGTAGACCGACTGCGGGATGGCCTGGAGGCCGGCCAGGTAGATGATCATGTTGTAGCCGGTCCACATCCAGGTCATCAGCAGCGCGATGACCACCTTGATCAGCCACGGATCGCTCAGCCACGGGACGGGCGAGATGCCGACCGTGCCCAGGATCGCGTTGACCAGCCCGAAGTCGTTGCTGAACACCGCGCCGAAGAAGATCGCCACGGCGACGATCGACGTGACGTTCGGCACGTAGAGGGCGATGCGGTAGAAGCCCTTGAAGCGGCGCACCGAATGCAGCAGCGTCGCCAGCACCAGGGCGCCGAAGAGGGTGGGAACGGTGGACAGGACCCAGATCACCAGGGTGTTGCGGATCGACAGCCAGAAGACCGGGTCGTTCCAGAGGAACTCGAACTGCTGCAGGCCCACGAACTGCTTGGTGCCCAGGCCGTCGTAGCGCTGGAAGGACAGATACAGCGAATAGAAGACGGGGACGAACGAGAAGACGATGAAGATCAGGTAGAAGGGAGAGATCGCCAGGTACTGCCGCCAGAACGACAGCACCCCACGACGCTGGGGCCGCGCGACCCCCGCGGGCGGGGTGCGCCGCGGGCGGAAGCGGGCCGGGCCGGGCCCGCCACGGTGCTCGTGCACCGTGGCGGAGCCGGTGACCGGAGGTGACGACACCTCAGTTCACCCCCTGCCGCCTGGCGATCTGCTTGGCCTGGGAGACCGCGTCCTTCCAGGCGTCGTCGGGCTTCTTGCCCTTGGCCTCGATGCTGGTCAGCTCGGCCATGAAGGGAGCCATGACCGCGGAGTCGGCGGGCGCCTCGTAGCTGACGGGTATGGCCTCGGCGGCCGGGCCGAAGACCTCGATGATCTTCTGTCCGCCGAAGAAGGCGTCGGGGCCCGTCATGGCCGGCATCGCGTACGTCTCCGGGGAGGCGGGGAAGATCGCGGCGTCGGTGAAGCTCTTGGCGTTGTTGTCCGGGCTGAGGATCCAGCTGATGATCTTGAATGCCTCTTCGGGGTTCCGGCACTGCTTGGGCAGCGTCAGATAGGAGCCGCCCTGGTTGGCGGGGCCGCCCGGCGTCGCGCAGACCCGCCACTTGCCCTTGGTGCCCGGGGCCGCCGACTCGATGTCCAACGCGTGCCAGGCGGCGCCGACCTCGGTGGTCAGGCTCTTGCCGACGGCGGCGTTCCAGCTCTGGTCGTTGATCTTGGCGTCGAGGCCGAGCGTGTAGGCGCGGACCGCCGTGTCCCACGCGGCGCGGATGTGGTCCTGGTCGCCGATGAAGTGGTTGTCCTGGTCGATGAACCGCTTGGTGCCCTGGCCGACCGCGATGCTGAACACCGACCCCATGTTGTTGATCAGGAAGGTGCCGGGCAGCGCCTTCTTCAGTTCGGTGCCGAGCGCGAAGTAGTCCTCCCAGGTCTTGGCCTCGGCCGCGACCTTGGCCGGGTCGCTGGGCAGCCCGGCCTTGTCGAACTGGTCCGCGCGGTAGAAGAGCGCGGTGGGGCCGATGTCGATCGGGAAGCCGACCTGCTTGCCGTCCTCGGTCTGGGCGAGCTTGGTCTTCCACTCCAGGTACTGCGACGAGAGCGTCTTGAAGCCCAGGTCGTTCAGGTCGAGGAAGCGGTCGGCGTTGGGCAGGAAGGAGGCGATGTCCTCCCCCTTGATGCCGGTGATGTCCGGGACGGAGGAGCCGCCCGCCGCGAGGGTGGTGGTGAGCTTCTGCTTGAAGTCGCCGCCGATGGAGGAGCCGGTCAGCTTGACCTGGCCCTTGAAGTGCGTCTTCGCCTCGGCGACCACCTTGTCGCTGAGGGCTCCGCCCCAGTACCACATGGTGAGGTTCTTGCCGTTCTTGGTGCCGCCGGATTCCGAGTCGCCGCCACAGGCGACGGTCAGGCCGGAGGCCGCCGCCGTGAGCACGGCAGCCTGGAGGAAGCCTCTACGAGAAAGGTCCACGGGTCACTCCTGTTTGTTCCTGTTCGTGGTACTTCGGGGCAATTTTCTGGGGGGATCAGAGGCGCGCGATGCCCGGGGGGATCAGGGCAGCCGCGCGGGCGGGGTGACCGGGGCGTGGCGCACCGGTGGGCCGACGTCGGCCGGAATGCGGTCGGTGAGGAAGCCGTAGGCCTTCTTCAGGTCGGGGTCGGTCAGCGAGCGCCACCAGCGGTCGACGCCGTACCAGCCGGGCGCCGCCAGACCTCCGCCGTGGTGCCCCACGGACAGTCCGGCCGACAGCACGGCGAACCGCAGCCGCTCCATCAGTGGCCAGCCGCCGAGGGATGCGGCGACGAAGCTGGCGCCGAAGACGTCGCCGGCGCCCGTCGCGTCGAGCACGTCGACGTCCAGGGCCGGGACCTCCGCGTACTCCCCGGTCGTCTGGTCCACCGCGACCGCGCCCTCGCCGCCGCGGGTGACCACGGCCACCGGCACCAGCTCGCTCAGCGTGCCGAGCGCGGCGACCGCGCTGTCGGTACGGGTGTACGCCATCGCCTCGGTCTCGTTCGGGAGGAAGGCGTGGCACAGGGCGAGTTGGTCGAGCAGGTCACGGGACCACCGCTGGGTGGGGTCCCAGCCGACGTCCGCGTAGATGTGCGTGCCGTTCGCGGCGGCCTTGGCGAGCCACTCGCGCGGCTCGGCCTCGATGTGCACGAGGGCCGTGCGCGACTCGGGCGGGTCGCCCATCAACACGTCCTGCGAGTACGGCGGCTCCTGGCCGTGGGTGACCAGGGCCCGGTCGTGACCGTGCGCGAGGGAGACGGTGACGGGGGTGTGCCAGCCGTCGGCGGTGCGCGAGAGGGAGAGGTCCACGCCCTCCTGTCCGGCGAGGACCTCATGGCAGTGGGCGCCGTAGTAGTCGTCGCCGAAGACCGTGGCCAGGGAGGTCCTCAGGCCGAAACGGGCGGCGGCCACCGCCAGGTTGGCGATGCCGCCCGGACCGCAGCCCATGCCGTCGGTCCAGATCTCCTCGCCGGGTGTGGGCGGCTTTCCCAGCCCCGTGAGCACGAGGTCGTAGAAGAGCAGCCCGGTCAGCAGCACATCGGGCCGGTCGTCGTCCACGCGTGCACCCTCTCGTCGAGACCTTCGAGGATCACTCTTCAAAAGTCTTCAATTTCGGTGCACAGATCGTGCGCGCCTCCGAGAGCTTTGGCAAGAGTCGAGCAGAAGTGAGCATAGAAATGATTGGGAATGACGAGTACTGTTCAGCGCGTGCTGGCAGAGCGACGACACCAACTCATCCTGCGGGCCCTGCGATCAGGGGGCCCGGCGGCAGTCACCGACCTGTCCGAACAGCTCGGTGTGAGCCCCGCCACCATCCGGCGTGACCTCCTGAGGCTGGAGGAGGAGGGGCTGCTCACCCGTGTGCACGGCGGCGCGGTCGTGGACGAGGGCGACCAGCCCTTCGCCGAGGTGGCCGAGGTGCGGGTGGCCGAGAAGGACGCGATAGCGGCGAAGGCCGCCTCGATGGTCCGTGACGGTCAGTCCGTGCTCCTCGACATCGGGACCACCGCCTACCGCCTGGCCCGGCAGCTGCACGGCCGCCGCCTCACCGTGATCACCAGCAACCTGGTGGTCTACGAGGAGCTGGCAGACGACGAGGGGATCGAACTGGTACTGCTCGGCGGCATGGTCCGCCGCGAGTACCGTTCCCTCGTCGGCTTCCTCACCGAGGACAACCTCCGGCAGCTGCACGCCGACTGGCTGTTCCTCGGTACGAGCGGAGTGCGGCCCGGCGGACAGGTGATGGACACGACCGTCGTCGAGGTCCCGGTCAAACGCGCGATGATCAAGGCCGGCGACAAGGTCGTCCTGCTCGCCGACTCCGCGAAGTTCCCCGGTACGGGGATGGCGCGGGTCTGCGGGCCCGGGGAACTCGACGTGGTCGTGACCAACGGGTCGGTGGACCAGGGCACTCGGTCCTCGTTCGAGGACGCGGGGGTCGAGGTGGTCACCGTATGACCGCCCCGGGACGGGGCGGCTGACACGTGTCGGGACGGCCCGCATGTATGCACGATCGGTAAAGGTGGTAGTTGCGTGAAGCTGACGATTCTGGGCGGCGGAGGATTCCGGGTGCCCCTCGTGTACGGGGCGCTCCTCGGGGACCGCGCCGAGGGCCGGGTCACCCATGTCGTCCTGCACGACCTGGACGCCGAGCGGCTCTCCGCCGTCACCCGCGTCCTGGCCGAGCAGGCGGCGGACGTGCCCGACGCCCCCGAGGTGACCGCCACCACCGACCTCGACGAGGCCCTGCGCGGCGCCGACTTCATCTTCTCCGCGATCCGCGTCGGAGGCCTGGAGGGCCGTGCGGACGACGAGCGGGTGGCCCTCGCCGAAGGCGTCCTGGGCCAGGAGACCGTCGGCGCCGGCGGTATCGCCTACGGCCTGCGCACGGTCCCGGTGGCCGCGGACATCGCGCGGCGGGTGGCCCGGCTCGCCCCCGACGCCTGGGTCATCAACTTCACCAACCCGGCGGGTCTGGTCACCGAGGCCATGTCCCGCCACCTCGGCGACCGCGTCATCGGCATCTGCGACTCACCCGTGGGCCTCGGCCGCCGTATCGCCCGCGTCCTGGGCGCCGCGAATCCGAAGGAGGCGTGGATCGACTACGTCGGCCTCAACCACCTCGGCTGGGTCCGCGGCCTGCACATCGCGGGCCGCGACGAACTCCCGCGCCTGCTCGCCGACCGCGACCTCCTCGGATCCTTCGAGGAGGGCAAACTCTTCGGTGTCGACTGGCTCCAGTCCCTCGGCGCGATCCCGAACGAGTACCTGCACTACTACTACTTCAACCGCGAGGCCGTCCGCGCCTACCAGGCGGTCGACAAGACCCGCGGTGCCTTCCTCAAGGACCAGCAGGCCCACTTCTACGAGGAGATGCGCCGCCCGGACGCCCACGCGCTCAAGGCCTGGGACCGCACCCGCGCCGAACGCGAGGCCACCTACATGTCGGAGAACCGGGAGACGGCGGGCGCCGGTGAACGCGACGCCGACGACCTGTCCGGCGGCTACGAGAAGGTCGCCCTCGCCCTGATGCGGGCCATCGCCCGCGACGAGCGCACCACCCTCATCCTCAACGTCCGCAACAAGGGCACCCTCTCGGCCCTCGACACGGAGGCCGTCATCGAGGTGCCCTGCCTGGTCGACGCCAACGGCGCCCACCCGGTCACCGTGGCCCCCCTGCCCGACCACGCCACCGGCCTGGTCTGCGCGGTCAAGGCCGTCGAACGCGAGGTCCTGGCCGCCGCCGAGGCGGGTTCCCGTACGACCGCGGTGAAGGCCTTCGCCCTGCACCCGCTGGTCGACTCCGTCAATGTGGCGCGCAGGCTGGTGGAGGGGTACACCGAGGTCCACCCGGGCCTGGCGTACCTCAAGTAGGCTCACCGCCGGAAAGCGCTTTCCCCCGCTCGCTCCCTCTCTGGAGACCCGTCATGCACGACGAACGCCGCCGCATCGAGGAACGCGTCGAGCGCGTCCACACCCAGCGCGTCAAGCCCGCGATCTACGCGGCCTCCGCGCCCTTCGAGGTCGAGGCCTGGCAGGCGCCGGGCGAGCCCGTCCCCTTCGAGGAGGCCGCCGCCGCCTCGTACACACCGTTCGCGATGGACACCCCGTGGGGCCCGCCGTGGGGCACGACCTGGTTCCGGATGCGTGGACGGGTGCCCGCCGCGTGGGCGGGCCGCCGAGTCGAGGCGGTCATCGACCTCGGCTTCGTCGGCGACTGGCCCGGCAACCAGGCCGAGGCCCTCGTCCACCTCGCCGACGGCACCCCGCTGAAGGCGGTCAACCCGCTCAACCAGTACGTGCCGATCGGCAACCCCGTCCGGGGCGGCGAGACCATCGACTACCTGGTCGAGGCGGCGTCCAACCCCGACATCCTCGCCGACAACTTCTCGAAGATCACGCCGATGGGCGACATCCTCACGGCCGGCGACAAGCCCCTCTACACCTTCCAGCGCGCCGACCTCGCCGTCCTCGACGAGGAGGTCTTCCACCTCGACCTGGACCTCCAGGTACTGCGCGAACTCATGGTCCACCTCGGCGAGCACGAGCCCCGCCGCCACGAGATCCTGCACGCCCTGGACCGGGCCATGGACGCCGTCGACCTGGACGACGTCTCCGGCAGCGCGACGGCGGTCCGCGAGATCCTCGCCCCCGTCCTCGCCAAGCCCGCCCATGCCAGCGCCCACACCATCTCCGGCGTCGGCCACGCCCACATCGACTCCGCCTGGCTCTGGCCCATCCGCGAGACCAAGCGCAAGACGTCCCGCACCTTCTCCAACGTCACCGCGCTGGCCGACGAGTACGAGGACTTCATCTTCGCCTGCTCCCAGGCCCAGCAGTACGAGTGGGTGCGCGACAACTACCCGCAGGTGTGGGAGCGCATCAAGAAGTCAGTCGACAAGGGCCAGTGGGTACCCGTCGGCGGCATGTGGGTCGAGTCCGACGGCAACCTGCCCGGCGGTGAGGCCATCGCCCGCCAGCTCGTCCACGGCAAGCGGTTCTTCATCGAGAACTTCGGCATCGAGACCAAGGGCGTCTGGCTGCCGGACTCCTTCGGCTACAACGCCTCCTACCCGCAGCTCGCCAAACTCGCAGGCAACGACTGGTTCCTCACCCAGAAGATCTCCTGGAACCAGACCAACAGGTTCCCCCACCACACCTTCTGGTGGGAGGGCATCGACGGCACCCGCATCTTCACCCACTTCCCGCCGGTCGACACCTACAACGCCCGCTTCAGCGGCGAGGAGATGGACCGCGCCGTCCGCAACTACCAGGAGAAGGGCGCAGGCACCCGCTCCCTGGCGCCCTTCGGCTGGGGCGACGGCGGTGGCGGCCCCACCCGCGAGATCATGGAACGCGCCCGCCGCCTCGCGGATCTGGAGGGCTCACCGAAGGTCGTCGTCGAACACCCCGACGAGTTCTTCGCCAAGGCCCGCGCCGAGTACGAGGACGCCCCCGTCTGGAACGGCGAGCTGTACCTCGAACTCCACCGCGCCACCTACACCTCCCAGGCCCGCACCAAACAGGGCAACCGCCGCAGCGAGCACAAGCTGCGCGAGGCCGAACTCTGGGCGACCACGGCCGCGCTCCACGCGCCCGGCTACTCCTACCCCTACGAGAAGCTCGACCGCCTCTGGAAGACGGTCCTCCTCCACCAGTTCCACGACATCCTGCCGGGCTCCTCGATCGCCTGGGTCCACCGCGAGGCGGAGGCGGAGTACGCGAGGGTGGCGAAGGAGCTGGAGGAGCTGACGGCCGAGGCTGTCACGGCGCTCGGCGCCGGTGACCCGCGTGTCTTCAACACCAGTCCGCGCGACCGGGCCGAGGTGGTCGTCACGTCCGCGGGTGCACCGGTGTACGTGACGGTCCCCGCGAGCGGCAGCGCGCCCCTCACCGCCACCGCGCCCCCGCATCCCGTCACCGTCTCCGGCCGCGTCCTGGACAACGGCCTGGTCCGGGTGGAGATCGCCGAGGACGGCACCCTCGCCTCCGTACGCGACCTGCGTGCCGACCGCGAAGTGCTCGGCGACACGGGCAACCTGCTCCGCCTGCACACCGACCTCCCGAACTACTGGGACGCCTGGGACGTCGACAAGCACTACAAGAACCGCTACACGGACCTGCTGGACGCCGAGTCGATCACTGTGGTCGAGGAGGACCCCCTCCTCGGCGCCATCCGCGTGGAGCGCTCGTTCGGAAAGGGCTCCCGCATCACCCAGACGATCACCCTGCGCGCCGGCAGCCCCCGGATCGACTTCGAGACGGACATCGACTGGCACGAGGCCGAGAAGTTCCTCAAGGCCGGCTTCCCGATCGACGTCCGCGCGCCGCACTCCTCCGCCGAGATCCAGTTCGGCCACATCCAGCGCCCCACCCACACCAACACCAGCTGGGAGGCGGCCCGCTTCGAGGTCTCCGGCCACCGCTGGGTGCACGTGGCCGAGCCCGGCTACGGCGTGGCGGTGATCAACGACTCCACCTACGGCCACGACGTCTCCCGCACGGTCCGCGAGGACGGCGGTACGACCACGACGGTCCGCCTCAGCCTGGTCCGAGCCCCGCGCATCCCCGACCCCGAGGCAGACCAGGGCAAGCACCGCCTCACCTACTCGCTCCTCCCCGGCGCGAGCATCGAGGACGCGGTCGCCGAGGGCTACGCCCTCAACCTGCCGCTGCGCGTCGCGGACGCTGCGGGCGCCCCCGAGCCGGTCGTCTCCGTGGACGGGGAGGGCGTGACCGTCGAGGCGGTCAAGCTCGCCGACGACGCCTCCGGTGACGTCGTGGTCCGGCTCTACGAGTCGAGCGGCGGCCGGGCCCGGGGCGTCCTGCGCACCGGTTTCCCGCTCGCCGGGGCCCAGATCACCGACCTGCTGGAACGCCCCCTGTCCCAGGCGGCCACGGACGGGAACGGCGTCCCGGTGACGCTGCGCCCGTTCGAGGTGCAGACACTGCGGCTGGCGGTGGGGGAGCGGTGACCCGTACAGCGGTGAGTCCGCTTCCCGTGAAAAATTGAGGGAGCATAGAACAGCTGGTCGCGGCGGGTGCACCGCCCGCCGCGACCACGGTGCTTTCCCTCCACGACACCTGGAATTCGCCCACTACCGTTCCTGTGGACCGAGCGGGGGGTGAGTCCGTTCAGCCGCGCGCCCCGAACGGTCCCGGGCGAGCTGGTCCCCGGCGTACTCGACCCCGGGGCGGCGACACGCATCCTGTACGTGGTCCGGGCCCGGGAGGCCCCCGCGGCCGGAGCCGCTGATGGACACTGCCCTGCGCGACCTGGCCGAACAGGCACAGCCAGAGGCGACGGAGAGGCCCTGGACCGTCACACCGGTGGAACAGGGGCCCCGCACGCTGACGCCGTACCCCGCGTCCCAGATCGCACGATCACGCCAACCCGAACGGCCCAGGGCAGCACAAGCCCGGAAGCCGACCATCACACGATCGAGCCAATTCGCCCCCATTCGCCCTCCCTGGCGAGCAGCTACCAACCCCTGTGATACGGGGCAACGCGACAGTGCGAAGAAAAGTGGTGAGGTGTCATCGTGCGAGATCCGCGCAAGTCCACGATCGGCAAGGGGCTCAGGCGTCGCGGCAGACTGATCGCCGAGGCGGTGAGCCCGCCGCGCAAGCCGCTGAACGCCGTCCCCGCGCCCCGGACCGACACCGCACCCGCAAAGCCCCCGTACGTGGCGCCGCGCGCGTCCCGGCTGGTGGACGCGCCGGTGTTCGTGCTGTCCTCGGTGCGCTCCGGCTCGACGCTGCCGCGGGTCGTCCTGAACAGCCACAGCCAGATCCGTGCCCCGCGCGAGATGCACCTGCGGACCGTCCATGTCCATCTCTCCCGGGACTTCACCGGGGACGCGATGAAGGCGCTCGAACTCGACAGGTGCGAGTTGGAGCACATCCTGTGGGACCGTATCCTCCACCATGAGCTGATCCGCAGCGGCAAGCAGATCATCGTCGACAAGACCCCGCCGGACACCCTCATCTGGCCGCGCCTGCACCGATGTTGGCCGAACGCCCGCTACATCCTCCTGCTGCGCCATCCCGGTGCGGTCGTCCAGTCCCTCACGAGCCGCCGCGCCGACCCCGACCACGAGGCGATCCGGGCCGAAGTCCTCCACTACAGCGAGAAGTTGGAAGAGGTCCGCCAGAACCTCCCCGTTCACGTCATCCGGTACGAGGAGCTGACCGCCGACCCCGAGAAGGTCACCCGGGGCATCTGTGACCACCTGGGCCTCGCATGGGAGCCCGGCATGCTCGACTACGGCACCCAGGACCACGGCACCTTCCGCCCCCAACTCGGCGACTGGTCCACCACCATCAGGTCCGGCCGCATCCAGCCGGCCCGCGAGGCGAATCCGGCATCGGAACTCCCGCCCCGCCTGAGGGAGTTGGCCGAGACTTGGGGCTACCTGAGCCCCTGCCCCTGAAAGGGGCGCGGGGAACTGCGCGACAAGCCCCCACCGACCCGCACCCGACCAACTCCCTCAGGGGGCCTGGGGGCGCGGCCCCCGGGATGGGACGGGTCGGGGCGGCGGGGGCGAGAACGCTCGGGCGTTCAGACCGCCAACGGCCGGTCGGCAGCCGGCTTGCACACCGAGGACGGTGCGACAGCCACCGGGCGCGCCTCCACGGCGACCGGCACCTCGGGAACCTGGTGCGGCAGGGTGACCGACCGCACCGGCCGCGTCCCCGACACCACCGTGTAGTCCTCCCCCAGCCGCGTCGGCATCACGTCACCCGGGTCCTCACCCAGCGCCAACTGCACGGCCGCCCAGGGGGCGTTGATCCCGCACAGCGCGAGCTGGTGCAGCCCACCCGCCGGACGCGTGTTGACATCCATCAGCACCGGTTCGTCGCCGTACATGCGGAACTGGATGTTCGTCAGGTAGTGCAGCTCGAACCGCTCCGCGATCCGCCGTGCGGGCTCGATCCACGAGGGGTTCTGACTGAACCCACGACGCCGGCCGTTCTTGGTGCGGCCCACGGCCATCCGGACCCGTCCGTCGGGGCCGGTGAGGCAGTCGACGGACACCTCCGGCTGTTCGAGGCGCGGCATGACCATCCAGTCCACGGGCTCCTCGGCCGCCCGCACCGCCTCCACGACCATGTCGAGATGCACGTAGGGGCTCGGGAATCCGCTGAGCTGATCGAGCGAGAAGGGGGCGCGCGAGACGACGCGGAAGCCCACGCCGCCCGCCCCGGACGCCGGCTTGAAGCACGCTCTGTGTCCGCCGTCCTCCAACTCGTCGACGGCGGCGACGAGTTCGTCGGCGTTCGTCACCCGGAACCACGGCGGCACCGGGACTCCGTGCGCCTGGACCGCCTCGTACGCGGTCACCTTGTCCTCGAAGACCTCGATGGCCCGGGCGGTCGGCGCCAGCAGGACCGTACCGACGGCCGCGAAGTCCTCGCGATGCGCGGCCAGGGCCGCCTGGTGCAGCCGGGGCACGAAGACATCGATGCCGCGCTTGGCGCACTGGTCGAGCGCGTACTCGACGTACGCGGCGGGGGAGAGGCCCTCGGGCTCCAGGTCGGCGGTGTCCGCGGCGGCCAGTACGGGGGAGTCGGCGTCACCGTGCGTGGCATGGATGTCCACCGGACGAGCGTGCGGATTATGCCGCAGCTGATCCATGAAGAAGACGTTCTCCGCGTACGTGCGGTTGAGCCAGACGCGTACGCGAGAGACCATGCAGGCCGCCTTTCCAGGGTTCGCGGGCACAGCGGAGCAGGCCGTGCCCGGCCAGGGGGGATGGAGGTACGCCGAACCGCCGTACGCGAAAGACAGGCGTGGCGGTGGTGTAGGAGGGATCATACGGCCACCGGAGGTCAGGTTTCTGTCACGCGCGTGTTAATCCTTGCGCGGCGGGTTCACCGGGACGCGTGTCGAGTGGTTCGCCTGGTCTGTCTTGTCCACCGGTACGCTCGTGTGTTCTCGTGTTGATGTTGGATGTTCGGAAAAGGAGTGCGGGTGGAGTCGAGGGTCGGCCGTCACGGAAATCTGCTGGCCATCAGTGATCTGCACATCGGCTATCCCGAGAACCGCGCCCTCGTCGAGCAGATGCGCCCCGAGACCGACGACGACTGGCTCCTCGTGGCCGGCGACGTCGCCGAGACCGTCGCCGACATCCGCTGGGCCCTGGAGACCCTCGCCGGCCGCTTCGCCAAGGTCGTGTGGGTGCCGGGCAACCATGAGCTGTGGACCCACCCCAGCGAGACCGTCCCGTACCGGGGCGTCGAGCGGTACGAGCATCTGGTCGCCCTCTGCCGGGAGCTGGGTGTCGTCACCCCGGAGGACCCGTACCCCCTCTGGGAGGGACCCGGCGGCCCGGTGGTGATCGCTCCGCTCTTCCTTCTGTACGACTACTCGTTCCTGCCCAAGGGCTGTGCGACGAAGGAAGAGGGCCTCACGTACGCGCACGGCACCGGCGTCGTCTGCACCGACGAGCACCTGCTGCACCCCGACCCGTACCCGAGCCGCGACGACTGGTGCCGCGCCCGGGTCGCCGAGACCGGACGCAGGCTCGCCGAACTGCCGCCCGACCTGCCGACGGTGCTGGTCAACCACTACCCGCTGGACCGGCACCCCACGGACATCCTGCACTACCCCGAGTTCGCCATGTGGTGCGGCACGGAACTGACGGCCGACTGGCACCGGCGCTTCCGCGTCGAGGTCATGGTCTACGGCCATCTGCACATCCCGCGGACCACCTGGCTGGACGGGGTCCGCTTCGAAGAGGTGTCCGTGGGTTACCCCCGCGAGTGGCGGCCGCGTCCGGGACCGCCGGGCAGGCTGCGCCGCATTCTGCCGATGGAGGTCCAAGCCGGTGATCGAGGAACTGCTCCCGGGAGCGGTCGTGGTCGTGGAGGCGCACGCCCCTGACTGGGCCGCGGCCGCCGAGGGGATCGAGCTGTATCCCGAGGAGGAGGCGGTCGTGGCGCGCGCGGTGCCGAAGCGGCGCCGGGAGTTCACCGTCGTCCGCGGCTGCGCCCGGCGGGCCATGGAGAAGCTCGGCGTGGCGCCGCGGGCGATCGTGCCCGGCGAGCGCGGTGCCCCCGGCTGGCCGGACGGGCTGACCGGCAGCATGACCCACTGCGAGGGGTACGCGGCAGCCGCCCTGGTCCGCGTCGACGACCTCGCCTCCCTGGGCATCGACGCCGAACCGCACGACACCCTGCCCGAGGGCGTCCTGACGGCGATCGCCCTCCCCGCGGAGGAGACCCGGCTGCACCGTCTGATCGCCGGTGACCCCTCGGTCCACTGGGACCGGCTGCTCTTCAGTGCCAAGGAGTCCGTCTACAAGGCGTGGTTCCCGCTGACCGGGCGGTGGCTGGACTTCGCGGAGGCCGACATCGAGGTGTCCGTCGACCCCGGTGGCCGCTCCGGCGCACTGCGCGCCGAACTCCTCGTGCCCGGACCGGTGGTGAAGGGTCGTCGCATCGACGTCTTCGACGGACGCTGGACGGTGCGGCAAGGACTGGTGGCGACGGCGGTCCCGGTTCCCTTCCCCACCAAGGGCGAGGACGCGGGATGAGCTGCCTTTCCTACGCGGACCTGCACAGACAGTTGTCGTCGGACATCGACGCGGAGATCACGGCCGCCCTGGAGAGTCTCGGGCCCTCGTCCGAAGCGGTACGGAGATCCATATCCGGACTGCTGGACCACCAGCGGATGAAGTACCCCTTGTCCGTGCTCCCGCTCCTCGTGCACGCCGCCGAGACGGGCTTCCCGGGACCGGCCGTCCCCCTGGGGGCCGTGCATGTCCTGTGGTGGACCTCCGCGTGTTTTCTCGACGACCTGGCCGACAGCCACGGCGCCCGCATCCCCGCCGGACTCGGCACGGAAGAGGCGCTGTTGGTGTCCGTCCTCGGCGGACACGCCCTTCCCATCAGGATCGTCCAGGCCCAGCCGGTCCCGGACGCGGTGCGCAACGCCCTCACCGTCGAGATCGTCAACTGCTGTATCGACGCCGTTGAAGGTCAGTTGCGGGATCTTCGCGGCGACAGCGAGAACCCCTCGCGGGACGCGGTCGTCGCCGCCTGTCGCGGGAAATCCGGCGCCCCCTTCAGCATGATCACGACGATGGCCGCGCTGCTCGCCGACGCCGGACCCGAACGAACCGAACTGTGGCGGGAGTTCGGCAGAACCTTCGGGGTTCTCTGGCAGCTCTTCAACGACCAGGAGGACCTGCTCTCCGGCCGCGAGGAGGACCTTCGCAACGGCACGGCCACCTATCTCCTCGCCTGCGCGCTGGAGGAGACGCCAGCTGGATCGAGGACGCGGGTGGTGGAACTCGGTGTCGCCGCACGGAGTTCCGAACGGGCGCGCGCGGAGCTCCGCGCGCTGCTGCTCGACCCCGTCGTTCTCCGCCGTTTCGAGAAGGACCTCGCGGTGTTCCGCGACGAGGCGCACCGCGTGCTCGGCGAACTGGGCGGCGACGAGACCTACATGCCGGCCTTGCGGCAGCTGGTGGACCGGACCGCCCGGCTGTACCTGACCCAGGGCGCTTCTGCTGGCTCCTGGTCGGAGATCATCCGGCCGATCGGCGCCGCGCGAGGTGACTCGTGAGGCGCCGGCCACCTCACCGGACTCGTCCGTAACCGCTCACGAACGGCCTCAAGAGCCGTCAGAAACGGCCTGGGCGCCGGAGAACAGCGACGGTCCACCGGGGCACCCGGCGGACCGTCGCCGCACGCGCTCAGGCCCTCGGGCACCAGCTCCGCAACAGCCGGAAGAACTCCTCCTCGTTGCCCGCCAGTCCCGCCGCCGCCAGTGCCTGCTCCGCCTCGGCGAGCGCGGCGGGCGGCACCACGGGTGGTCGGCGTGACTCCCCGGGCCCGTCCAGCGCTGCTCGTACGGTCCCCAGCAGCCGCAGATAGGCCTGTACGGCGGCGCGCTCGCGGTCGGTCAGTACGGCGGTCGGCATCGAACGGCTCTCCCCTGGTCGGATCGGTAGAACTCCGTGCCCGCCCCGGCATACGGGTGGCACACCCCCAGCTTGCCGTCCACCACTGACAATCCCGTCCTCCCGCGCGCGAATGTCGCCCGGGGGCTACCGAGGTGCCGAGCCCAGCACCGCTTCCCGTTCATGCTCCGTCAGGGGCGGTTCCACCAAAGGGGATTTGACCGGGCCGCGGAGCACCGCCAGCACGACCTCCGGTCTGACGAGAGCGCTGATCGGTTCGGTGAGGGTGACCACGCCGAGGTACGCCTTGAAGACCAGGGGCCGGCCGAGCGCGGTCCGGATCAGCCGCTCCACATAGCGGCCGAAGAGCCTCCGCACGGCGTTCGGCCGCTTGCCGATGGCCTCCGGGTAGCGGATGTCCGTGCCGGTGGCCAGCTCCCAGGCCAGCGACACCGGGACCGCCACGGCCTTCTGGACGCGGCGCGCGAGCCCCGGCGCCGCCAGGCCGTGCGCGGCGACCCGCTCACGCAGGGCCAGGGCGCTCTGGGCGGCGACGGACATGCCGTGGCCGTATATCGGGTTGTACGTGGCGACCGAGTCGCCGATCGCGACGAAGCCGTCGGGCCAGCCGGACACCTTCTCGAAGAAACGCCGCCGGTTGATCGTGCTGCGGGTGACCACGACGTCCGTCAGGGGCTCGGCGTGGGCGATCAGCTCACCGACGACCGGATGCCGGACGTCACGCGCGAACGTCTCGAACTCATCCGTGAGCGCGGTCGGTTGACCTCCTCGGGTGCCCGACAGCGTCACCAGCCAGCGCCCGTCCTCGATGGGCACGAGGGTCGCGCTCCGCCCCGGCACCGGCTGCGACCCGTCCGGCTGCACATTGACCACCGGGTACTCCTCGGTGCCCGCGGGCGCCCGGAAGATCCGGCTGGCGTACACGAGCCCGGAGTCGACCTCGTCCATCGGCGCGGGCGCGACCCCCAGCGCGTCGAGCCAGGCGGTGCCGCGCGAACCACGTCCGGTGGCGTCCACCACCAGATCGGCGGTGAGCACCTGTTCGTCGCCCTCGGCGGGACGGACCCGCAGCCCCGTCACCCGGGAGGCATCGCCCGCCAGGCCCTTGATCTCGGTGCGGTCCAGGAGGGTGACCCGGGGCCCGGCGAGGAGCCGGGCGCGGACGACCGACTCCAGCAGATCGCGGCTGCACGCGATCATGAACTCCATCTCGGGCCAGCGCCGCACCCAGCCCTGGGGTGAGAGCGAGACCAGACCGGTCGGCAGCGGAATGCGCCGGGCGCCGGCCGCCAGCCAGGCGTCCGTGACCCCCGGCAGCAGTTCCTCCATCGCGCGGGCCCCGCCGGACCACAGCAGATGGGCGTGCCGGGCCTGGGGCACGCCCTTGCGGGGGCCGGGCCCCTCGGGCAGCGCGTCGCGTTCGACGACGGTGACCTCGGCGTGGTCGCGCAGCGCGGCGGCGGCCAGCAGGCCGGCCAGGCCCGCGCCGACGACGACGGCACGCCGGGGAGCCGTGACCGCGGTGTCGCTCGGGCCGCTAACGGGTTCGCTCATGGAAGTCGCTCTCTGACCTGGTCGCGGCGGCCCATTCACGGGCGGCCGCTACGACGGGTGACTGACGCAGGGCGATGGACATCCGTACGAGGTCACGGGGGTTCTCGGCGGGCGGGGCGGGGGCGTCGGCCGTGGCGGAGCTGATGACCCGGCCCTCCGGGTCGTCCTCCTTGGCCCGTACCGCCGCCGTCACCATCGCGGCGTCGGCCTCGGCCCGCGCCTGGACGGGATCGGAGCCCGCCGCGACGGCGGCGGTGTACGCCTTGGCCCGTACCTCGGAGTCGAAGTACGGGTACAGGCTGAGCATGCCGTCGTGGATGTCGGACTCCCGCTGCGTCATCTGGAGCCGGGCCGGCGCCCACCAGGAGATCCGCACCTCGTGGCTCGCCTGGGCCCAGACGGGACGCAACTCCCGCCACAGCGGGCCGAGTCGACGGTACATGGACCAGATGGTCCAGGAGTCGCCGAGGCGCTCTCCGGCCAGCGGCAGACAGAAGCCGAGCGCGCAGATCTGGGCGCCGACGGACGACAGCACGGGCGCGACGTACGTGCTCAGGTAGTCCAGGTCGCCGCCCTGCCAGCGGGTGACCACGGCGATCAGTTTGACGGCCGCGAACGGGATGTTGAGCAGGAAACCGAACGCGATGATCACCAGCCCGGCGCGCAGCCAGCCGCGCACCTGGAGCGCCCAGCGCCAGCACATGACGTTCATCGCGACGCCCGCGGCGGTGAAACCGATCAGATACAGCACGATCATCTCGCGCAGGAACGGGGTGGTGGCGTAGTACGTGTCGAAGTCCCGCACCCGCTCCACGGGGGCCTCGCCGAGCACGAACAGCAGCACGATCGCCGCGCACACAGCGCCGTACCCGGCGAGCCAGCGGTGCGAGAGCCGGCGTGTCGTGTCGGGCGGTCCGCCCCGCCAGTTGGTGATCAGCACCAGACAGGAGCCGCTGAAGGCGCTCAGCAGCAGGTAGACGACGGCCGCCGACATGTTCGCGACGCCGGTGACACGGTTGACCTCGGTGATCGTCGGCGGCGCGGCGAAGCAGAAGACCAGGGCGGCCAGCGTCATCAGCGCGCACACGGACCTGATCAGGGGGTCGCCCCAGTTCCGCAGCAGCGCGGGTGTCTTCGAGGCGAGGGCGATCGTCATCGCGACGGCAGGAATGTAGTAGCTGGACCCGTCCATGTCTTCGGCGTCTCGGCGTCTCTGCGTCTCGGCTTCTCGATGTTCCCGGCCGCTCAGCCCTGCGGCCCGCGGTAACCCAGGGAGGCCCCGATGCGGCCGGCCAGGTGATCGCGGCGCACCGGCCCGCGCAGCGCCGAACCGGCGAGCCAGGTACGGCACTTGCTGGCCAGCAGCAGTCCGAAGCTCTCGGCGTCCTGCTCGTCCGTCAGGTCGAAACGGGTCCGGGCGGCGACCTTCAGCACGGTGGCGTGCAGATCGGTGTCCTGGCTCAGTAAGCGCGTGGCGACCGCGGCACCCTCCACGTGACGGCCGCAGTGCCCGGCCTGCATGTGCCACAGCTCGTGGCCGAGGATCACCAACTGGTGGTCGGGCGCGGTGCGTTCCTCGATGACCACCAGGTCCTGCTCGGCCATGTCGAGCCACAGCCCACTGGCCGTGCCCGGCGGGAAGACGGCCGTACGGTAGTGGACGGGGCGGCCGCGGCGTCTGCTCATGGCGTCGCACAGGGCGCCGTAGAGGTCGGCGGGGTCCGCCGGTGCCGGCAGCGTGAGTTCGCCGACCAACTCGCCGCACAGACGGCGCATTTCCTTTCCGATGCCCACAGATCTCCCCCGGTCAGGACTCGGGCCGCTTGACGCTCTCCAGCAGCATGTCCAGCCACTCCGCCACCTTGTCACGGTGCTGGTCGGTGGGCAGCTGGGCCGCCCGCCAGGCGATGGAGCGCACCCCGTGGTTCTGCAGCAGCCGCTGCAGCGGGTCGTCGGCGGCCCCGGCCGCCGCGCGCTCACGGTCGGCGAGCTGCTGGAGGAGCTCCTGCTCGGTCCGCATCAGGGCGCTCGCCAGCGCCTCGGGGTCCTCGGCGGTGAGGAAACCCGCGTGCACCCTGAAGAAGCGCTGGATGGCGTCGCAGTGCTCCATCGTGGGACGCCGGTCCCCGTTGATCAGGGCACCCGCCTGCTGGCGCGACATGCCGGCGCCGTCGGCGATCTCCTGCTGGGTGTACTTACGGCCACCCGGCTTGAGCCGGGTGCGTCTCAGCAGGTCCAGGCGCTGCAGAAAGCGGGCCTGGACGTCGGGCTCACCGGCGCGCTGCCCGCTCAGCAGGGCCTTCACCACCGCCTCCGGCACACCCGACGCGCCCGAGAGCCGTCGGGTGTCGAAGACCTCCGTGTGCCGTACGCGCAGCTTGTCCGCCAGCGCGGTGACACGGGCCACGACGGCCGGCAGCAGAACCGTCGCCGCGGCGTCCGGAACCTCGAAGCCATCCGTCACCGACAGATCTCCTACGTCTCTCTCAGGCCAATTTCGCGGTACTGCGGAATCCGTGGATCCAAGCCTGGCGCGAGACCCCGGTCTCGGCAAGTACACCGTGAACTGCGGGGAGACTAGCGGTTCGGTCGAACTCACATCCAGGCCTCGCCACAACTGTGGCGAGATTCAGCCGTCAACAGGCGTCGAATGCCACGATAGTTGACACGACTCCGCCCAGGGCAGCAGGATCAAGGCGCCGCGAGAAGGCCGCATAGGCAAGAGGGGTGACCTCCCGATGGCGTATCAGGCAGGAGGGCGGCGGTCGGTACCGCGGCCCGTCCCCGACAGTCTCGAAGCCCGGGAAGCACAGGCGTACCTCCAGGACTACGCCGTGCTGCAGGATTCCGTCCTGTTCCCGTCCGTCGTCCTCGACCACCGCTGGGACGTCGTCCTGACCAACGCCGCGTTCCGGGCACTCTTCAACGGCGTGGGACCGCACCCGACGGCCATGCCGGGCGACAACTTCCTCCGGTTCGTGCTCTTCCACCCGGACGCTGCCACGGTCCTCGGCGACCACGAGTCCAGCTGGTGCCTGCCGATGCTCGCCCACTTCGCCACCGCGGTGGAGCATCACCCCCAGGATCGGGGCCTGCAGTCCATCCGCCGGGACATCGCCCAGGATCCGATCATGGACGCCGCCTACCGCCACGGCCTCCCGCACTGGCTCCGCACGGTCGGCCCCGCGGCCGGCCGGCACGACGGAGCCGTACGCCCCCTCGTCCACCCGGACCCGCGCTGGGGCGCCACCCTCTGCCGGATCGTCGGCGAGACCCCCGACACCCTCCGCGACATGGGATACCACCGCATGACCCTCGTCCTGCGCGAGGTGGGCCGCCCGTCCGACCCCCTGCGCAGGACGCGCCGCCCCCGGGGCGCCGCGGCGGGCCATCTGAGCGTGGTGCCCTCCCCCGAGAGGTGAGCCGCACCCCCTCCGGTGCCGCCGGCGTTCAGGTCGCCGACGGCACCGGAGGTCACCCCGCGTCGTCCCCCGATGTCACCCCTTGTCCAGGGGGACACCCCGCTTCGCCGCCTGGATCTGCTCGTACACATGGGTGCGCAGCTCCGCGAAACGCGGTGCCACGCGGGTGTGCAGCTGGTCGCGTTCGGCCGGGAGGTCGATCTTGAGCTGTTCCCGTACGACGGTGGGGGAGGCGGACAGGACCAGGACGCGCTCACCGAGGTAGACGGCCTCGTCGATGTCGTGGGTGACGAACAGGATCGTGATGCCCCGCTCCCGCCACAGGCCCCGCACGAGGTCCTCCAGATCGGCGCGGGTCTGGGCGTCCACCGCCGCGAACGGCTCGTCCATCAGCAGCACGTCCGGCTCGTAGGCCAGTGCGCGGGCGATGGCGACCCGCTGCTGCATACCGCCGGACAGCTGCCAGGGGTACGCGCCCGCCGCGTCGGACAGGCCGACGGAGGCGAGTGCGTCGTCGACCAGCTCACGTCGCCGGCCCTTGCTCGACTTCTTCTGCTTCAGCGGCAGTTCGACGTTGTCGCGGACCCGCATCCAGGGGAACAGACTGCGCCCGTACTCCTGGAAGACGACCGCCATGCCCGGCGGCGGCCCGTCCACCGGCCGTCCCCCCAGGACGACTTCACCGGCTGTCGGGTCCAGCAGCCCGGCCACACACTTCAGCAGGGTCGTCTTGCCGCAGCCCGACGGGCCCACCAGACAGACCAGTTCGCCCGCGTCGACGGTGAACGTGAGGTCCCGCACGGCCTCCACGCGGCGCCCGGAACCCTCGTAGACCTTCCTCAGACCCCGTACGTCGAGCATCGCCCGCTGCCCCTTCTCGAATGTCACCACGACCGCCGGGAGGATGCGCGCAGACCGTGGTACCAGCCGAGCACGCGCCGCTCGACCAGCCGGAAGACGACGGACAGCAGGAACCCGAGCAGGCCGAGGACGAGGATGCCGGTCCACATGTCGGGGATCGCGAAACTGCGCTGGAACTGGACGATGGTGTGGCCGAGCCCGTTGCTGGACGCGGTCATCTCGCTGATGACCATGAGGATGATGCCGATCGACAGCGCCTGGCGCAGCCCCGCGAAGATCTGCGGGCTCGCCGAGCGCAGGACCACGTTCCGCAGCCGGGCCACGCCCGTGATGCCGTACGACCGGGCCGTCTCGGACAGCACGGAGTCCACCGCGCGTACGCCTTCGACGGTGTTGAGCAGGACCGGCCACACGCAGCCGCTCGCGATGACGACGATCTTCATCGTGTCGCCGATGCCCGCGAACAGCATGATGACCGGGACGAGGACCGGCGGCGGCACGGCCCGCAGGAATTCGAGGACCGGTTCGCAGACCGCCCGCACCCGGCGGTAGGAGCCGATGACCGTGCCGAGCGCGATGCCGGCCACGGCGGCCAGGGCGTACCCGGCGGACAGGCGCAGCAGGCTGGGCAGGACGTCGGCGCGCAGCCGCTCGGCCGTCCAGACGTCCGGGAAGGTGGTGAGGATCGTACGCAGGGGCGGCCAGTACACATCGGTGCTGTCGTCCGACGCCAGCCACCAGACGGTGACCAGGACGAGGGGGAGGGCGACGACGGACAGCAGCCTCAGCAGCACGAGTCTCACACCGTCACCTCCCCACGCACCGACTGGTGCCAGGCCAGGGCCCGCCGCTCCACCGTGCGGGCGCCCATGTTGACGATCAGCCCCAGCAGCCCGGTGACCACGACCAGGGCATACATCTCCGGCACCGCCTGCGAGGTCTGCGCGACGGAGATGCGCCTGCCCAACCCCGGTGCGCCGATGACGAGTTCCGCGGTCACGGCCAGGACGAGGGCCACGGCGGCGGCCAGCCGGACGCCCGTCATGACGTACGGCAGGGCTGTGGGCCACAGGACGTACCGGATCCGCGCCCAGGTGCCGAGGCCGTAGGAGCGGGCCGTCTCCTCGGCGACCGGGTCGACGTCCTGGACGCCGTACAGGGTCTGGATCAGGATCTGCCAGAAGGACGCGTAGACCACCAGCAAAAGCACCGACCGCAGTTCGCTGCCGTACAGCAGGACGGCGAGGGGGATCAGAGCGACCGAGGGGATCGGGCGCAGGAACTCGATCGTGGAGGACGTCGCCTCGCGCAGATACGGCACGACGGCGATGACCACTCCTGTGAGGATCCCGGCCGTCACGGCGATCAGCAGCCCGACCGCCCATCCGGTGAGGGTGTCACCGAGCGCCACCCAGAACGCCTCGTCGGCGAGTTCACCGGCGAGGGCGTCGGCCACTCGGCTGACCGGCGGGAAATAGTCGTCCTCGACGAGGCCGAGCCGCGGGACCGCCTCCCAGAGGGCGAGGAACCCCGCGAGCCCGGCCGCGCCGAGGAGCGTGTCGGCACCCCTCACGGCAGTAGCTTGTCCAGGTCCGGGGCCTTCTCGAACAGGCCGTCCTTCTGCCCCAGTTCGGCGAGCCGCTCGATGGAGGCGCGGTCCGGCTCAGCGGGCCAGCGAGGCAGGACGACCGTCTCCAGCAGGTTCTCCGGGATCTTCGTGTACGTGGTGATGATCTCGCGGACCTCGTCCGGGTGCGCGTCGGCGTACGCGAGCGACTCCGCCGTGGCCTCCTGAAACTTCTTCACCGTCTCCGGGTTCTTCTCGGCGTACTGCTGCGAGGTGAAGTACATGGCCACGGTGAGGTACGGCGACACGTCGACGAAGTTCGACGCCAGTACGGTGCCGCCCTGGGACTTGATGGTGGCGAGCGCGGGCTCCACGACACAGGCCGCGTCGACCTGCCCGTTGGCGAGCGCGGCCGGCATCTGGTCGAACGGCATCTCCACGTACTCCACCTCGGACGGGTCGCCGCCGTCCTTGCGGACAGACTCGTTGACCGAGGTGTCGCAGATGTTGCCCAACGTGTTGGCGGCGACCTTCTTGCCTTCCAGGTCGCTGGCGGACTTCAGACGGCTGTCCTTCCTCACGGCGATCGCCGCGAAGTCGGCGCCCACCTTGCCGGTGGAGGCGACCCCGTTCACCACGGCCTTGACCGGTACGTTCTTGGACCGGGCGACCAGCAGGGAGGTCATGTTGCTGAAGCCGAAGTCGAACTGGCCGGAGACGACACCGGGCACGATGGCCGCCCCGCCCTGCGCGAGCGTGGGCTCCAGTTCGAGCCCGCGCTTGCTGTAGAAGCCCTTCTTCTCACCCAGATACAGGGGGGCGACGTCGATGATGGGGATGACGCCGAGCTTGAGTGTGGTGGTGCCACCGGATGCCGAGTCACCGCCGTCCGACCCGGAGCCGGACGAACCGCAGGCCGTCGCGGTGACGAACAAGGTGCCGGCCGCGAGACCGATGAGCAGACGACGCATGACTCCCCCTGGTGGGAACGCTCTTCGACAGACTGTGCGCACACCGCACGGAAGTGCTCAGCGGGAAGGTAGAACGCCGTCGGCCGCGGGTCAATGGCCTGGCCCCGCAAGGCCGTTGACAGTTGCAGAAGTGTGCTCCTAGCGTGCGCAGAGCGCACCGTCGTGCGAACGGAGCGCACGTGCCGCGCTTCGTTCGTGCGGCTTTCGTGTGGGTCCCGTGCGGATTCCGTGCGGTCTTTGTGCGTCTTCCTGGAGGCGACGATGCCCGATCGAGACCGGTTCGGCGGGGCCCGCGAACCGCACTTCGTCCGGTCCTTCGAGAGGGGCCTCGCGGTCATCCGGGCCTTCGACGCCGAGCGTCCCGCGCTGACCCTGAGCGAGGTCGCCCGGACCTGTGGGCTGACCCGGGCCGCCGCCCGCCGTTTCCTGCTCACCCTCGTCGACCTCGGGTACGTCCACACCGACGGCCGGCTGTTCCGGTTGACCCCGCGCGTGCTCGAACTCGGCTACGCGTACCTGGCGAGCTTCACCCTCCCCGACCTCGCCGTGCCGCATCTGGAGCGGCTGGTCGCGCAGGTCGGGGAGTCGTCCTCGCTGTGCGTCCTCGACGGCGACGACGTCGTGTACGTGGCGAGGGTGCCGACGAGCCGCATCATGACGGCCTCGATCACCGTGGGCACCCGCTTCCCGGCCCATGTCACCTCGGTCGGCCGGGTGGTCCTCGCGCATCTGCCGGACGAGGAGATCGAGGCCCGGCTCGCTCGCGCCGACCTCAGGCCCCTCACCCGGCGCACCCTGACCTCCACCGACCAGCTCAGGGCCGAGCTGC
This sequence comes from Streptomyces europaeiscabiei, assembly GCF_036346855.1. Classification (NCBI taxonomy): domain Bacteria; kingdom Bacillati; phylum Actinomycetota; class Actinomycetes; order Kitasatosporales; family Streptomycetaceae; genus Streptomyces; species Streptomyces europaeiscabiei. The sequence goes on from NZ_CP107841.1 coordinate 8,781,088, forward strand.
GCCGCGTACGCCGCCAGGGGTACGCCGTCGTCGACCAGGAACTGGAGGAGGGGCTCCGATCGGTCGCCGTCCCGGTCCGGGACCGGGACGGCGAGGTGGTGGCCGGCGTGAACATCCCCGCCCACGCCGGCCGCACCTCGGTCGAGTCGGTACGCCGCGACCTGCTGCCCCACCTGCTGGCCACGGTCGCCCGGATCGAGGCCGACCTGTGCGTGACGCGGACGGCCACGGGCCGGGCACGGGCCGTGGCCCCGGAACCGCTACAGGTCGAGCACCAGCCGTGATCCGTGGCACCGGGACACACAGATGAGCATGGTCTCCCCGGCCTCGCGCTCCTCGTCGCTCAGCACCGAGTCGCGGTGGTCGGGGGTGCCGTCCAGGACGTCCGTCTCGCACGTCCCGCAGGTGCCCTCCGCGCAGGAGTACAGCACCTCGACCCCGGCGGCCCGCACGGTGTCGAGCACGGAGACCCCGACGGGAACCGTGACGGTCTTCCCCGTCCGCTCCAGCACGACCTCGAACTCGGTGTCCGGGCCCGTCTCCTGCACCTTGGGCTGGAACCGCTCGACCCTGAGCGCCTTCCCGGGGCACCGCTCCTCGACCGCGTCGAGCAGGGCGCCGGGCCCGCAGCAGTAGACGAGGGCGTCCTCGGGCAGGCCGTCCAGCACGGATCCGAGATCGAGCAGTCCGGTCTCGTCCTGCGGGGCGAAAGTGACCCGGTCCCCGTAGCCGCCCAACTCCTCCCGGAACGCCATGGACGCACGGCTGCGCCCGCCGTACAGCAGGGACCACTGAGCGCCCGCCGCCTCGGCCGCGGCCAGCATCGGCAGGATGGGTGTGATGCCGATGCCGCCGGCCACGAACCGGTAGCGGGGCACGGGCTCCAGGGCGAAGTTGTTGCGCGGCCCGCGCACCCGGACCTTGTCGCCCCGCGCCAACTCCGTGTGCACGTACGCCGATCCGCCGCGCCCGTCGGGCTCCCGCAGGACCCCGATCCGCCAGCTGTGCCGGTCCGCCGGGTCACCGCACAGCGAGTACTGGCGCTCCAGCTCCGGCCCCAGCAGCACATCGATGTGCGCGCCCGGCTCCCAGGCGGGGAGTTCCTCGCCCAACGGATGCCGCAGGACGAGGGCCAGCACGCCGTCGGCGGCGAACTCCCGCCCGTCGACGACGAGTTCGGCCTCGTACGTCGACGGCGAAGGCGAAGGTGAGGGGGACGAGGTCATGAGCTGTTTCCTTGCGGCTCGTGTCCTTGGGGGTGGGCGAGCATCCACTCCCACATCTCGATGGGGTCCTGCGCGGTGTGCTCGCGCCCGCAGTGACAGGTGCCGTGCAGGATGTCCGTGCCCGGCAGCCAGTCGATGCGGTAGACCTCCCCGGTCCGGAAGGCGGGAGGTGTGCTCACAGGACCTTCTCCACCGGCTTCTCGCCCTGCTCGACCAGCCGGGCGAGGATACGGCGGGCGGCCAGACCACCGGTGTCGATGTTGATGCTCAGCTCCTGGTAGCCGGTGCGCTCGGTGCCCAGCGTCTCCTGGAGCAGGTTCAGCGCGACGACGTCCTGCATGACGACCGTGTGGTTGTTGCCCTTGAGGAACTCGGTGACCTCGTCGCTCTCGGTCGCCCAGTCCCGGGAGACCATCCAGAAGTCGTAGACCTTGCCGTCCGCCGACGGGGTGATCGCGTAGGTGATCTCGGTGTGGAAGCCGTTCGGGTCGCTGCCGTCCGCCTCGGGGACCACACCCACGGGGGCGATCCGGCTGTGCAGCAGATACAGGCACGGCGCGAAGTACTCGATGTCCTGCCAGCGCGTGATCCGGCCCTCGATGCCGGTCGACTTCGCGTAGAACGGCGGGCACTCCGCGTCGTCCATGTGCCGGCTCACCCGTACGACGCCCGCGCCCTCGTCGACCTCGGTGGTGATCGGCGTCTCGGCGACCTCGGGGGTGCCGATGTAACCGCCGTGCAGATAGGTCTCGTGGGACAGGTCGAGCAGGTTGTCGACGAGCAGCCCGTAGTCGGCGTCGATCGGCTCCATGCCGCGCACGGTGGTCCAGCCGGGAGCGGCCAGGTGCTGGGCGCGCGGGATGGTCTGCGGGTCGGCGAGCGCCGGGTCGCCTATCCACACCCAGATCAGCGAGTCCTGCTCGACCACGGGGTACGAGGCCACGCGTGCCGTCCGCGGGATCCGCTTCTGCCCCGGCACGTACACACAGGCGCCCGTCGTGTCGTAGGTGAAGCCGTGGTAGCCGCACACGATCCGGTCCCCGTCCAGCCCGCTCTCCGACAGCGGGTACCGGCGGTGCACACACCGGTCGTGCAGCGCCACCGGCGTGCCCTCCTCCGCCGTCCGGTAGAAGACGATCGGCTCACCCAGGATCGTCCGGCCGAGCAGTTCCCGCCCGACCTCTTCGGCGTAGGCGGCGACGTACCACTGATTCCTGGCGAAGGCGGTCATGTGAGGCATGGCGATCCCGTCCCTGAGAACCCTGAGCGCGGAGCCGCGTCGCCCCGCGTGTCACCACATTCGTGAGCGGGCACGGGACCCGGCAATACCCCTTCCGTCAGACGGAAGCCGCTTTGCGCGGCCGTGGCGCGCCGGCCCGGCGCTGTTCGCGCGGCGGCCCCCCACGTGTCACATCCGCGCCACGGACCCTTCCCCGGCGTTGGTTCCTCTTGGACCATTCCTTGCGCGCAGGTCACATCCGACGCACCACGTCAGGACAAGAGGTCATCCACCCATGCCTGAAGTCAACCGGCGGCGATTCCTCCAGGTAGCGGGCGCCACGACGGCGTTCAGCGCACTGTCGGCCAGTATCCGGCGGGCCGCGGCGCTGCCCGCGCACCACCGTTCCGGCACGATCGAGGACGTCGAGCACATCGTCGTCCTCATGCAGGAGAACCGGTCCTTCGACCACTACTTCGGCGCCCTGAGAGGAGTAAGGGGCTTCGGCGACCCGCATCCGGTGACGCTGGACAACGGCAGGAGCGTGTGGCACCAGTCGGACGGCACGAAGGACGTCCTGCCGTTCCACCCCGAGGCCGACGATCTCGGGATGCAGTTCCTGGAGGGCCTGCCGCACGGCTGGCCGGACGGGCACGCCGCCTACAACGGGGGCAAGTACGACCGGTGGGTGCCGGCCAAGGGCACGACGACGATGGCGTATCTGACCCGCGAGGACATCCCGTTCCACTACGCCCTCGCCGACACCTTCACGGTCTGCGACGCCTACCACTGCTCGTTCATCGGCTCGACCGACCCGAACCGCTACTACATGTGGACGGGGTACACGGGCAACGACGGCAAGGGCGGCGGCCCCGTCCTCGGCAACGACGAGGTCGGCTACGACTGGACGACCTACCCCGAGCGCCTCGAAGCGGCCGGGATCTCCTGGAAGATCTACCAGGACGTCGGAGACGGCCTGGACGCGGCCGGCTCCTGGGGCTGGATAGCGGACGCCTACCGGGGCAACTACGGCGACAACTCCCTGCTCTACTTCAACAGGTACCGGGGCGCCGAGCCCGGCGACCCCTGGTACGACAAGGCCCGCACCGGTACGAACGCCAAGGCCGGCGACGGCTACTTCGACCTGCTGAAGGCGGACGTCAAGGCGGGCAGGCTGCCGCAGATCTCCTGGATCGCCGCGCCCGAGGCCTTCTCCGAGCACTCCAACTGGCCGTCCAACTACGGCGCCTGGTACATCTCCCAGGTCCTGGACGCGCTCACCTCCAACCCGGCCGTCTGGGCGAAGACCGCGCTGTTCATCACGTACGACGAGAACGACGGCTTCTTCGACCACCTCGTGCCGCCGCTGCCGCCGCGCGACGCCTCCCGCGGCAAGTCCACGGTGGATGTGGCACCGGACCTCTACAAGGGTGACGCCAACCGTGTCGCAGGCCCCTACGGTCTCGGCCCGCGCGTACCGATGCTGGTCGTCTCCCCCTGGAGCAAGGGCGGTTACGTCTGCTCGGAAACCCTCGACCACACCTCGATCGTGCGGTTCATGGAGCGCCGCTTCGGGGTGAGGGAACCGAACATCTCGCCGTGGCGGCGGGCCGTCTGCGGTGACCTCACCGCCGCGTTCGACTTCTCCCACAAGGACAGCCGGCCGGCCGCGCTGCCGGACACCGAGGAGTACGAGCCGCAGGACCGGGAGCGGCACCCCGACTACAGGCCGGCGGTGCCGGCGGACCCGAGCATGCCGAAGCAGGAGCGGGGGCTGCGACCGGCCCGGCCGCTCAGGTACGCGCCCAGGGTGGACGGTTCGACCGATCCGAAGGCAGGGACCCTCACCCTCACGTTCGCCTCCGGTGCCAAGGCGGGGGCGGCCTTCCTCGTCACCTCCGGGAACCGTGCGGACGGGCCGTGGACGTACACCACCGAGGCGGGCAAGGCCGTGTCGGACACGTGGAACTCCGCGTACTCCGGTGGCTCGTACGACCTCACGGTGCACGGTCCGAACGGCTTCCTGCGGGTCTTCGAGGGGCCGGGGAAGGCATCGACGGCCGGGCCCGAGGTGACCGCGCGGCACGTCGGCGACGATGTGGAGCTGACCTTCACCAACAAGGGCTCCGGCGCGGTGAGTCTGAAGGTCGGGAGTGCGTACGGTGGCCGCTCCCGCAGGGTGAGGGTGCGGGCCGGGGCGACCGTCCGGCAGGTCGTGGATCTCCGGTCGAGCAGGCGCTGGTACGACCTGACCGTCACCGCCGACGGGGGGTTCCTCCGGAGGTTCGCCGGGCACGTGGAGAACGGGCGGGCGGGGGTGAGTGATCCGGCGCTGGGGTGGCGGCAGGGCGACCGGTAGCTCGGGGCGCGTGTCCCTGGGCGACTGCGGCTTGCACGTGGTTGAGCGCGCAGGTCCCCGCGCCCCCTGAAGGCCTATGGCCCCAGCGCGCGCGGCCCTGCCGCCGGCACCGCCCCGGCGGCGGCCGCCGCGCCGCCGGGTGCCGCCTGCCGTCCCGACTGCGGGCAGTCGTGCCGCTGGGGCGGCACGGGTGGGCGCAGTCGACGCCCTGCCAGCGCCGGCAAGCACCTCGTCCCGACGCGCTCAGAGGGGAGTAAGGTGCCCCGGTGCCGCAGAGCCCTGCTGGAGCGGGAGCGGTGACGGCTCCGTCGGGGCGTGGCGGGGTTCCAGTGCGAGCACGGCCGCCACCGGGTGGTCCTCGTCCACCGGGGCAGGGCCCATCGGTTGGATCTCGACCACCGGTGTCACCCTGGTCAGCAGCACCACGCCCCGCGCCGCCACCACCGCTCCCGCCACCGCGAGCGACACCCCCGCGACGCCGCCCCGCAGGCCCTCGCCGAGGAGGGAGAGGCCGATCACGGCGGCGGCCAGGGGGTTCGCCAGGGTCACGACCGCGAGGGGCGCGCCGAGGCCCCCTCGATACGCGGTCTGGGAGAGCAGGAGACCGCCCACGGCGAACGAGGCGACCAGGAGGGCCACCACGACGACCTCGACGTCGAGGAGGGAGCCCGAGCGGTCGGTCGCGGCGACCGTGACGGTCTGGGTGAGCGCGGAGGCGACGCCCGAGGCCATGCCGGACGCGCCGGCGTGACGCAGCCCGGGCTCGGTGCCGGGGCGGGAGAGGAAACCGATCAGGGCAGCGGTCGCGCCGGCCACGGCGACGGCCTCCGGGACACTCAGCACATCGTCCGGGGCGGGCCCGGACGCGGCGATCAGGATCGCCGCGAGTCCGGCCAGCGTGAGCGCGGTGCCACGCCACTCCGTCGCGGTGACCCGGCGCCCGGCCACCCGCGCCCCGAGCGGCACCGCCGCCACGAGGGTCAGCGCGCCCAGGGGCTGCACGACGGTGAGGGGGCCGTACCTGAGGGCCACGACGTGCAGCAGCGCGGCCCCCGCGTTCAGCGCGACGGAACTCCACCAGGCGCCGCTGGCGAGCATCCGCCGTACGCCCGTGTCGGTGCTGCGGGAGGCGAGCCGTTCCTGGGCCACGGCGGCGGCCGCGTAGGCGACGGCGGAGACCAGGGACAGGGCGACGGCGACGAGGGTGGCGTTCATCGGCCCGCCCCCACCAGGACGGGCTCCTCGGCCGGCACGAGGGCCGTGGAGTGCTGCCCGGCGGTCGTGGCCGTGGAGTGCGGGAGCTGGATCACGGCGAGGGCGACGGCCAGCAGGGTGCCCGCCACGATCGCGTCCAGCCAGTAGTGGTTGGCCGTGCCGACGATCACGACCAGGGTCACCAGCGGGTGCAGCAGCCACAGCCGGCGCAGACGGGAGCGGGTCGCGGCGATCAGACCGATCGCGACCATCAGGGCCCAGCCGAAGTGCAGTGAGGGCATCGCCGCGAACTGGTTCGCCAGGGAGTCGGTCGCGGGAGCCGCCGAGTAGACCGTCGGCCCGTACACCTGTCCGGTGTCGACGAGGCTGGCGACGTCCAGCATCCGCGGCGGGGCCAGCGGGAACGCGAGGTGCAGCAGCAGGGCGGCGGCGGTGAGGGCGGCGAGTACCCGGCGCGCCCAGACGTAGTGCGCGGGGCGCCGCAGGTACAGCCAGACCAGGAAGGCCATGGTCGCCGGGAAGTGGACGGTCGCGTAGAACACGTTCGCGAGGTGGACCGGCGTGTCGCCGTGCAGCAGCGCCGACTGAACGGAGCCCTCGCCCGGCAGGTGCAGGGCCCGCTCCCAGTCCCACACGAGGTGGGCGTTGCGGAAGGCCTCCGTGGTGTGGCCGTTGGCGAGCATCCGGCCGAACTTGTAGACGAGGAAGAGCCCTGCGACGAGCAGGAACTCACGGACGAGGGGCGGCCGCTCTATCGCGGCGGCCCGCTCTTGTGCAGGCTCGGTGCGGCATTCCATCCCCCGGCCCTTTCGCTTACGGCGCTGGTGGCGCTGGTTCCCATGGCGGTACAGGCGATCGATACGTATGAGTACCGATACGCATGAGTACCGATACGAGAGTGTACCGATACGCCACTGTACCGAAACGATGGGGTATCGATACGGCACTGTACCGATACGGAGGCGTTCCGGTACAGTGCCGTATCGACAGGCTTTTCGGCTGGGGACGACCGAAGGAGACAAGGGCCATGACGTCGCAGGCCGCGGACGGCCCGGAGGCGGCCGTCGCCTCGCGCCGCTCCAAACTCACGCCCGAGCGTGAGCAGGAGTTCTTCGACGCCGTGCTCGAACAGATCCGTCAGTGCGGTTACGACTCGGTCACTATGGAGGGCGTCGCCGCGACCACGCGGTGCAGCAAGTCGACGCTCTACCGGCAGTGGAGGACGAAGCCGCAGTTCGTGGCGGCCGCGCTGCGCGCACGCCGCAGTGTCCGCTTCGCGGGGATCGACACCGGCACTCTCGCCGGTGACCTGCGCGAGGTGGCCCGGGCGGCCGGTGAGGGCTACGTTCTGGAGGGGCGGCTGTTCCAGGCCCTCGGCCACGCCGTCGTGCAGGACGAGGAGCTGCGGGCGGCCCTGCGGGACGCGCTGGTGGAGCCGGAGATCGAGGCGCTCCGGACGATGATCGCCCGCGGAGTGGCCCGGGGCGAGGTCTCCGCGGACCATCCGGCGCTGGAGTTCATTCCGGCGCAGATCTTCGGCGTGCTGCGCGCCCGCCCGGTCCTGGAGGGACAGGACGCGGACGAGACGTACATCATCAAGTTCATCGAGGCGGCCGTGCTACCGACGCTCGGCCTCGCGTGAGACTCGGGCCGCCGTCCGTGGACTGAACCGGACGACGACCTGATCGCGCCGCACCGTGGGGACGGGGGCGGCGCGTACCCCGGCCGGGTGGGGTTCCTCTGGAGCGGAGAGGAATCCCACCCGGCCGACTTTTCCGGCCGATCGGCCGGAGTGGGACGGGCGTGCGGGCGGTCAGACGCCCTGACCGCTGCCGCTGATCGACGCCTTCTTGATGCCCTTGGTGATGTCGTCGATGACCGACTGCTTGGGCGCCTCGTCGCTCACGTCGATGCCGAAGCGGACCACGACGAGCCGTGAGGAGTCGGCCGGGGAGGGGAAGGCCAGCGACTCGACATAGCCGTCGTCGCCCTTGCCCGTGACGACCTTCCAGCGGACGTAGTAGCCCTTCTCGCCGGCCACGGTCACCGCCTTGGAGGCCAGTTCCTCGTGGGAGGTGATCTTCCCGTAGCCCTCGGAGCCGTAGGCGTCCTCGGCGGCCTGGGAGATGTCCTCCTTGGCGGCCGCCTCGGCGGTGGTGGCCTTCAGCTTCAGCAACTCGACGGGTGACGAGTAGGCGCCGCCGCGTGTGCAGGTCTTCGTGGCGTCGGCCGGACACTTGTACGACGCCTCCGTCGTCACCTGCGCGCCGGCCTGCAGGGCCGAGCCGAGCCAGCCGTCGGGCACGGGGATGCTGATGCCGCTGGTCGTGTCGGTGGCGTACCCCTCCTCGGTCTGCGGCGGCTGCCCGGAGCCGTCCGGTGCGGGGCTCTGGCCGCCGGAGCCGCCCGATCCACCGGGCCCGCCCTGGCCGCCGGAGTTGCCGCCCGGCCCGCCGTCGGTACCGCCCTGGCCGTTCTGCCCGCCGGAGCCCTGGGAGGTCGTACTGCCGTCGCTGCCACTGTCGTTGAGGGTCAGGGCGTACACCCCCACCCCGATGCTGGCCAGCACCGCGGCCGCCACGGCGACGGCTATCCCGATGCGCAGACCGCGCTTCGGAGCCGCGACCGGATACCCGGGATATCCGGCGTACCCGGGATGTCCGGGGTGCCCGGGATACCCCGGGTGGCCCCCGGTCCCCGGCGGGTACGGGCCGGCGCCCGGCGGATAGGCCGGGGGGCCGAACCCCGTGGCCGAGCCCGCGGGCCGGATCTGGTCCGTCCACGCCTTGCCGTCCCACCAGCGTTCGGTGGCGGGCGCGTCATTTGTCCGGCCGGGGTCGGGGTACCAGCCGGGAGGAGTCACCTGCGTCATGGTGCAACCGTATGAGGCCGGAGTGAAAACCGGATGAGAGGGGACCCGTATTCGCCGACTCACCGCCCGATCGCCCCAGCACCGACCACGTCCTGAAGCGCCCAGGCGCCCGATCGTGTCGGACCACGCGCGAACGCCGCCGAGCCGCTTCGACGGCCCACCGGACTGCCGCGACCCGTACAGCCCCCGCCTGCCCGGCGGCGGCGGACTCCGTCATCCACGACACCGCGCCCCCGAACTCCCCTCCCGAGGGCAGACCTTGGAGCACCCAGACGAAGGTCGGCGGCCAGGGGGCGAGGGCGCCGACCGTGTCGTAGGTCGGGAGTGTGCCGATCGGCGTCGCCACCGCCATCAGGACGATCGAGCGGGGTCAGCACGGGACGGCGTCCGATCCGGTCACCGAGCCTGCCCCGAACAGCGCGACGCCCACCGGCCGGAAGAACGCGCCGGTGCGAACGAGGCGTACATCTTCAACAGCCCCTCGACCTCGCCGCCGCCCGCCGGTGTGAAGAACCGCGCCGCGACGACCGTCGCGAAACAGCCGTGGACCCCGAACCCGTACCACTGGATGAAGGTGCCCACCGACCCTGGGAACGGGGTCCTGCGGGACCCTCTCGGGCCCGCCGGAGCGCGGGTACCGGCCGTGCGCGGATGCGGTCATTCAGGATCCGGGGGGAGAGAATCCGCCAACACCCGGGAACCGGAAAACCGGCCTCGGATCACGGGCAGTTGACTGTCAATCACGATCAACGCGGCAGGTGGGCGGCCGGATGCGTCGCCCCGGAGCCGTCCGACGTCACCCGACACGGCAATAGGTGCCCGGACCAGTCTCCACTTCGGCGGTCGGCGGGCTACGCTCAATGACCTGTACGTCGTTCGGCGGACGCTGGGGAGGTAGCGGGATGACGGAGGGACGGCCCGATCCGGCCGCCTCGGCTTCCCTGTGGGAGCGCGACGCGGAGATCGCCGCCATCACACAGGCCATCGACGAACTCCGGGTCGACAAGGCATCCCCGGGCAGTGTCCTGGTGTTCAGCGGCGAGGCGGGCATCGGCAAGACCGCCCTCCTCGCCGAGGCCCGCCGGATCGCCGGGGAGCGAGGCTGCACGGCCTGGTACGCACGCGGCGGCGAGACCGTCGCGTCCGTCCCCTTCAACGTCGTACGGCAGCTGCTGCAGCCCGCGTTGATCGGGCTTATGGACGAGGAGATCCGCGAGTACCTGGGCGACTGGTACGACATCGCCGGACCCGCACTCGGGCTCGCGGAACCGGGCGAGGGCCCGGTGGACCCGCAGGCCGTGTGCGACGGGCTCGTCGCCGTCGTGAACCGGCTCTCCCGGCGGACCTGGCCGCTCGTGCTGCTCATCGACGACGCCCACTGGGCCGACCAGGAGACCCTGCACTGGCTGTCCGCCGTCGCCGATCGCCTGACGGAGATGTGCGTCCTCGTCCTGGTGGCCCGCCGCCCCGGTGAGGCCACCGGTGAGGGCACCCGCCATCTCGCCCAGGTCGCCGCCAAGGCCCGCCCGATCGCCACGATCAGGTCGCTCACGCCCGAGGCCACCGCCGGGCTCACCCGCGCCACGGTCGGCGAACACGCCGACGACCCGTTCTGCCGCGAGGTGTGGGCGGTGACCGGCGGCAACCCGTACGAGACTGTCGAGCTCCTCGCCAAGGTGCAGGACAGCGACCTGGAACCGGCCGAGGGCTCCGCCGCCGAACTGCGCGCCCTGAACCGGACGGCACGAGGCCGCGGTCTCGTGGCCCGTCTCGAGACGCTCGGCGTCGACGCCACCCGCTTCGCCTGGGCGGCGGCCATCCTGCACACCGGCATCTCCGTGGAGATCGTGGCCCGGCTCGCCTCCCTGAACCGCGAGACGGCGGCGGAGTGTGCCGATCTGCTGACCGCGGCCCGTATCCTCACCGAACCCAGTCCGGTCAACCGCAGGGCGGAGGACGGCGACCTGGAGTTCGTGCACCCGCTGATCGCCACCGCGGTCTACAAGTCGATCCCACCGGGCATCCGCACCGCGTTCCACGGCGTGGCCGCGACGGTCGTCAGCGAGTCCGGGCGGGGCGCCGCGGCGGCCTCACGCCACCTCGTCGAAGTGCACGCCGACGGTGACCCCGAACTGGTCGAACAGTTGCGCGCCGCCGCGCGCGAGCACCTCGCCGTGGGCGCCCCGGACGCCGCCCGCCGCTGTCTGGAACGCGCCCTGAAGGAGCCGCCGGAGCAGGACGTCCGCGTCCGCGTGCTCTACGAACTGGGCTGCGCCACCCTTCTCACCTCGCCCGCCACCACCGTCGAGTACCTCCGCTCGGCACTCGCCGAGCCGGGCCTCGACAGCGCCGAGCGTGTGAACGCGGTCTTCCGTCTCTCCCAGGCGCTGCTCCACAACGACCAGTTGGAGGAGGCGGTCCGCACGGTCGACGCGGAGGTCGCCCGGCTGGAACCGGGCCCGGCCCGGATGCGGCTCCAGGCCGCCCACTACATGTGGGAGGTCATCCACGCGGACGTGGATCTCTCACCGACCCACTCCCAGGAGCTGTCCGCCCTCGCCGCGGCCTGCACGGGGAGGGACAACTCCGAACGCGCGCTGCTGATCCTGCGCGGCTTCGACGCGGTGGTGCGCGGGGAGAACGCCGAGGAGGTCGTCGAGTTCTGCGACCGCGCCCTCGTCAACGGCCGGCTGGCGCCGGGACTCGGCTGGACCGACAGCGAGTGGGACATCGAACTGCCGCTGATGCTGGCCATCGCGTACGCCTACGCCGACCGGCTCGACCGGGCGGAGAGCCTCTACACGGAGGCCCTGCGCACCTACGAGAGCGCCGGGTGGAGCGGCGGCCATCTCGCCCTGGCCCACGCCTACGTCGGACACGGACATCGCATGCGGGGCCGCCTCAGGGAGGCGGAGGAGTCCCTGCGCAAGTCGCTGGCCTTCGCCGAGCGGGTCGGCCGCGGGCTGCCCCTGCACTGGTCGTCGACCTGCAACCTGGTGGACACACTGCTCGCCCGCGGCCATGTCCAGGAGGCCTGGGCGGTCGCCGAGGAGCACGGTTTCGCGCCTCCGTACCCGTCCACCGTCGTGCTGCCCGACCCCCGTTCCGTACGGGGCCGGCTGCTGCTCGCCGTCGGCCGCACCAAGGACGGCATCAACGAACTGGAGGCCGCGGAGAAGGCGGCGGCCGCCCGGGGTCACCACAACACGGTCATCGCCCCCTGGGGCGGGGACCTCGCCCGTGCCCTCGCCTCCGAGGACCCGCGCCGCGCCGCCGAACTCGCCGTGGGCGTCCGCCGCCGTGCCGAACGCCTCGGCACGGACACCGCCATCGGCGAGGCCCTGCGCGTCGAGGCCTACCTCGCCACCGGTAAACAGGCCGCCTCCCTGTACGCCCAGGCGGTCACCTACCTGGCGGCCTCGCCCTCCGCCTACGAGCACGCGGCGGCCCGCGTCGACCACGGCATCGCCATCCGCTCCGCCTCCGAACTCGACCGGGGCCTGACCCTGGCCGAGTCCTGTGGCGCGGACGGACTGGTCGAGCGGGCGAGGAAGGCGCTGGAAGGACTCATGTAGTCCGGCCGTGGTCCGCGTCCTCCTCCGCCAGTACCCGCTGGGCCGTCGCGAACGCGGAGTTCGCCGCCGGGACTCCGCAGTACACGGCGGTCTGGAGGAGGACGGCGCCGATCTCCTCCGGGGTGAGGCCGTTGCGGCGGGCCGCGCGGATGTGCATGGCCAGTTCGTCGTAGTGGCCGTGTGCGACGAGCGCGGTCAGCGTGATCATGCTGCGTTCACGGTGGGACAGTGTGGGGTCGGTCCAGATCTCGCCCCAGGCGTAGCGGGAGATGAAGTCCTGGAAGCGGGCGGTGAAGGGCGTCTGCCGGGACTGGGCGCGGTCCACGTGCACGTCGCCGAGGACCTGGCGGCGCACCTCCATGCCGCGCTTCGCGTATCCGTCGAAGTGCCCGCGCAGCGCGGCCAGTACGGCCTCCGGGCGCTCGGCGGGGGCGAGATGGGAAGCGCCCGGGATCTCCGTGAGCGACGATCCGGGCACAGCGTCCGCGATCTCCCGCAGCTGCGCGGGCGGTGTCGCCGGGTCCTGCCGGCCGGCGACGAGCAGCGTGGGCGCGGAGATCCTGGACAGGTCCTCGCGGATGTCGAACGAGCCGAGCGCGTCGCAGCAGGCGGCGTACGCCTCCGGGTCGGCATTGCGGTGGTCGTCGACCAGCTCCGGCACGGTGAAACCGGGTGTGAACCACCGCGCGTCGGCGGTTTCCGCGAGCCCGGCCAGCCCCTCCCTGCGCACCAGCTCCGCCCGCTCCCGCCAAGGCCTGGCCCCGTTGAAGTGGGCCGAGGAGCAGATCACGGCCAGGGACGACACCCGCTGCGGGTGGTGCGCGGCCAACTGCAGGCCGACCGCGCCGCCCAGGGACACACCCGCGTACGCGAACCGCTCGATGCCCAGCGCGTCCGCCAGGGCCAGCACCAGTGCGGCCAGATCGCCGACCGTGGCACCCGGGGCGATCAGGTCGGCGGGGGAGTCGCCGTGTCCCGGCAGGTCCCAGCGGATCACCCGGTGTGTGATCGACAGCTCGGGCGCCACCTTGTCCCACAGCCTGGTCGAAGTGCCGAGGGAGGGGCCGAGCAGCAGCGGGGGAGCGGAGGCCGGGCCCTCCGCGCGGTGGTTGAGCAGCTTGTCGGTCAACGTCGCTCCAGGGCACGGTCGGTGAGGGCTCCGGCGGAGCCGGTGTAGTGGGTGGGATCGGTGAGATCCGCCAGGTCGAGGTCCTGCAACTCCGGTTCCTCTGCCAGCAGTTCGCCGAGGGACCGGCCTTCGGTGTGGACCCGCCCGGCCGCCCGCGTCAGCAGCTCCTTGGCGCGGGCCCTGCCCAGCACCGGGGCCAGCTCGGCCGCCAGCCGCTCGGAGACGATCAACCCGTGGGTGAGGTCCAGGTGCCGGCGCATCACGTCGGCGTCCACCCGCAGGCCCCGCGTGAGGTCCACCGCGTCCCGTGCCGCACCCCCGACCAGCCGGAGCAGGTCGCGCAACGGCTCCCACTCGGCGTGCCACGCCCCGGCGGGCCGCTCGTCCTCGGCGGGCAGCGCGCCGTACAGCGTCGCCGCCAGCTGGGGTGCCCGCCGGGCCGCCGCCACGATCAGCGTGGACCGTACGGGGTTCGCCTTGTGCGGCATCGCCGACGAACCGCCCCCGCTGCCCTCGGCGACCTCCGCGATCTCGGTACGGGCCAGGGTGAGTACGTCCACCGCGATCTTCCCCAGGGCGCCCGCGGCGAAGGCCAGCGCTCCGGCGAGGTCCGCGATCGGGGTGCGCAGGGTGTGCCAGGGCAACTCGGGTGCGCGGAGGCCGAGTTCGCGGGCGTACGCGGCGACCAGGGCGTGCGTGTCGACCGGATGTGCGGGGGCTGCCGTGGCCCGGGCGCCGGTCGTCCGGAAGGCGGTGAAGGCAGCCAACGTGCCTGCCGCGCCTCCGAGTTGGACGGGCAGGCTCGCCCGTACGGCCGTGAGGCGGTCCCTGGCGTCCAGGATCAGCGAGCGCCAGCCCGCCGCCTTCAGCCCGAAGGTCGTGGGTACGGCGTGCTGGGTGAGGGTGCGGCCCGGCATCGCGGTGTCCCGGTGCGCGGCGGCGACGGCGGCCAGCGCGGACTGAGTACGGCCGAGGTCCGTCAGGATCAGGTCGAGCGTGCGAGCGGCGACCAGCATCGTCGCCGTGTCCATGATGTCCTGGCTGGTCGCACCCCGGTGAACGAAGGGGCCGTACTCGCCGCCGACCGCCGTCGTGAGGTCCGCGACCAGGGGGATCACCGGGTTGCCGCCGCCGCGGGCGCGCGCCGCGAGTGACGGCAGGTCGAAGGCGGCGGCAACCGCCGCCGAGGTCACCGCGGGCCCCGCCGCGACGGGGACAAGCCCCAGCGCGGCCTGGGCGCGGGTCAGTGCGGCCTCGGTGTCGAGCAGCGCCTGAAGGTAGGCGGTGTCGCCGGTCGAGGCCGCGGCCGGGGAACCGGCCCACCCGGGAGCGAGCAGACCGGTGTCGGCGTCAGCAGAAGTCACTGGAACTCCAGGAAGACCGTCTCGCCTTCGCCCTGAAGGCGGATGTCGAAACGGTAGGTGCCGTTGCCCTGCTCCTCGGCGATCAGTGTGCCCCGGCGCGCCTCGTCCACCCGGGAGAGCAGCGGGTCCGCGGCGAGCGCGGCCTCGTCGCCCGGCAGGTAGATCCGGGTGAACAGGTGGACGAGCAGGCCCCGCGCGAAAACGCACACGCTGAGGTACGGCGCGTTCCGCCCGCGCGCGCCGGGCCGCAGCGTACGCGCGGTCCAGTGCCCGTTGGCGTCGGTCTGGACGCGGCCCCAGCCGGTGAACTCCACGCCGTTGCGGCCGAGGAAGCCGCCGCTGGCCGGGTCGCGCCGCATGGAGCCGTCGACCTGGGAGAGGTTGCCGTCCGGGTCCGGGCCCCAGAGTTCCAGGAAGGCGTCCGGCAGCGGGTTGCCCTCGCCGTCGAGGACGTAGCCCTGGAGGGAGATGGTGTCCTTGTGGCCGACCGGGGCGATGTCGCCGCCGCCGGGGAAGGGCAGGGCGTGGCCGTAGAAGGGGCCGACCGTGTGCGACGGGGTCGGGAGCACCGTCTCCGGGCGGTTGGTGTCGATCTTCGTCATGGCAGGTCAGCGTCCTTCTTCGATCCAGGTGGCCTGCGGGCCGTCGAGCACGATGTCCCAGACGTAGCCCATGGAGAACTCCGGCACCGACAGGCTGTGGTCGTAGGTGGCGACCAGCCGCTGCCGGGCCGCGTCATCGGTCACCGACTGGATGATCGGGTCGTAGGGGAACAGTGGGTCGCTCGGGAAGTACATCTGCGTCACGAGCCGCTGGGTGAACGCCGAGCCGAAGAGCGAGAAGTGGATGTGGGCCGGGCGCCAGGCGTTGACGTGCTGACGCCAGGGGTACGGGCCCGGCTGGATCGTCGTGAAGCGGTAGTGCCCGCTGTCGTCGGTCAGCGTGCGGCCGACGCCGGTGAAGTTCGGGTCCAGGGGCGCGTCGTGCTGCTCGCGCTGGTGGGAGTACCGGCCGGCCGCGTTGGACTGCCAGATCTCGACCAGCTGGCCTCGCAGCGGGCGCCCGTCGCGGTCGAGGAGCCGGCCGGAGACGGTGATGCGCTCACCGATCGGCTCGCCGTTGTGCTGCCGGGTCAGGTCGTTGTCGATCTCGGTGATGTCCCGTTCCCCGAAAGCGGGGGAGGACAGTTCCACCAGCTCCGGGTCCTTGGTGACGTCGATGCCGATGGGCGGCTGCTTCGGGTGCCGCAGCACCGAGGACCGGTACGGGGCGTAGTCGCGGCGCGGCTGGTGCTCGACCGGCGCACCGTCGGCGACCCTCTTCTCGTACGCGGCGTGCTCGGCCGCGATCTCCTGGTCGATGTCGTGCTGGGTGAGTGTCATACGGGTTCCCTGAGGTCTCTGAGGGTTTCGTCGAAGTCGGGTTCGGCGTCATGGCCCGTGGGGGCGCGGGGCTGTGGTCCCTGTGCGGCTCCGCCGCGCGGGCGCGACCGGCCGGCCCGAGGCCGCAGGCGGTGCTCAGCGTTCCAGAACGAGGGCGAGCCCTTGCCCGCCCCCGATGCACAGCGTGGCGACGCCGACCCCCGAGCCCTTGCGGCCCAGTTGGTGGGCGACCGTGCCCGCCAGCCGCGCACCGGACGCACCCAGCGGATGGCCGAGGGCGATCGCCCCGCCCTGCGGGTTGAGGACGGCCGGGTCGAACTCGGGCCACTCCGCGACACAGCCGAGCACCTGGGCGGCGAACGCCTCGTCCAGTTCCAGGACGTCGCGCGGACCGTTGTTCATGACTGGATCTCCTCCGGGACGCGCACCTTGGCGGCGGTCTTCGCGACGATCTCCTCGACGGTGACACCGGGCGCGGTCTCCACCAGCACCAGGCCCTCGTCGGTCACGTCGAGCACACCCAGATCGGTGATGATCCGGTTCACGCATGCCTTGCCGGTCAGCGGCAGCGCGCACTCCCGAAGGATCTTCGCCGAGCCGTCCTTGGCGGTGTGGGTCATGACCACGATGACCGTACGCGCGCCGTGGACCAGGTCCATGGCACCACCGATCCCGGTGACCATCTTGCCGGGAACCGCCCAGTTGGCGAGGTCACCGCCGGCGGAGACCTGCATCGCGCCGAGGACGGCCACGTCGATGTGACCGCCGCGGATCATGGAGAACGACAGCGCCGAGTCGAAGTACGAGGCCCCGGGCAGGACCGTGACGGTCTCCTTGCCCGCGTTGATCAGATCGGGGTCGACCTGCTCCTCGGCCGGGTACGGGCCGGTGCCGAGGATCCCGTTCTCCGACTCCAGGATCACCTCGACGTCGGCCGGGAGGTGGTTCGGGATCAGCGTCGGCAGGCCGATGCCGAGGTTGACGTACTGACCGTCCTTGAGCTCGCGCGCGGCTCGGGCGGCCATCTGCTCGCGGGTCCAGGCCATCACCGGCTCACCGTCTCTCGTGCCGAGGGCGCGGAGACCGTGCGCCGCTCGATCTTCTTGTCGGCCGCCTGCTCGGGGGTGAGGGCGATGACCCGCTGCACGAAGATGCCGGGCAGATGCACGGCGTCAGGGTCGATCTCGCCCGGCTCGACCAGCTCCTCGACCTCGGCGATCGTGACCTTGCCGGCCATCGCGGCGAGCGGGTTGAAGTTGCGGGAGGACTTGTTGAAGACCAGGTTGCCGTGCCGGTCGCCCCTGGCCGCCCGGACGAGCGCGTAGTCGGTGCGGATGCCGTGTTCCAGCACGAACTCGGAGCCGTCGAACTCGCGGACCTCCTTGGGCGGCGAGGCCAGCGAAACGCCGCCGTCGCCGTCGTAGCGCCAGGGCAGCCCGCCGTCGGCGACCTGGGTGCCCACGCCGGCCGGGGTGAAGAAGGCCGGGATTCCGGCGCCGCCCGCGCGCAGCCGCTCGGCGAGCGTGCCCTGCGGGATCATCTCGAGCTCCAGCTCACCGGCGAGATACTGGCGCGCGAACTCCTTGTTCCCCCCGATGTACGAAGCGGTCACCCGGGCGATCCGGCCCGCCGCGAGGAGGACCGCGAGGCCGGACTCCATGGCCCCGCAGTTGTTGGACACCACGCCGAGACCCGAGACCCCCCGCTCGTACAGCGCCTGGATCAGCACGTTCGGCACACCGCCCAGTCCGAACCCGCCGACGGCGAGTGTCGCGCCGTCCGGCACATCGGCCACCGCCTCCAGGGCTGTGGCGACCACCTTGTCCATCCGTGAGGCCCCATCTCGTCCGAGCACCCGGTGCCGGTTAATCAGGGCACTGAGCATTTGAGTGAAGTTTCCTTCACGCTGCCACTCGTCGGCCCCCTCGTCAAGGCTCACAGGAAAGGAAAGGTCACTTGCGTACCTGGTGATGGACACGCTCGGCCCGGTGGCGGATATTGTTCAGTGTACGAACGAATCGTCGTCGGTGTGTCACGGTTGACGGTGTCCGACTCATCCGAGCCGAGGAGCGAACATGGCCGCGGTGGACCTCTCCGCCCACCCCGGGCACCTGGCCCGACGGTTGCAGCAGGCCCACTACCTGCTGTGGAACGTGATGGTCTCCGAGGAGACCACCTCGCCGCAGTTCGCGGTCCTCAACACGCTCGTCGCCGAGCCGGGGCTCGACCAGCGCACCGTGGGCGAGCGGGTGGGGCTCGACCGGTCCACGATGTCCGAGGTCATCAGCCGGCTCGGGCGGCGGGGTCTTCTCGACAAGGTGCGCGACCCGCAGGACGGGCGGCGGTTCCTGCTGCGGCTCACGGAGGACGGCGTGCGGACGCATCGCAAGCTCACGGTGCGCACGGCCCGGATGAACCAGGTGTTCCTCGCGCCGCTGTCGGCTCAGGAGCAGGAGGTGTTCTTCGAGCTGATACGGCGGGTCGCGGACGCGGCGGAGACGCTGCGCAGCCCTGCCGAGTCGTCGGGCGCCCGGTAGCTCCGCCGTTGGGGGACCTCTTCCGGCTGCGGGTCGGTCGTGGCTGGTTGCGGTGCGGCGTTCTCACGCCTTCGCGTACACCACCCACACCTGGCCCTCCGCGAAGTTCATCGGCCTGCCGTCCGTCGTCGTGAAGGTCGTGCCGTCCCCGGGTGTGCTGCGTTCCCAGTTCGTGTCGAAGACCCGGCCGTCCCGCAGGACCTCCGCGCGGCCCGAGCCCACCGTCTCCGTGTACGGGGTGTTGTTGCCCAGATAGTCGTGGAACCGGGACTTGCGGATCGTCACGTACTGGACGACCACCGTGGCCGGGGCGACTCGGGTGTCGTCGGTGGTGATCGTCGGGGTGCCGTCCATGGAGACCTGCCAGCGGCGGCTGTCGTCGGACCAGGTGAAGGTGAAGCGGGCCGCCGGATAGCGGACGGTGCGTGAGTCCTCGGGGGTGCCGCCGGCGGGGGCGGGGCCGTAGCGGAAGCCGGTGGTGAGGGCGTCGGCGCCGGGGGGCGGGCCGACCAGATGCGCGGGGCGCAGATACAGGTTGTGCGGGGCGGGTTTCTCGTCGCCCCGGAAGTACGCGTCGTGGGAGTCCTCGGGGGTCTCCGCGCGCAGGGGCGCCCTGTCGATCAGTGGAAGGAGCTTTCCCTGCGCGCCGGAGAAGGCCAGGGTCGGCTCGTCGAACTGGCGCAGTAGCTCCAGGTCGGATTCGCGGGCGCTGCGCACCGGCCCGACCGCCTTCGGCAGCTTCGTCGCGTACACCGCCATCAGCCGGCTGAGGCCGCCCTCGACCTGCTCGGCGTAGACGATGTCCGCTGCGTCGAGGCCGGTCTGCGGGCGGGCGGCGGAGACGTTGTCGATCTTCACGGCGAGTACGGAGCCGACGGGCGGCGCGCTGGTCCGGCCGTCCCGCCCCCGTCCGTCGTCGCTGTCAGGGCCGGTCACGGTGCAGCCCGCCAGAAGGGCGGCCGCGCTCAGGGCGGCGAGCAGGGGTCCCGTCAACGAGCGATGGCGTGCCCGCCATGCCCTCAGTCCCCTGTGTGCCGTGGTCATCTCATCCATGATGCCTTCGATTGTGCGCTTATAAGTTCATAGATGGCCATACTTGTTGGTTCTCCATGCTTCTCCGTGGTTCGCGGGTGGGGCGCCGGGTACCCGTGCCGAACCTGTCGGCGAGGGAACGGAGTGTGGGCGCGATGAAGGCTGTGACGTGGCAGGGCAAGCGGGACGTACGCGTGGAGACCGTGCCCGATCCGGTGATCCAGGAGCCGACGGACGCGGTCATCCGGATCACCTCCACCGGGCTGTGCGGCTCCGACCTGCACCTGTACGAGGTGCTCACCCCGTTCATGACGCCGGGCGACATCCTCGGCCACGAACCCATGGGAATCGTCGAGCAGGTCGGCGCCGGGGTGCCGGACCTGTCCGCCGGGGACCGGGTCGTGGTGCCGTTCCAGATCGCCTGCGGCAACTGCTGGATGTGTCTCACCGGGCTCCCCACCCAGTGCGAGACCACCCAGTGCACCGGCGAGGGCATGGGCGCGGCCCTCTTCGGCTACACCCGGCTGTACGGCTCGGTGCCGGGCGCCCAGGCCGAGTACCTGCGCGTCCCGCAGGCACAGTTCGGGCCGATCAAGGTGCCGGAAGGGCCGGCCGACGACCGGTTCCTCTACCTCTCCGACGTGCTCCCCACCGCCTGGCAGGCGGTCGAGTACGCGCACGTCCCACCCGGCGGCAGCGTCGCCGTGCTCGGCCTCGGCCCCATCGGGGACATGGCGTGCCGGGTGGCCATGCAACGCGGCGCCGAGCAGGTGTTCGGGGTCGACCTGGTGCCCGAGCGGTTGCGCCGGGCGCGCGACAGGGGTGTCGAGACGTTCGACCTCAGGGACTTCGAGAACGAGAAGGACCTGGTCGCCGCCGTCCAGGACCGGACCGCCGGACGCGGACCCGACTCGGTGATCGACGCCGTCGGCACCGAGGCCCACGGCAGCGCGGCCGCCCGGCTCATCCAGAACGCGGCCGGCCATCTGCCCCGGGCGGTCAGCTCGCGCTTCGCCGAGCACCTCGGCGTGGACCGGCTGGCCGCCCTCTACACGGCCATCGACCTCGTACGGCGCGGCGGCACGATCTCCCTCTCCGGCGTCTACGGCGGCAAGGTCGACCCGCTGCCGCTGCTCACCCTGTTCGACAAGCAGATCCGGCTGCGCATGGGCCAGGCCAACGTCCGCACCTGGACCGACGACATCCTGCCGCTCCTCACGGACGACGACCCCCTGGGCGTCGACGCCTTCGCCACCCACCGGGTGCCGCTCACCGATGCCCCGCACGCGTACGAGATGTTCCAGCGCAAGGAGGACGGGGCGATCAAGGTCGTGATGGAGCCCTGACCGGCGCGGGTCGGCGTGGGGGCCCGTCCGGCTGTCGGCTGTCGCGGGCCGGCGTCGGGCCGGCCGCCCCACCGTCGCGGGCCGGTGCATAGGCCGGTGGTCCGGCCGTCGCGGTCGGATTCCGGGACCGGCCGTCACCGTCCACCGTGGGGCCCGCCGATCCACGCCAGGGCGTGGTTCACCGGTTGTCGGGCCCGAGGATCTCCGCCAGGTCGTAGGTCACCGGCTCCTCCAGCTGTGCGTAGGTGCAGCTCTCCGCCGTGCGGTCCGGGCGCCAGCGGCGGAAGCGAGCCGTGTGGCGGAAGCGGACACCGTTCTCCATGTGGTCGTACGCGACCTCGGCGACCTGCTCGGGCCGCAGCGGCACCCAGGAGAAGTCCTTCTTCGCCGACCACCGGCTCGGCGCGCCCGGCAGCCGTGCCGTCTCGTGCGCCGCCTCGTCGGACCAGGCCGCCCAGGGGTGCTCCCCGACGTCCTCCAACCGCAGCGGCTCCAGCTCCTCCACCAGTTCCGCGCGCCGCTTCATGGGGAAGGCCGCGCACACGCCGATGTGCTGGAGCGTGCCGCCGCCGTCGTACAGCCCCAGCAGCAGGGAGCCGACCACCGGCCCGCTCTTGTGGAAGCGGTAGCCGGCGACCACCACGTCCGCCGTCCGCTCATGCTTGATCTTGAACATGGCCCGCTCGTCCTGCCGGTAGAGCAGACTGCGCGGCTTGGCGATCACCCCGTCCAGACCCGCCCCCTCGTACTGCTCGAACCACTGCTCGGCCAGCTCGCGATCCGTGGTCGCCGGGGCGACATGGACCGGAGCCGTCACCCCGGACAGGGCCAGCTCCAGGAGCGCGCGCCGGTCGGTGAGCGGGACGTCGAGCAGCGACTCGTCGTTCAGGGCGAGCAGGTCGAAGGCGACGAAGGAGGCCGGGGTCGTCTCCGCCAGCATCCGGACGCGGGAGTCGGCGGGGTGGATACGCTCGGTCAGGGCGTCGAAGTCCAGCCGCCCGTCCCGGACGATCACGACCTCGCCGTCCATCACACAGCGCTCCGGCAGCCGCTCCCGCAGGGCCTCCGCCAGCTCGGGAAAATACCTGGTCAGCGTCTTCCCCGTCCGGCTGCCGATCTCCACCTCGGGCCCGTCGCGGAACACGATCGCCCGGAAACCGTCCCACTTCGCCTCGTAGTGCATGTCCGGCGGGATCTTCGCCACGGACTTGGCGAGCATCGGTTTCACGGGCGGCATCACCGGAAGATCCATGCCTCAGATTCTCCGACCGCGCGATGGAATTCGCCCGGTATGCGGCATCTGGTCGTTCCCCCTACGGTGGCCGCATGGGTGAAGCGGTGGAGCTGGAGGCGGCGGGGCGGACGGTACGGCTGTCCAGCCCGGGAAAGATCTTCTTCCCGGAGCGCGGCTTCACCAAGCTGGACCTCGCCCGGTACTACATCGCCGTGGGCCCGGGCATCCTGCGGGCCCTGCGCGACCGGCCCACCACCCTGGAGCGCTACCCCGAGGGGGTGACGGGCGAGAACTTCTTCCAGAAGCGGGCCCCCAAGAACATGCCCGACTGGATCCCCACCGCCCACATCACCTTCCCCAGCGGCCGCAGCGCCGACGAGATGTGCCCCACCGAGGTCGCCGCCGTCGTGTGGGCCGCCCAGTTCGGCACGCTCACCTTCCACCCGTGGCCGGTCCGCCGCGACGACGTCGACCGTCCCGACGAACTCCGCATCGACCTCGACCCCCAGCCCGGCACGGACTACGCCGACGCGGTGCGCGCCGCGCACGAGCTGCGCGAGGTCCTGCACGAGTACGGGGGGCTGCGCGGCTGGCCGAAGACCTCCGGCGGCCGTGGCCTGCACGTCTTCGCGCCGATCCGGCCCGACTGGACCTTCACCCAGGTACGCCGGGCCGCCATCGCCGTCGCCCGCGAACTGGAGCGCCGGATGCCGGAACAGGTGACCACTGCCTGGTGGAAGGAGGAACGCGGGGAGAAGATCTTCGTCGACTACAACCAGACCGCCCGCGACCGCACCATCGCCTCCGCCTACTCCGTACGGCCCCGCCCGCACGCACCCGTCTCCGCGCCCCTCACCTGGGACGAGGTGGGCGTCGCCGTCCCACGCGACTTCGACCTGGCGAGCATGCCGCGGCGCTTCGCCGAGGTCGGTGACGTGCACGCCGACATGGACGACCACGCGTTCTCCCTGGAGGCGCTGCTGGAACTGGCCTCGCGGGACGAACACGACCACGGGCTCGGGGACCTGCCGTATCCGCCGGAGTATCCGAAGATGCCGGGGGAGCCGAAGAGGGTGCAGCCGAGCAGGGCGAAGAAGACGTGACGGTGACCCGCGTCCCTCGCGGGGCGCGGGTCACCGTGGTTCCCTACAGTTCCTTGATCCGGATGTCCCGGTAGGAGACGACATCCGTCGTGCCGTGCACCTGGAGGCCGAGGTGGCCGGAGGCGAACCGGCGCCCGTCCGTGCCCGGGTCGTCCGAGCGGGGCGGGGTGAAGTCCTGCCCGCCGGTGTTGTCGAACTCGTTGATCAGGACGCCGTTGCGGTAGACCGAGTAGTGCTGGTCGACCACACGGATCTCGTAGTCGTTCCAGGTGCCCTTCTGGGTGACGCCCGCACCGGCGAGCCCCACCCGGTCGAAGCCGTAGACCGACCCCGTCTTGTACATGTCGCCGTCGGGCCGGTCGAGGACCTGCACCTCATGGCCGTACTTGATGGCCACCCACTCCGGCCGCGACTCCTCCGGGTGGTCGTGGACCCCGGGGAAGCGCACGAACACACCGGAGTTGGCGTTCGACGTGCCGGGCGCGTCGTCACGCCACTGCAGGCGCAGCGAGAAGTCACCGTACTTCCGCTCGGGGAACCACAGCATGCCGAGCCCGGCCCTCGTCGTACCGGAGGTGATCGAGCCGTCGGGGTTCAGCGCGAACGAACCGCCCCCCACCTGCTGCCACTTGGCGAACGATTCCTGCGTGCCGTCGAGGATCGTGCGGTACCCCTCCGTCTGGCCGGGCCTGCCGATGCCCGACTCCGCCGCCGCCTCCTTGACGGCCGTGTACTCGCGCCGGTCGACGACTCCTTCCCTGAACAGCCTGTCGAGGACGGTGTCCACGTGCTTCAGGAACAGCGCGTGGGACGTCCACTCCTTCTCGTCCTCGATCAGCTCGTTGACGCGGCAACGGTTGTTGGTGACCCGGTTCGGCACCCCCGAGTCGACCGTGCCGACGAAGACCGTCAACCGCTCGTCGTACTCGGCGCAGTTGGGCGCGGGGACGCCGCCGCCCGACACGACCGTGAAGCTGACGGAACGGGCCGTGGCCGTGTTCCCCGCCCTGTCGCTCGCCCGGTACGCCACCGTGTGCGTGCCCGCGCGGTCGACCAGCACCGGTGCGGTGTAGGCGAGATAGGGGCCGCCGTCCAGTGAGTACTCGATCGTGGCGACACCCGAGCCGCCGTGGTCGGTGGCGCCGACGGTGACCTCGGCCCTCCTGAGATAGGCGCCGGCGGAGTTCCGGTCGCCCTCGACGGTCACGCCCGTCACCGGTGGTGTGGTGTCGGCGGCGGGCGGGGCGACGACCGTGAACCCGACGTTCTTCTCGGCCGCGACGTTCCCCGCCCTGTCCGTGGCCCGGTACCGCACCTTGTGCGTGCCGACCTCGTGCACCATCACGGGCGCGGTGTAGGGCTGCCAGGCCCCCGATTCGCCGAGCGCGTACTCGATGGTGTTGACCCCCGACCCGGTGTCCGAGGCGGAGACGGTGACCGTCGCCATGGACACGTAGTGACCCTGCGGGTTCTTCTCACCGGTCACCGTCGCCGAGGTCTCCGGCGCGGTCGTGTCGTCCGTCGGCGGCGCGACGACGGTGAACATGACGCTCTTCTCGGCCGCCGTGTTGCCCGCCTTGTCGACCGCCCGGTAGCGGATCCTGTGCGTGCCGACCTGGTCGACCACCACGGGTGTGGTGTACGGCAGCCAGGCGCCGGTGTCGCCGATCGCGTACTCGACCCGCTCGACCCCCGAGCCGCCGGGGTCGGTCGCGCTCACCGCCACCGACGCCGAACCGACGTACGCGCCCTGGGCGTTCTGCGTACCGCTGACCTGGGCCGCCGTCTGAGGAGCGGTGGTGTCCTCACCGGTGCCCTCGGTCACCACGAGGATGCCCTGCATCTGTCCGTGCCCGGGGATGGTGCAGTAGTAGCGATAGCGGCCCGGGGCGAGCGTGACCTCGGCGCTGTGGCGGCCGCCCTGGTCGTCGCCGGGGTTGGCCAGGATGTTGAGCGGGACGTCGTTGTTGTACTCCGGGTCGGAGACGTCGAACGTCAACGTGTGCGGCATCCCCATGGTGTTGCCGGTCGCCCTGCTGTTCTCGAAGACGATGGTGGTCGGGCCCGCCACGGCGGTCCGCGGGGCGGACAGGTACTTGGTGATGTCGTCACCGGCGGTCCAGGTGAGCGTCTGGGCGGCCGCGGCCCGGTCCCGCGCCTCCTCGGTACGGCCGGACGCGGACGTCGACGTGAGCCCGAGCACCAACAGCAGGGCCGCCAACAATGTCGCCCACAGGCGTCCTTCGCGCATCACTCCGCCTTCCCGGCCAGCTCGTCGGCCGCCGGCGTCGGACCGCCGCCCGTGTAGGTGACGCGCCACAACGCCGACTTGGCGTCCGAGGTGAAGAAGCCGCGCCCGTAGTCCAGGACGTACAGCGCGCCGTCCGGCCCGAACTTCCAGTCCATGAGGTTCCTGATGCCGTCGGTCCCGACGGGCACGATCTTCTTCAGCGACTCCGCGTGGATCGGGAGTCCGCCGCTGCCCTGGTTCTTCGGATCGGTGAGCACGGCGTGGCGCGGCTGGTCGGCGTCGTAGAAGTCGCCGACGAACCACTTTCCGTCCCAATAGGCGGGCCAGCGACCGGAGCCGGCATCGGAAGCGGAGTATCGGTAGACCGGCCCGTTCATGGTGGCCTGGCCGCCGCCCTTCAGCCACGGCAGCAGGTACGTGGCCTCCTCGTTCTTGTACGAGGGGATGCCGTTCGCGTCGCGCGGGAAGTCGGGGGCGCCGCCCTGCGGCGAGTACCAGATGTTGCTGCCGGTCACCGGGGGCAGGTTGACGAGCCCGTCGTTGTTCGGGGACTCGTTCTTCGGGTGGTCGCAGTCGTACCAGCCGAGCGGCTTCGAGGGGTCCGGCAGATTGCGGTCCCGGTAGGGCTGCCTGTTGCCCATGCAGTACGGCCAGCCCCGGTTGCCCGCCTCGGTGATGGCGGCGAACGTGTCGTACTTCGCCGGACCCCATGTCGTCGACGGTGCGCTCGCGTCCGGGCCGACCCAGCCGGAGTAGAGGACGTCCGTCTGCCTGTCGACGAAGATCCGCGCGGGGTTCCTGACGCCCATCACATAGATCTCACCACGGGTCTTGCCGCCGCCCTCGGCGGTCTCCCTGCCGGTGAAGAGGTTGCCCGCGGGCAGCGTGTAGGTGCCGTCGGGCTCCGGGTGGACGCGGAGGATCTTGCCGTTGAGGTTGTTGGTGTTGCCGGCGGTGCGGCGCGCGTCGGCGAACGAGACACCCTTGTAGTTCGGCTCGGGGTTGTTGCCCGAGTAACCACCGCTGAAGCCGCTTGAGTTGTTGTCGCCGGTCGCGATGTACAGGTTGCCCTTGGAGTCCCAGGTCATCCCGCCGCCCGCGTGGCAGCAACTGTGGATCTGGACCGGCCACTTGAGCAGCACCTTCTCGCTGCCCAGGTCCAGCTTGTTCGTCGCGGGATCGAGAGTGAAGCGGGAGACCCGGCGCTCGGCCATCCGGGTGTCACGGTCGATCTGCGAGTGCGGTGTGTAGTGCAGGTACACCCAGCCGTTCTGCTGGAAACCCGGATCCAGCTCGATCCCCAGCAGGCCCTCTTCGACCTTGATCAGCTCGTCGCCGCCGCCCTTGTTGCCGAAGACCGTGAGCGCGCCCGCGAGGGTGACCTGCTTCGTCCTCGGGTCGTAGACGTGGACCTCGCCCTTGCCCTTGCCGATGTCCGGATTGTTCCAGTCGGTGACCACGGGCCGGGACGAGTCGGCGCCGCCCCGGCCGATGTAGAGAACCCGCCCGTCGGGCGCGGTGACCAGGCCGTGCGGCTCGCCGATCTGGTCGTTCTGCCCTGGCTGGTTGGGCCGGGTCAGCCGCTCCGCCTTGTAGTTGGCGTCGATCGTCGCCTTGCAGTCGGCCCGCGCCAGACGGGACGTCCACAACAGGGCGCCGCGCAGATGCGTACGGAAGTCGGTCTCGTCGTACGCCGAGACGGTCCCGCCCATGCCCGTGTAGAAGGAACGGCCGCCGTCGTAGTCACGGCACCAACTCACCGGGTGGTCCCAGCCGTTGGCGCTCGCACCCGGCTGGTAGGTCGACTCGCGCACCCGGGCCACGGTGTGCACGGTGCCGGACGGGTTCTTCGTCCAGTTGAGCCACCTGTCGGGCCGCTTCCATTGCGCGGGCAGGCTCTTGGTGGCCGGATGCTGCCGGTCACCGACCTCGACGGTCGCCCGTTGCACGGTCGTCGGGCCGGACGCGGCCGGGCGGGCACCGATCAGGCCCGTGAACCAGTCCGAGTACGGCTCGGCGCGGGCCGCGTCGTGGACGCCGACGAAACCGCCGCCCGCCTCCATATAGGTCTCCAGTCCCGCCTCCTGCTCGGGATCCAGGACGTCACCACCACCGGTGAGGAAGACGACGGCGTTGAAGCCGCTCAGCCGGGTCCCGTCGGTGAAGACGGAGGCGTCGTCGGTGGCGACGACCCCGAACCGTTCGGACGCCGGCCCGGACAGCCCGATCCTCTCGATCGCCTCGATCCCGGCGTTCACGACGGGCGACTCGTCCCCGGCCGCCGCGGAGCCGTGGAAGATCAGCACCCGGGGGCCGGAACCACCCGGCGGAGACTTGATCGACATCGTTGTCAGCGGCGGCTCCGGCGCCGGGCCCGCATGGGCCGCGGGGCCCGACAGAAGCCCCGCGGTGACGACCGAGGCGGTCAGCGTGGCCGCCCAGGCCCGTCTCCTCGCGTCGCTCAACCCTCGTAAGTACATGGGCACCTCCTCGGTCACAGCAACAGCGCCAAGGAAGCTAGCCCCCATTTGCACGGCTCGCCAAGACCTATGACCGGAATGGTGCGAACTTTGTCCTGGGTGTGGAGAAACAGCCGGGCTGTCGCTACCGTCTCACCGGCTGATCACAGGTGCGTCTCCACAAGATCCGTATCAGGGTAGGGAGTTCCGCGTGGACGGGATGGACAGACGAGGGTTCAACCGGCGGGTGCTGCTGGGCGGCGCGGCCGCCGCGACATCGTTGTCCGTGGCCATCGAGACCGTCGGTGCTCCTGAGGCCGTGAGCGCCGCCATGCGGGCGAGGACGGCCCCGGCCGGCGGCGAGGTCAAGCACATCAAGATGTACGCCGAGAAGCTGTCCGACGGGCAGATGGGCTACGGCTTCGAGAAGGGCAAGGCCTCGATACCGGGCCCGCTGATCGAGCTCGACGAGGGCGACACGCTGCACATCGAGTTCGAGAACACGATGGACGTGGCGGCGAGCCTGCACGTCCACGGCCTCGACTACGAGACCTCCAGCGACGGCACCAAGCTGAACAAGAGCGACGTCGAGCCCGGCGGCACCCGCACCTACACCTGGCGCACCCACGCCCCCGGCGCCCGCGAGGACGGCACCTGGCGCGCGGGCAGCGCCGGTTACTGGAACTACCACGACCACGTCGTCGGCACCGAACACGGCACGGGCGGCCTGCGCAAGGGTCTCTACGGCCCGGTCGTCGTCCGCCGCAAGGGCGATGTCCTCCCCGACAAGACCGTCACCGTCGTCTTCAACGACCTGCGCATCAACAACAGGCCCGCCCACTCCGGGCCCGACTTCGACGCCACCGTCGGTGACCGTGTCGAGTTCGTCGTCATCACGCACGGCGAGTACTACCACACCTTCCACCTGCACGGTCACCGCTGGGCCGACAACCGCACCGGCATGCTCACCGGCCCCGACGACCCCAGCCAGGTCATCGACAACAAGATCGTCGGCCCGGCCGACTCCTTCGGCTTCCAGGTCATCGCGGGCGAAGGTGTCGGGGCGGGCGCCTGGATGTACCACTGCCATGTCCAGTCTCACTCCGACATGGGCATGGCGGGCCTGTTCCTGGTGCGCAAGACGGACGGGACGATCCCGGGGTACGAGCCGCATGAGCCGCACGGGTCGAATGCGTCCGCAGCGCCCCATGAGCACTGAGGGGTGTTCAGTGGCGGGCACTCCGACCGGGCTGTGTCCGCTCGGCCGTGTCCCGTAGGCCGATGGCCTCGGCCACCTGCTCGATGGCCACACGGAGAAGGTCGCCGTAGGCGCCCTGGGGGAGGTTCGGGGCGTGCTGGGCAGCCGCTTCGATGTGTTGGCCGGCGGCCTCGAAAGACGCGAGCCTGCGGTGGTCGTCCGCGAGGTTGAGGTGCAGGGACGGGTAGAAGCCGGCGATGTGCAGACGGGCGTCGTGCTCCTGGACGCGCTGCTGGGTCACCGCGTCGGCGGCGTCCAGCGCCCGCACGTCCCAGACCAGGGCCTGGGCGGGGTCGGCGTGGAGATCCGCCAGGTGGTGCGCGAGAGTGCACCGGTGCAGCGGGTCACCGGTGACACCGATCGCGGACCAGAGGTCCAGGAGTCGCCGACGTGCGGAGGCGACGTCCCCGGCGCGCCCCTCGGTGACGGCCTGTCCGATGGCCTCCATGGTGGGGTCGGTGCTGGTGCTGGTGCTGGTGCTGGTGCTGGTGCTGGTGCTGGCGGGGGTGGGGGTGGGGGTGGGGGTACTGGTGGGGGGCATGGATGTGGTCCTTGTCGTCGTTGATCGGACGGAGCGGATTGCTCAGGTGGAAGGGGCGGCCCTGACGGGCATGGCCAGGGTGGTGAGGTCGCCGCGGTCGGCCGAGCGGATCGTGACGGGCTGGTCGGGGCCGCGCAGGTCGAGCATCACGTCGGGCCCGACGGCAGTGCTCACGGCCGGATAGAGCGTCGTCAGCTCGAACCGGATGTCGAGGGCCCGTCCCGTCACGGTGGCCGGAAGCCGCAACTCGCACTGCTCGTCACCGCCCACCAGGACGTCCGTCCCGTGCTCGGCCACGCGCAGGGCGACCCGCTCGGCGCACCGCTCCTCCAGGGCTCGCAGGAGCAGCTGCTTCGAGAGCGTCACGCGGGTGGTGACCTCGGGCAACGCGGCGAGCATCAGCCGGAGGTCGGGGAACTCCTCCGACAGCAACCGGCAGTACTGGTCCTCCCGGTCCGGCATACACAGCCGGATCCCGTGTGCCGTCGCCTCGACGCGCACCAGCGCGCTACGACGCACCTCGGCGACCGCCACCCGCAGCTCGTCGCCGCTGACCGTGCCCGCCCACGTCGCCGTCGGCGGCTCGGCCGGTACCAGCGTCCGGGTCGAGAGCCGGTAGCGGTCGGTCGCGGTCAGGGTGACCGCCTCCTGGTCCGCCTCGATGCGCAGACCGCCGAGGACCGGCAGGTCGGGTTCCCGCGCGGTCGCGGTCAGGATCTGCTCGACCGCGTCGGCCAGCATGGGGCCCTTGAGCGTGACGACCGGCAGACTCGGTACGTCACCGAGGGCCGACTTGAGGACAACGGCCGTCCGCTGCGCCGCCGCCGCGTCCCCGAGAACCCGTGCGACGTGTTCGTCGATGAGCCCGGCCGCCTCCTCGGGCCCGGCGTCGAGAACCTCCTCGACAGCGCTGAGCGGCATGGCGATCTCGCGCAGGCGGCGCAGCGCGGTGGCCCGGCCCATCTGGTCGGCGGTGTAGTAGCGGTAGCCCGAGGCCGGGTCGACCTCGGCCGGTCGCAGCAGCCCGGAGTCGGCATAGAACCGCAGTGCGCTGGAGGTCAGACCACTGCGGCGGGCGAAGACACCGATCGGCATCGGCCCGGGATTCGGAATCGGTTCAGAATGCGGCACCCGTCCATCGTGGGGCTTCAACCAACTTGAAGGTCAACACCGACAGGCTGGGCCGGTCGCCGGTCATGGGTCGCCCGTCGCCTGTCGCCCGTCATGGGTCGCCCGTCGCCCGTCGCCGGTCATGGGTCGCCGGTCGCCGGTCAGTGATCAGGGAGCGCTCTCAAAGGCATGTTCCGCAGGGCTATCCTGGGCGCAACCGCCCCGGAGGAGAGTCCCCAAGTGACCGAGACAGCGTCGCGTCCCACGTTGGAGGCCGTGGCCGCGCGGGCCGGGGTGTCCAGGGCGACGGTGTCGCGGGTCGTCAACGGGGGCGAGGGCGTTCGGGAGCCGCTGGTCGAGCGGGTGCGCAGGGCGGTCGAGGAACTCGGGTACGTGCCGAACCAGGCGGCCCGCAGTCTCGTCACCCGGCGGCACGACGCCGTGGCCGTGGTGATCGCCGAGCCGGAGACCAGGGTCTTCGCCGACCCCTTCTTCGCCCTTCAACTCCGCGGCATCAGTAAAGAGTTGACGGCACACGACTCGCAGCTCGTCCTGCTGCTCACCGAAGGCCCGGAGGACTACGCGCGTGTCGGGCGGTATCTCGCCGGCGGGCACGTCGACGGGGCGCTCGTCTTCTCGCTGCACCTGGACGACCCCTTGCCGGGGCTGATCCGGGGCGCCGGCGTCCCGACCGTGTTCGGCGGCCGGCCCGGCTGGGCGGACGGCATGCGTGGCGACACGCCCACCGTGTACGTCGACAGCGACAACCGGGGCGGCGCGCGGGACGCCGTACGCCATCTTGTCGGCCTCGGCCGCACGCGGATCGCCCACATCACCGGGCCCCTCGATCAGACCTCGGCCGTGGACCGGCTCGACGGGTTCCGGGACGTCATGGTGGACGCCGACCCCCGGCTGATCGTGGAGGGCGACTTCACCCCGGCGGGCGGGGAGCGCGCGATGCGGGAACTCCTCGACCGTTACCCGGAGCTGGACGGGGTGTTCGCCGCCAACGACGTGTCCGCGTCCGGGGCGCTGCGCGTGCTCCGGGAGCGGGGACGGAGGGTTCCCGAGGACGTCGCCGTGGTGGGCTTCGACGACATGTTGCCGGTGGCCGAACAGTCCGATCCACCATTGACGACGGTCCGTCAGGACATAGAGGAGATGGGGCGTTTGATGGCCCGTCTGCTGCTCCGGGGCCTTGAACGACGCTTGCCCGACGAGCGGGAGCACGAGCACGGGCAGGGCCTGACCGGCGCGCCGTCCAGTGTCGTCCTGCCGACGACACTGGTACGACGCGCCTCCGCGTGACCGCTCGGGGCTGCCTGACCGCTCCCGCCGCCCATCAGGGCCTACGCGCCCACCGTCACCGTGAACCGGCGCGGGTTGCCGTCGTGGGCGGCGCCCGACACGTCCGGCCGGCCGTCGGGGCGTACGTCGTCGTACGGAAAGGCGTACCCGATGGGCGAGTTGGCGTGCACCACGCGCGACCAGTGGTTCGTCACGGTCCCCCGGTAGTAGTCGGCCGCCGTCGTCCCGTTCGGCTGTGCGGGGTGGGTGAGCATGATCGAGCGGTTGAAGCCGGCGGCGAGACGGGCGAGGAGGGCCTTCTTGTCGTCGGGGTCGCCGGGGTTGTTGGCGAACGGGCCGTGGTTGCAGGTGAAGATGTCCTTCGACGTCGGCCTGGCGAAGGAATGGCCGCCCGCGAAGGTGAGCGTGTCGCCGGAGACGCGGCCGGTGAGGACGCCCCGCCCGCCCTGGAGGTCGATCCGCAGATCCGTCCCCCGGTACTTCTCCCACACCTGGTCGACGTAGGAGTTCCAGTAGGCGCGGAACGGCATCCGGTCGGGCTGCCCGAAGTACGGCGCCATCAGGTTCTGCGGCGAGATGACCCGCAGCACCTTGCCGTCGCCGCCCCGGATGACGAGCTGGTCCCACGGCTGGCCGTCGCGTGCCGACTGCGCCACCAGATCAGCGGCGATCCGGCCCACCGCCCCGTCGGGAAGCGGGGCGACCGTGTGCGTGGTGTCGCC
Organism: Streptomyces europaeiscabiei; assembly: GCF_036346855.1. Classification (NCBI taxonomy): domain Bacteria; kingdom Bacillati; phylum Actinomycetota; class Actinomycetes; order Kitasatosporales; family Streptomycetaceae; genus Streptomyces; species Streptomyces europaeiscabiei. The sequence goes on from NZ_CP107841.1 coordinate 8,814,330, forward strand.
CTCCAGCGTCAGCCCGTTCGGCAGGGCCGTCACCAGATCGACGTAACTGATGTTGGCGAACAGCTGGGTGGGGTTGAACGTGAACTCGCAGAACGACCATGTCTTGCCGTAGTTGGGATCGGCGGGCGTCGCGAAGGCGGGCTCGACCAGCGCCGGGCCCGGGTTGAGAAAGAACTCGAGGGTGGAGTCCCGTACGAAGTAGACGCGGGCGCCGAACATCTGAGGCAGCGTCAGCACCACGGGCGCCGAGCCCGCCGCGCCGAGCGGGATCGCGCAGTCGACCGGTAGCGGTGTCTGCGGCGCAGAGGGCGAGGCCGGCCGGTAGACACCTCCGTCGGCCCGCAGCAGCACCCAGGCGCCCGTCGACTGCTCGTGCCCGGTGACGTACGCCCGGACCGTGCCCGGCAACGAGGCGTTCCGCAGAGCGAGTTGGCACGTCGCGGGCGCGGCCTGGGCGGGCGTGCCGAGGACGGGGGCGCTGACGACGGCGGCGGTTCCGGACAGGAACATACGGCGGGAAATCACGGTGGCCTCCTGGGATGTGGGGGAGTGGAGGCACAGCGGACGGGGCCCCTGCTGTGGTGCACCCACTGTTCCCAGGGGAGGTTGCGCCGTCAAGACTTATGACTGAGAGCGCTCTCAAGAAGGGTGTGGGTTCATGACGTGACGACAGACCGAACGGCGTCCGGGCTCCATGGCACACCGAGCGACGCTGATCGGCACCGCCGCCGACCCGGTGCGGCGGTGCCGGCCAGCGTGGTCCCTCAGCCCTCCGGCTGCTCACTCCTGATCACCGCGAACCGTGCCCCGTACGGGTCGGCGAGCTTGGCGAAACGCCCCGCGCCCGCGAGGTCCGTGGCGGGCGTACGGACGCTGCCGCCCAGCTCCTGCGCCCTGCTCACCGCGGCGTCCGGGTCGGAGACCTCGAAGTACGGCAGCCAGTACGGCCCGGACCCCGTCTCGCTCGGGTCCTCGTCGAGCGGGACGATGCCGCCGAACATGGACCCCGGATCGGTTCCCGCAGGGTTCACGCAGGTGTAGCTGCCGCCGGCGATGTCGATCGCGGAGGTCTCCCAGCCGAACACGGAGTTGAAGAACCCGGCGGCCGCGGGCAGATCCGGTGTGTAGAGCTCCAGCCAGCACAGCGCACCGGGGTCCGTGACGACGTCGAGGCCCGTGATGCGGCGGGGCTCCCAGATGCCGAAGGGCACGGACGCCCGGTCGGCGAGGATCGCCATGCGGCCCTCGTCCGCCACGTCCATGGGCCGCATCAGCACCGAGCCGTGCGCCTGCTCGACCGCCTTGGCCGTGGCTTCGGCGTCCGGTGTCCGGAAGTAGATGTTCCAGGACGGCGGGCCCTGCTCCGGTGGGTTCTGCATACCGGCCGCGGCGGTGCGGCCGTCGAGCTGGAAGAAGCCGTAGCCGCCCATGTCGGGGCCGGCCGATCGGAACTGCCAGCCGAAGAGGTGGTGGTAGAAGGTGGCGGCGCCTTCGATGTCCGGGGTGCCGAGGTCGATCCAGTTCGGGGCGCCGGTGACATAACGGGTGGTGAGCATGGTCGTGCTCCTCTGCGGAGGTCCGAGGGCCCGTTGCCTGTGCTTCCGAGTCTGGCACCGGTGCGCTGCCGCTGGGGCTGAGCCGCGGGGTGACGGGGAGTGTGTCGTCGGCCGCGGGTGTGTCGTGGCTGGTCGCGCCCACACGGGGGATCGCACGGCGCGCGTGCCTGGTAGGAGCCCCGCCCCTCACGGGTGTGGCTCGGCGCGCCGTCGTGCGCTGCTCCACCGGCCCGGGGAACATGGAGGGCCCTGGGCGTCGTGTTGATGTCACGTTGATCGAACGTTTTTCGGTGCGCGCCACGATGCTGGGCATGCACAACGACACGATCACCCCACTCGACAGCGTCTGGCAGCAGCGGGCGCTGTGTGCGCAGACGGGGGCCGACTTCTTCTTTCCCGAGCCCGGCAGCTCGGTGCGTGAGGCGAAGCGCATCTGCGGCATGTGCGAGATGCGCACCGCGTGTCTGCAGTACGCCCTGTCCAACGACGAGCGGTTCGGCGTCTGGGGCGGGCTGTCCGAGAAGGAGAGGCTGCGAATCCGGCGCGGTGAGAACGGCTGAGGCGGTCGGTACCGAGACCGGCTGAGCCACGGTCGGTACCGATGCCGGGTGAACCGGCGGCTCCGACACCGGCCGATCCGGCGGCTCCGACACCGGTCGATCCGGCGGCGCCGTCGCCGGCCCTCGTCGTCGTGGAGTGCTCGGACACGCTTCGCGTGGCCGCGACGGCGGAGGCGGCCACGGCCCGTCCGCAGTCGGCCCGGGATACCGGCCGATCCGACGGCACCGATAACAGCCGATCCGACGGCGCCGAACACCGCCGACCGTTCGCGAACCGCCAGGCTCCGTATGCCGGTTCGGTCATAAATCGGTGGGCTGAGTTCCAGGCGGTCGCATAGGATCCGGGGGCGCGGTCCGGACGTAGCGCAGAGGTCGGCGCACCGCTACGGCATGGCGGAAACACCGGTTCGAATCCGGTCGGACCGGACCGCGTGCGACGGATTCCGCAGCGCTCGGCGTTCCACGGATCCGAAGGCCACGCGGGTCGGGGCCGGGACAGGGGAACACGGCACGGGACACGCGGGGCGGGGCACGCATGGGCGACGGCGGCGGGATCACCGAGGAAGAGCTGGCGGCCTTCCATCGTACGGTCGGCAGGCTGCGGGCGCTGCCCGTCGGCGATCCCGTGCGGCTACGGGCCGAGCGGGTCGCCGCGTCCTTCGCACGCGACGGTTGGCAGCGTCGCCGTAAGGCGCTCAGCGCCGAGAAGTCCGCCGCGGACGCCGCCGTGATGGCCGCGACCGCCACCGGAGCCCTGGACCGGCGCGAGGACGCCCCACTGTCGGAACCAGCGGCGGGCGGCGGGGGAGTCCTCCTGAAGCCGCGTCACTGCTATGTCTGCAAGACGTCCTATCGACAGGTCGACTCCTTCTATCACCGACTGTGTCCGCGCTGCGCCGCCGACAACACCGCGCGGCGCGGCCTGAGCACCGACCTGAGCGGGCGCCGCGCGCTGCTCACCGGCGGCCGGGTGAAGATCGGCTTCCAGCTGGCGTTGATGATGCTGCGCGACGGCGCCGACCTGCTCGTCACCAGCCGCTTCCCGCACGACACCGTACGCCGCTTCCGAGCCGAGCCCGGCAGCGCGAAGTGGCTCGACCGGCTGACCGTCGTCGCCGTCGACCTGCGGGACCCGCGTCAAGTGCTGGGTCTGTGCGAGCAGTTGCGGCAGGAGGGTGAGCCGCTCGACATCCTGGTGAACAACGCGGCCCAGACGGTACGGCGGCCACCGGAGTCGTACGCGCTGCTGGCCGCCGGGGAGTACGACGCGCTGCCCCAAGGGGCGCGGCAGGCACCCGGGTTCACGCCGATGCGGATGCTGGAGGACGGGGCCGCCGCCCTGCCCGTCGCGCTGCGCGAGGCCGACGAGGCCGGGCTGCTGCCCGACCCCTCCCCGGAGAACTCCTGGTCGGCGCGGCTCGGCGAACTCGACCCCGCGGAGGTCCTGGAGACCCAGCTGGTCAACTCCCTCGCCCCGGCGCTCCTGTGCGACAGGTTGCTGCCGCTGCTGCTCGCCGCACCGCACCCCCGTCGTTACGTGGTCAACGTGACCGCTGTCGAGGGCCGTTTCGCCGTGCGCAACAAGACGGCCGGGCATCCGCACACCAACATGGCCAAGGCCGCGCTCAACATGCTCACCCGCACCAGCGCGGCCGAACTCGCCGACGAGGGCGTTCACATGTGCGCCGTCGACAC